>CAZPUL010000015.1:0-103968 GCA_964589735.1 uncultured Verrucomicrobiota bacterium | reverse complement strand
GGTGTTGGGGCTTTGGCACGATATCAAGGACAAGCCGACGGCGGCAGAGGTGCGGCAGGAGACGTCGCTGGTTTACGTGAGCAAGGAGGAGTTCAAGCGGCTGGAGGAGGAGTTTCGCCGGCATCAGGAGTTTGAGTTGCGGGAGGCGGAGCTGCGTCGCAAGGGGGTTTATGACCGGCTGGATAAGAGTCGCGAGGAGGTTTTGCAGCGGGTGGATGATACGCGGAAGGAGCTGGAGGATAAATTGAAAGTCGTACACGCACGGGTGGATACGATACCGGACCGGATCATCGCGACGCTGCGCAATACAGGAGCCATTGAATGATGAAAAACGAGAATAATTCCCAGGAGATAGAACAGTTGCGGTTGAGTTTGTTGCGGTTCCTCGATGCGTCCGCGGCGGCATCGACACGCGGGATGACGGAGTCGTTGTTGTGGCAGATGGCGCGGAATGAGGGGCGCACGGGTCTGACGCTGGAGGAGGTGCGCGCGGAACTGATGTATCTGAAGGATCGCAATCTGATCTGTGAGGTGCGGAAAGCAATCAGCCCGGAGCTGCGTTCGTGGCGCATCACGGCGGATGGCCGCGATCAGCATGCCCAGCTCACCACGTGAACCAACCAGAGGAACATCCCCAATAGTATGAAGACGAAACCGAATGATGTGCTGAGGGCCAAGCCGCTGTTAAAGAACATGGCGGAGGAGAAGCAGCGCGAGATCATCGAGTACGCCAGGGAGAACTCGAACGAGCAGACGCGCGAGTGGCTGGAGGAGCAGAACATCGCGGTGACGATCGGGGCGCTGGTGGAATTCAAGTTGTGGTGGCAGCTCCGGGAACAATTCCGGACGGCGGAGGTGTCCACGCAGACGTTGATCGAGTTGCTGAAGGAGACGCTGCCGCCGCTGGATGATGAGCTGATCACGGTGTATGGGCAGAAGGTTTTTACGTTGCTGGCGTTGAAGCAGCAGGATGCGGGGGAGTGGGTGCGGTTGCAGAAGTTGGATCTGGATCGGCGGAAGATGGCGCTGGATGAGGAGAAGTTTAATCAGCGGACGTGTGAGTTGTTTTTGAAGTGGTACGAGGACAAGCGGGTGCAGGAGATAGCAGGGGCGCAGGTGCCGCAGGCGGTGAAGGTGGAGAGGTTGGGGGTGCTTCTCTTCGGTGAAGAATGGGAAGTGAGTGAACCACAGCCCCGACAGAGCCGGGGTGAAAATACACGGAATACGCAGAAGGAAGAAGAGGGGGAGGAATGAAGGCCAACGGAAACATCGAACATCCAACATCGAACGTCGAACATCGAGAGGGGGGCAAAGGCACAATGGACGCGCTTGGCTGCGACTCACCCCTCACCCAGGCCCTCTCCCCGTTGAGGGGAGAGGGTGGTGAATGCGATGGTGTTTCCACGTCTCCTCAGATTGTTTGCGGGAGCCATAAGGTTGGCAAGGGCTCGACCCCGACAGAAGCCGGAGCTGGCTCGTCTCGCCCTACCGGGATGGAAGGGGCTCAGGCGGGGGCGCCTGAGCGACTACAGCAGACGAGGGCGTCTGCGCCACTACGGGGAGCAGGCGGGACGCCTGCGGTACGGCAAGCCGGAGGCTTGCGCTACGAGGGAGAAGAGGAACCCATCATTAAGTTTCGGGCGGCGCAGAGGGAGTTTTTGCGGGGAGTGGAGCAGCATCGGTTGGTGGCGTTTGTGGCGCGGAGGCAGTTTGGGAAGACGACGACGTTTGCGGCGTTGGCCCTGAAGAAGATGATGAAGCGGGCGAATCATACGGTGGTGTTCGGGAGTGCGAAGTTGAATCTGGCTCGCGAAATCGTGCGGAAGGAGGCGGAGGTGATTCAGCGGGCGATTGCGGCGCTCGCGAAACAGGCGGAGAAGGCGGAGGGACTTTTGCAGGTGGTGGATGGGAAGACGGGTCGCATGGTGAGCGCGGTGACGGCGGATGATTTTGCGAGTTTGTATGAGGCGCAGCGATTGGAGTTTCGGTTTTATCATTCGAAGACGATTTATTCGCGGACGAAGGTGGTGGCGTTGCGCGCGGATACGGTGGGTGAGACGGGTGACTTGATGTGTGATGAGATCGGGCGGGTGAAGAATTGGCGCGAGGTGTGGGAGGCGGTGGAGCCGATTGTGAGCAGCAATCCGAAGTTTCGCGTGACGCTGGCGACGACTCCGCCACCGGATGATTCGCATTATTCGTTCGAGATGTTGTCGCCGAAGAGTGGCACGGAGTTCGAGCCGTGTGCGACGGGGAATTGGTATCGCAGTGAGGCGGGCGTGATGGTGCTGCGCGTGGATGCGCTGGACGCGTGGGCGGACGGGGTGCCGGTGTATGACCTGGAGCGCGGGGAGCCGTTGAGCCCGGATGAGCATCGCGCGCGGGCGCTGGACAAGGATGCGTGGGATCGGAATTACGCGGTGAAGTTCGTGTTCGGCGGGACGGCGGCGTGCGGGTTGTTGCAACTGGAATCGGCGCAGGCGCGAGGGATCGGGAGTTGTTCGTGCATTGTGATCGAGGATGAAGCGGATATGACGATCGCGATGGCGTTCTTGCGCGATCATCTGACGAATAATCCAGTCGGTATCGGGCTGGACCTGGCGACGACGGAGAAGGAGACGAGCAATCCCACGGCGCTGACGGTGATGGAGTCGAGTGGGGTGGAGCTCACTGGGCGATTGACGCTGGTGTGGAAGACGCGGGATCCGGCGGTGTCGAAGGAGCGGGTTCGCAGAGTGGTTAAGACGATCAATGAGCGGTCGCGGGGTGGGCCGGCGCGGCGGTTGTGTATTGATGCGACGAATGAAAGATATTTTGCGATCGAGCTGTCACGGGACATCGCGGGTGAGGTGCCGGTGGAGTTGATCGTGGGGAGCGAGAGCGCGCCGGGGATCAATGAGGATGCGATGGTGATGAAGGCGTACTTGGGGAATCTGCTCATTGGCGAACTGGAGGATAATCATCTGACGTTGGCGCCGGAGCGGTATCTGAAAGAGGATTTTCGGTTGGTGAAGCGGGATCGCGGGTCGTTCAGCACGGATACGGCGGCGGATGGGAAGCATGGGGATACGTTTGATGCGCATAAGCTGGCGTTGTGGGCGCTGCGCGGAGGAGCGGCGGGGGCGGTGATGAGTGTGGAGGGGATCAGGATGGCGGCGGAGCGGGCGGAGACGGTGTTTCGGCCGAGGAGATTGCGGATGGCGGCTTAGGCCGGTTGCACCGGCGGGCCAATATGAAAACGGAGCATCGAATCAAAACACTGAGATATATGAATACGCAATGTTACGACTCACCCCTCACCCCGGCCCTCTCCCCATTAGGGGCGAGGGAGAAGAAGCTGTGGGCGTCATTCAGGGCTGCGGCAGTTCGGATGGGCAGATGCTTCGGCGGCGGCCGGCTGAGGACAGCCAGCCCTACCAGTGCGAGTGATGCGGAAACGTTGAAAAGTTAGAGGGATTTTAAAGGAGGAGAACTTATGAAATTTTTGCAGAGATTATTTCGGGCGAAAGCGGAGGAAAAGGCAACAGGAGCTGAGGCGAAGGAGGCGCTGCTTCGCATTGTGCAGCCGCGGGCGCGGGATCGGTGGATGTCGGCTTCGGCGCGGAGTTATACGCCGGAGATGATTCATTCGGTGTTGCGGAGTGCGCTCAGTGGAAACTTGGTGGCGCAGTGGGAGTTGTTTGATCTGATGGAGGATACTTGGCCGCGGTTGCAGAAGAATCTCAATGATCTGAAGGATGCGGTGTGCGCGGAGACTTGGGCGGTGCAGCCGTATGCGTTGACGGGGGCGAAGCCTTCTCGCGAGGCGGTGAAGCGGGCGAAGTTGTTGGAGCAAACATTGTGGCGAATGACGCCGCGGGCGCAGGCGGATGAGAATGGGTTCAATGCGACGCTGAAAGATATCGCGGATGCGTGGGGCAAGGGGATCGCGGTGCTGGAGGTGCATTGGGAACAGCGCGCGGTGGCGGGTGCGGGCCAGGTGATCGCGCCGCGCTGCACGACGTGGGTGCATCCGCGCTACTACGGTTACGCGCAGAATGCGCCGGAGCTGATGTTGAATGTGCGGGAGCTGTCGATTGGTGCGTGTGTGCCGGAGGGGTTGAAGGATGTGGGTGAGGGCTTCGCGGTGTTTCCGCCGGACAAGTTTCTCATCGCGATCGCGAAGCATAAGTCGGGGCATCCGGCGGGGAGTGCGTTGTTGCGGCCGTTGGCGTGGTGGTGGTGCGCGTCAAACTTCAGCGCGGAGTGGTTGCTGAATTTCGCACAGTTGTTCGGGCTGCCGTTGCGCTGGGCGAGTTATGATCCGAACCAGCCTGGGTTGCTGAACAAGATCTGCGACATGCTGGAGAACATGGGCAGCTCGGCGTGGGCGGCGTTTCCAGCGGGGACAAAAATCGAGCTGCATGAGCCGTCGCGAAACGGGACGGATAATCCGCAGGCGGCGTTGTTGGATCGTGCGGACAAGCAATGCGACTTGCTCATCCTGGGGCAAACTCTCACGAGTGAGGCGGGCGAGAGCGGGAGTCGCGCACTGGGCGAGGTGCATCAGAAGGTGCGGGCGGATCGCAAGGCAGCGCTGGCGGCGTGGACGAGCGAGGTGTTGCAGCAACTGAGCGCGGCGTTCTGTCGGCTGAACTTCGGCGATGATCTGGAGTGTCCCTGGCTGCAGCCGGTCGTCAAAGAGGTGCGCGATGCGAAGGCGATGGCGGAGCGTGACCGGATTTTGCTGGATGCGGGAGTCGCATTACCGAAGGCGTGGTTTTATGAGCGGCATGAGATACCGATGCCGGGTGCCAATGAAGAAGTGGTGGGAGCTCCAAAGGAGAAGATAGGAAACATCGAACATCCAACATCGAACGCCGAACATCGAGAGGGGATTTTAGCCACAGATGAAACACGGAATGACACAGATGGGGAAAAGGTGGTTGCACCACGGGCCAGTGGTAAGAAGGAAAAAGAAGAGGAGGCGGCATGATTGCGATTGAATTGAACAGTGATTCGACGGTGGGGGAGTTGCGCGAGTTGCTGGGCAAGGTGCGGAATCCACAGGGGATGTTGCGCGCAGTGGCGAAGCGGGCGGAGGGGGAGTTGAAGGCGCATTTCTACCGGCGGGATCTAGATTCACCAAACAAGCTCGGCGGCACGCGAAAACATTTTTGGAAAGCAGTGGGAGACAGCGTGACCGTGGGCTTGTCCGATGCGAGGGGGGAGATTTTTCTGGCGGTCACGCATCCTCACTTTGCGCAGAAGGTGTATGGCGGCGTGATCAGCGTGAAGCGCGCGCAGGCATTGACGATTCCGGTGACGGCGGAGGCGTATGGGAAGACGACGAAGGAGTTCGAGGCGGATACAGGGTTGCGGTTGTTTCTCCTGCGGACGCGCAAGGGGCCGACGCTGGCAGCGCGAGTGAAGGGCGCGAACAACGTGAAAGTGCAATACCTGCTGAAGAGCAGCGTGACGCAGTCGCCAGATCCGCGAGCATTGCCAGACATGAATGAACTGGAAGAGGCGATCATGGAGACGGCGTGCAATGAACTGTCGGGGAAAGAGGAGAACGGTCGTTAAACAGGCCATGAAAAACGAGAGAGCTATGGAAACGAGTGGAACGTGGTCACCCTTCAGCCCGCCTGAAATCCGGGCTTTGAAGGGAGAGGTAACGCGGTGGGCGTCATCAGAGGCTGCGGTGGTTCGGATGGGCAGCGGCTTCGGCGGTGGCCGGCTGAGGACCCCGACACGAATCGGGGCAAGCCGCCAGCCCTACCTGGTGCGAAGTGTTGAAGCGGCCGGTGAGATTTGTGGGGGCGGCGGAGAAGACCTTGGCTTGGGACGAGGAGCACATCGTCCCTACCGGGAAATGGGGAGCAGGCAGGACGCCTGCGCTACGAGGAGGAAGGTAGCCACCGACTGACGTCGGCTGCTACGAGGTGAGAGGGGATCGAGGACGAAGGACGATTACGAACGAAGAGACAAAGGAGTTTATGAACATGAATAATACATTTCCGATTGAGGCGCGGTTGGCGGCGGCTTTGCCGACTTTGCCGAACACAAATACAGAGAAGGAACGTGAGCCTGGTGCTGAGGCCAATGCTGGCGGCGCGGGTTTAGAGGAGTTGCCGACTGAAATTCAATGGATGCCGGCGGGGCAGCATGTGATCGCGGCCACTCAAGGTGAAGCGCCGGTGACGCAACTGGTCATCGTGAATGCAGAGACGGCGGTGCGGATGGAGGCGCTGTTGCAGGAGTTGCGGGCGCAGGCGGAGGCGGGGGCGGAGGATGTGCCGTACTTCGATTTCAATCACGAGGATGCGGAGGCTTCGGCGCGGCCACTCCGGTTTTATTGGGGTGGCGAGGATGCGATCACGGGTGGGGTGCGCGTGGAGGTGGAGTGGACGGAGCCGGGTCGCACGGCGTTGTTGGGGAAAGCTTATCGGCGCTTTTCACCGAGTTTTTTTGTGGATGTCGCGGGCGAGGTCACAGGGGCGCCGCTCAATATGGGCGGGCTGGTGAATCGCGCGGCGTTCAAGACGATCAACCCCATTGTCGCGGGGGCAAACACAAGTGACGGCGACGCAAACCAAGAAAGGTCAAACTATATGGACCCGATGAAACTGGCGGCCGAACTGGCCGCCGCACAGAAACGAATCCAGGAACTGGAACAACTGCTCACGCTGAAGGCGAAGGACCAGGCTCGGGCGATCGTCGAGACAGCGGTACGCACGGGCAAGCTGGCTCCGCAGAACACGGCGCTGCATGCGAAGTGGGTGGAGGCGCTCACGAAGAATCCGGAGCTGGCGGAAACGCTGACCGGGCTGGCGGTGAATCACGCGCTGGTCACGATCGTGCCGCATACGACGGCACCGGTGCATGCCGCGAACGCGAATGGGCCGGAGCATGAGTTCGTGGTGAAGGCGCGGCAGTTCGCGGAGCAACGCAAGGTGGTGTTCACCGAAGCGGTCATGCATGTGGCGGCGAAGGAGCCGGAGTTGTATGAGGCGTATCGGACGATGTTGGGAGAAGCCAAATAAACCACGGAATACGCGGAGTACACGGAAACGGGAAAATCGTTAAAAGGGTTAAAGGCGTTAAATGGTGAAACGGGGTAACGATTCAACGGTTTTGACGATTTAACGAGGGATGGGTTCGAGGACGAACACAGGGACAGGTTAGAACAACGAGAACAGTTAAATGAAATAAGGAGGACAGGGTTATGGGTATCGAAGTTTATACGGACAATGGATATCGGACGTTCGCGGAGGAGACTCCGGGACAGTTGACGGGGAAAGAAGGTTACCTGGTGGAGCTGGCGTCCACGGGGAAGGTGCAGTTGCTCACGAGCGGGCTGGCGATCGGGGTGATGCACGGGAAGCTGGAGGGGAGCGAGCATGTGAACATCCGGCTGCTCGGCAAGGGCGGCACGGTGAAGTGCGTGAAGGGTGGTGCGGTCACCATCGGCACGCGGGCGAAAGGGGCCAGCGGCGGCAAGATCGTGGCGGCTTCCACCACCGGGGACCGTTCGATCGGCATCGTGATCTCGCCGACGGCGAATGGTGTGGATGGCGATGTGTGCGAGGTGCTGGACATCGTGGAGAAGGTGTAAGCCGGAGGAGAACAATTCCGGTTCAAGCAAGAGAACAACAGAAGAACAAGGGAGAAAAAGATTATGGTTTCAAATGCATCATTGAATGTGGTTTTGACGGCGATGGCGGTCAAATTCATGCAGGAGAGCAAGAGCTTCACGGGCTTGCGCCTGTTCCCGCTCTTCCTCACAGGGGAGCAGAGCGCGGGTTACTACGTGCTGGATGAGGAGAATCTGCTGAACGTGCCGCGCAACATCCAGCGCGCGCCGCGCTCGGCCTACAGCCGCGGGCAGATGAAGATCAGCACCGACACGTATAACTGCCGCGAGTACGGCCATGAGGAGCCGGTGGATGATCGCGAGCGGAAGAAGTATGCGCGGTCATTCGACGCGGACGCCTCGGCGATGCGGCGCGCGATGAACGTGCTGATGGTGAATCACGAGATCCGCGTGAAGGCGAAAGCGACGGGGGCCTCGGTGCCGACGGATGAGCCGGAGACGAAGTGGGACGCGAGCGGTTCCGATCCGATGGCGGACATCGAGATGGCGCGCGCAAGCATCCACAAGAACACGGGCATGGAAGCGAACACGATGGTGGTGAGCCGGGATGTGTTCAATGTGTTGAAGGAACACGAGATCGTGGCGGAGAAGATCAAGTATTCCGAACGTGCGATCGTCACGCCGGAGCTGCTGGCGGCGGTGTTCGGCGTGGAGCAGTTCCTCGTGGCGGGCACGATCGAGAACACGGCGCAGGAAGGCCAGACGGCGACGCCGAATTATATCTGGGGCGATTCGGTGGTGCTCGCGCATGTGCAGGATACGCCGGACCTGATGGCGCCGAACTTCGGACGCACGTTCGGCTGGGTGGGCGAGGTGAGCCCGGACGGCGTGGTGGTGGAGTCGTATCGCCAGGATGTGATCCGCTCGGACGTGCATCGCGCGCGGCAGGATGTGGATGAGAAGATCATCGGGGCGAAGGCGGGATTTCACCTGAGCAATGTGCTGACGGCGTAAAAATCGTTAAAGGGGTGATTCGTGAAACGTGAGTCGGAGGAAGCTGGACGCGGCTCGTGGAAGCTCACCCCTCACCCTGGCCCTCTCCCCGGCGGAAGTTCTGCTTCCCAAAGGGGAGAGGGCGATGGGGATCGATAAAATGAGGGACGCCAAAGGCGGGATCAACCGCAGAGAGCAAAAAGAAACAGTGATTCGTTAAATGGTATAAAGCGGTAAACGATTCAACGAGGTAACCAGTTAACGTTTTTAACGATCAAGGAAGTTATGGCTATCACATTCACAGAGGAGGATCTGCTGGTGGATATCTCGCAGGAGGAGCTGGATGGCATCGCGAAGGAGCTGGTGTCCGAAGGTGAGCCGGAGCCGATCGCGACGACGATCGCGGAGCAGGTGCAGAAGGTGGAGGATTACACGGCGCGGTTCGCGGTGCCGGAGCTGCGTTACAAGCGATTGGTGCGGGCGCTGGTGCTCTTCGAGCTGTATTCGCGCCTGGTGGAAATCCCGCAGAAACGCGAGACGAAACACCGGGAGGCGATGCAGGAACTGCACGACATCCGCGATGGAAAATTCCCGGACCTGATGCTGGAGGAGCCGTCACCGGCGGGTGTGCCCAGCGGCCAGGGGAACTGGGGGAGCAAGGCGAAACTGATATGACGACAACACAAGCAAGCAATGGCCAGCCGGTGCTGGACCGCGAATGAACAAGGAGAAATGAAGATGAAGAATCCACAATATTACGAAGCACCGCCGGTGTTCACGCTGACGGATGAGCCGCTGGCGAGCGCGGCGGAGGGCGGGTTCGACCTGACGAAGATCGACCTGCAAACCACGCCGTGGAAGGAGGCGGCAGCCATCCAGCTCAACGCGAAGACGGTGAGCAACCAGAACGCGACGGGCTCGATCCTGCTGAGCTACGCGTTCTCACGCGAGGACATCAGTGCAGCAAGCGGAGCCACGATGCGGCTCAGCACCCGGGCGACCACCATCACGCTGGCGCTGCCGACGAGCATCGACGGCGACACGGAGCGGGAGTTCGTCTCGGCCCGCATCCCCATCCAGGCGCGGTATCTCTACCTCTACTGGAATGCGACGACGACGAGCGTGGAAGTGTTCGATCTGGAGGTTCACGCCATCCCGGTGGCTTAAGGAAAGCTGCGTATGCCATTCACCGAGACATTGACGATCCTCGCGAAGTTGAAGACGCGGCTCGCGGCGTTGGAACTCACGGCGGGCACACCGCTCTTCGACAAGGTGGAGTATTACAGCTCGACCGATCTGTTGAAGGCGTTGCAAGAGCTGCGCGTGTTCAAGAACCGCGTGTGCCTCATCGTGCCGGGTGACGATGACTTCGTGAACGAGGTCTCGGGGCGCTCGCTCACGACGGTGGTGGAGCGGCATGTGTTCCTGCTGCTGGCGGATCGCGATTACGGACGCCGTCAATCAGCGGCCACGGGCGATGAGAACACGCCGGGGGTCATCGCGATGAAGGATCGCGTCGTGAGTGACCTCACGGGGAAGAATCTGGATCTGCGAGCGGTGCTGGTGAAGCCGGTGAACGGCACGCCGCTCCTGATCCAGGGGCCGAAACGTGAGGAGGCCGCCGGGCGCGAGGCATGGAACCTCGAGCTGATGGTGGAATGCGGGCAGGTGCTGACGCAGCACTAGGTTCGTTAAAAGAGTTAAAACGTTAAACGGTGAAACGATGTAACGATTCAACCATTTGACGATTTAACGAGAAGAGAATCAGTCGGGAAATCAGTCAGTTAACAACAAAACAGAAACAAAGGAGAGTTATGAAGGAAACGGGAGATATCATTTATCGCAAACAGGCGACGGGGAAATTGCTGTTCAAGCGGAACGGCGAATCGACGGCGATCGATTTCGGGAATGTGCGGATGCACAAGCACACGGCGAACGTGGAGCGCACGAAGACAGCGGTGGCGCGGAAGGGTTATGTGGAGATCGTGGATGAGCGGCCTGCGCAGATCGAGCATCGCTGGACGGTGGGGCTGGATGAGGAGCTGCCGGACCTCACACGGTTGCAGTTGCTGGCGGGTGCGGGCACGACGGTATCGCAAGGCAGCGGCACGGCGGCCACGGAATCCTTCACCAGCGTGAAGAAGGGGCAGGTGATCATCCTGGCGAAACAGGATGTGTCCAACGTGGAGGTGGAGGTGGCGACGGTTGCGAAGACGCTGGGCACGGACTACACGGTGGATGCGAAAGCGGGCGTCATCACGCTCCTGCGGGGCGGCACCATCGCGGACGCGGCGACGGTGGACGTGACGTACGACCACGCGGCCGTGGAGACGCTGGAGCACAAGGGCAATGCGGAGCTGACGGTGAAGGGCACGGCGTACTTCGACGAATACGACCAGCATTCCGAACTGCCCCGCGCGCGTTACACGTTCCCGGCGCAGGTCGTGGTGAGCAATCGCGGCGACAATGACGGGAAGAAGCTGAGCGAGTTCGAGGTGGAGCTGCTGGCAACCGGACAGATCGTGCGGCGTGGACGGGTGGATGCGTGAGCCGGTTGCACCCCGACTTTCAGAACGGGGTAAACCGGCGGGCCAATGATGAGGGAAGAGTAATACGTGATGCATAATGCGTAACGGAAGAGCCTGGCGGGTGGGTGATCATCCGCCGGGCTTAACGGAAAACAAAAAGGAGTGATTCGTTAAAAAGGTTAAATGGTGAAACGAGTTTGGCGATTCAACGGTTTTAACGATTCAACCAATCAAACAACGACAGAAGGAAAGAATGAAACTTATGGAAACGAACGGACCGACGAAAATGGAGACGCTGCTGGGCGGGCGCGGGGCGATAACGGTGCAACTGCTGGATGGCACGACACAAGAGGTGACGGTGCGGCAACTGCCGATCAGCGAGATGCCGCGGCTGGCGGGCGCGATCGAAGACGAGGCGGCGCAGGTGGAGCTGTATTGCGCGAAGCCGAAGGGCTGGGCGGCAAAGCTCACGGCCGAGGCCCACGAACAACTGATCACGGAGGGCGAGCGGTTGAATGCGGATTTTTTCGCGCGCTGGGTGGCCCGCCGCGCCCGTCGCCAGGAGATCCTCGTGCCGGGCATCACGGAGCAGATGAAGCGCAGCCTGCTCTCGAGCTTGCCGATGTCGTCGCCGAACTCGCCGTCCGCTCAGGGCTAAGCCTGACGGATGCATGCGGCCACTCCCTCGCGCAGCTCCGCCTGCTGGCGGCGGCGGGGGAGCGGCTGCAGGCGCGGGAGAAGGCACTGGATTTGCAGGTGGTGATGACAGGCATGGCGGCGTGCTGGTCGGCGGAAGGCGGGAAGCTGTTTGAGGACACACAAGCGAGATTGCTGGCGGCGAGCGAAGGGAAAACGAAGGAACGAGAGGAGTAGTTATGGCAGAAACAACGATTGATCTAAAACTGTACCTTTCCGGCACGAGTGCCGTGGAGCAGGGGCTGGGAAAACTTTACCAGAACTTGCAGAAAGCCGAGGAGCAGACGGAGAAGTTCGACAAACACCTGAAAGGAAGTGTCGACGGGGTGACCGAGGCCCTCAAAGTCGCCGCCCAGCAGATGGAGAACATGGGCTGGGAAGGCGTCACGAAGGCGGCGGAAGGCATCGGCAAAGTGATGGAGGAGACGACCACTTCGGTTCGGGCGTTGAACAGTGCATTCATCGTGTTGAGCGGCCAATCGCTCGTCTCCACGGTCGTGGGATTGCAGCAGATGACGTTGCAGTGCGGTGCGGCCGCCACCGCGGCCAATGTGCTGGCCGCCGCAGTGACCAGCCTGGCCGGGGTCATGCAACTCCTCACCGGCGTGGCCGCCATCGCCGGCGCGGCCTTCGTGGGCTGGCAGCTCGGCAAGGTGATCGGCGACCTGGAAGTTATGGGCATGACCATCAATGACCGGGTGGTGGTGGTGATGCTGCAGGCCATGAAGGTTTGGGCGCAGTTCAAGCACAAGTTCGGTTCCATGGATGACGAATCGTTCGGCAAGGAGATGGATTCCCTGAACAAGTCGCTGCACGAACAGCTTTTTCCAGCGCAGAAAGGTCAGGACGCGGCCAGGCCAGCCGAAGACGAGAGCGCACCCGGGCATAAGGTGACGCCGTTCGATCACGAGAAGCAGCGGCGCGCCGAGCAACGCCTGATCGCGAGTGCGGATGCGATCAACATCGCGGATGCAGACGCCGCCCGGCAGACGTGGGCGGTAAAGGTCGCGCAAGGTATCAAGGCGATCAACGCGGAGTACGAGGCGTGGAACCAGCAGCAGTCGCGGTCGCTGGGCGAGCAACTGACCATGCTTGAGGATACTTCCACCAAAGAAGAAAAACTGCTGCAACAACGGGCCGACGCAGAACAGAAAGCATTGCAAGCACGCGAAGCGGTGGTACAGCGCAAGATCCGCCTGATGGAGGAGATCACGAACCGCACGACCGAGCAGAATGCGGAATTGAACGAGTTGAAGGCCGAGGAAAAACGGCTGCTGGGCGAGAGCAATGTCCTGACCCTGCAACAGGATGGTGAAATGGAAGAGCTGACCCGGAGGACACAGGCGAAGCGCGTCGAGCTGTTCAAGAACGCGCAAAAGCAGATCGACGAGATGAACAAGGCCAGGGTCGAGAAGGCACAGGCGGCGGCGAAGGCCGAAGCCGATGGGCTGGAGAACGAACTGACGGCCAAACTGGACAAGCTGGCCCGCGAACGGGATGACCTGGAGAAAGATTTCCGGAAGACGGACAAGGAGAAGCGCGAGGAGAAGATCCGTTTGCTGAAGCTGGAGGGGGAACTCTTCGACGAACACATCGGGAAACTGGAGAAGCTGGCCAAACTGCAGGAGGACGAGGGCGCCAGGAAGGTCGTGGACGACCGGACCGGCGGCGCCCGCAAACGGCGGGGCGGCGTGAGTGAACGGCAACGGGGCATGCGGCAGCAGCCCGATCCGAACTCGATACGCGACCAGATGACGGAGGTGTTCGTGGAGATGCAGAACCAGATGCAGACGCTGGCGGAGAACATCGCCACGATGTTCAAGGACATCGTGAACACGGCCATCGATGCCACGGCGGAATCCATCGAGGGGCTCATCAAGGGGACAATGACCTGGAGCCAGGCGTTGCAGAACATCGGCGATTCCATCCTGAACACCATCATCAGCAGCTTCGCGAAGATGGCGGCGCAGTGGATCGTGAACCAGATCCTGATGTGGACGGTGGGCAAGGCGCTGGGCGCGGCCTCCGTGGCGGCGACGGCCCCGATGGCCTCGGCCTCGGCGGCGATGTGGGCGGGACCGGCTTTGCTCTCCAGCGTGGCCTCTTACGGTGCCGCCGTGGGGGCGGGGCAGGCGGCGTTGACCTCCGGGCTCACGGCGAACCAGGCCTCCGTCAAGGCCTTCAGCGCGAGCAGCGGAGTCATGGCGGCCGAGGGCGGGCTCATCACCGGGCCGGGCACCGGCACGAGCGACAGCATCCCCGCGCGGCTCTCGAACGGCGAGTTCGTCATCCCGGCGAAGAAGGTCGCGGAGTTCGGCAGCGGCTTCTTCGAAGGCATCCGCAACGGAGCAGTGAATGCGCTGGACCTCGGGGTGGGTGCGGGCGGTGGACGGACGGCGATCCCAAGTGTGAATCTCGCGGCCGCCGCGCCGAAGGTGAATGTGCAATCGGCGCAACCGAAGGTCATCGTGGTGAACAGCCAGGAGGAATTGATGCGTGTGATGAAGGGATCCGTGGGCGAGGAGATCACGGTGGCGCACATCGCGAAGAACAAACTGCGGCTGGGGATGGCGAGCTGAGAGGAACCGCAGAATACGCTGAATACACGGACAGGGGAAAAGAAGGAATGAACCGTTAAAAAGGTTAAAGACGTTAAATGGTGGAAACGAGGTAACGATTCAACGGTTTTAACGAGTTAACGGATTCGAGGACGACGAGGGCGAGAACGAGGACGAAAAGGAGGATTGGATGAGCATTGAAATTATCAACGGGCATGGGCTGGTGCCGGAGCTGCCGAACTGGCAGAGCGGGGTGGAACTCTCGCGGCGGTGGGAGACGGAGATCCAGGAGACGGTCACGGGCGCGGAGGATCGCGGGGCGATGCGCACGGTGCCGCTACGGGAATTGAGTTATGAGATCGCGCCGCTGACACAGGCTCAGCGCGCACGGTTCGAGGACCGGTTGCGCGCGGTGCTGAAGTCCGGCAAGGCGGCGGTGCCCTTCTGGGGGCGCGCCTCGGATCTCGCCAGCAACGCGAGCGGCACCAGCGCCGAGCTGGCCACGACGAACTGGCCGTGGCAGGTGGGCGATTTCATCTTCTTCCTCGATGCCGCAAATCTCGAAAATCCCGTTCACGCCGTGCGGCAGATCACGGCGAAGGCGGGGCTGACGCTGACGCTGGACAGCGCGCTGCCGCAGACGTTCGCGGCAGGTTCGCTGGTGAGGCCGCTGCTCTTCGGCAAGCCGCAGGCCGATGACCAGTCGCTCCTCACCAGCCGCCAGAGCGCGGTGTCCTTCACGCTCACCGAAATGATCGGGTCCACGCGCAGCTCCGCCAGCAGTGCGCCCACATACCTCACGCGGCCGGTCTTTACGACGCCCATCAACTGGACTGATGGGGTGAGCCAGCGTTTGAGCTACGATCTGCGCGAATTGCAGATCGGCTTCGGCGCAGAAGTGTTCGCACCGTTGCAGAGCCAGGTGGTGCATGGATTCGAGTTCAGCGTGCAACTGAACACGGAGGCGGAGATTCTCGCGCTGGAGAATTTCTTCGCCGCCTTGCGCGGACGGTTGCATGGCTTCTGGCTGCCCGCGCCGACGGAGGCGGTGGACATCGTGAGCGGCCTCAGCACGACGCAGTTCGACATCGCCGGACAAAGTTTTGCGGCGTCATGGGACCAGCATCCGGCGATGCATCTGTGGTTGACGCACGAGGGGACCAGCGCGGCAGCGAAGATCCTGAACGTGACCGACAATGGTAACGGCACGGAACGCGTCACGTTGGAGAGCGCGCTGCCCTTCACGCCCGCTGCCGCCACGATGGTGAGCCGTCTGCATTATGTGCGGCTGGTGGAGGATGAAGAGAACGCCGCCTTCCTGGCGGAATGGTTCGAGCAACGTTCCTTCCAGGTGCTGGAACTCCCGACCGAATACGCGACTGCCGAGACGGGCGAGCTGCCGTTGTATCTCTATGACATCTGGATCGAGCCGGCGTCCGGACCGGACACGCACTGGCGGTACACGAGCTTTGCTGCTCCGATCGTCTCGAACAGTGAGACCTTCGCCGCGAAGCCGATCTCGCACGGGAGCTTGAAAGCATCCATCGAAGGTGCGGCCGACAAGCTCACGCTGGAGGCGGTGCATGAGGCGGATCATCCCTTGCTCTTCGGTTTTCCTTTTCCGCCCTCGCGGACCATTTACGTGCAGGTGCGGGAGACGACTTACGGGGCGCCCGATACGGTGAACATCCGGTTCACCGGCCAGGTGGAGAAGGTAACGCGGCGCGGGAAGAAGATCAGCGCACGATGTGTCTCCATCCTGGACCTCGACACGCAGCGTCTGCCGGATGCGCTCATGGGCCCGCGCTGCGCCTACCAGATCTACGATGCGAACTGCGGAGCGCCCCTGAACACCTTCAAGCGCACGGTGACGCTCACGGACATCGTCAGCGAGCGGGTCATCCGCGTGACCAAGGCGACGCCCTTCGCGGACGAATCCGGTGACGCGCAGTATTACACCTTCGGCTGGATCGAGACCGGCACGGGTGAGGCACTGGAGATCCGCTCCATTTTGTCCGATACGGTCATCTCCAGCACGGTACGCGAGCTGACGCTGGACCTGCCGCTGCAACACGCGGCGGAATCGGACACGGTGACACTCGTGCCCGGCTGCGATGGCAAGTGGCTCACGTGCCAGACCAAATTCGGAACCTTCAACTTCATGGGCCAGCCGTTTGTGCCCACCAAAAATCCAACGCTGGTGGCGGTGCAACAGCCCGTGAGCCAGGGAGGCAAGAAATGAAACCATACTTTGAGACAATCGAAAGACAGGAGCAGTTGCGCCGGGTGGCGGGCCTTTGGCGCGGGACCCCCTTTGTGCCGCATGCGCGCATCCGCGGGGCGGGGGTGGATTGTGTGCATCTCGCGGCGGAGATCTATCGCGAGTGCGGGCATCTGGCGCAGTTCCAGCCGGGCAATTACGCGCTGGATGGCGGCTTTCACAATCCATTGAGCCAGGTGCTCACGTGGCTGGACCTGAGCCCGTATTTCAGCATCGGCACGTTGCCGGCGCGCACGGGCGATCTGCTGTGCTTCCGCATCGGGCAGAGCGTACACCATGTGGGCGTGGCCTTGAGCGCACGGCATTTTCTGCACGTCATGCGCGGGTCCACGGTGACCCTCGCGCGCACGGACGATCCGGCCTGGAGCAAACGTTTAACCGCAGTCTATCAACCCATCGAATCATGAGCTTCGGCGGCAACTCAACCAAGGCCATGCCCGCACCGCCGCAAAAGGCGCTGGGGCTGGACGAATCCCGCGCCTCGACGAACGAGCAGGCGCGGCCGCTCCCCTACTTCGCGGGCAAGAACCGCCTCGGCGTGACCTGGATCACCGATGCCTTCGGCGTGTATGCCGCGCCCGTGGTCTCCACCGTGGGCAAGGGGCAGACAGCAGTCTCCGGCTACAACTATTACGCCAACCTCGCCGCCGTGGTCTGTCACGGGCCGGTGGATGCGATCGAGAAGATCTTCTTCAACGGCGATGTTGTGTGGGAGATGGACGAAGAGGACGGGCCGCTGGAACGTGATGGCGACATCTGGACAAATCTTACGCTGGAAGGTCATGCGCTGAATCCCGCCCGCCTTTACTGGGGCACGAAGGCACAGAACGCCGGAGAAGTCCTTGGTGCCTCGGGCCTGCAACATCCGAAGTATCCCGGGCAATGCATCCTGTATTTCGATCAAGTTTACTTCGGCTTCAACCAGACGAACGCGCCGAACGTGGAAGTGATCATGTCGCGTTATCCGGAGTGGCCGTGGGAGGAGATCACTGTGCCGGTTAACATCGGAGGCGATTGCAATCCGGTGGCGGTGATCTGCGAATTGCTCATGAGCCCGCTTTACGGTCTGGGCTGGGACGTAAGCCGGCTGGACCAGAGCAGTCTGCTAGCCGTCGCCGCGCAACTCGCGGAGGAAGAGATCGGCATCTCGCCGTATATCACGAAGCAGACGAGTGCGCGGCAACTCATCGCACAGATCTGCGAATACTTCGACGGTTATCCGCTCATCACGGCGGAAGGGAAATTCTCGCTCGGCCTGATGCGCGCCGCCGCCGATGTGGAGGCGCTGCCGCTCATCGATGAAGCGGTGCTCACGGAGGAACCCGAGCTGGACACGGAAAGCTGGCGCGGCGTGAAGACGAAGACATGGGTGAAATTCAACGACCGCACCCGCGAGTACAAGGAGAACGCGCTCTCGTATCGCGCCCCCGGTGTGGCGCAGCTCGCCGGTGACAACACACCGCAGACGCTGGAACGCATGTGGGTGACGAATCCGCAATTCGCCCAGAAGCTCGCGGCGGCCGCCGGTCGCGCCGCCGCCCTGCCCGCCACGGGCGGCAGCCTTAGCGTGCGCAAATCCGCCGCGTTGAAGCCCGGCGATCTCTTCCGCTTCTCGTATGCGCACCTGGGCATCGAGGAACTTGTAATGCGCGTGGTGTCCACATCCTTGAGCCGGCCGGAGGCGCGCGAGGTGAGCCTGGAGGTGGTCCTCGATCGCGCGTATCTGAACGACGCGTATTACTTGCCGGAGGATGATGCGGTCATCGAACCGGTGCCGACCGATCCGGTGCCCTTCACCGCGCAGAAGCTCATCGAGCTCCCGCGCGGGCTGGCGGAGGGCGAGAAGATCACGCTCTCGCCCCTCGCGAAACGGCCGAACTTCTACACCACCGGTTACAATCTGCACCTGCGCCGCACCCAGAGCCTGGCAACCATCCAGCCGCCCAATTTTTACCAGTCGCTGCAATGGAATTTTGGTGCCCGGGTGGTGCAGGTTCCGGTGTATAATACCTATCCCATCCCCACGGTGGATGAGACGTACTCGCTGGTGGTGGCGTTTCCGAATTACTTCGACCCGGAGGTGACGGACCTCGCACGGGAGTATCGCCTGCTCTGGCAGTTCAACGGGCCCGGCTCCTCGTTGAATGGCGGCTGGATGAAACGGGAGTTCATGATCGTCATCGGCTGGGAACGCTTCACGCTGCCTTCCGATACGGAGAATTTTTATGCCCGCGTGGCCCTCCTGCGCGGCCGCCGGAATTCCACGCCGCAGACCTTCTACGTCGGCGATTACCTCCAGCAATTCAAGACCACCACCCCGATGGTCACGCTCCAGTTCGACCCGGTCGGCGAGCATAACCGCTTCCCGTTGCGAGGCACGCTCCACCAGTCATATCCGGCCACGACGGATCTCATCGATCTGACGACCGGCCTGGTGGTGAATTTTGATGAGGCGTTCGTGGAGCTGGAGAGCCCCTCGCTGAACAACGCGTTCCAGAACGACTTGCTGGTCCTGGCCGGCGAGGAGATCTTCTCCGTCGCGCAGGTGGAGTACCTCAGCGAGGGCCGCTACCAGCTCTGGGGCATCCGCGCCCGTTACGACACGCAGGCGCTGGCGCACGCCGCCGGTGAAGAAGTGTATGTCGTGCGCCAGGCCGAATTGAAACGGCTCACCCACACGAGCTTTCAGCGGAACAGCGCCGCGATGTTCAAGTTTCAGCCCAAGGTGCTGCACAAGGTCCTGGACCTCGCGCAAGCCACCACGCTCACGCACCGTTTCACGGATCGCGTGCATCAGCCGCTCTGTCCGGTGAATCTCCGGGCGCAAGGCGACGGCCATTCGCCCTATGTCACGGCCTCGGCCACCAGCCCCATCACGCTGACATGGACCCTGCGCGAAAGCGCCCCGCGCGATTTCTGGGCGCGCTGGCACGACAACCCGGCCAAGGTGAATGCCGCCACCATCCTGGAGTTCCTCACGCTGGCGGATGAACTGCGCTACACCAGTCCCGCCACCGCGGCCGGGGCCACGAGTGCCGAGTATACCAAGGCGCAACGCGAGACCCACTTCGGCGCCGGTCCCGTCACTTTCAAGGTGCGCGCCTACGCTTTCGAGAACGGGCTGCGCTCCCGTTACCACAACGAACTGATCATCACGGTTATCTGACCTGATTTATTATGACTATCTTACCTGGAGAATTACTGCTGGTGACGGCCTCGGCTGATCCCGAGACCGTCGTGGAATCCAATTTCAGCATCCTCACGCGCCTGCTCTACACGCGGGTGCCGAGCTTTCAGAACAATCTGCCGACGACACTCATCGGCCCGCCCGTCACCGGCGCGCATGAGCTGGATGAATACTGGCGCGACACCATCGGCGGCGAATGGGTCTGCACCACTGCGGGCACACCCGGCACCTGGAAACAGATCCGCCCCGCCATCGTCGAGAGCGAACCCACGACCTCACTCACGGGCTACTGGATCGTGCGGCGCGATTTGAACTGGAAACACTATCGCCACACCGGCAGCGGTTTCGCCGAGGTCTTCCTCTCGCTCAGCGGCGGCACGATGACCGGCGCGCTGACCCTGGTCGGCGATCCCACCAGCGCGCAACACGCCGCCACGAAAGCCTACGTGGATGCCCTCGCCGGGGGTGGGGCCGATCCGAAAGATTCCTGTCGCGCGGCGACCACGGCGGATGTGGACCTCGCCACGGGCGGCCTGCTGACCATCGACGGCGTAACCCTTGCCGATGAGGACCGCGTGCTGGTGCTGAACCAGACCGCCCCCGAGGAGAACGGCATCTACGTGGCCCACAGCGGCGCGTGGGTCCGCTCCGTGGATGCGAACACCTCCGCCAAAGTGACCGCCGGCCTGTATTGCTACGTCACTGAAGGCTCGACGAACGGCGACAAAGGTTACGTGCTCACCACGAACGATCCCATCACGCTGGACACCACGGGATTGACCTTCGCGCAATTCTCCAAAGGCCTCGCCGATGGGGAATGCACCGATGTGAAACTCGGCGAACGCACCGTGGACCAGAGCCTGGCCTCGCCCGCGGACACCGGTGAGCTGACCGAACTGCTCTCCTGGTTCGCCGGCCGCCTCAAAGGCATCACGGGCAAGAGCGATTGGAAAACCGCGCCGCAGACCACGCTCGAGAACGCGAGCATGGTGGCGCTGAACTTCGTCATCGATGGCGGCGGCTCTGCGCTCACCCCGGGCGTGAAAGGGTTTCTCGAAGTGCCCTTCAGCATGACCCTCACCGGCGTGACGGTGCTGGCGGATCAGACCGGCAGCGCCGTGATCGACATCTGGAAGGACACCTACGCGAACTACCCGCCCACCGTGGCGGACAGCATCACCGCCAGCGCGAAACCGACGTTGAGCAGTGCCGTGAAAACCAAGGACACCACCCTCACCGGCTGGACCACCACCGTGACGGTCGGCGACATCCTCGCCTTCAACCTGGACTCCGTCGCCACCATTCAACGGCTCACCATCGCCCTCACCGGCAAGAAGAACTGAACGACAACAACGACACTCAACGATCAACCTTCAACCATTAACTAAGGCAAAACTATGCCCACAGAAATCAAAGACAAATACGGCGCTTCAACGGCCCTGACCATCACCCTTGCCAGCCTCGGGAACGGCTCGGCCAAGCAATCCACCATCGTGGACAACACCACGGATCGCTGGTCGCGCCTCATCATCTACG
Source organism: uncultured Verrucomicrobiota bacterium (assembly GCA_964589735.1). Classification (GTDB taxonomy): domain Bacteria; phylum Verrucomicrobiota; class Verrucomicrobiia; order Limisphaerales; family JAEYXS01; genus JAEYXS01. The sequence continues at coordinate 82,613 of CAZPUL010000015.1, read as the reverse complement.
TGAAGCTGCGCCAGAGCACCACCGTGACCCCCACCGCGAACCGCACCTGCACCGTCTATCTCATCCGGGATGACAACCACGGCACGAACCACCGCACGGATGGAGCCGGTGCCAGCGATGCGAACATCACCCTGCTCAACGCCACGCTCATCGGCATCTTGAACAACAAGCCCGCGCCCGCCACCGGGGAATACCTCTACGGCGAATTCATCATCGACAACCCGGGTCCGAAATGGGGCCTCGCCGTGCAGAACGACACCGGCACCGCCCTCGGCACCACCGCTGGCGATCACTGGGTCCGTTACGTGGGCATCAATCCGGAGGCACAATAATGAGCGGCCCGAACCTCACCCGCGCCGTTGCGCGCAACGCGGCGGAATCGGCGTATCCGAACCTCTGGCGCGGCCTCGTCGCCGCCTGGGCCCCGCCCGGCGCACCCCGCCACGCCACGCGCCTCTGGGACTACTCCGGCAACGGCAACCACGGCACCCTCCGCAACGGCGCGAACTGGGCCCCCGGCAAACACGGCCACGCCCTGAACTTCGACGGCACCGACGACGACGTCATCGGCGACACCCCCGGGAAAAACTTCCCCGTCGGCAACCAAAGCCGGACCGTAAGCTGCTGGATCAAATCCCCGGGGTGGAGCGGGGATACGGGGTTGTTGCACTGGGGTACGGATGGAAACTTCCCGATTGCAGCAAATTTTCACTTGGTAGCTGGCTCAGCAGGCGTAATCCTTTGGGGTAATGGATTTGGGCACGGCATTCTCAACGGGACAACACTATGCAATGACAATCAATGGCACTCTGTAACCGGAGTCTTTGACTCTTCTACCAGTCTAGCGAGTATTTACATAGATTCGAGGGAAGAGAATTCAGGAACTCTTGATTACACACCTAACACGGCGGCAGGAAATTCATGGAAAATCGCGAAATTCCTCAGTAATTTCGGCGCGTTTCAAGGGGAAATCAGTCAAATGCTAGTTTACAGGCGCGCGCTTACTAAGGTTGAGATTGCCCTTCTGGGCGCTTACAAAAGTCCATTGGCGTTGAAATACAGACGATTCTCTGGTAAAAACATCAGCAAAAGTTATTCATTCGGCTCTTTTGCCATCTGAATCTGTCGTTCGAAAGCAGGATAAGTGTTAGTGGCGCTGCCAAATGGTGGATTTTGACCAATCAATCCTTTTTCCATCACGTGAAATCTTCCCAATCAAGCCAGCGTCCCAGCCGATTCCCCCGATTACTAGCATATCAGTTGGCTTGCTTAAATGTGCAACGCCGATAGAACCCAATGGATTTACCACAAGCAGGACTCGGCCTTGTTTGAAAACAGCACACAATCTGCCGTCTTCTGCTAGCCACTCGCCTTCAATACCGATATTTTCCATAGGTTTCGCTTTTGTAGCAGCCGATGCCAAGCTGTCGGCTACGAGCACTCCTCCAGCGAGAACTGCTGTGCGAATAACATTCCGCCGTGTGACATTCTTTTTCATGCACTATTCAATCAAGGGGTTTTGAAAACAACTTGCTTTGAGCATGAAGATTTTTTAAAGTCTAGGTCAAATCATATCCAAGGAGACTCAACCTTATGCGAACAAGGGAAAAAATGACTGTTTTGGTTCAAGTAATGCTGCTTTTTTTATTCAGCATTTCTTTATCTTCACAAGCAATCGCCGCCTCAATAAACCCACCAAGCGGCCTAATTGCTTGGTGGACAGGCGATGACACGTCGTTGGATTCATCAGATAATCGGCTAGGCGCTTCATGGTTAGGAACGCCAACCTATGTGAATGGGAAAGTAGGACGGGCTTTTGATGTTCAGGCTTCGGCATTGTCAGTTCCACACAATTCCTTGATTAGTTTTGCGCCCGGAAGTCAGGCGACCTTTGAGTTTTGGGCATATCAGAAATCGACCGTTCTACCATTCCATTTTTTTGGCAAGCGCGCGGGCACCTGTCCTTCAGTGCAGATTAACTACCAAGTTGGGATTGATGTCACAATGCCCACCACTCCAACGGATCAGTGGGTGCATTGGGCAGCTGTTTTCGGAGCTTCAGGGATAACTTGGTATACAAATGGTGTGGTGTTTAAGAATTTTCCGGGCGCTACATTTGGAAGTGCGAACGCAGCCGATTTGCGTTTAGGCACATCAGGCGTTTGCGAAGCATTCAGTGGATATCTTGATGAGTTTTGCATATACAATCGAGCACTTACACTTCAGGAAATTCAGAACATTCATCAAGCCGGTGCAGACGGTAAGGTGAAACCTCCTTTCTCATCAGGCCCAGTAACTGCCCCAAGCGGTTTGGTTGCTTGGTGGACAGGCGATGATAGATCTCTTGATTCGTCGACTAACCAGTTAAATGCTTCATGGTTAGGAACGCCAACCTATGTGAATGGGAAAGTAGGACGGGCTTTTGATGTTCAGGCTTCGGCATTGTCAGTTCCACACAATTCCTTGATTAGTTTTGCGCCCGGAAGTCAGGCGACCTTTGAGTTTTGGGCATATCAGAAATCGACCGTTCTACCATTCCATTTTTTTGGCAAGCGCGCGGGCACCTGTCCTTCAGTGCAGATTAACTACCAAGTTGGGATTGATGTCACAATGCCCACCACTCCAACGGATCAGTGGGTGCATTGGGCAGCTGTTTTCGGAGCTTCAGGGATAACTTGGTATACAAATGGTGTGGTGTTTAAGAATTTTCCGGGCGCTACATTTGGAAGTGCGAACGCAGCCGATTTGCGTTTAGGCACATCAGGCGTTTGCGAAGCATTCAGTGGATATCTTGATGAGTTTTGCATATACAATCGAGCACTTACACTTCAGGAAATTCAGAACATTCATCAAGCCGGTGCAGACGGTAAGGCAAAGATTGAACTAGATGCTGGAATCTACGCCGGTATTACTGTGTATGCAGGGGTAGGAACTCCTTGTTCCGTTCAATACACTGAGGATTTAACTGAGCCCATTCAATGGACTACATTCACGAACATTACGTCTCTTCCTTCCAATCCGTTTTTTGTTGTAGATCGTACATCGAATTCGAAAGTTAAAAGGTTTTACAGAGTTGTATCACCATGAGAATAAAGCTAACCTAAGTTAGGGCCGCCGGGCTTAATGCTAGGCGGCCCTTTTTAATGGCCTCAATCGAATTGTTCCTCAATTGCTGCCCCGTATGGCCTTCCTGCTTTTCCGGCCCAACGCGACAAAGAAAAGCAGAATCTTCCGATTCTTTGCTTCAAATAGAATTTGGCATGATTTCTGGCGGGTCTAACTAAACAAGATAAAACAAAGACGATTAGCGCGAAGACAACACCCAAGAATAGCCATAGTATTATAAACTTAGATGTGTCCGCCGACTGTTTAATAGATTCCTCGCATTCTATGATTATAGACTCGTCTGCAAGATTAAATTTGCGTGCATTCTCCATTATTTCTATAGCATAATCATGACACCCATGAGCAAGTAGTATTGTGACAAAGTGAATTAGGAATATATGCCGATCTTTCGGTTCGAGTTGTTTGGATCGCCTTAAAAACTCTTGCTTAGTTACAAAGTAGACGGCATCTCCCCAAATTAATTGCGTTTGTGAAGTATAACCAAAAACCCCATTATTTCTAACCCATTGAACTTTTCCTATATTGAATAATACGAAACCTTTTCCCTGAAGATAGGCATTTACTTCCCAAAGTTGGGGAGCATCTACCCATAGTGGTAATAGAGTCGTTTCGGTACGCAACCCCAACACCGTTGAACTTAATGCTTTTTCGCTACCCTTCATCACTTCCAAATCTCCTCCTTCTACGTCAATTTTTAAGAAGTGTGGACTTAGGTCGCTTCGTTTCTCCAGGCAAGAATCGAGGGTATCCAGCTCAATCTCAATTTGACTCACAACTTGTGATCCCTCCTGTATTTGGTAATCTTGAAACACCTCGCGATTGATTTTGCATAACGAGGAGGAATCGGGATGTGCAGTTACAAATAGTGTTTTTCTTTGCTTAGTGGACCATAAACCTATTGGAAAGTTGATTGTATCCTTCGGACTAGATAAATCGGGCCGTGGGTTTGGTTCAAAAGTGATGAACTGTGTATAACCGTTTAAGATTAACCAGCGTTCTTCGGGTCCATCTGCACTGCCAACATCAGCGATTCGCAATTTCTGTTCTTTGAGTCTTTCGATCAAAGCTGGAGTTAGCACAATGCGATGGCTTGGCCATACATATCGGTCAAATGCCTTTGCATTTTTTACGGCGTTACCAAGAAAGCTCATAGCTTGTGGTGGAAATTTCCCGAGCGAGTGACTAACCTTACTTTTTGTTTAACACTTCCCCATTGCCCCCCCGCCCGAACAGGCGTATCTTCTTGTCAGTCTCCTTGTTGTGCTGGTTTCCGAGGCTGTTGTTTCCGGTGGAAAGACATCTTGGCTTCAGGGATTGTCTTCCCCCTATAACCCTTAACCCGTAGCCCTTATGATCATTCAAGTGGACAAGTGGCACCTGCTCTCCGAGCCCGACCCGGGCTGCTCCCTCTCCTACGATCTCCAGCTCGAGAATGCCCAGCTCGCCCGGTTGAACATCGTGGCCCTGATCAACCCCTTCCATCCCGGCCCGCCCACGCCCGAGATCTACCTCTACTGCGAGATGCCCGGGGAGCGTTTCACCCAGGGGGAACCCGTCCGCCGCTGGATCGCCCGCCCGCCGCATTCCGCGTGCGAGTGGAGCCACGTCGATTTGCCCGACAAATTGACCAAAGAGATTCATGCCTTGCTCAGCACCACTGTGGAGTAAAGTGGCGCAGGTGTCGCGTAAATCTTTTTACAGGAGCGTGGCTTTTTGCCCGTGGAGCGCAGGGCACCTGCCCCGTGCCGGAGGTCGGGGTCCCGCCTGCAGCAACTCACCTGAGCAAAGCTGGGTCCCAGAATCGCCAAGGATCAAAAACAAGCCGGCAGAGAAGCTGCTTTCCTGAAGGTTGAGAGACTCCATCTTACTTCACCCCGGCTGATGTGCGTACGTTTCTGCGAGTTGAGGACAACTCGCGCCCCACCGGCTCACTTCATCTTCCCCACCAGCTTTTCCAAGCCCGCCAGGTTATCGCGCAGCGCCACTTCCGCATCCAGTTCCGTCCGGTGATTCAATATCCCCACCGGCCCTTGCCACCCGCTCGCCTTCAAGGTTTTGAGCATCGCCAATTCCTCCGTCCCCTCGCCCAGCGTGAGGATCTTCTTCCCCGCCTTGTCCCCGCCCGGGATCATCCCGTTGATATTCAGCGCGATGAGATGCGGCTGCATCCGCTTCAACAACTCCGGAAACCTCGCGATATGCTCATGCCCGTGATGGAAGTTATAGACGATCCCCACATTCGGCAGCTTCAGCTCCTGGATGATGGCGATCTGGTTTTCCGGTTCGCCGAACCAGTTGCCGTGATTATACAACGCCACCTGGCAACCCAGTTTCGCGGCCGCCTCGGCGATCGGCCGGATGCGTTTCGCCTCCGCCTGCACCCGTTGCTGCTGCTCCTCCGCGTTCTTCGTGGGGGCTCCGCCGCCCGTGATCCAGAGCTGCGGGGTGATCTTGTGCCGTGCGATGACCTCCAGGATCTTCTGCGCCTCGGCGTTCAACGAGCCGGGAAACCACCACGCCGTCACCTCGATGCCATGCTGCTTCATCGTCTCCACCTCCAGGTCGAAGGTCGGGACGTGTTCCGCGCGGTAATCATACGCCAGCCGTTTGAGCTTCAGCCGGTCCAACATCTGGGCGCGTTGCGCGGAGTCCCGCTTCTTGGCGTCGAAGGGCACGATGCACCACGCCACCAGATTGCTCCGGGCGAAGATGTCATTCTCCGCAGCGAATAGACTGATAGGGGTGAGCGCGGCGGTGGCCATAGTGCCGGCGGCGAGAGTCCATAAGGCCTGACGCCGGGTGATGGATGATGACAAGGACGGGTGCATGCCCGAGATTTACCATCCCCACGGTCGGCTAGGCGAGTGCAGAGATGGATGTTGAGCTTGGGTGGGGCCGGTTTCCGGTCGTCCGCGACGTCTGCATTGCTAGGCACCCCCTTCGTCACCTCATTTCAGAAAGCAGGCTTGCTTTGGAAGACGTTCATTATTAAGTGTTTTGCGGCAGATATGTCAAACTTGCCGGGGATGGCATGAAGAAATCAGCCAAGCGAAAACGTCTCAGAAGCAAGCGATCATGGCTGCGCTTCGCTCGTGAGGCCAAGTTCAACGCGGCGGATATGGCCGCGCACTGCGGCATCACCCTCCGGCAGTTGGAGCGCCTCTCACAAAAATCCTTCGCTTGCACTCCGCAACAATGGCTTGATGAACAGCGGATGATCGCCGCTGATATCCTCCTGCGTGAGACCGATACAATCAAAGAAGTGGCCTTTCAACTCGGTTACAGTCACCCCTCCCACTTTTGCCGGCAGTTCAGGCGTCACTTCGGCCTGACCCCTACCCAGTTCATCCAGCAACGCCGGCGTCTTGACCGTCTGGATTAGCTGTCCGCCCTGTGGGTCTCGGAGTGTTCCATACCAGTGCAACTTTGGGCTGGTTTTGTCTCGTTTTTCGAAAAATGTCGCTCTGGTGTTAGCGATGTCGCTCCGGTACTAGCCGTTTGCGTTGTTCCGCTGCCGCAACACCTCCATTCTTGCGCGTGCGTCCACCAATAGCGGAACAGCGCATGAAGCACCAATACGTAACCAGTTCCCGCATCACCCCAGTGGTTTTTACGTTCCGCTATACAGCCAATTTTGTTCATAGCAGTCCCGCACTTCCTCGCGGGCTGCTTATTGACGTCAGGGAGACCCCGTACCGGCGGTGATGGAGTAATCCCCATCCCTCCCCACTCCATCACCGCCGGCCGGGGATTATTTGAGCACGCCGTGACCAGAACCGGTCACGGCGTCTCTTTTTCAGGAGGCTTTTAAAGCCGGTTCCAGCACGAACTCCCTCCGCCCTGAGGAATACGCCACGATGGTATCGGCATTCTCCGAGCCGATGTTATGGGCCTGATGCGGCACCCCAGCCGGAATGGCCAGCGTATCGCCCGCCTCCAAGATGGTGACCTCCCCGCCGGTCTCATGTCGCAACCGGCCGCTCAAAACGTAGAGCACCTCGTCGCAGTTCGGATGGCTGTGCCGCGGATTGCTCGCCCCAGGTTTCAAGATCACGCGGCCCAGCGTGAGCCCGGGGGTCAAAGTCATCTCCTCCGTGGCCACCCAGCTCAGCGAGCCCCACTCCTCCCGGATGGCCGCAGCGTCCGCTTCCTGCGCACGGATGACGATGCCGGGTTTCATGGCGATCCTCGGCTTACTGCCAGGCCACTTCGCTCAGGTCCAGATGCCAGTTCGCGCCATCCGTCACGCGCGTGACCTTGTTCTCCACCTTGTAATGGACCTTCGCGAGATCGACCTCCGGCGGGATCACGTTCACCAGTGCATCCCCGCTGCTCAGCGAGATGATGCGCGTGCGCGTCTCTGGCCGGCGCACGAAGACATACTTGGAGCGGTCCACCGCGAAGACGTTGCCCGTCACCCGCGCCACGCCATTCTCATACCCCTCCACCACACCCACGAAATGCCGCCGCGCCTCGCTCTCGAAATTGCGCCGGTGGATCACATGAATTTTTTCGCCCTTTTTGAGAATCATGCCGCGACGCTAGCAAGCCGCCCCACGCCTGAGAAGCGGGAAAGCGCTCGGGGCGCGGGTTGTCTCAACCCGCAGCAACTTCCGCAAAGCAACTGGCATTAAGATGCCTGCGGTTACCAAGCGTCCTCTCTCCGTGTCCGCGTATTCTGTGTATTCCGCGGTTTAACTCCCCCTCAGTTCCGCGCGTACTTCCGGATCGCCTTCTGCCACCAGGGCGCCAGCGATTCGCTTGGTCGCTGCCACACCTGATGATGCAGCCAGGACATCACGCGCGAATCCGCCAGCACCAGCATGCGCTCCGCCGGCTTCAGGGCATCGGGCCCTTCCGTCAAAAGCTTCTCGCCGTACTCGCGCACTTCGGGCCGCGCCACGCCGATCTGCGCCAGCATCTCGGCATACTGTGGGTTCAACCACTTCTCCCGTTGCAGCGAGACGTGGATGGCATTTACGTACGGATCCAGCACCGCGATGGCGATGCCCGAGCCTGGCGCGAGCGGCTCACCCGAGCCGGATTCATCCAGGACCTTCATGCGTTCGCGCAAGCGCTTGATCTCCGGCGGCGGCAGGATCTCTTCCGGCGTCAGGAAGAGACCGGACTTGCGCGCGCGATCACCCCACGTCGCGCGGCTGGTCAGCACACTCATGGGGATGGAGAGCACCATGCCCGCACACACCGGTGCGAACCACAGGAACGTCGCGCGGTCCAGCTGCCACACCGCAAAACCCCATACCAGACCGATGGCCGTGTGCCCCCAGTGATTCCGCACCGCGTGCAACCACGAGATACCGTCGGAGCCGCGATTCTGCGTGCCCCAGTTCACCCCGATGCCGAACAGGATCGTGGCCACGAACTTCGAGTGCCAGAGCATCTGCAAGGGCGCTTGCAGCGAGGAGAAGATCGTTTCCACGATGGCGCTCGCCACCGCATGCCGCAAGCCGCCGAAGGCCAGTGCCCGCTGCTTGTCCCGGGCGAGGTCGATCAGGGCGAGCACCTTCGGCAGGAAGATCACCGTCATGCAGATGCCGAAGATGAGGAACGCGTGCTGCGTGCCATCCACCTTCAGGAACGGCGTGAACGCATGCACCGTGATATCCGAAAGCCCGGAGGTTTCGCGCGCCCACAGGATGAAATTGAACGTCAGCAGAAAGAGCAGCCACAGCGGGCTGGAGAGATAGCCGAAGATGCCCATGAGCAGATGGATGCGGCTCACCCCGCGCAAGCCCTTGGCAAAGACCACCATCGCGTGTTGCATGTTGCCCTGGCACCAGCGGCGGTCGCGCTGCGCGTTCTCGATCATGTCCTGCGGCGCTTCCTCGTAGCTGCCCTCAAGATCATAGGCGAACCAGATCTGCCAGTTCTCCTTGAGCATCAGCGCCGCCTCCACGAAGTCATGGCTCAGGATTTGCCCGCCGAACGGTTTGCGGCCCGGCAGATGCGGCAGATCGCAATACTGGATGAACGGCTCCGTGCGGATGATCGCATTATGCCCCCAGTAATTGCCGAAGTTCTGCGACCAGTAATTCAGGCCCGAGATGAAGATGGGCGCGTAAACACGGTTCGCAAATTGCTGGATGCGACCGAAGAGTGATTCTGCATTCACCAGCGCCGGCACCGTCTGGATGAGGCCCACTTCCGGGTTCACTTCCATCAGGCGCACCATGTCCAGGATCGTCGCGCCGCGCATGATGCTGTCCGCATCGAACACGATGAAGTAGCGGTAGCGGCGGCCCCAGTTCGTGAGGAAGTCATGGATGTTCCCGCTCTTCTTGGCCTCGTTGTTCACGCGGCGGCGGTAATAGATCTTACCGATGGCATCGAGATCGCGCGCGAGGTCCAGCCAGCGCTTCTCTTCCTCCACCCATTTGTCCGGATTCGTGGAATCGCTCAGGATGTAGAAGTCAAAATGTTCGATCTCACCGGCCTTTTGCAGTGACCGGTACGCAGCGCGGAGACGTTCATACACGCGCGCCACGTCTTCATTGTAGATCGGAAAAACGATCGCTGTGCTGATGCCTTTGATGTCGTGCGAGCGATAATCGCGCAGTTGCGTCAGCCGGTTCCGGTCACCGATGACGCGGATGAAGAAACCGAAGATGGCGTTCATGCACCCGATGCTGCACAGCAGGAACAGGATAGTGAACAGCAGCAGCAAGATGGTCTTGCTGATGGACCAGCCCGTGCGCCACATCAGGTCCGCGAACAGCCAGGAGACAAAGCCCGTGAGCAGCACCGCCGAGGAATAAAAGAAGAACACGCGATGCCCACGCCGCACCTTCGGTTGGGCGATGATCGTGGGTTCGGGATTGCGACCCGTATTGGATTCGGCTGGAGCCATGGCTTAGTGGGTGAGCACGAAGATGACGACCAGGGCGATCCAGAAGAGCACCCAGACCGAGATCATCTTGAAATACGGCAACCGGCTGAAACTGTCCAAGGTCGCGATCGGCCCGAGATCCAGCGGCCGCGGCGTCATCTTCGACAATTGGAAGTCCGGACCCGCGCGCAGATACGTCTCGCGCATCGCCGACACAAATTCTTCCGGCCACGGTCCCGGACGCAGGAACTGGTCCTGCCATTTGCCCGGCATGTCCGCGAGGAGCAAGGCCAGTCGTCCGCGCGTGGAGAGTTGCTGGTCCACGTTTGTGGGTTGCTCCTGCAAGACCTGCGAGAACCAGTCTGTCACCAGCTTGTCCATCTCCTCGGCGGCGATCTCCGTGGCGCTGCGTTGCGGTTCATTCGGTGCGCGGCGCATCGCCCGCTCGATCACATGGATGACGAGCTGGCCGAGCAGCACCTTGTTCTGGATGCGCAACGCATGGAAATAGCTCTCCACCTTGGCGTAGGCAGAGTTCCATTCCTCCAGCGTCCGGCCAGCCAGCTGGCCGGGCGGATGCGCGAACTGGGTGAGATCCATCACGGCGGGCTCCAATGATACGTCCATGTCTCGCTGACCACCTTGTCGTTGTGCTTCAGCGTGCAACGGATGTCCACGGGCGTCTTGTTCCCTTCCTTCGGCTCCAGCTTCAGGATGACGCGCCACGTGTTATCAAACGGATTCTTGAAGATCTGGTTTTCCACGATTGCCCCGTTGCTGCTGCAACTGGCGATGGCCTGCGGCGGATTGCTTTCGGGAATGTCCTTCAGCTTCGGCCCGCCGAAGTCGATCGCGATCTGCCGCCATTTCGGATTCGGCCCATCCGCACCGATGCGCGTGTTCAGCACGATGTTCTCCGAGAGTTTCATGTCCGTTTCCCGGGTCCACTTCATGCGATAGCCGAATTTGAACGCCTCCATCGGCTTCGGCTGCTTCTTCGGATTCCAGAACGCCACGATGTTGTCCAGGCCCTCGTAATGCGTGCTCAGTTCCAGCAGATGCACCTCACCCTCGCCCCAATCACTGTGCGGCTGGATCCACACGCTCGGCACCTGATGGTAGAAGTTGAAGATGTCCTGGTAATTCTGGTGATTGCGCTCGCGCTGCAAGAGCCCGAAGCCTTTCACACCGGGCAACGAGAACACCTGATGCCGCATCACGGACGCATTGTTCAAGGGCCGCCACAACGTCTCGCCATTGCTCGACTTGATGAGCAATCCGTCCGAGTCATGCACTTCCGGCCGGTAATCATCAAACTTTCGCTCCGAGTTCTTGCCGAACCAGAACATGCTCGTGAGCGGGGCTATGCCGATGGTCTTGAGCGGTTTCTGCTGCGGATTCACCGCCTTGATCTGTTCGGTCTTGCGGAGATACAGCACCGCCTCGATGTCCGCGATGGTAGTCTCACCCGGCTTGATGCGGAACTCATACGCGCCCGTGCAGCTCACGCTGTCCAAGATGGCGTAGAGGATCAGTTCTTTGCTCCCGGGCAAGGGTTTGCCGAGCCACCAATCTGTGAAGATGGGGAACTCCTCCGGGCGATCCGTCTCACCGGAATCGATGGCCAGCCCGCGTGCGGACAAGCCATAACGCTGCCCTGCGCCCAGCAACCGGAAGTAACTGGCACCGAGGAAGGATCCCAGTTCATCCATCTTGTCCGGCGAATTCAGCGGATAGAGCACCTTGAACCCCGCATACCCCGTCCGGGTCGGGATCTGGTTCTGGATGCGCAAACTGCGATAGTTGAAGAAATCCTGCACGAACCGGATGTTCTGCACATGGGTGGCCGAGAACTCGTTCACGTGCACCGGTTCCTGGTAAAGATAGCCGGGATGGAAGAATTCGACGCGAAAAGGCAGCTTGTCCGCCCCCCACAGGGCGCGTTCGGGGCGGAAATGGATCTCCCGATAGGTATCGTAATTGAGATTACGGAGGACCTCGGGTAAATCGGCCTTCGGCGAGCGGAATGGCTTCAGCGCACGTTCCTGGGCCTTTTTAGCCACGTAATCGAGCGTTACCTGGGCGGATTCAGCACCCGCCGCGGTCTGCGCGATGCAGAAACCGAGCAAAAGCCACACCAAAATGCAGCGTTTCATGTTATGGTTCGTCCTTTATTCAGGACAAACAGGGGCGGGACGTTAGCGCAGCCGGGCCGGTTTGCAAGTCCCTTTGGGCATTTTCCAGTGAATCAGGATTAACCCTGAGGAGGTGGATTTTGGATAGATTGGTGTGGAGGCAGCTCCAAGGAAGGGGATAAACCACCCTTTTTTGCACCCCAAAAGACTTGCCCGCTCAGGCACCCCCAGACTCCACTTTCTCTCAACGGCTCTTAACAGTGCCGTGATTGATGGTCGATGACACTGGCCATGATGGTCCATGTCGCTCCTCCAGCTTTCCTTCATGCCCTGCCTTTGATTGATGAATACGATTCATGGCTCAAAACCTAGAAACGGCTTTTGACGTTCTGGCCCAAAGCGTTAGGGTAGCGCCGTGTTTGGCATCGCCCAATCCAGCAGCTTGAGTCGCAACGCGCCATGAAGCTTTCCTTCAGCCAGTATCAGCTCGACGGTTTTTTTGATGAAATGTTCTCCGCGCCGCAGAAGACGCGGGCCCATTACCGTCGCCTCCAGGAGCGCTTCCAGAAACTCACCCATGAGGACATGGAGCAGCGTCGCCAGATGGCCGACCTCTCGTTCCTGAACCAGGGCATTACCTTCACCGTCTATAGCGACAACCAGGGCACTGAACGCATCTTTCCCTTCGACCTCGTCCCGCGCATCATCCCGGGGAAGGAATGGGAACGCATCGAGCTCGGTCTTGTGCAGCGCATCACCGCGCTGAATCTTTTCCTGCACGACATCTACCACGGCCAGATGATCTTGAAGGACGGCATCATCCCGCGTCACTTCGTGGAAGAGGCCAAGCACTTCCGTCCGGAGCTGATGGGCTTCGATGTGCCGCGCAACATCTATATCCACATCTGCGGCACCGATCTCGTACGTGATGATTCCGGCCAATACCTCGTGCTGGAGGACAATGGCCGTTGTCCGAGCGGTGTCTCCTACGTGCTGGAAAATCGCCAGACGCTCAAGCGCGTTTTCCCGAATCTTTTCGAGACGTACAGCGTGCGACCGGTGGAGCATTACACGGAGGAGTTGCTGAAGCTGTTGCAATACATCGCACCACACGGCAAACCGAATCCCACCGTGGCAGTACTCACGCCCGGTATCTATAACAGCGCGTATTTTGAGCATTCCTTCCTCGCACGGCAGATGGGTGTGGAGATCGTGGAAGGCCGCGACTTGGTCGTGCGCGACAATCACGTCTTCATGCGCACGACGAAAGGCCTGCAAGCGGTGGACGTGATCTATCGCCGGATCGATGACGACTTTCTCGATCCGCAAGTGTTCCGGCGTGATTCCATGCTGGGTGTGCCCGGCATTGTAGGGGCGTATCGCGCGGGGAATGTCTCACTCGCGAACGCCATCGGCACCGGCGTGGCGGATGACAAGGTGATGTATTATTTCGTGCCGCGCATGATCAAGTATTACCTCGATCAAGATCCGATCCTGCCGAATGTGCCGACGTATCTCGCGAGCGAGCCGGAGGACATGAAGTACATCATGGACAACCTGCCGAAGCTCGTGGTGAAGGCCGCGAATGAAGCGGGTGGTTACGGCATGATGGTGGGCCCGCACTCCGACACGAAGACGATCGAGAAATTCCGCAAGCTCATCAAGGCCGATCCGCGCAACTACATCGCGCAACCCACGCTCGGCCTCTCACGCAGCCCGTGCTGGGTGGATGGAAACTTCGAGGGCCGCCACATCGATCTGCGCCCGTATGTGCTCTACGGCGAGAAGGTGAGCATTATCCCCGGCGGATTGACGCGCGTGGCGCTGAAGAAAGGTTCGCTCGTCGTGAACTCTTCGCAGGGCGGCGGAAGCAAAGACACGTGGGTGTTGGACGGAGACGAGTAATAAATTTTTTCACGTATGTTAAGCCGAGTTGCCGATGGTCTTTACTGGATGGGTCGCTACGTGGAACGTGCGGAGAACGTGGCGCGCCTCGTGGACATCAACTTGCAATTGATGCTGGATGTGCCGGCGCAACAGGCCGCGCTCATGGCGAAGAACTGGCTCCCCATCGTCGCCTGTTTTGGTGATGAGGAAGAGTTCCGCAAGCGCCACAGCAAAGCCGAGGTGCTCGATGTCATTGAGTTCATCGTGTTCGATCGCGATCACACGAATTCCGTGGTCGGCAGTCTTTGCGCCGCGCGGGAGAACGCCCGCACCATCCGCGAGCAGATCACGTCCGAGATGTGGGAGGAGTTGAACCGCACTTATCTCTGGCTCACGAGCAAGGGCGCGCGCCAGGCCTTCGAGCGCAACCAGTACGATTTCTTCCAGCGCGTCATCCAGTCGCTGCAATTGTTCGGCGGCATCACGAACACCACGATGCTGCACGGCGAGGCGTGGGACTTCATCCAGATGGGCAAGCATCTCGAGCGCGCGGACAAGACGACGCGCATCCTGGACAGCGAGTTCCACCTGATGAAGCCGTTTAACAAAACTTCCGGTGACAGTCTCCTGCAATGGTTCGCCGTACTGCGCATGTGCAGCGCGCGGCAGACGTATCAGCGCATCTACGGTGCCGGTGTGCAACCGGCGAAAGTGGCCGAGCTGCTGTTGCTGAATGCCGATGTGCCGCGCTCCGTGCTCTTCTGCCTGCATCACTCGGATGAATCGCTGCGCCGCATCTCGGGTGTCGCCCCCGGAAGATTTTCCAATCGCGCGGAACAATTGAGCGGCCGCTTCCTCGCGGAGCTGACCTTCAGCAGCATCGGCGAGATCTACAGCAAGGGCCTGCACAAGGCGATGGACGATTTGCAGATCCGCTTCAACCAGATCAGCGCGGAATTTTATTCCACCTACATCAACCACACCGAGCCGGAGATCGTCATCCAGCCCGAGCCGGTGCAACAGCAGCAGTAGTAGGGTGTGATCCTGCGGGCTTTGACGAGCCCCGTGACATCCGTTGTAACCGACACCCGCCCTGTTCTCACCCCTTTGAAACCACCTCGGCACTTGTACATAAGTGCCGAGGTATTCTACCAATTCCCTGTCCGGTCAGGAGGGATGCCGCATTCATTGTGACGCAGCGCCGCTCTCCGTGGTTTTGCTCTCATCTCGGATTCATTACCCCTTCTGAAATCGCGTTCATTCGCCAATTTCGCATTCACTCCCTTGCTTCTCCGCAATGTTACGTGTGCGTATTGCACCAGTGCGTTTCTTCGGCTATTCTTGTTCCCATGAAATCACTTCTCGTAGCTCTCTCACTGTTTTGCGCCGGCTGGAGCGCCTCCGCCGCCGTCCAGGCCAAGGCCGTGGAATACAAGGAAGGCGACACCGTGCTGGAAGGCTGGCATGCTTATGACGACTCCGTGAAAGGCAAACGTCCCGCCGTGCTGGTGGTGCATCAGTGGAAAGGCCTCGGTGATTACGAGAAGAAGCGCGCGGAGATGCTCGCGCAACTCGGCTACAATGTTTTCTGCGTGGACATCTACGGCAAAGGCATCCGCCCGAGCGCACCGAAGGATGCGGGCGCGATGGCCGGCAAATACAAGAGCGACCGCGCCTTGCTCCGCAAACGCGTCAATGCCGGTCTTGCCGTGCTGGCCAAGAATGACCTCACCGACACGGGCAAAGTGGCGGCCATCGGTTATTGCTTCGGCGGCACGACCGTGCTGGAGCTCAGCCGGAGCGGCGCGAAGGTGAATGGCGTCGTCAGTTTCCATGGCGGTCTCAGTTCGCCGACGCCGGCTGACGCGAACAATATCAAGGGCAAGGTCCTCGTCCTCCACGGTGCGGATGACCCGAATGTGCCGCCCGCCGAGGTCGCTGGCTTCGAGAAGGAGATGCGCGACGCCAAGGTGGATTGGCAATTGGTTGCCTACGGCAATGCCGTTCACAGTTTCACGCATTGGGATGCCGGTAACGATAACTCCAAAGGTGCCGCCTATAACGAGAAAGCCGACAAACGCTCTTGGGAAGCCATGAAAGTCTTCTTTTCTGAGATTTTTGCAAAGTAGCTCTGAGAATGGAATTAACGATAACGCCGCCGACTATAAAGTTGGCGGCGTTTTTATTTGTTTGACGCAACTCATTAATTATAAGGTTGTTATGAGTGTATCGAGCGTTTGTCCCAAACTAGGACTTAACTTATTTTTCCTTATTCCTTAAACTGGCATTTGACTCGCTCTATCTCAAGCCTAGGTTGGTCAGCGTATGCTGGACCGTGTGAGAGGGAACAA
This sequence comes from uncultured Verrucomicrobiota bacterium, assembly GCA_964589735.1. Classification (GTDB taxonomy): domain Bacteria; phylum Verrucomicrobiota; class Verrucomicrobiia; order Limisphaerales; family JAEYXS01; genus JAEYXS01. The sequence goes on along the minus strand of CAZPUL010000015.1, from coordinate 66,267 downwards.
ACGTATGGCGCAAACTTTCTTGTTGATTGTGCTGGCGTTCATCGCCTTGCGGGTGGTGATTGTGGTGGTTTCACCGAAAGCCATCAAGATTCGCCCCATGGACGGCAAGCTGCCCGAATGCCCGGAGACGCCGAATTGCGTCTGCAGCCAGGCGGAGCGGGCGAATCAAAAGGTGGAGCCCCTAAAGTTCACCTGCCCCACGGAGGAAGCGATGCTGCGTCTGAAACTAACGATGGATGCCCTGCCTGGCACCAAGATAGCCAAGGACGACCGCGTCTACATGCACGTGGAGTTCAAGACGCTGGTGTTCGGCTTTGTGGATGACGTGGAGTTCCTGATTGATGAGAATAAGAAGGTAATTCACATACGTTCCGCCTCACGTTTGGGCTACTCCGATCTCGGCACCAATCGTCGTCGCGTGGAGACGATTCGGCGGGTATTTGAGACAGTGAAGTAGTTTGAGGAAGGGGATTTGGCCCGCTAAAGGCACGAAAAGCGGGGTTAAAGGGAAACGGAGGCCCGTGTGGTTCAGGACAAGGGTAACACTTCCAAGGTTGAATAATCCCATTGTTCCACGTGGAACATTTCTGGCCCAATTTACCCGTTAATCTCGCCGGAGCGGAGTTTTTTGGAGAGTATCCGGGCGCAGATGAGGCAGCCTAGGGTCCCCAACACCATCGCGTAAGGGGTCACGGTGGCCGAGGCGTAAATGCCGATTCCCGCTAATGCACCCAAAAGTTGCCCAATCCAAACTACCTTCAAGCACGCTTTCTTGTGCTGCGCATCCTGCGGCGGGCGTAAGCTCAGCATCAGGGGCAAGACCAAGCTGAGGAGCAAAAGGAGGCAAACGCCCAGCGTGTCCAGTAAAGCGAGTTCGCGCATTGAGAGCCTTTCAATTGCTATAACCCTTAGACCGGGGTGCAGGGGATATGTCACGGAAAGTCTGGAATGTTCCATGTGGAACATTTGACAGTATGAGAATTTTCAATCCTCTGGTCTATCAAGTGAGTAGTGGATAGACAAGGGATTGAGTAGGGGACTCATAATCCCTTGGTTGGAGACGGATTAATCAATCAGGGGGCAATGGCCGAGGGTGGTAGGGCGGCGCTGTCCTCAGCGCGCCGCGTCGAAGCCAAGGGTGAACAAGGGAATCAAAGCAAGGTGAAGTCTGGCGCTTACGACTCGGTTCCTCGGGTATGCGCTACGTTACCGGACCCCGGCCCGCTGAGGACAGACGGTCCCCAGCATCCGTGGGCTAAACGACCGTCCTCATGATCTGCGTTGTTCCACGTGGAACAATCTAGCGGGTGCTAACTATACTATGAAACGGTCCCTCTTCCGAGTGTTACCCATGTCCTGAACCACACGGGCCTCCGTTTTCCTTTATCCCCGTTTTCGTGTCTTTAGCGGGCCAACCCTCACTTCCCCAATCCGTGTGATCCGTGTTTAATCCGTGGCTAGAACTCCCCTATCCCCATGCCTCCGTGGTAAATCAAAAAAGTTCCACGTGGAACAATCACAGATCCCCACAACAGGAGTTGTGACCGCTCGGCCCCTCGAAGTGCTCGGCCGCCCCGCACACATCCGCGTCATCCCCACAGGCAGCGGTCGGGACCTTAACGGGTGCAGTTGGTGGGAGGGGGACAGGATTCCCAGTTTCGCCGCCCGAGTTCCCACGCTTCATGGCGACCATGATGAGGGTGACATCCGCCGGCGAGATGCCCGAGATGCGGAGTGCTTGGCCGAGGGTGGCCGGCTGGATTTTCGTCAGCTTCTGACGCGCCTCAGTGCGGAGGCTGGGAATCTTCGCGTAGTCCAGCCAAGGCGGAATCTGCTTATCCTCCATGGTGCGGAACTTGGCGACCTCTTCCTCCTGGCGCTCGATGTAGCCGGAGTACTTATGGAGGATATCGATCTGCTCGATGATCTCTCCGCTCAAGGTCCCGTTCTGATTCTCGGTCGGCAAATCCTTATAGGTCACCTCCGGCCGCAGGAGCATCTGGGAAAGCGTGAGCGTGCCGACGCGCACGGACTTCAAGCGCGCCATCTCCTCGTCGATGGTCTGCTGCTTGGCCACGAACTTATCGTAGTTGCGCTTCGGCAGGAGGCCGATGTCGTAGCCGAGCTGGGACAGGCGCGCATCGCAGTTATCCTGGCGCAGGAGCAGTCGATACTCCGCGCGCGAGGTGAACATCCGATACGGCTCCGTGGTGCCCTTCGTGACGAGATCATCGATCAACACACCGATGTAAGCCTGGTCCCGGCGGAGCACGATGGGTTCCTTATTCTGGACCCGTCGCGCGGCATTGATACCCGCCATAAGTCCTTGCGCCCCAGCCTCTTCGTAACCGGACGTGCCATTGATCTGGCCCGCGAGGAACAGGTTGCGGCAGACTTTCGTTTCGAGCGAAGGATGCAGTTGCGTGGGGAAGGAAAAGTCGTATTCCACCGCGTAGGCGGGGCGGAGGATCTCGGCGTTTTCGCAGCCGATGATGGACTTCACCATCTCCACTTGCACCTCGAAAGGCAGGCAGGTGGAGAAGCCGTTCACGTAGATTTCGTCCGTGGAAATGCCCTCGGGCTCGAGGAAAATCTGGTGCCGCTCCTTCTCCGCGAACCGCACAATCTTATCCTCGATGGACGGGCAATAGCGCGGGCCGACGCCCTCGATCACGCCGGAATACATCGGGGACTTGTGGAGATTCGCGCGGATCAGCTCGGCGGTTTTGTCCGAGGTGTAGGTGATGAAACAGTTCATCTGACCGTTGATGCGGTCGAGGATGGAGCCGGGCGGATACTTGCCATTCGAGTGGCCGATGTCGCGCGGGTTGATGCCGGAATGTTCCACGTGGAACAAATCGTCTTTCCAATAGGTGAAGTACGGCACCGGCTCATCACCGTCCTGCTTCTCGGTCTTGCTGAAATCTATCGTGCGACTCAGAAGCCGCGGAGGAGTGCCGGTCTTCAGCCGACCGAGTTCCACCCCGAGTTCCTTGAGCGAACCGGACAGGCCCATGGCGGCGGCTTCACCGGCGCGACCGCCCTGCTGCTGGGTGCTGCCGATGTGCATGAGGCCGCGGAGGAACGTGCCCGTGGTGATCACCACCGTCTTGCCGAGATACTGCACACCGAGGGTGGTCTCCACGCCATACACCTCGCCGTCGCGGAAAAGGAGCTTCGCGGCCTGGCCTTGCTTGATGTCCAGATTCTCCTGGCGTTCGCAGATCCACTTCATGCGGAACTGGTAGGCCTTCTTATCGCACTGCGCCCGGGGCGCCCACACGGACGGGCCCTTCTTGGTATTGAGCATGCGGAACTGCAGGCCCGTCATGTCCGTGCACTTGCCCATCTCGCCGCCGAGGGCATCGATCTCGCGCGTGAGATGTCCCTTGGCCAAGCCGCCGATGGCCGGGTTGCAAGACATCTGGCCGATGGTATCGGCATTGATCGTGAGCATGAGCGTGCTGGCCCCCATGCGCGCCGCCGCCAAAGCAGCCTCAACGCCCGCATGACCGGACCCCACCACAATCACCTCAAACTGACGCGGATAAACGAACATGTTTAAAACTCGTAACTCGTTAAATAGTAAATCGTTACAACGAATCAATCGGCGCTTTGACACGCCATAGCAAACCGATTCCTAAACCGGATAAAATCAACAACCAGCCCACCACTCGCATAATCCGAGCAAGCGTTGCTGTCACTTGATGCTCCTGCGCGGGCTGCGTGGAACCGGTCCGCTGCGGCAACTTGATTCCAAAGGTGGATTCGCCCACGTACCTATCCACCATCGGCGCGAGCGCGATCATGCCCACACCGAGCAGAACCAATAGCCCGACGATGATGATTTTTATAGTCACCCACCCCGCCGCCCATTCGAGCGAGCCCCACGCTATCACAGGAGGCCAGCCGAGGGAAACTAGGAAGAGGCCGGAATGGGAAGCCACGAATTTCCCAGATTGGCACGAACCAAAAAAGTTCGCGTAGCGAACACCGATGGCTAGCCGTGGGTTTCAACCCACGGTCACGCGATACAAAACACTCCGTCACGTAGTGACGGCTGAATCATTCAACGTGCGGTTCTTGGCTAGCAGCGGTCTAATCTTTTGCAATCCCATGCGCAAACTGCTTCACCTGTTTTCTCTGTGGCCAGTAAACAAAACCGCTTGGGTTATGCTTACGCTGGTGCTGTTCGCCTTGCTCTGGTTACCGCCCTTTGATTTCTATGCCTTCGCCGAAGACTTCTTTGATCCTGCTGAACAAGGGAGCTTACACGAAGGCATACGCGTAGTGCTCCCGATCGCGTTGGCGCTGTTCGGACTGACTTCTTTCCTTGGCTGGCTACTGCAAGGCATCGGCGTACTAATGTATGCACGTTGGGTGTATCCACGTTTGGTGCGACGCCATGGTCCGGGCATCACACTGGGAAAATTGCTCACTCCGCGACGTTTATGGGCCTTCCGCAAATTCCGTTTCTCTACCTATGCAGGCGGCACCTGTCTCGCGCTGTTATTATTTCTGGGCGTCCTCTTGCGGATCACGAGCGTAGCCGATGTGGATGCTTATCGTGGCATGGCTGCGGAATGTCATCCGGTCTGGCGCGCTTTCGCCTGCCGCCAATTCTCGCTCGGAGATTCCGCTGCTGAACTGGCCCGCGTGCATCCGCCGACTGAGAGTGATGCATTTGGCCGTTACACTATTCTCCGCTATGACAAAAAGCACCGAACGGGAGGTGGTGGATTCACCAGCTTCTCTGTGGTGAGCCGGGATGGCCAGCTCATCGCCGCAGGTGCGGCCAGTTGCACCTGGCGTTTGAACTTCTTCGATACCAAGGATCCTCAACTGGATCGAGAATACTTGCGCTATCGCGAAGCAATGCTTCCGAAGCGTGAAGATCTGTGAGTTGCGAAAATTGCGTTACTTCACTCAGATTGCCAGCTACCTTTAGAATCGTAGGATTTAATAATCAAATCAGCAAAGGAATAGCTACATGCCCAAACACATCTTCAATTTGATTCTCGCGCTGGCTCTTCTAGCTGGAAGCAAACAAGTGGCAGCAGAGGATTCGAAGGCTCCGAGACTAACCATCTACATTTTGAGTGACACGAAAATCGATGGAGGCAAATACATCGATACCCCGGAATGTCCAAAAGCCGGCTATATACCGGCAAAACCTGCAATGGTGATCACCAGTTTGGAGTCTGTTGAGCCATCGCATGACAACAAGGCATTGATGATCAAGATGTATTTGGTGGACGCCAAAAGGTTTGAGGCTTTGACGGAAAAGAACATCGGCAAGAAGACGCTCATCATGTTGGGTGACACGCCGCTTATGTCTCCTATGATTTATGAGCCTATTTCAACGGCGAGTTTCATGCTGTCTTATGGGAAGCTCGACAAAAAGAAAATTGAGGAAGATTTCAGAAAACTCGTCAAGTGAGAGTGGGACTTACGCGATGCAATTCTGGAGAAAACTGTCTTGTGTTGGCCGTGATTACTTTTCAGTTCGTAGCCACGGATGACTTCGACTCCCTCGTCGCTCTCCGCATCGCCGCGATGCGGGAGAGTTTGGAGCGTGTCGGCAGATTTGACCCGGAGCGGGCGCGGGAGCGACTGCGCAGTACGTTCTATCCGGAGCACACACAATTCATTGTGCTGGAGGGTGAGCGCATCGGGTTCTACACGTTTCGTCCGTTGGCGGATGGGTTTCATCTGGACCATCTGTACATCCATCCGCAGAGCCAATCGCGCGGCGTGGGTTCCTTCGTGATGCAGCACCTCATCGCGCAGGCGGAAGAAAAACAAATGCCCATCCACGTCGGCGCCTTGCGCGAGAGCGCCTCAAATCGCTTTTATCAGCGCCATGGTTTTGTGCCGGTGCGCGAGGATGCGTGGGATATTTATTACGTGCGGGAATGCAAACGGACGTGCCCTTAGCTTGGTAGGGACGCGGTGCTCCGCGCTCCCTGACTGCTCCGTTTGATCTTCGAATGACGCAAGCAGGAACATGGAAAAATAAGAATCTCTCGAATGTTGCCCAAGTATCTGCAAGCACGTGCGCTCAGGTCTGGCAAGGGAACGCGCGGCAACGCGTCCCTACCTGGCTAGGTGGTCAGCCCCAACGGGGCTGCGTAACAAAGCCCAACGTCGGCCCGCTTGCTTGCGGGCCTACGTTGGGTAACGTGAAAAAAGAATCACCCAACCACAACGTGGTTGCGTCCCCGGCCATGATTGGCAAACCCGCATTACACTTGCGAGCCAACCGACGCAACCCACTTCGGGGTTGTGACAAAACAACGCGATGACCCAACGTAGCCTCGCTGCCGCGCGGCAACGTTGGGCTTTGCGACGGAACGCCCTTGGCGTTCAGAAAAGCAGATTCCGGTATCTATCACCCATTCGGCAGCTTGCTTTTCTTTTGATCCGGGTGGAGGGTAAATTCAAAGAAGGGACTTGGTGAGTACGGCGGCAAAATTATCCTTGTTCGGTGTGACGGCCCTGTTGCTGCTGTTCGCAGGCTATGCCGCTGCGCAAGCGCTTTGGATCACGCTTCATCATCGCTACTCGCGGCCGGAAACAGGTTACTATCACGGAAGTGTTCGGGCCGATTTTAGCGAGGATAGAGACAGTCTGTACTGGCTGCGGTTTGACGGGAAATCCGAGTCCCGATGGTATTCACGCCAACCGACCAACTTCGTGTACACGCACCTGAATCTACAGCTTCACTCTTTCGATGACCAAGCCAAGATGAGGGAATCGCGAGCCACCGTTGAACTCCCATCCTTATATTTTCGCTCGGCTGAAACAAACGCGACTCTCTCACCGGATCTGCTCGCCACGCTATTGCTGAGACAGGGTGAGCGCACTACGAATGGTATGCAGCAGATGGAGGCCATCATGAGTTACATCCGTGCCGCGGGTGAAGGTAAACTGCCGGGACCGAATCATCACGGTCACGCTTTCACCGAACCTGTGCGCGTGAGAATAATGCATTTTCATCTTGGCCCAGGCATTGGTTGGACGGTGTATGCGTGGTTGAAAATCTGGATCGTTCTCGTTGTGTTTGCGGCATGGAGGGTGTTTAAGAAACCTGCCGCTGTTAGAACGCCCATCGTATCGACACCATCATGACCCCGCCCGAACCACACATCCTCACCAGCACCTCCGGCGAATACACCCGCACCCTCTCCCTCGTGCCGGGACCGCAAGACCACGCGCACCCGCTCTGCATCTTCCTTGATGCCGAACTCTATCTCGGCAGCATGAACGCCCTGCCCGTCCTCACCGAGTTGATGGCGAGTGGTGCGATACCGCAAATGACCTGTGTCTTCGTCTCGCATGTGAACGCCGAAGCGCGCCATGCGGATTATCTTTGCAACGATCGCTACAGCAAATTCATCGCCGAAGATGTTGTGTCGTGGGCCCGCGCGCGAAATGAAAACATCCAGGCACAAAGCAACCTCATCTGCGGACTCAGCCTTAGCGGCTTGGCCGCTGCCTACCTCGCCTTAAAACACCCCGCAACATTCTCCTACGCGCTCTGCCAATCCGCCTCCTTCTGGTGGTTGAAAGACAAGGAACCCAACTGGCCGAAGACGAACGCAAAATTTTGGCTCAGCGTCGGCGACAAAGAAACCGCCACCGGCCTCACCCACGCCCCGAGCGGCTTGCGTCAGGAGCTCTCACAGATCGAAGGCGTCGAATATGTCGTGAAGCTCCTGCAATCACTCGGCGGCACGGTGAAACACAGCATCCATCCGGGCGTCCATTCCACCACCCCATGGCGCGCGGAACTGGCCCCGGCATTCACGTGGCTGATCGGAAATGCGGCGGCGAAATAAATGCCACCGGAGGGCGGACGCGCTCTATAGCGTCACCTTCATCCCGTCCGTCGCAAACGTGAACGGAATCTCTCCCAGATAGCGCTGCGCCAGTTTGTTGATGGCCTCCGGCTCTTCGCGATATTGCCGCGCCACATGCATGAAGACGATGCGCCCGATGTCCCGCCCTTTCAGGTAGCGGAACAGATCCTTCGGCTCGAAGTGCGCGAGCTCGCACACGAGGAGATCGAGCGGTTGTTTCAGCAGCGGCGCGAGGTCTTGCGGCGCACCGAGGTCCGCGCTGTGGGCGATGCGCAGCTTGGCCGTCTCGAAGAGGAAACTGTAGGCGGCGAAATCCAGCGTGTACTTGCGTTGAAAAGATTGACGCAGGCTTTCCAGATGGGTCGTGGGATACGGCGTCACCGTCACGCCCTTGATCTTAAAGCTCCGGCCCGCATGCAGTGGCGTGTACTTCGGCGTGAAGGCCAGCAGCTCCTCGAAGATCATCCCGGCGTTCAACAGCTCGCGGATGGGTTTGATGCCATCCTCCGGCAGATAGATGGGCAGATCCTTCTGCCGCTGCTCCAGCCACAGCCCCTGCATGAACATGAAAAACCCGCCGATATGATCGCAGTGCAGGTGCGAGAGCAGCAAGGCATCGAAGGCATCATAATCCAGCCCGGAAGCCTTGTAGGCGCGGCTGACGGATTCGCCACAATCGACGATGAACGAGGTCCTGCCGAAACGGAAATGGAAGGAGGAATGATTACGGTCAGCGCAAGGCCAGCCGTCTCCTGTACCGAAGCAAGTTAGTTCAAAGGGACTCATCCATGACTGACGAACGGCCCCTAGCTAGGCTTATTTTGCCCGCCAAGGCAAGCTTGGCGATAACCCCCTCATTTCCGGCGGTAATGGCGGATGGTGAATTCCGGCGTATCCCGTAGCGTCTCTGCCAGTTCAAACTCCGCTTCAAACGGCGGGAAGAACGCATCCCCTTCCACCGTCCGCTTGACGAGGGTGAGATAGAGATCGGAGCAAAGCGGCAATGCCTGGCGATAGATCTCCGCCCCTCCGCAGATGAAGGTCTCGCGTCCGTCCGTCGCCGGTTGCAAGGCGGCGAGGTCCTTTAACATGATGGCCCCGGGCACCACGAAGTCGCTGCGGCTCAGGATGATGGTGGTGCGGTTCGGCAGCAATCGGCCGATGGATTCATACGTCTTGCGCCCCATCACGATGATGTGGCCGGTGGTGGTCTGCTTGAACCATTTGAAATCTTCCGGCAGATGCCACGGGATGGTGTTGCCCTGCCCGATCACCCGGTTTTCGGACATGGCGGCGATGGCTTTGAACGGCTTCATCAAGACGTCGAAAATAAAGGGCCGTGCGGGCAATGCCAACTCAAAGCGGCGGCGGCCGGTTCGGGTCCGGCTTCACGGTGGTCACCGCTCCGGCCCGGATGGAAAGGCTGGTGAACAGCGACCAGATCCACGCCGCGACGAAGGAGGCGAATCCGCCGATGGCCATCCACACAAAGGAATCTTTCCAGGTAGGGTAGCGTGTCTCATCCATCAACATGCCCATGAAGCGGAACAGCGCGGCCACGACCACCAGCAGTCCGCCGAGCGAGAGCAACATCTGCAACCACCCGCTGAACCGGCCGGCCAGCACCGAGCCCAGGCCCGGCCACGCGCCCAGATTGAGCAACAGACAGGTACGCGCGCTGGTGCGGTCGATCGGCTGTGTGACCTTCAGCCAGCGGCGGAGCAGTTCAATCATGGGCAGGCGCTTTCATTCACTTATTCATCACGCGAACCACTGCGCCAGCTTGGGCAGGTTCCGCACCAGCGAGAAGGCGAGCAGCACGGCTCCCAGCGAGATCAGCAACAGTGGCCGTTCCAGTACACTGAGCCGCGCTTTTTTCAGGAACAGCCGGACAAACACTTCATAAGCCACCAACGGAAACAGCACGAACACGATGGGGTTGAGCCGCCACGCCGCGGCGAAGTTGCCGTTCGTGAGCTGGTGCACCGCCCGCAAACCGCCGCAACCGGGGCAATCCAGACCTGTACTCTGGTGCAATGGACAGACCGGGTAAATGGGGTATTGCCCGGGTGGAAAGAAATGCAACACCAGCATCGCCGCGAGGCCCGCCGCGAAGAGCAACGCCCACACGATCTGCGACCGCCGGTTGGACGGCTGGGGCAGTGGCGGTGGTGTGCTATTGCTCATGGACCAAAGATCGGTTGGGTGCCCGTGCCCGCCATGAACTTCGGCAGGTAGTTGAACGCCAGCAGATGGATGATGATGACGATCACGCTGATCACCGTGCCCGCCAGCGCGAAGCCATAACCTTCCTTCAGATCCCGCCCGGCATTGATGCGCACCAGGGCGATGACCGAAACGATCAGCCCCGCCGGTGCGAGTGGCACGCAGCAACACAGCAACGAGACCAGACTCAGGATAAACCCCATGCGCGCCGTTTTGTTCTGTTCGGGTGCGGGCGTCGCCGGAGCTGCACTCCCGCTGCCCGCATTGGCGGCCCGCAGGGCGATGGCATCGGCGAATTCCGTCAGCTCACCCAGCTTGCGCCACGCCGGGTTGTCGCTGGCGCGGATCATGGTCTTGGCGCTCGCGCGGCCTTCGCGGATCCACGCCCGCACATCTTCCGCCGAGGCGGGACCGTATTCGATGCCGTCACTGCCGATGAGCTGGTACTGCACAGGTTGGTCAGGCATGGCAGCTTAACGGGTGGAGGCCAGGTCTTTGATCTTCGCGGCGGCCTTGCCGCTGTCGATCACGGCGGCGGCGAGTTCCCAGCCTTCGATCAGCGACTTCACCTTGTTCGCCACATGCAGGGCGGCGGCGGCGTTCAGCAGCACAGCATCCCGCTTGGGCCCGCGTTCCTGACCGGAAAGCACCTGGCGTACGATGACTGCATTCACCTTGGCATCACCGCCCGCGAGGTCCGCCAAGGTGGCCGGTTGCAACGGCAGAAAATCCGCCTTCCAGGTGGACGCATGGAAACCGCGATCCTGATAAAATTCAGCCACCTGATTGTCGCCGATGGTGGAAAGCTCATCGAGATGCGCGCCTTCCGCATGACCGCTCACCACCATGCCGCGCCGGATGCCGAGGCTTTGCAGCACCCGCGCCATCGGTTCGGTGAGCGCGGGGTTCGGCACGCCGATGAGCTGGGCCGTGGGCCGGGCGGGATTCATGAGCGGCCCGAGAAAATTGAAGATGGTCCGCTGTCCGGCGGTCGCACAGAGCTTGCGCGCCGGACCGATGTGTTTGAAGGCCGGATGAAACCGCGTCGCCAGAAAGAACGCGAAATTATGCTCCTTCAGCAAGGCCGCCGCCTGCTCCGGCGTGTTGTCCACCGGGATGCCCAGGGCTTCGAGCACATCGGCACTGCCGGACTTGGACGTGATGGCGCGGTTGCCGTGCTTGGCCATCGGCACACCCGCCGCCGCCACGAGAATGGCCACGCTCGTGGAGATGTTGAACGTGTTCAACTTGTCACCACCCGTGCCGCACACATCGAGGATCTCCCCCGCGCGCAAAGCCGGGTCCAATGTCGGGGACAGGGAAAGCTCGCGCAACTCCCGCGCGAACACCGCGATCTCCTCCACGGTCTCGCCTTTCTGCGCGAGCGCGGTCAGGAACTCGGCCTTGGCTTCAGGGGCGACGCTCTCCGCCGTGAGCCCTTGGATGGCGGCGGACACCTGCTCCGCGCTCAGGGCCTGGCGGGATTTCAATTGTTCGGTAAGTGACGAAAGCACGCCGCCAAGATAAAGCCTCTCCGCAAGCTGCAAAGGGGAAATTTCGCGTCGAAATACCTCCTCTCCAGACTTGGCCTTTTCCCGAACACCACCTAGCCTTGGCGCGTCCAATTGACGGGTATGATTATGAACAAGCCATTTCTCCCTGCCTTGGCTGCCGGAGCGGTCCTTGCTCTGGCGGGCGTCAGCGTATTTGCCGTGGACACCAGCAAGCTGCCGCTGCCCACCCCGCGCAAAGTGGATTTCGCCAAGGAGATTTATCCCATCTTCGTGGAGAAATGCATCAGTTGCCACGGCCCGGAGAAACAGAAGGGCAAGTACCGCATGGACACGAAAGAGCATGCGCTGAAGCCCGGCTCGGACGGCCCGTTCTTCATCCCCGGCAACAGCGAGAAAAGCCCCATGGTCCACATCGTCGCCGGCCTCATCGAGGAAGGCCTCATGCCGCCCCCGAGCGACAAGCCCGGTGAAAGCGTCCCGCTGACGAAAGAACAGATCAGCCTCCTCCGCGCGTGGATCGATCAAGGCGCCGTCTGGCCTGAAGGTGAGATCAAAGTGACGGCCAAAGCGCTCACGTTCACCGCGGACGTCAAACCACTCTTCGACAAATCCTGCGTCAGTTGCCACGGCCCCGCGAAAGCCGAGGGCGGCTTCAAGGCGGACACGCGCGAAGGTGTGTTGAAAGGTGGCGAAGTCTATGGTGCCGCCGTGAAGCTGGATGCCGCCGCCCGCAGCCCGCTCGTCATCATCGTCTCCGGTCAGGACGGTGACATCGCTGAACCGGAGAAACACAAGCTGCCCGCCAAAGATGCGGAACTTGTGAAAAAGTGGATCGAACAGGGGGCCAAATAATTTTATGCTCCGCACCTCGCGTCGCCGTTTCCTGAAAGGTTCACTGGCTGCTGCCGCCGTCACCGGCTGGTCCGCGCAATCCTGGTCCCAGGTGGCCGGGGCCAATAACGCCGTCCGGGTCGGTGTCATCGGCTTGAATGGCCGCGGCCGCGATCACCTCGCACTGCTCCGCCATATTCCTGGCGTGCGCGTCGTGGCCTTGTGCGATGCGGACCGTTACATCTTGCAGCGTGAAACTGCGGCAGCGACTAAGCTCGGCGAATCCGTGAAGTCCTACCTGGACGTGCGCGAGTTGTTGGCGAATCCGGATATCGACGCCCTCACCATCGCCACCCCGAATCATTGGCACGCGCTCATCACCATCTGGGCCTGTCAGGCGGGCAAGGATGTGTATGTGGAGAAGCCCGTCTCGCACAACGTGTGGGAGGGCCGCCAGATGGTGAATGCCGCGCGTAAACATTCCCGCATCGTGCAGACCGGCACGCAGAGCCGTTCCAGCGAAGCGCTTGCGCAGGCGATTGCGTTCCTCCGCTCTGGCAAGCTCGGTAGCATCGTCCTCGCGCGCGGCTTGTGCTACAAACGCCGCCAGACTCTGGGTCGTGTGAATGGTTCGCAGCCAGTCCCCTACTCCGTGGATTACGATCTCTGGTGCGGTCCCGCGCCGAAGTCACCGCTCAAGCGTTATCGTCTGCATTACGACTGGCATTGGTTCTGGGAAACCGGCAGCGGCGATCTCGGCAATCAGGGCGTCCATCAGATGGACCTTGCGCGCTGGGCGCTGGGCTATGATGCCTTGCCCCCGCGTCTCGCCAGTCTCGGTGGCCGTTTCGGTTATGCCGATGACGGCCAGACACCGAACACGCAACTGGCCATGTATTATTATGAGCCTGCCCCCATCTGCTTCGAGGTGCGCGGCCTGCCCGAGAAGCGTGATGCAGCAGTGATGCCCAAGTATGCGGGCACAGACATCGGTGTGGTCATCCATTGCGAAGGCGGTCTCTTGCGCTTGCTTGGCAACGAAGCATTCGCGCATGACAACCAGGGCACCTTGCTCCGTCACTTTGCCGCCACGAACGATCCCGCACCAAGTCACTTCGCCAATTTCATTCAGTGCGTGCGCGACCGTAAAGCGGACACCTTGAAGGCCGACATCCTGGAAGGGCATCTCTCCAGTGCGCTCTGTCATCTGGGCAATATCTCCTACCGCCTCGGTCACTCCGAGGAGCGCGGCGAGATCCAGGAGAAGCTCTCGGATGAACCCGAGACCCGTGAGGCCTTCGCGCGGATGGTGGAACATCTCGCTGCCAATGAAGTGAATCCCGCGCGCCAGCCCGCCGTGGTCGGGCCTTGGTTGAAGTTCGATGCCGGGCGCGAACAATTCCTCCAGCACACTCGCGCCAACACCTTGCTCACCCGTGATTATCGGCATCCGTTCGTCGTGCCGGCGGTGAACGGGCTTTGACGCCCGCGCTGTTTTGAGGAAAGGTTGCTCCCGCAATGCGTTTGATTGGATCCATCGAGGGCGAGCAAAAAGCCACCCTGTTCAGCGACTATCTGTTCGTACGTGGTATTGAAAACCAGGTGGAACAGGAAGGCGCCCGCTTTGAGGTCTGGGTGCTGGCGGATGAGCAGATGGAGGAGGCGGCCACGTTGCTCAACCAGTTCATCACCAATCCCGGCGCGCCGGAATACGCCAAAGTGTCCAAGCTCGCGCGGGAGAAGGAGGCCCAATTGGAGGCGGAGGCGGAGGCCGCGGCAGAGCGTTCTTTTACCAGCCGTGAAGTGCTCCAGCGGGACCGTCACTCCCAGCCTTACTTTACGTTCCTCCTGCTCCTCGCCAGCGTCCTCGTGGCCGTGCTGACCGGTCTGGGCGAGGAAACGGAGCGCATCCAGCCCTGGGTCATCACCCAGTTTGAAGTGGTGGGCAACATGATCCAGTGGCAGCCCGGATTGCCGGAGATCAGCCAGGGCCAGGTCTGGCGGCTCATCACCCCGATCTTCCTGCACTTCGGCGTCATGCACCTGGTTTTCAACATGCTCAACCTGATGACGCTCGGCGGCATGATCGAGCGCGCCATGGGCTTCCGCTTCGTGCTCCTGTTCGTCTTGGTCACAGCCGTGCTCTCGAACTTGGCCGAATATGGCATCAATCTGCCCCCCCTCAGCCGCCCGGCTCCGAATTTCGGCGGCATGTCCGGCGTGGTGTTTGCCCTGTTCGGTTTCGCGTGGATGAAATCCAAGTTCGATTTCGCCTCCGGCATTTTCGTCCATCCGAACACCGTGGCCATGATCATGGTCTGGTACTTCATCTGTTTTACCGGCATCCTCCCCATCGCGAACATGGCCCACACGGTCGGCCTCCTGATCGGCCTCCTCTGGGGCTGGCTCTCGGCCCGCCGCAGTTTGCGCCGCTAGCGGATGCCTAAAATATTCCGCTCAAAACTTCTCAAGCCACTGCGGGTTGCCGTATTTTTCCGCGAGCAAGGCCTCCATATCCGCATCCAGATTCTCCGTGAACTTCCCGTTCACCTTCCAAGCCTGCCGCAAGGCGCTTTTCAGCGCCAGCGGTGTCACCGGGATATTCGTGACGAACTCGCCATGGGGCCGTTGCAGGCGGTAATCCGGCTGTAACAAGGGCATCTGCAGGGTCTTTTCGACCAGTGAAAGATCGAATTTCAGAAGAAAGGTGCCGTGGAACAGGAGGGCATTTCGGGTCCGCCGCTGGGAATTGCCCGAGAATTTCTTGCCGTTCCAGACCAAGTCCGTATGTCCGGCGATGGAAACACTCCCCTTGAGCAGCAGTTCCACCGCCCGGCGGTTCTGTTCCATGATGTAGGAATTGGCCCCGGCGATGGTCTTCAATTCCGCCGTCAGTTCGAGCGGCAAAACCAACGCATAGCTCACGCAGCCAGGACCTTGCAACACCGTGCCACCACCGCTGCAACGCCTCAAAATGGGCACCTTCAGCCGGGCGCAAGCCTCCCGGTTTGCCTCTTTGCCCAGCCGGTTGGCATACCCCAGCACCACAAAGGGCGTCGGCGACTCCCAAAAGCGCAGCACTGGCTGCTGGTGGGCATCGCACCAGTTGAGCAAAGCCTCATCACACGCTAGATTGTGGGCCGGCTCGACGAAGCTAAGGTCTAATACCTGCATCAGTTTGATTTAGGCCAAAAATAAGCCATTCTTGCGGTCGCGGGCTGAGAAAACAGCCACCGATTTAGTTTGGCTGATTAGCCGCCCTGCCGTTACATGTTGCGGCTTCGGTGGACAGCCGCCGGGCCTATGTTGGTCAACCTTGGACGACGGGACAAGCAGTGAGCACAAAGATTTTGAAATCAGCGCCCAGCCCGGGCACGGCAGACAAATCCGGCAACAACGCCCTCGCGCAGAAATGGCTGGTGGCGCTGGAGCATTTTGTCGATGCCACCCTGGCGCAACAGAACCCGGAACAGGCCCATGCCTTTCTGGCGCGCCTGCTCGAACGTCTCGAAGAAGCGGGGGTGAAAGCCCCCCGTCCGGTCAGCACGCCCTACGTGAACAGCATCCCGGTGGAGGACCAGCCGCCGTATCCCGGTGACTGGCAGATGGAGGTCCGCATCAAGAGCCTCCTGCGCTGGAACGCCATGGCCATGGTGGTGAATGCGAACCGCAAGCACAACGGTCTCGGCGGTCACATCTCCACGTTCGCTTCCTCGGCCACGCTTTACGAGGTGGCCTACAACCATTTCTTCCGCGGAGGCGATGGTGATCGCCCGGCGGACATGATCTATTTCCAAGGCCACGCCACGCCCGGCAATTACGCCCGCGCCTATCTCGAAGGCCGCCTGACGGAGCAGCACCTGCATAACTTCCGCCAGGAACTGGCTGAAGGCGGCGGTCTGTCTTCTTATCCGCATCCGTATCTGATGCCGGATTTCTGGCAGTTTCCGACCGTCTCGATGGGGCTCGGTCCCATCATGTCCATCTACCAGGCCCGTTTTAACCGCTATCTGAAAGCGCGCGGTTTCGTGAACTGGGAGCATGAGCCGAAGATCTGGGCCTTCGTCGGTGACGGTGAATCCGATGAACCGGAAACGCTCGGTGCGCTCACGCTCGCTTCGCGCGAGCATCTGGACAACCTCGTCTGGGTCGTGAATTGCAACCTCCAGCGCCTCGACGGCCCGGTGCGCGGCAACGGCAAGATCATCCAGGAACTCGAAGCCGCCTTCCGCGGTGCGGGCTGGAATGTCATCAAGGTCATCTGGGGTTCGGACTGGGATGATCTGCTCGCGAAGGACACGAAGGGTATCCTGCGCAAGCGCATGGAAGAAGTGGTCGATGGCGAGTATCAGAAGTACGTCGTCGAACCGGGCTCCTACATCCGCAAGAATTTCTTCGGCAAAGATCCGGAACTGCTCGCCATGGTGCATCACCTCACGGACGAGCAGTTGCACAAGCTCATGCGCGGCGGTCACGACATGCGCAAGGTGTTCGCGGCTTTCAAGGCGGCCACCGAGCACAAGGGCCAGCCCACGGTCGTGCTCGCGAAAACGGTCAAGGGCTATGGTCTCGGTGAAGCCGGCGAAGGCCGCAACGTCTCGCACGGCCAGAAGAAGCTGAACGAAAAAGAGCTCCGCATTTTCCGCAAGCGTTTCAACATCCCCATCAGCGATGAAGAGATCGCGGAAACGCCGTTCTACAAGCCCGCGCCGGACAGCCCGGAGATCAGGTATCTCCAGAAGCGCCGCCAGGAACTCGGTGGTTACGTGCCCAAGCGCACGGTCACCGCGCCGAAGCTGAACACGCCCGCGCTTGAGAACTTCAAGGACTTCCTGAAGGGCTCCGGCGAGAGCGAAGTGTCCACCACGATGGCCTTCGTGCGTCTGCTCACGCATCTGCTGCGCAACAAGGAGATCGGCCGCTACGTCGTCCCGATCATCCCTGATGAAGCGCGCACGTTCGGTATGGATGCCCTGTTCCGCGAGGTCGGCATCTATTCGCCGAAGGGCCAGCTCTATGAGCCGGTGGATAGCAAATCGCTCCTCTACTACAAGGAAGCGAAAGACGGGCAGATCCTCGAAGAAGGCATCACCGAGGCCGGGGCGATCTCGTCCTTCATCTCGGCGGGCACGGCGTATTCCTCGCACGGGGTGAACATGATCCCGTTCTTCACGTACTACTCGATGTTCGGCTTCCAGCGCATCGGCGACCAGATCTGGCTCGCTGGTGACATCAAGGCCAAGGGCTTCCTGCTCGGCGCCACCGCTGGCCGCACGACGTTGAACGGTGAAGGTCTGCAGCACGAAGATGGTCACAGCCTCCTGCTCGCCAGCACCATCCCGACCCTGATGACGTATGACCCGGCGTTCGCTTACGAGCTCGCGGTCATCGTGCAGGACGGCATGCGCCGCATGTATCAGGAAGGCGAAGAGATCTTCTATTACCTGACGCTGTATAACGAGAACATCCCGATGCCGCCGATGCCGGCCGGCGTGGAGCAAGGCATCCTCAAGGGCCTCTATAAATTTAACACGGGCGCGACCGGTCTGAAGCACAAGGCGCAGATCATCGGCAGCGGCACCATCATGCAGTCTGCGCTGAAGGCCCAGAAGATCCTCGCCGAGAAGTATGACGTCTCGGTGGATGTCTGGAGCGCCACGAATTACAAGCTGATGCGGAATGAAGCCCTGCGTTGCGAACGCTGGAACATGCTGCATCCCACAGAGACGCCGAAGAAGCCGTGGTTTCAGGTGGAACTCGAGAAGGAAAAAGGCCCGTTCATCGCCGTGTCCGATTTCATGAAGATCGTGCCGGACCAGATCGCCCCGTGGGTGCCGGGCGGCCTGACCACCTTGGGCACGGACGGCTTCGGTCGCAGCGACACGCGCGAACGCCTGCGCCGCTTCTTCGAAGTGGACGCCGAGAGCACGGTGATCGCCACGCTGTATGCCCTCGCCAAGCGCGGCGACATCGAGCGCAAGGTAGTGGCGCAGGCCATCAAAGACATGGGCGTGGACCCGGAGAAGGTGTTCCCGTACCTGCTGTGATTTTAAGTTAGCCTGTCCGGCTTCACAGCGAGTCGGACATGGCTGGTTTTTTGGGTGGCGTAGCCACCAGACGATGGTAGCCGTGGGTTTCAACCCACGGTTTCCGCGTTAAAAAGATTTAGCGTCGCGTATGCGACGCTTGAACGTGAGGCCCTAAGAAGGCCTTGCCGGTTGAGAACGCTTTAACGCCTCTCCTCCCTCTCCCTCAACGGGGAGAGGGCCAGGGTGAGGGGTGAGAATACAGATACGGCTGCAATTTAGCAGCGAGACCGAAAATTTTATGGACGTCAAATTACCGAAGCTCGGTGAAGGTGCCGATTCCGGCGTGGTGGTCGGGATCCTGGTCAAAGAAGGTGACAAGGTCACCAAGGGCCAGACCCTGATTGAACTCGAGAACGAGAAGGCCGTCGCGCCCATCCCCTCCACGGCGGATGGCGTGATCAGCAAGATCCACGTGAAGGAAGGCGCCAAGATCTCCATCGGCGCGCTCATCGTCACGCTGGAAGGTGCTGCGGGTGCCGCTCCCGCCGTCAGTGAAGCTCCGGCTGCGAAAGCCGCTGCCGCACCGAAGGCCAAGAAGAAAGCCGCCCCGGTCGTCGAAGAAACCGAAGCGGAAGACGATGACTCCGGCGAAGTCGCGGAAGAAGAAGCGATTGATGACGCCGAAGTCGCCGCGCCGCCCTCCGTGCGCAAGGTCGCCCGCGAGATCGGTCTCGACCTGCGCCGTGTGAGGGGCAGCGAAGCCGGTGGCCGTGTGGTCATGGCCGATGTCCGCGCTTACATCCAGAAACTCATCAAGCTCGCCGCCAAGGGCAAAGCCGCTCCGGCTGCTGCCGCTGCTGCATCCGCTGCGCCGGCCAAGCCCGTGGTCGAATCCATCGACTTCGCGCAATGGGGCGCCGTGACCAAGAAGCCGATGTCCGGCCTCCGCAAGGTCATCAGCCGCCGCATGGTGGAGAGCGTCACCACGATCCCGCAGGTCACGCAGTTCGAGGACGTGGACATCACCGCGCTCAATGATCTGCGCAAGAAGTTCGCCGCCGATTACGAGAAGGCCGGTGCACGTCTTACGCTTACACCGTTCGCCATCAAGGCGCTCGTCGCCGTGTTGAAGAAGCACCCGATCATGAACTCCAGCCTCGACGAGGCCACGGAAGAGATCGTGTTCAAGGATTACTACCACATCGGCATCGCCGTGGATACCGACGCCGGCCTGATGGTCCCCGTCATCCGCGACGCGGACAAGAAGAGCCTGCTCCAGATATCCAAGGACCTCGAAGACATCGCCAAGAAAGCGCGTGATCGCAAGCTCTCGCCGGATGACATGAAGGGCGGCACGTTCACCATCTCCAATCAAGGTGGTATTGGTGGGGCACACTTCACGCCGATCGTGAACAAGCCGGAAGTCGGCATCTTCGGCATGGGCCGTGGTGCATTGAAGCCGGTCGTCGTCGGCAAAGAAGTGCAAGTACGCTTGATGATGCCGATCGCCATCTCTTACGACCATCGCTTGATCGATGGTGGCACGGCGGCACGCTTCACGGTGGATCTCGCTGCGGCATTCGCGGCGATCACCGAAGCGGACGCGAAACTCTAACAGCGACCTAACACAACGATTAAGATTTAAGACATATGGAAACGATCAAGACCGATATCGTAGTAGTAGGCGCTGGCCCCGGTGGCTATGCCGCCGCGTTCTACGCTGCGGACCAGGGCAAGAAAGTCATCCTCATCGAGAAAGACCCGAAGCTCGGTGGCGTCTGCTTGAACCGTGGTTGCATCCCGTCCAAGGCGTTGCTCAATGCGACGAAGGCGATCAAGGAAGCCCGTGAATCCGCACATCGCGGCATCACGTTTGCGGAGCCGACCATCGACCTGAACAAGCTGCGCGAGTGGAAGAACTCCGTGATCACGAAGCTCAGCGGCGGTGTCGCCTCCCTCGCGAAGATGCGTGGTGTGGAAGTCATGCACGCCCGCGGTTATTTCGAGGGCTCGCAACTGCTCCGCGTGGAGACCGAGCAGGGCCAGAAATTCATCAGCTACGACAAGGCGATCATCGCCGTCGGTTCCCGTGCTACGCTGCCCAAGGCATTCGACCTCGGCAATCCGCGCGTGATGACCTCCCGTGGTGCGCTCGAAGTGGAAGACATCCCGGAGAACTTGCTCGTGGTCGGCGGCGGATACATCGGCATGGAGCTCGGCACCGTGTATGCCGGTCTCGGCAGCAAGGTCGTCGTCATCGAAGCGATGGACACACTCCTCGCCGGTGCGGATGCCGACCTCGCCCGTCCGGTGGTCGCTTACGCGAAGAAGGCGTTCAAGGAAGTACGTCTGAAGGCCAAGGTTCTCTCCATGGCCACCGTCGGCAAGCAGATCAAAGTGGTGAGCGAAGTGAACGGCCAGAAGCTCGAAGAGTTGTATGACCGTGTGCTCGTCGCCGTCGGTCGCGGACCGAACGCCGAAGACCTCGGTCTGGAAAACACCAAGGTCACGCGCGATGAAAAAGGTTTCATCAAGATCAACGCGCAGCAGCAGACGGAAGACCCGAACATTTACGCCATCGGCGACGTCGCGGGCGGCATCATGCTGGCACACAAGGCCTCGAAGGAAGCACGCATCGCGGTGGATGTCATCACGGGCCACAACAGCGCGTTCGAGAAGATCGTCATCCCCGCCGTCGTGTTCACCGATCCGGAAGTGGCGTGGGCCGGTCTGACGGAAGCGGAAGCGAAGAAGCAGGGTCGCGAAGTGAAGGTCGCCAAGTTCCCTTGGGGCGCTTCCGGTCGCGCGCTGAGCTTTGATCGCCCGGATGGTCTGACGAAGCTTATCATCGATCCCGAGACCGAGCGCATCCTCGGCGTGGGCATTGTGGGTCACGGCGCGGGCGAACTCATCGCGGAAGGCACGCTCGCCATCGAGATGGGCGCCACGGTGACGGACCTCGCGGAAACAGTGCATCCGCATCCGACACTTTCCGAGACGTTGATGGAAAGCGCCGAAGTCTTCTTCGGCCACGCCACGCACACGTTCGTGAAGAAGGCTGCTCCGACGGAGTAATCCGGTGGAGCGCGGGCTGCTTGCCCCGGCATTTGTTTGTCGGGGTGACCCGCAGCAGCTTCCATCACGACGAACAGTTTGAAATGGTTTGAAGCGGCTCTGGCGATGGCACTGGATGCTGTCACAGAGCCGCTCTCTTTATAGAATCTGAACATGAGCCTGCTCCCGTTACACGAGTTCCACGAACTGCAAGACGCCCAATTCACCGAGGTGAACGGTCTCGAGTTCGTCGCGACCTATGGTGACGTGGCGGCCGAGTATCGCGCGCTGAAAGAATCCGCCGGGTTCATCGACCTCAGCAATCGCGGTCGCATCTGTCTCCTCGGTGCCGACCGCATCAAGTTCCTCCACGGCCAGGTCACCAATGACGTGCAGGGCCTCAAGGCAGATGGCGGGTGCTATGCCGCGCTCGTCAACGCCAAGGCCAAGATGGAGAGCGATCTCTACATCTATCGTCTCGCCGATGAACTTCTCCTCGATTTCGAACCTGGTCTCACCGAGAAGGTCACCACGCGCCTCGACAAATACATCATCGCCGATGACGTGCAGATCGTAGACGTCGCTCCACACTACGGCCTCGTCAGCGTGCAAGGTCCCAACGCCGCTGCCGCTGTGACCGCGCTTGGACTAGTCCCAACATTGCCCACCGCACCACTACAATGGGTAAAGGACAACATCCCCGACGTCGGCGACATCTACGTGATGAACCAGCCGCGCCTCGGCACCACGGGCTTTGATATCTTCATCCCCAGCGCCGGTCTTGGCATGATCGCCGATAAAATTCTTGCTGCGGTGAAAGCCCAAGGCGGCCGCGCCTGTGGTTGGGAAACCTTCGAGGCCGCGCGCATCGAAGCGGGCATCCCGCGCTACGGCGTGGACATGGATGAAACCAATCTCGCGCCTGAAGCGGGCATCGAGAAGCGCGCCATCAGCTACACGAAGGGCTGCTACATCGGCCAGGAAGTGAACGCCCGCATCCGTACTTACGGGCAAGTCGCCAAGTCCCTGCGCCGTCTTGAACTCACTGGCATCTCGGAGCTGCCCGCCAAAGGCACGAAGCTGCAAATTGCAGGCAAAGATGTGGGCTATCTCACTTCCGCCGTGCGATTACCCATGAGCCAGCAAGTTGTCGCCCTCGGCTACGTCCGCAAAGAACACAAAGAAGCGGGGACGGTATTGGATTTACCAGGCGGTCAGGCGAAGATTCTCGCATGATTGAAAGCAGTGCGTTGGTAGGGCCCGTCTGTCCTCAGCGGGCCGCTGTCGAAGCCTGAATCCATCGAAAGTTTGAGAACATTCCAACGACGAGAGCGGTTTAAAAGGCTGGTTTTGAAATTCAAGACATGCCTTTCGATCCGCACCACGGCCCGCTGAGGACAGACGGGCCCTACCATCTCAAACTGAATAGTATCACTTCTGATTCAGCAAAAACGCCAGCAGATCATACAACTGCTCCGGCGTCAGCGCCTCGCCAAAATTATCCGGCATCAGTGAATTCGCAGACTCTTTCCGCTCCTTGATATCTTTCTTGGGGATGCTCACTTCTTGGCCCGCCGCATTGGCAATGACGAGCGTTTCGCCTTCCTCGCGGCGCGGCAGGCCGCTGGTCACTTCACCGTCCTTCAGCACAATGGTGTGTGTGTGGAAGGCGTGGTCCACGTTGCGGTTCGGGTCCAGGATGTCTTCGATGACACGCTCAGCGCCCCGGCTGCCGATGCCATCCAGTTGCGGACCGACCAAGCCGCCTTTGCCTTTCACCTGATGGCACGCGGCGCAAACGGTGGTGAACAGTTCCGCACCCTTTTGGATGTCGGTCTTCGCGCCGACAAAACCCATGCGCCGGTCGGTGAGCAGTTTCTCCCGCGCGGCATCTTCCGGTGGCAGGTTCGCCGTGAGTTTGTTCAAACGCGTTTCCCATTGTGCCGGTTTCACTGCGGCCAGTTTGTCTTTCACCCCGCGCTCCGCGATGACACTCGGCGCGATCTTGCCCGCTTCTGCCAGGGCGAGTGAGAGCTCCGCGCCATCCGGCTGGCCGGCCAGCATCAGCACGAGCTTTTGCTGGATGCGCGTCGGAGCGATCTGCAGATTGGCCTCGATGGCTTTGCGGATGCCCGCCTTGTCCGCGGCAAAAGCGCTGACGAGCGATTGCTTGATCTCCTCGGGCACGGAAGCATCGGTCAACGCACCGGTCAGTGCCGTGAGCAGACCATCGCCTTTGAGGGCGGCCACGGCGGAAGCCGCTGCGGCCCGGGCCGCTGAATCGGTTCCAGTCTCTCGCAAAGCTGCGAGCAACTGCGGTTGCAGGTCTTTCAACGACAGGCTTTGCACCAGCTCGGCGGCGGCTTTCTGGAATTTCGCCGTCTGGTTCGGGTCCACCGTGGCGAGCTGCGGCAAGGCCGGTTCAAAACGGCCGAACGCCAGCCACGCATACGCTGTGTCCGTATTCGCATCCACGACCTCGACATACCCACGCTTGCCTTGGTGGGCGGCCAGATTCCAGGTGATCTTGCGCGCCGTGTCATTGCGCGGCGGTGCGGCTTCAAAGAGGATCGCTCCGCTGCCCGCTTCACGCAGCCGGACAAAGTTTTTCTTCAACAGGGCGGCGGTCGGAAAACCATCGTGCCCGCACAGATTGAAGCTCAGCTTGTCCGGCAGATCGAAGGCGGCCGAGCGCAGTGTGCCCGTCAGTTTTTCACCGAGCGGATGGCTGGAGATCAACTGGACTTTCGTGCCGTCCGCCAGGCTGCGTTCCTGCAAGGTCCAGGGATTCTTCGCCTCGCGGATGCCATCCACGGGCGTATTCCCCCAACTGCCCTGCTCCTTGGCCGCCACCAGTAATCGGGGTGCCAAGGCAATGCCCCAGGCTTGCAGTTTGGCAGTGAGCGGCTGTCCGCGTTGTGTGAAGCCCTGTTGCACCGACTGGAACAGGGTGAGCTGGAAATCCAGATCATCGCGACGTTCCTTTTGCACAGTCTCGGCGAGCACATCCAACGCGTCCACCGGGGCATAGCGGGCTACGTGTTGCAGCGTGCGGGTGTGCAAATCTTTATTGGCACGCACGCTGTCCTGTTGTTTCAGGAGAAACACCGCCGAAGCTTCGGTCTTCAAGCCCAGCGCGATATCCACAAGCGTGGTCAGCTCTGCCTTCGAGAAGAACTGTGGTGATTGAAAGGCCCACGCGCCGACATCGTTCAACTGGTTGCGCAACGCCAGCCGGGCCATGTGCTTCAAGTGGGTGTCTTCGGCCGGCACCTTGGCGATCAGCGCGAGCAAGGGTTTCACCGCTTCCAGTTTGGTCTGTTGCGACAACGCTTCGGCGGCGGTGCGCTGGACTAGCGGTGCAGTATCGTTCAATGCCTGCACCATAAGCTTCTGCAAGGCGTGGCCCAGTCTGGGCGCGGTCGCCATGTGCTGCGACGTCAGACCGCGATCGGCCACGATCCGCAGTCCATGCACACGCACGATCGTCACTGGGGCCTGGATGGCCTGCTCCAGCTCCTGGTCTTTCAGCACGCCCAAGCGCTCGCGCAGCCACAGTGAATGGACATAGCGCAACACTTCCGCTGAGCGCTCATACGCTGCGGCATCCTGCATCAGCGCTTGCTTGCCCTTGCTCTCCAGCCACGGCGTTTTCAGTGTCTGCCGGGCAAATGCCTTCCCGTGTACATCCGCGATGGTGTTCATCGCGAGCATGCGACGGGTCATGTTCGGTGAACCAAGTTCGCTCACCAGACCTTTCAGATCTTCCGGCAGCCTAGTGCTAGGCAAAACGGCTTTCCCATCCTCGCCGCGATACACGATGCGCCAGATGCGACCGCGCTCACGGTCACGGCCCGGATGCAGCAAGGGCACTTCGTAATGGCCGATGATGCGGTTGTAAAAGTCCGCGACATACAGCGCGCCATCGGGGCCGAATTGCAGGTCCACCGGGCGGAACCACGGATCATCGGTGCGAAGGAAGTCAGGCACTTCATGGCCTTTGCTGGTGGAGCCGAGCCATTCCACGCGGTCCTGGTTGATACGGCTGGTCATCACGTTGCCGATGATGAGATTGCCCTGAAGTTCCTTGGGCCAGGACGGGTCCGTGATCATCTGGATGGCGCAGATGGCCGTGCTGCCGTGGCTGTGCTGGATGGTCAGCGGGGCAAAGCCGAGGCCGTCATGCGGCTTGCCGAAGCTGGGATAATACGCACCGCGCAACAACTGGTAGATGGGCGAGCTGTGGCAATCCGCCGAGTACAGATTTCCCGACGGATCGAAACACAGACCGAAGGGATTCACCTGTCCCCAGGTGTGATGTTCGAGGCGCGAGCCATCAAGGCGCATGCGATAGGTGTTGCCCGAGGACATCACGACTTCATGACCGTCGCGGCCTTGCACCTTGGAGTTGTTGTTGAAACCATGCGTGGCATACAGCCAGCCATCGAACCCACGCCGGAAGCTGGCCTGATTGCCGTGCGTGTCTTTCGAGAAATCAAATGGGCCAAAAAGCTTTTCTTGCTTGTCCGCCTGACCGTCGCCATCGGTGTCTTCGAACAGCCAGATGTGTGGGATGGACCAGGCAATGCATTTCCATGTCAGCTTCGAGGGCTTCACCGAGGAGGGCGACTGAAACGGATAGATGCCGATGGGGATGTTCAGCCCGGTGGCGAACTGCGTGATCTTGCGGGCTTTGCCATCCGGGGCGAAGTCCTCGAAGATCATGATGCGATCGCGCGCGAGGGCATTGGTCGAGGCGAAGGGATATTCGATGCTCGTGGTGACCCAGAGCCGCCCGGCGGCATCAAACGCCATGTTCATGGGCTTGTTGATGTGCGGCTCCGTGGTCACAAGTTGCATCTCAAAGCCGGGCGGCAGATGAAAGGTCTTGAGCTGCTGCTCAGGTGTGAGGGGCTCGGTGGTACGGACACCGGCGGCAAAAGGGTCTTCCGCCGCCGAAAGCGACAGGGCAAGCAGGAGCATGCATGACAAAGCGGTCAGGCGCATACGGACTGGGAACATATGCGCACCAGACTAATGACTGGTGAGAAGAAGGCAAATGCAGGTTGAAGGAACCTACAATTATTTCAGCTTCAGAAAATTCTTAAGGATCGTCCGCCCGCTCTCCGTGAGGATGCTCTCGGGATGGAACTGCACGCCCCAGACGGGCAGCGTCTTGTGCTTCACCCCCATGATCTCGCCCTCCTCCGTCTCCGCCGTGATCTCGAGGCAGTCGGGGATGGTATCGCGCTTGATGACGAGGGAGTGGTAGCGCGTGGCGTTGAAGGGATTCGGCATACCTTCGAAGAGGTCTTTGCCATTGTGCTTAATCGGCGAGACCTTGCCGTGCATCATGCGGTTGTTCACCACCACTTCACCGCCGAAGGTGTGGCCGATGCATTGATGGCCGAGGCAGACGCCGAACAAAGGCACTTCACCAGCGAACGTCTTGATGATCTCATTCGAGAGACCGGCTTCCCGGGGCGAGCAGGGTCCGGGCGAGATGAGAATGCGTTCCGGCTTCAGCGCGCGGATCTGGTCGAGCGTGATCTGGTCGTTGCGATGGACCTGGAGATCCACGTTCATCTCGCCCAGGTATTGCACGAGATTGAACGTGAACGAATCGTAGTTATCTATGACCAGCACCATATCAGTGGCGGGAACGTAGCGCGGGTTGGGGGTTTTGGAAACTGGAAAGGTGAAGGTTCCGGACAAATGTGCCCGCGGATAACGGTTGGCAAATCGGCCCACTCGGCCAGACTGGCGCCGGTACGGATGAGTTATATAAGGTTATATCAATGGCTCTTGGGCAACCGGGTGCCGCAGGGGCCGTTCCAAGGCATGCGTTATATCCGTGCCTGTGTGGGCAGCGCCCTGTGGCCCAAGCTATTGGGCACCTATGAGCAGGAGCTCAGGCCGGCGGTAGAGGAGCTGATCCGTTGGCAGCCGGACATCATCATCAACGCCGGGGCCGCGGAGGGTTACTACGCGGTGGGCCTGGCGCTGCGCTGTCCTGAAGCTGTGATCGCCGCTTACGAGATGTCCGCCGAGGGAAGAAAAATGGTGAACTTGCTGGCGGTGAAGAACGGGATTGGAGACAAGTTGCAACACGCCGGGGAATTGACCACGACCATCCTGCAAGAGCGTCTTACCCAGGCGGTTCGTCCCGCCGTCATATTGGATGTTGAGGGCACGGAGCTGGAACTGCTGGACTTTCAGAAGTGCCCCGCCTTGAGCAAGACTTTCGTCCTGCTGGAAAATCATGACCTCGCCAGCGGTTCGACCTTGCCGGAAATGCGACGCCGTTTTGAGGCGACCCATCAGGTGGAGGAAATCGCCGTCGCGCCACGAACTCGGACACATCTGCCAAAAGTGCTGCGGGCAATGGCTGGTATGGGTCTGCAGGACAGGCTCGTGGGCCTCTTGGACGAAGGTCGGGGTGAAGCCCCGCCATGGCTCAGGCTAAAGCCCCGTGTGTGACCGGTGCGTCACCTCTTCTTGCGTTTCGTTTTGAACAGTTCCAACTGCGGTTCCTTGAAGAAATCGTAGTTTTTCAGGATGCGGATCATCTGGAGCAGGTCGGACTTCTGGTAGTTGCGGTTCGTCTCCGTATGCTCCACCAGGTCGCTGAGCATGCTCTGGAAGGGGATGACGGCATCGATGCCTTTCACGCGCAGCAGCTCGATGCTTTGGTCGCGGGCTTCGGCGCTATGAGGCAAAGCGGGCACCACGAGGATCTTAGTCACGGGGCCGCCTTCGCCGATGGCTTTCTCCGCCTGCTTGAACACTTCGGGTTGCACGAAGCGGAAGATCTCCGGCGCATGCGCCAGTACCGCCGGGCTGAAGGTCTCCGTATGCCAGCCCTTCACCACCACCACGGCCCGCGCGATGCTGGGCAGATCCCGTGAGCCCAGCACGAACGGAAGCGGCACCGAGGAGAGTTCGTAGCGCGGATTCAGGACAAAGAAATCGATGTCGTCATCCTCGCGCTTGGAGGGTGCCACATACTTGCGCTGCTGGCGGACGAAGAAACCGTGGAGCTCGAAATACTCGCGGACGATCGTTTCGCTGACAGCAGACATAAGCGTAAGTTCAAAGTTTAAAGCTCAAAGTTCAAATCTAATCAGTCGGCGATCTCGTCCAGCACTTCGTTGATGACGGCGTCAAGCACTTGCTGTCCCCAGACGATTGTGCCCAGCTTCTTCGCCAGGACGAATTTGATCTCACCACCGCTGACCTTCTTGTCCAGCCGCATCGCGGCGAAAAGCGCCTTGCGCTGGCTGGCGGAGAGTTTCACCGCGATGGGCAGACCCGCACGCGAGAACAGCGTGGCGATGCGCTCCACCTCCGCGATGCTCAAGCCGCTCAGGTGCGCCGAGAGATGTGCGGCCGCGACCTGGCCGATGGAGATGGCTTCGCCATGCAGATACTTGCCGTAGGAGGAGATCGCTTCCAGACCGTGGCCAATCGTGTGGCCGAAATTCAAGATGGCGCGCAAGCCCGTCTCCGTCTCGTCCTGGCTCACCACCTCGGCTTTTACTTCACAAGAGCGCGCGACGGCATGGGTCAGTGCGGCACTGTCGCGTTGCAAGAGCTTGGGCAGATCCTTTTCCAATCGTGCGAAGAACTTGGCGTCATAGATGATGCCGTACTTGATGACCTCGGCGAGGCCGGCTTTGAGCTCCCGCTCGGGCAGCGTCTTCAAGGTGTCCTGATCGCACAGCACCAGCTTCGGCTGATGGAAGGCACCGACCAGATTCTTGCCAGATTTCAGGTTCACTCCCGTCTTGCCACCAACGGAACTATCAACCTGCGCGAGCAAGGTCGTAGGCACCTGCACGAAGGCCATGCCGCGCAAGTAAGTGGCCGCCACGAAACCCGCCAGATCACCCACTACGCCGCCACCGAGCGCGACGATGAAGGATTTCCGCTCCAGCCGGTGCGCGGCGAGCTGGTTGTAGCATTGCTCGACGACCTTGAGATTCTTGGACTGCTCGCCCGCGGGCATCGTGATGAGCACGGGCTCGAAACCGGCGGCGGTCAGAGATTTCAGGGCGGTGTCCGCGAAGAGCGGCGCCGTATTCGTATCCGCGATCACCGCGCACCGTTTGCCGAGCGCCAGCTTGCGGCACTCACGGCCCAGGCGGGCGAGGAGATTGCGGCCTATCAGGATGTCATAACTTCGGTTGCCCAAGGCAACGTGAACCGTACGCATGACGGGAGGATAGTGGATGCGGCCCGGGAGTAAAGGCTGGGCCAGCCGCGCGGCAATCCCGGGTGAAATTACCGCAATGGGTGTAATGCCAAAGCCGCTGCTGCGTCTGATAGGGTGGAAGTCGTAATAACACGGTCCAAAAAATAAGTTTGAGCGAAACCCGGTCTTTGGGTGTATAAGTATAAAGTAGATAGAGATATGCGTCGTGCATTTGCCATCATGTTTAGCCTCCTGCTGGTCCTGGGCCAGTGGGCAAGTGCTATGCCGTCCGCTTCCCAGCGGCTGGCGGATGCCTGTGACGATTGTTCCTGCAAGATGGTAAGTTGCTGTGTGGCTCCGGCTTCCACGCCAGCCCCCACGCAACCCACGGTGCCCGCTCCTTCGACCCGGGTGACTGAGCAGCAACTGGTCGCTGCGCTGGAAACGGCGGTCACGTTGCTGGCTTCGCCGGTGCCGATGCCGCTGGCATCCCAACCGGTCCATACCGCTGATTTTTCCGTTTCCGCTGTTCCGCTCTACTGTTGGAACTGCACCTTCCTGATTTGAGATTCCTACCAGCGCACGTGAAGTGTCTTCACGTACCGCGCTTTTCCCACACCACGGTGCGTTATCCGTGGCCATAGGTCCGGTGGTCTGCATCCGCCGGTCCACGATCCCAAACCGACCCGACCTGACCGGGTGAAGTGTCAGGAGGAATCTCATGCAACGTTCGAAATATATTTTGGCAAGCTATCTGGTGCTGGCGGTGATGACCGCACTGGGCACCATTGGGAAAGCGACTGAAACCACCAACCTTGTCCCCCATATCTCCACCAATACCGTCGCGCTCACCCCCGCCTATCTGGCTGCCTTGGCGGAACAGATGCGCACGAATCATCCGGCGCTTCAGGCGGCGGGCAAACGCATCGAGTCCACGCAGGCGAACGCCGCGGCGGTGCGCTCGTGGTCCGACCCGACGTTCACGGCGGGCGGTATGGCGGCGAGCAAAGCCATGCGCGCGGATGATGGGGATTTTTTCTACGGCGTGGAGCAGAAGCTGCCCGTCTTCGGCAAAGAAAAGCAGGAACGCCAAACAGCGAACGCAAGTGTGGCCGTAGGTGAAGCCGAGCGTGAAGCCCGGTTCCAGATCCTGCGGCGTGACTTGGCCAAGGCCCTTTTTGACACGGCCTACGTCAGCAAGGCCGTGCATGTTGCGCATGAGGATATCGAGTGGTTGAAATCGTTGGAGCAGGCGGTCGAGGCGCAGTATCGCTTCGGTAATGCCATGCAGAGCGATGTGTTACGCGTGCAAAATGAGCTCGCGAAGCGGCGCGAGGAAGTGCGGACCGAGGAGCGGATGCTGCATCACGCATGGTTCACCCTGAACCGCTTTCTGAATCTCCCGCTGACCAATACCTGGCCGGAGCTGCGGCTGTCTGAGCTGGCCGGCCCCATCCAGTATAGCGAACGGCTCGCGAATCTTGCCGTGAAACATGAACCTCGACTCCGGGTGCTGCGGCAGCAGTTGCAGGTGGCGGACGAGGATATCGCGCTTGCCAAGGTGCGGCGCCGTCCCGATCTGGGGTTGGGATTGCAAGGCCGCAACTATACCGGCACCGGTGAGTTTCGCTCGGGCGAGATCATGCTTTCACTTTCGCTGCCGTGGTTCAATCGCGACCGTTACAAACAGGACGTCGTGCGCGAGGAGACCAAGAAGCAGGCGATGGAGAAGGACGTGAGCGATGCCGAGCTGGAGGTGCGGCATGAGGTGCACGACCTCACCGTGCAGATCGATGCGGCCCGGCGCGAGGCTTTGCTTTATCAGGACAACATCATCCCGCGCACGCGACAGATGCTGGAGAGCATGCATGCCGCCTGGCAGGCGAACTCCGGTCCGTTGCGTGATGTGCTTGATGCTCGCCGTATGCTGTTGGAAGCCGAACTCAGCCGTGCCAAGTCCATCACCAGGCAATATCAAGCCATGGCGGAACTCGTCTTGTGCTGCGGGCTCGGTGATTTTGAAGCTCTCGAGATGATCGGAGCCATGCCTGCAGAGGAGTCAGAAGCGAAACCTAGAAACTGAATTTACTCATGAAACCCATTCCCTTCATCCTGGTTGTCCTCGCTATCGCCGGAGCGGCGTTCGGCGGCTACTACTACGCCACGCAGAAGTATGGCGGCCATGCCGCCGCAGGCGAAACCTCCGAGCGCAAGGTGCTATTCTACCAAAGTGCCATGCATCCGTGGATCAAGTCCGACAAGCCCGGCAAATGCACCATCTGCGGCATGGAACTCACGCCGGTGTATGAGGGCGAGAAAGGCATCGAGTCGGTCGCGGGCACGGTGGTGCTCGGCTCGAACTCCATCCAGATCATCCATGTGCAGACCACGCCCGCCCGCAAACAGCCGCTGACGCGCGCGTTCCGTTTCGCGGGCACGGTTGATGATGATGATTCCAAGCACCGCGTGCTCTCCGCGTATGTGAAGGGGCGCATCGATGAACTGTTCGTGAACTACATCGGTGCAGAAGTCACCGAAGGCCAGCCGCTGGCGACGATGTACAGTCCCATGCTGCTGGCGGCCGAGCGGGAGTATGTGAATCTCGCGCGCACGGCGAAATCCAGTGAGGATGCCCAGCGTCTGCTCAGTGCGGCCAAGTTGCGGCTGACGCAATATGGGCTGAATGAGAAACAGATCGCAGCCCTATCCGAGAAATCGGCGGACAAGATCCACACGGAGATTCTTGCGCCGGTGAGCGGCACGGTCGTCGCGCGGAAAGTATATGCGGGCCAGTATGTGATGGATGGGGAGATGCTGTTTGAGATCGCGGATTTCTCGAAGATGTGGCTGCTCTTCGATGCGTATGAACAGGACCTTGCCTGGTTGAAGATCGGCCAGGAAGTGGAGATCACCACGCCTTCCGTACCAAACAAGCTCTTCAAGGCGGCCATCACGTTCATAGATCCCAATATCAACATGATGACCCGCAGCACGAAGGTGCGCGTGGAGATCCCGAACCCGGTTATCGAGGTGGATGGCGTGCGTCGTCGCGAGCTGTCGCACCGGCTCTACGCGGAGGCGCGCGTGAAGGTGGATTCGGCTCCCGCCCTGGTCGTGCCGCGCTCCGCCATCCTCATGGCGGAGAGCAGCAAGGCGTTGCTCTATGTGGACAAGGGCGGCAGTGCTTACGAGCAACGTACGGTGAAGCTGGGCCGCGCGGCGGATGGCGTCTGGGAAATCCTCGAGGGGGTCAAGGAAGGTGAGGCGGTGGTCACGCAGGGCAACTTGCTCATCGATGCCCAGGCGCAATTGAATGCGAGCGCAAGTCCGGCGGCGGGTCACGATCATGGCACAGCCAGTGCGAAGCCCGCCGTGGCAGCAGTGGTGTTACCGGCATTAACAACGGAGCAATCGGCGGCGGTCACCGAGTATCTCAAGCTGGCGGATGCCATCACGGCGGCGTTGGCAGCGGATAATTTGGCGGAATTCAATACGCAAGCGGGCCTGACTCACACGGCGACCCCGGCCTTGGGCAAGGCCTTCGCGGCGGACAGTCCGTGGCGCAAGCTCATCGATCCGATCGAGAAGAGCGGTCATCTCACGAATGCAGCCAATCTGACGGGCGCGCGGAAAGTGTTCCATCCCTTCAGCGTGGCCGTGGTGGAGTTGACGCAGGCTTTGCGCCGACAGGAGGGTGCTTTCAAGACGCTGAAAGTTTTCCGGTGTCCGATGACAAAGGATGCTTTTGAAGGTGCGCCGCGCACGGCGGACTGGATCCAGCTCAACCCAACTTTGCGTAATCCCTATTTCGGTGCCGAGATGCTCGAATGCGGGGTGGAGGTGAAGCCGTGAACGCTGGCCGCAATCAAGCGCAAGAGGCGCAAAAGAATGGAATAAACGTGCGCGCCGTAGCACGCGGATATGGAGCGCGGCTTTTAAGCCGCTTCAGCGTCCACAATTTCGAGGCCCATGAAGTAACCGAGTCGCTCGGCAAGCCTACCTTGAAGCGGCATAAATGCCGCGCTCCACGGGAAATGCTCGCGTCAGCGAATAGAAGGTTCATCGCCTCGGATTTCATGTGGCCATTTTCTCCTTTTTCGCTTTCTTGCGGCCAATCCATCACCCATTTCCTGTCATGATAAATCGCCTTATAGAATGGTCGTTGAGGAACCGCTTCCTGATCATCTGCGGGTTTCTCATCCTCACAGCATGGGGCGTGCGGTCGCTCTATCGCACGCCGGTGGATGCCATCCCGGATCTGAGCGAGAACCAGGTCATCGTCTTTGCCGATTGGGCCGGGCGTTCGCCGGAAGAGGTCGAGGACCAGGTGACGTATCCGCTCTCGGTGAATCTGCAAGGGCTCTCCGGCGTGAAGACGGTGCGGGCGCAATCCATGTTCGGCTTCTCGCTCATCACCGTCATCTTTGATGACAAGGTGGACAATTACTTCGCACGCTCGCGCGTGCTGGAGCGGTTGAACTATCTCATCACACTGATGCCGCAAGGGGTGACGCCGCAATTGGGCCCCGATGCCACCGGCCTTGGCTGGATCTATCAATATTACTTCGAGGTCGATCCGAAGAAAGCGAAGGACGGCGGGATGGATCTCGGCCAGTTGCGCGCGGTGCAGGATTGGTTCGTGCGATATCAGCTCAACGCCGTGCAAGGTGTGGCAGAAGTCGCGAGCATCGGCGGGTTTGTGAAGCAGTATCAGATCGAAGTCTCGCCTACGAAGATGCGCGCCTCCGACGTCATGCTCAGCGACGTGATGGCGGCGGTGAAAGACAGCAACCTGAACGTGGGCGGCAAGGTCATCGAGGAGAACGGGATGGAGTTTGTGGTGCGCGGAGTGGGTTTGGTGAACAAGCCGGCGGACCTGGAAAATATCGTGCTCAAGTCCACGAATGGCGTGCCCGTGTATCTGAAGGACATCGCCACCGTGCAGATCGGGGGCGATTTCCGGCGCGGGACACTGGATGTGAACGGCCAGGAAGTCGTGGGCGGTATCGTCGTCATGCGCACTGGTGAGAACGCTATGGAGGTCATCCAGCGCGTGAAAGAGAAGATCGCGCAGATCCAGCCCGGTCTCGACAAACAGGGCATCACGATCAAGTCCTTCTATGACCGGAGTGAACTCATCGACCGCACCATCGAGACGCTCAAGCACGCGTTGATCGAGGAGATGCTGCTGGTGACGCTGGCGCACATCCTGTTCCTGTTTCATTTCCGGAGCATTCTCATCGTCACGTTGCCGTTGCCGGCTTCCATCCTGATCTCGTTCATCCTGATGAATTACTTCGGCATCAGCTCGAACATCATGTCATTGGCGGGCATCGCCATCGCCATTGGTGTGCTGGTGGATGCGGGCATTGTGATGACAGAGAATGTCATCCGGCATTGTGAACGGGCCGAAGAAGACAAAGGCAGGCGCCTCACTGCGCAAGAGACCTGGCAAGCCACTCTCGAAGCTGCTCAACTGGTGGGCCGGCCCATTTTCTTTGCTATGACCATAGTCATCCTCGCGTTCCTGCCGGTGTTCGTGCTGAGCGGGCAGGAGGGCAAGCTGTTCCATCCGCTGGCGTGGACGAAAACTTTTGCGGTTGTCGGTGCGACCATCCTTGCGGTGACGTTTGTGCCGGTGATGTGCTCGTTGCTCATCCGCGGACCATTCCACGCGGAGGATCGCAACTGGATCATGCGTTTCCTCATGTGGATCTATGAGCCGTTCCTCGATCTGGCTTTGCGCTGGCGAAAGACGGTGATGTCGGGAGCGCTGGTCATTCTGGTCATCTCACAGATCGTGGCCTGGGGACTGCCACGTGAGTGGCATCAGAAGATCGATGCGAAGAAGCATCCGCAACTCGCGAAGCTCACGGCGGGTTTCGGGCGTGAGTTCATGCCGGCGTTGAATGAAGGTTCGCTTTTGTTCATGCCGGTGCTGCTGCCTTCCACGTCACTCACCGAGGTGAAGCGCATCATGGCGTGGCAGGACACGGTCATCAGCCAGACACCGGAGGTCTTGAGCGTGGGCGGCAAGCTGGGGCGTGCTGAGACAGCGACGGACCCAGCGCCCGTGGAAATGATCGAGACGACCATCATGCTGAAGCCGGAATCCGAGTGGCGCGCAGGCATGACGAAGCAGAAGCTTATCGCGGAACTCACGGAGAAGCTCAGTGCGGTGCCGGGCTATGTGCCGGGCTTCCTGCAACCGATCGAGAACCGCATCCTGATGATCAGCACAGGCATCCGTGCGCAAGTGGGCGTGAAGATTCTGGGCGATGACATCAATGTGTTGCAGCAGCTTGCGTATGATGTGGAGCGTGTGGTGCAGCAGGTGCCGGGTGCGGTGGGGGTGGCGCCATCGCGCGTGCAGTCGAAGCCGTATATCGAGGTCGAGCCGGATCGCGTGGCCATCGCGCGCTATGGGCTGAAGGTGCGCGATATCATGGAGATGGTGGAGACGGGCATCGGTGGCATGAACCTCACCACGACCATCGAGAAGCGAGAGCGTTACCCCATTCAAGTGCGACTGGAACGCAGTGAACGCAATGATATCGAGCGGCTGGGCGAGATCCTGGTACCGACACCCTCAGGTGCGTTCATTCCGCTGGGGCAGTTGGCGAAGATCAGCCGTATCATCGGGCCGAGCGAGATCGCCAGCGAAAACGGCCGCTTGCGGCTCTTCGTGCAGGCGAATGTGCAGGACCGCGATCTGGGCGGTTTCGTGGATGACATCAAGGAACGCATCGCACGGGATATTGTGCCGACGTTGCCTGCGGGCGTGACGATCGAATACAGTGGCCAGTATGAGAACCAGCTCCACGCAGAGCAGACGTTGAAGGTAATCCTGCCGGTGGTCACCCTCATCATCTTCATGCTGCTCTACATCGTCTATCACTCGGCGATGGAGGCGGCGCACGTAATCCTCGCGATCCCATTCGCGCTCAGCGGCGGGGTCTTCTTGCAATACTGGCTAGGCTACAACTTCAGCGTGGCGGTGTGGGTCGGCTACATCGCGCTGTTCGGCATCGCCATCCAGACGGGTGTGGTGATGGTCGTGTATCTGGAGGAATACCTGGCGAAAAAGAAGGCGGCGCGCGGTGACGAATTCAATCAAGCCGATCTGATCGAGGCGGTGAAGGAAGGGGCGAAGCTGCGCTTGCGCCCGAAGGTGATGACAGTTGCGACCACCATCGCGAGTTTGCTGCCCATCATGTGGAGCACGCGTCCGGGTGCTGAAGTCATGCAGCCTATCGCGGCACCGGTGATCGGCGGCTCCATCAGCAGCCTGATCCACATCTTGATCGTGACGCCTGTGATCTTCGCGTGGTTGCGCGAGCGGGAATTGAAGCGCGAGCAAGCCGCGAAAGCGAAAAACAACAATCTGGTCTAAATTAAGAGAAAGACCATAAACCCAAAAAGAACAAACCATGAAAACACTACTGACAACACTGGCCATCGCCTTGCTGACCATCGGCGCGGTGAATGCCGAAGACAAGAAAACGGACAAGCAGGCGGAAGTCTGCCCGGTCTCCGGCGAGAAGCTGGGCAGCATGGGCAAGCCGTATGTCTTCACGCATGAAGGCAAAGAAGTGAAGCTTTGCTGCAAATCCTGCCTCAAAGACTTCAAGAAGGATCCGGACAAGTATCTGAAGAAGACGGCGCCGGCCAAGTAAGGCTTTCGTTGATGAAATTAACGTGGCCGTGTCGGACAGGGCACGGCCACTTTTCGCCAAGATTTGCAAAGCGCTCGGGCCGAAGTGGTCGAGGTTGAGGTAGAGCAGATTGTATGAACAAGAGCTTACACAGCATCCAACGTGATGTGCGGGGCGAGCACCGTCTGGTGCTGCTGTGGCTGCTCTTCCTGTTCGTATTCACGGCAGTCTCACCATTGGTGTCAGCTACTTCAGCAGCGGATCAGGAAATGACCTGCGGCAGATCCGGTTGTCTGCCTGCTGATAATTGTGAAGAAGCCCCTGCGCTGCCGGAGCTGGGTGTCTTCGTGGTTCCCGCCGGGAATTCCACACCTGTCCGTTCACTCTTGCAAGTGCCGGGCATGACGTCGGTGCCCTGCGCCGGCACCGATCTGTCTTCACTTTCCCATCCGCTTCTAAAGGCGTCTGATCCGCCGCCTATTTTCGTTCCTCTGCTGGTCATGGGGCCTGCCCATGCGGCCCACGCTCCACCGGTTGCCTGATGCTACGGCATCATTCCCAACCCTGTTTCACTGCCCAGGTTTTTCAAGCAGTGCGAGGTCTAAGGTTCTGCCGGTACGCCCACAGCCTCGTTAAGCGGAGCCGGTACAACAAAAAACGAAATAGAAACTTATGAATACTTCAAAATGGATCGTGGCGTTCGCGGGTGTGGCCCTGGTGGCTGGGGTCGCGATAGCGGGTGCAACTCGTGACACCGACAGCGGGAGTTGTCATCAGACGGCGGCAATGGCCTGTGGCATGACGGCCAAGGCAGATACGGAAAACTGCCCGATGCACGCGGCGAAAGCCGAAAGCAAGCCGATGGACTGCTGCGAAAAGCCAGCGGTGGAACCGGCGGGTTGTCCGATGCACGCGGAAGCCAAGCCGGCCGCGGCGAGTTGCCATGGTGGTGACTCCGCGCCGGCGAAAGACACGTCTGCCCACGCTCATCACTAAGCGACGCTGAACAACGGAAATACAAAAGCCGGGGAGTGAAAAACTCTCCGGCTTCTTGTTTTTGGTTGAGAGTTTGGACTGGAACGGTGCTTTAGCCTTTCATTACCCAGTAGCCGATGGCGGCGACGGCAACGATGATGGTGATGAGCGTCAGGGTGCGGACGAGCAGGCTGTGCCGGGGCTCATCCAGTTCGCGATGCAATTTCATGCGGCGCAACTGGACGGTCTCGCGCTCATCCTCATCGGATAGCATCTGCTCGGTGCGGCGCTGGGTGTATTCTTCCGTGATGTCTGAGCCTTTTTCGGCGGCGGCCTCGATGGATTCGTTCAGCACGGGATCGCGCGGATTGCCTTGGACCAGTTCCTTTTCCGCCACCTTACGATAGCGGTCGCTTCGTATTTCAGCAGTCATGGAGGAAAGGTGCCAGATGCGGAACGAACGGGCAAAGGGGCAGTTTGTAATCGGCCGCCCATATTCGGGACAAAATAACGTCCGTTATTTTCCACCCAGATAGCCCATGCTCTTCAGCCATTCGCCACAGCGGGCGGGCCAGTCGTTGATGGGTTGTTTGTTATTGCGCATGCCGAAGCCGTGGCCGCCTTTCGTGTAGATGTGCAGTTCGGCGGGAAGATTCAGCTTCTGGTATTCCAGATAGAGCATCGCGGCTTCGACCGGGTTGTTTTTGTCGTCGTGGGCGACAAGGAAGAACATGGGCGGGGCATCCTTCGGCACGCTGAAGCCGGGCATGAACTTGGTCTTGTCGGTGCGGTCGAGGAAGCCGCCGCCATAGATCATGATGCCGAAATCGGGGCCGCGCGGGTCATCGAGATCGGGCTTCTGCGGATAGGTGCGCGGGGTGCGATCCCAGGCGGCGTGGCCGAGAAGATTGCCACCGGCGGAGAAGCCGAGGAGGCCGACGCGTTTGGGATCAAGGCCCCATTCCTTGGCATGCTGGCGGACGAGGCCCATAGCGCGCTGAGCATCTTCCACGGGTTTCTCGTAGTGACGCGCGTCATCGCGGGTGGGCGTGCGGTATTTCAGGAGGACGCCGGTGACACCGAGGGTATTGAGCCATTCGCAGACCTGGCGGCCTTCGGAGGAATAGGAAAGGAACATGAAGCCGCCTCCGGGCGCGACGATGACGGAGGTGCCGTTCGGTTTCTCGGGGCGATAGATGACGATGTCGGGATCGGTGACGTCGGAGAAGCGGTTGGTGCTGAGCGGACCGTAGGAGGCGATGAGTTTCTTGGTGGCGTCCGAGACGGGCGTCATGGGGGTGGGTACGCCTTCGGGCCAGAGTTTCAGAGTGAGGAGGTCGGCGGCTGGGAGACTCGTGGTGGCAAGGGTCAGCAGCAAAAAGAGCAGGCTGAGGAGTGGGCGTGTGGACATGAGGAAAGGGTAAGGAATGGAAGCGGGAAAAGGCAATGGGAACGTTGTGGCGATTGGCGGGTTTCACCTCCCGCCCCGGCCCTTGCAGGTTGGAGGACTGGTGACTAATGAGGATGGCGCAAGGGAACATTCTTCCAGCTCTCGCTGGAATAGACATAGTGAATCGGCGGAAGCGGGTGATCGTTATCAAGGTGTCTTTGGGAGGATGGATCAAGATGGTAAATCTGTGAGTTCATGCTCAGTGCCGACAAAGCCGGGGCAAGTTTTGCTAAGGGCCGTTACCAAAGCGTTTTTCAAGGATGCTATGGGTGTTTTGGACACTGTTTGGCTGTTTCACGGTGCCGCGGATCGGATGGAAAGCCACTTTTTTGGGGGATGGTGATGGCATCACGGGCCTATAAGCCTATTAAGAAGGGGGATGTAAGAATGGCGGGAAACGCTGGTTGCACCAGTGGCCACAACTTCCAACGCTCAACGTTAATAGAGGAAGGGGATTCGTTAAAAGGCTTGAATCGTGAAGCGGTTCAGACTTTTTAACGATTTGGCGGTGTAAAGAAGTGAGGAAAAGGAAACCGGCGCAGGCTGCGGTCAACGCTGGCCTGCGCCGGTGGCAAGGAAACTGCGGGTGTTACTTCTTCTGCAAGAAGACGTGCACGCCCTTCTTGTTGCTGGAGATGACGTCGGTTTTCTTGTCGCCGTTCAGGTCGGCAGCGGTGATCTGGGTGCCGACGCCGGAGTTGTCATCGATGAGGTGCGGGATGAAGGTGGCGGTCTTGCCGCTGCGCTTGAGCTCGAACCAGTAAAGGACAGCCGGCGCATCGGGCTCGGCATCCTTCAGCGGACCATGCGCCCAGAAGCGTTTGCCGGTGACGAAATCCTGCAGACCATCGCCATTCATATCAGCGGCGACGAGCGCGTGAATCTGGGTGAACTTCACACCTTGCGGATTATCAGTTTCCTTCGTGTTCACGAGGATGTGTTCCTTGAACGTGATCTTGCCGCCCTCACGCACTTGCTCATACCAGGCGAGGCCGTAGCCGTGGCCGTCCCAGCTGGTGATGACGTCGTTCAGCTTGTCCCCATTGACGTCGTAGCAAAGCATCTGGGCGCCGCCGCGCATGCCTTCGGGCACGAAGTTAAACTTGTGCTGGGTCCATTGCGCGCCCTGGCGGAAGTCCTTGGGCTGCTCGAACCAGCCTTCCTTGTCCAGGATGTCGGCCTTGCCGTCGCCATTGAGGTCACCGGCGCCGTAGCCGTGATAGTAGCGGAAGTATTTCTTCGCATCGGTGATGGAGATGGGCCAGAACTTGGCCTTGGCGGTGGGATTCTTCCAATCGATCTCCGCGAAGCCGAGCTGGCCGCCGGTGTAGGCGAGGATCTCGGGCTTGCCATCGCCGGTGACGTCGATGAAGTCCGGGGATTCGCCATCGGTCACGTCGAAGATGGTGTGCTTCTGCCACTCGCCGCCCTTGTTCTGTGGGTTGCGATACCAGGAGGTGTCCTTGCCCGGCCAGGAATAGACCATGATGTCCGTCCAGCCGTCGTTATCGAAATCGTAGGCGTAGCTGAGGAAGTAATCCGAGTAGCTCTTGGCACCGTCGTAGTTCTGCGCGGGCGGCTTGGTGTATTCGTGGCGTTGCTTGAAGTCCGGACCGGCATACCAGTATGGGCCGGCGCAGACATCCATCTGGCCGTCTTTGTTGAAGTCGCCAGCGTGGGCACCCTCCGACCAGAAGACATCGGTCACTTGGATGCGTTGGAAGGAGGATTTGGCATCAGCCGCAGAAGCGCTGGTGGCCACAGCCAAAGTGGCGATGGCGGTCGTGCAAAAGAGACGTTGGAACATGGGCATATGATTGTTAGACGTAAGCGGCGGGTCAAGTGATAGGAAAAAGTGTTACAATTTGTCCAATTCATGGACTTGGCCGTTGACGCCACAACATTTGGTGTGCTACCTCTGCTTCACCACATTAAGAGGTAGTCTTCGATGTGGTGGAAGTTGCAGTGAACGATTATGCGCTGTCCGAAGTGCGCCGAACAGGAAGATAAGGTGATTGATTCGCGGTCCTCCCGCGAAGGCTCCACCATCCGCCGGCGGCGCGAATGCCTCGGCTGCGGACATCGTTTCACCACCTACGAGGAGATCGAACGCGCCCGGCTCATGGTCATCAAACACGATGGCCGCCGGGAAGAGTTCTCCCGGGATAAACTCTTCTCCGGCATCCAGATGGCTTGCCGGAAACTGTCTGTCCCGTCGGAGAAGATTCAGGCCTTGGTGGATAAGATCGCCGAGGATATCACCGACAAGTATGAACATGAGGTGCCGTCCATGGCC
Organism: uncultured Verrucomicrobiota bacterium; assembly: GCA_964589735.1. Classification (GTDB taxonomy): domain Bacteria; phylum Verrucomicrobiota; class Verrucomicrobiia; order Limisphaerales; family JAEYXS01; genus JAEYXS01. The sequence continues at coordinate 24,181 of CAZPUL010000015.1, read as the reverse complement.
GTGGGCGAACGCGTGATGGAAGGATTACGCGAGCTCGACCACGTCGCCTACGTGCGCTTCGCCAGCGTTTATCGTGGCTTCCAAGAAGCCACTGATTTTGTGCAGGCCGTTAAAAAACTGGAGGTGCGACATGATACAGCTACGTTCCGACTGCCTGGTCTTTAAGCTCGCCAACGGGGACTCCATCCCCTGCTCCGTGGAGCAGGTGACGGTGGAACTCATCGGCGATGCCGCCGACAACCTCGATCCCGACCTCATCCGCCACGCCGCTGCTGCCGTGCTGCATTATTTCAAGCACGAGCAGGGGCGCGAATACGTCTCGCTGAACGAATTCTCCGAGGCGCTGGAGCACGTGCTGCAGAGCTTCGGCCTGGAAGTGAATCACGAGCCCATAAAGGCCGCCGCCACCAACAATAATGGCAAGCAAGGCAACATCGTGCGCAGCGATCTGCGGAAGCTCGCCTTCGATTCCGGCAAGGGTTTCGAACTCAACTTCTTCCCCTGCCTGCGCAAGGAGATGGAGCAACAGTTGGTGAAAGCCCCGAACGTGATCTGTTTCACCGGCCTCCGCAGTTGCGTGAAGCAATTGGTCGGTGCGCGCCGCTGGAGCGGCCGTTGCCAGGCCTTGAACGACCAGATCGTGGACTACCTCCGCGAATGCCTCACCCGTGAACCCCACGGTGACTGCGCCCTCGTGGTGCAGTAAGGCACCTTACGCCAGCAAGCCGTTGACCACCTTGCCCGGCTGGCCCGCGAGCAACGATTCCTCGCGCCCGTTCCGCTTGTACATCAGCTTCGCTCCCTCGATGCCGAACAGGTGCAGCAACGTGGCGTGGTAATCGAAATGGTTCACCACGTCCTTCACCGCCTTGTGGCCGAACTCATCCGTCTCGCCATACGTAAGTCCGTGCTTAAAACCACCGCCCGCCACCCACATGCTGAAACCGTACGTGTTGTGATCGCGACCAATCTTATCGCGGCCCGTGTCATTCTGGATGACCGGGAGCCGCCCCATCTCGCCGCCCCAATGCACCACCGTGCTGTCCAGCAAGCCGCGCATCTTCAAGTCCTTCACCAGCGCGGCCGAGGGCTGATCGATGTATTGGCATGCGGCGGGCAACGCCTTGATGATGCCGCCGTGATGATCCCACGTCTGGTTGCCGGTGTATAACTGCACGAAACGCACCCCGCGCTCCACCAATCGCCGCGCGATGAGACAACGCGTGCCAAAATCTTTCGTCGCCGGATTGTCCACGCCATACATGCGTTTCGTGGCTTCGCTCTCGTCGCTGATGTCCAGCGCCTCTTTTGCCGCGAGCTGCATGCGCGCCGCCAGTTCATAACTCGCGATGCGTGCCTCCAGATCTGTCTCACCCGGCCGCTGCCGCAAGTGGTCCTGATTCAATGTGCTGAGGAAATCGAGGTAGTTCTCCTGCGCCACACCTTTCAAGTGCGCGGGCGCATCGAGATTCAGTATGCGTGGCTCGCGCGGGCGTACCGCAGTGCCTTGGTAGATGGATGGCAGAAAACCATTCGTCCAGTTCTGCACACCTTCCACCGGCAATCCGCGCGGATCGGTGAGCGCGACGAACGCCGGGAGATTCTGGCTCTCCGAACCCAACGCGTAACCGAGCCAACTGCCCAGCACCGGGCGACCACCCGTGATGAGCCCAGTCTGCAGTGCGAAGATGGATTGCCCGTGATTGTTCACGCCCGTATGCATGGAGCGGATGAGCGTCACGTCATCCACGATCTCCGCGAAATGCGGCAGCAACTCGCTCACATCCATGCCGCATTGGCCGTGCTTTTTGAACTTCCACGGACACGCCATCACCTTCGGGCTCGCCTGCGCGGCATTGTCATACTTCACTTCACCCGGGAATTTCTGGCCGTCCAGTTTGTCCAGCTCGGGCTTGGGATCGAAGAGGTCGATCTGGCTCGGCCCGCCCTGCATGAACATCGAGATCATCGCCTTCGCGCGCGGCGCATGGTGCGGCTGCTTCGGCAGAAGGTCGAAGGACTTCGGATCCAGGATCGGCTTAGACGTCGCCCGTGCGTCTTGCTGCAAGAGCCACGGTAGCGCCACCGCTCCCAGGCCGAAACCCGCGCGAGCCAGAAAATGACGTCGTGTGAAGCAGGGGTTCATAGCTCAATCAATCCACATACAAAAACCGGTTCGCACTGATCAACACCTGGCAGAGGCTCTCCAGCGCCAGATGTTCCGCCGTGGGGGCAGGCGGTGCCGTCTTGCCTTTGGCCGGGGCGGGTTGTGCGGGCGGATTCGCCGCAAAATGTTTCGTCTGTTTTTCCAGGAACGCCTTCGCCTGCATCACCTCCGCCATGCTCGGCGGCGCGCCAAAGGCGATCTTCCACGCCAGCTCCACTTGCGCGTCCTTGTCCGCCGCCTTCTCCACGCGCTCGGCGAAATACTTCGTCTGCTCCAGCGCGAACTCCCCGTTCATCAGCGCCAGTGATTGCGGCGCGACCGTGGACGCATTGCGGATCGTGCAGTTCGGTTCCATCGCCGGGATGTCGAACGTCTCCAGCAAACCCACCGGCTTCGAGCGCCGCATCTGGATATACAGGCTGCGACGAAACTCCTCGCCATTCAGCGGGATGAACTTGCCCGAAGGCCGCCCCGCCGTGTCATTCGTATCGATGCCGACGACCACTTGACCCGCTTCATCCTCCATGATCGGCACCGGTTCACCGAAGAGCTTCGCATTCAATTTGCCGCTCACCGCCAGCAATGAATCACGGATGACCTCCGCCTCCAGCCGCCGCACGTTCATGCGCCAAAGCAGGCGGTTCTCCACATCGATGCGCTCCTTCTTCGGATCGCGCGTTGACTCCTGCCGATACGCTGTGGAGGTCATGATGAGCTTGTGCAGCTTCTTCGCACTCCAGCCTTGCGCCACGAACTCCGATGACAACCAATCCAGCAATTCTGGATGACTAGGCTTGTCGCCATGCGTGCCGAAATCACCCGGCGTATTCACCAGCCCACGCCCGAAGTGATGCAACCAGATGCGGTTCACCAGCACGCGCGTCGTCAGTGGATGCTTTCCATCCGTCAATTCTTTCGCGAGCGCCAGCCGACGGCCTGAGGTCGGTAGCGCCTCGTCATCTTCCGCCAGATCCACTTTGCGCAACGAGGCCAGGATCGTCAGGTCACCCGGTTTCACCGCGGCCTTCGGTTGATCCGGATCGCCGCGATGAAAGATCTGCGTCACCGGCACCTTGCCGCCGGGCTCGGTCAAGGCGCTCACAAATTCTTCCTTCGGCTTCTGCGCGCGCACCTTCGCGGCTTCATCCGCGATCTTTTGCAGGTCATCCGCCATCTTCTGCTTGTAGAGATAGAGCGAACCCGGCGAGAGGTTCATCACCGTGGGATGTCCCTTCAGCAGTTTCACCTGCTCCGGCGTGCGCTTGGCCGCAGCGGTCCGATACGCCGTGCGCAAGGGCTCGCGCAAAGCCTCCTCCCGCTTCGCCAGTTCCAGCTCCAGGATTTCGCTGATGAACTCTTCCTGTTTCTTGAGCCGTTCGGCATCCAGCTTCTTCGCTTCCACTTCCACTTTATCGCCCGCCGCCCGTTGTTCATCCGTGAGCAGAGAGATAAGACGCGCGTTCGGCACCTTCCAGTTCTTCGTGTCATACGCGGGCTCGAACACCGCACGCAACCGGTAGAAATCCGCCTGCGGGATCGGGTCGTGCCGGTGATCATGACACTCCGCGCACCCGACCGTCATGCCCAGCAGCGAAGTGGAGACGATCTTCACCGTATCCGTCACCACCTGATTCCGCGCGAGCTTCTGATCCGGCGCACCTGCACCCGTGGGGTCCGGCGCCATGCGCAGATAACCCGTCGCGACCAGCTTCTCCTGCTCCGCGGGTGGCAGATTCTTGTACGGCTGCTTCACCAGTTCATCGCCCGCCAGTTGTTCGATGATGAATTCGTTGAACGGCTTGTCCTCGTTGAACGCCTTGATGACGTAATCCCGATACTTCCATGCATGCTTGCGCACTGCATCCGAAGCGGTGATGCCCTCGGAATCCGCATAACCCGCCACGTCCAGCCAGTGCCGTCCCCAACGCTCCCCGTAATGCGGCGATGCCAGCAACCGGTCGATCAGCTTCTCATACGCATCCGGCGAACTATCCGCGAGGAAGGCATCCACTTCCGCCGGTGTGGGTGGCAGGCCCGTGAGATCAAACGTCGCCCGACGGATCAACGTCGCCTTGTCCGCCTCCGGCGAAAACGTCAGCTTGTTCTCCTTCAACTTCACCGCGATGAACGCATCGATCGGATTGTTGATCTTGAACTTTGAGCTTTGAACTTTCGGTACGCCAGGCTGCGTCAATGGCTGAAACGCCCAGTGCTGCCGCTCCTCTTCCGTGAAATAGTAACCCTCCAGCTTCTCCGGTTCCGGCCGCAAGGTCTTCGCCCCTTTGTCGATCCAGCGGCCGATGAGTTCCACCTGTTCCGGTGTCAACTTCTTCTCGCCCTCCGGCATCTCGCCAGACTGCACCGCCAGATACAGCGCGCTCTCCTTGCGCTTGCCCGGCACCAGCACCGGACCGTCCTTGCTGCCCTGCGCGATGAACCGCCGCAACCGCACGTCCAATCCTGCCTTCGGTTTCTCTTCTTCGCCGTGGCAATGAAAACAATGCGTCTTGAGGATGGGCCGGATATCCCGCTCGAACACAGGCTCGCTCTTGCTCGCCGCCCAACCCGCTTGGGCTGAGACCACCAGCGCCGCTGCCGTCACACCGCATTGAAACAGACTGTTTTTCACCGAAAACATGCGTTTACCGAGGGATACAACTGTTAAACCACCCCGCCCCATCCCTGTCAAAGGGATAGGCCAAGCATCCGCTGCCACCTTATTAGACGATTCACCTTTCATACCCCTTCACCTTCATTGCTCTTGGTCCGCACTATGTTTTCCTGATTTGCCGGTCAGGACCGCACTGGGCCTTCCCGTTTCTGACCGCCAATCTGCCATGATTTCTCCGAACCCGTGAGGCTTCGGTGCGCCCGGTGAGCTCCATGGAGACAAAATTTCGTTTTTTCCCGCCCACAAGGGCTTTCCCGTCTCGGTTCACCATTCAACCTCTTTAACCCTTTTAACGATTCCTTTGAGCTTTGAGCTTCTTCATGACGTGCCCACAATGCCCTAGAAATCTGAGATGCGTGATGCCTATATGAGCTATATGCGCTATATGGAGACTAAATTTCAGGGATCGACTCCTTCGGCCATTTTCCCTCTCGCTTTCTGTGTATTCTGAGTATTTTCACCCCGACAACTTGTCGGGGCTGTGGTTTATCCCCCTTTCACCCAATCGTTGCCTGCCCGCCATGCCCGCGTAACCACCCGGTGTGACCTTGGCCGTGCGAAACCGAACTTCGTGGACCGCGCGCTACCCGCCGATGGTCCGCCCCGTTCATCAAGGAGTGTGAATTCAAACTGTGCGGATTGCTCCTCAATCCGCACTGCCCTGCCCAAATCCGTAGCCGCCATCTTCTCCTTTATTCACTCCGCAGCCCATCCATCAACTGACCCCGCAACGCAAATGAGGCGGCGACCAGCGTCCACACCCCACCACTGATGAGCACCGCCCCGAGCGTCACCGCCAGCGACGCATACGGCACCTCCGCTCCCGGCGACAGCAACGCGGGCAACACCGCGACCAGCGCCGACACGACCCCCACCGTCAGGCCCACGAGCAACAACACGCCATGCTCGCTCACCACCAGCCACTTCAAGGTCTGCGCGCGGAACCCGACCGCCTGCATCAGCGCCAGTTCACCGCGCCGCTCCAGCACATTGCGCAGCACCACCACGCCCAAGCCGAGGCTGCCGAGCAACAGGCCAAGCCCGCCCAAGATCTGAAACGTGCTGAGATACGTGTTCTGCACCGCATTATAAGCGTTCAATCGCTGAGCCGTGGGCGTCAGTTCCATGCCCTCGTTCTGCAAGGCTTTCGTCAGTGTCGCGGCGACTTCAGTGGCGCGTTCCGCCGGCGCATCGATCAGGAACATGCGGTAACCGGCCTCCGAAGGATACTTCGCCACCAGCGCCGCTTCATCGATGAGCAGGTTCCCTTGCAAGATGGAGTTCGCCACCGCACCCACGATGCGCACCTTGAACGTCCGCCCCTGTTCATCGCGGAAATCCAGCGTATCCCCCACCTTCTTGCCCATCGCCCACATGATGGAGTTGAAATCACCGATGGCCGCCACTTCATCGCTGCCCGCTGCATTCTTCAAAGCATTCCACGGCGCCGTCTTGTCCACCCCGCTCATCACCTTCGCAAATGTGAACGCCTCGCGCTCCTGCAAGAGCTGCGGATTCACGCCCAGCAGGCGTGGCGTCTGCGCGCGGTTCAGATTCAGGCAGCTCGCATCATCGCCATCCTTCACGCGGAATGGCACGATGGACACGCCCGCCAGTTTCTTGTCATCCAGCCCGAAGAACTCGCGTCCTTCCTTCAAATTCAGGTCCTGCACCACCGCCAGCGTCGTATCACCGATGAATGCAAACCCGCCCGTGCCCGCCGAACGCTTCGTCGCATTCGCTGTCGCATCCAGCTTGTTCGCGCCCACCGCCACCACGAGGAAGCTGCCGCACGCCAGCAGACTGATCGTCGCCAGGCTGCGCTTGCGCCGCCGCACTGCGTTGCGGATGCCCAGGCCGTTCAGATGAAAATGCGCCGCGAGCTGGTCCGCCGTCATACGCAGTCCCGCATCGCGCAATTTGTTCAACCACGCCGCGCTCGCCGCGAGTCCGCCGATGAGGAACAACCCGCCCGCGCCGAAGAACAGGCCCGCCGCACTGCCTTCCCCGCCGAACTTCGCCCAGCCCACCATGGCCACGCCCAGCACGATGCATGTCGCCGCGATGATCCCCGCCTTGCCCTTCTTCGCCGCGCCTTCCAGCACGCTGCGCCGTTCCTCCGCGCCTTCTGCCAGCAGTTCCCGCGCGGGCCGTTGCACCTGCTTGCGCACCGCCAGCCAGATGGTGATGAGCGCCACAAAAAAACTCGCGATGGTGCCGATGACCAACGTCTTCGGCTCCGCATGGAACGTCAGCGACGACGTGCCCACCGCATCGCGCCACAGATTCGCCAGCCCGTAGAGCATCCCCTGCGCATACCAGATACCACCGACCGCGCCAAGCACCCCGCCGATCAAGGCCAAGGCACTGCCCTCGCCCAGCAACAGATTCCGTACCTGCTTGGGCGTGAACCCGAACGCCAGCAACGTGCCCACCTCGCGCGCCCGTTGTTCCACACCCAGTTGAAACAGCAACGCCATCAACAACAGCGCCGCCACGATGAGGAAGAAGCTGAACCCGATGAAGAGCCCGCCGAAATCTTGTGATTGCGCCACCGCCTTGAGCGCCTGTTCCCGCACGGGCAGGAAGCTCAGACTCACGCTCGCCGGGTCCATCTGTTGCTGGATGGCCTGCGCGAGCTGGTTCGTCGTCACATTCGCGCTGTCATACCGCACCGCCGTCAGATCACCGAAACGGTTGGCCCAAAGCTTCTGTCCCGCCGCGAGGCTGATGAACGCCTTCGGTGTGCCCTTGTGGTCATCCCAATACTTTTCATCCTTCGGCGTGATGGCCTCCATGTTGATCGGAAAGCCTGTGTCCCAGTCACCGCAGTTCTCCGCATCCGTCATGCCCGGAAAATCCGGCATCAGACTGCGGTCCGCGTAGATGCCGCTCAGTGGCACGATGGAATGCACGCGGAACGTGTTCGTGCGTTCCTCCAGCTTGCGCCCGATGCCCACGAAGTAATACGTCATCGTCACCGTATCCCCCGCCTTCGCACTCAAATCCTCCGCCGCCCATTCGCCCAGCACGATCTCGTCGTCCTTGAGACCCGCAGGCACCCACGGTTCACCCGCTGCCGTCACCATGGAGTACGGTACCGTGTTCGTCCCCAACCGGAGGTCATTCGCGAAGTACGTGAGGATCTTCTGCCCATTCGCGCCCGCTTTCTGGGAGGCCTCCACCATCGGCGGATCAAGGAACACGCGTGGCGTGCGCACCTCGATCGCCTTCACTTCCTTCAGGTCACGCAACTCGATCTGCGCATCGGCGATCTGCCAGTGCTTTTTCAATGACGCCGTGAGCGCCGCTTCATCGGTTCCCTTGCCCACCAGCAACAGGTTCGCCTTGCCCGCGATGTCCAGCTTCTGCTGAAGCCACGCGAGCGGCATGAACGCATTGAAGGGCGGCACCTGGCTCGCTTGCAGCCCGAACCGCCCGAATTCCTCATCGCTCACGACCGCATGCACCGTCACGCGCAACGCCGCCGAAGCATCTTCCTGCGAAGCGAGTGGCGCATCGCGCGAAAGCGCCGAAGGTTTCGGCACCCGGAACACCACGTCCTCTTTCTCCTTCACACCCAACTGCCGCGCGAGCCCCTCATTCAACACTACTGAACCATCCGGGATCGTCGCGAACGATGGCTTCTGCTGCGCGAGCTCCCAGAAACCGTTCTCCACACCTTGCACCTGCACCTTGTTCGCGCGTCCTTCACCACCCCGCGCACTCGCCGTGCCCAGCACTTGCACCACGGGCGTCACCGGCGTCTTCACTTCCGTGGAAATCTCCTTCGCCAAAGCCGCGCGGAAAAACCGGTCGTTTGAGGCCAGCGCCTGCTCCGTCTGCCCCAGCCGCAAAAGCGCGAGCTTCTTCAAGCTTGCCCGCACGGAATCCCCGACCAGCAGCGCGCCGATCAACACCGCACTACCGACGATGGCCCCAAGCAGCACGCCCAGATGCGCTCGCCAATGATAGGCCAAGCTGCGCCGCACCAATGTCCCATACCCCATCATACGCCCACCTCCAGATTTCTTTTAACCACGGATAGACACAGATGGACACAGATAGCGTGCAGAAACATTCGCACACCGCTTTGAATGTTGGACGTTGAACGTTGGGCGTTGGACGTTCCCCCAACTTCTCCCCCCATTCCCCATCTGTGTTGATCTGTGTCCATCTGTGGTTAACCCTTTTTCTCCACCAGTTTTCCGTCCTGCAATTCCAGTATCCGCCCCATCTTCTTCGCCAGGTCCAGCGCATGTGTCACCACGATAAGCGTCACACCCTCCTCCCGGTTCAGTTCCACCAGCAGTTGCGCGAGCGTATCCGCTGACACTCGGTCCAGCGCGCCGGTAGGTTCGTCCGCCAGCACCAGCTTGGGCGCATTGATCAGGGCGCGCACCACCGCCACGCGCTGACGTTCGCCACCGGAGAGCTGCCCCGGCTGATGACTCAACCGCTCCGCCAAACCGACTCGTGCGAGCAACTTCTTCGCCCGCTCCACCTTCTCCGGCCCGCGCTGGCTGCCTTCCGCCAAGGTCGGCACCAGCACATTCTCCAGCACCGTGCATTGCGGTAGCAGATGGTGGGATTGGAAAATGAAACCGATCTCGCGATTGCGCAACGCTGCCAGCGCCAGTTCATCGAGCTGCGTCACCTCGCGCCCGCCGAAGGTCACCTTGCCCGCGCTTGGCCGGTCCAGCGTGCCGAGCACATTGAGCAACGTGCTCTTGCCCGAGCCGGAGGGCCCGATGATCGCCACCGCCTCGCCTGCCGCGATGTCCAGCGTGACCTCTTTCAAGATATAGAGCGGCGCCGCCCCTTCCGCAGAAGGATACTGTTTGGACAATCCTTCCAGCCGCAACAATGGTGCCTGTGTTCCCATGCGGAGATTAGACACCACAAAAGCCCATCTGTCAGAAAATTTCTTCCGTTCCTGCGCGGGCTCAGGTTCTATTCCACCCATGCGCCCTCTCGCCTTGCTCTGCTTGCTCACCCTGACCCTGTCCACCAGTGCTCCCCTGCAAGCCGCCGCGCCCAAGCCGCTTGATCCCGCCGCTCAGATCGCCGCGAAGGTCGAGCCCACGCGCAAGGTCGTTTACAAACAGATCGACGGCCGCGAGCTGCATCTCCACATCTTCGATCCCAAGGGCCATAAGCCCGGCGATCAACGTCCCTGCTTCCTCACGATCCACGGGGGCGGCTGGCGCGGCGGTGAACCCCGGCGCATGTACCCCTTCGCTGCCCACTTCGCTGAACTTGGCATGGTCGGCATCAGCCTGGAATACCGCCTCGTCACCACCAAGGGCACCAATACCGTTTTCGACTGCGTGAAGGATGGCCGCTCGGCGATGCGCTACCTGCGTGCTCATGCGAAAGAATTGGGCATCGATCCACAACGCATCGCCGTGAATGGCGGTTCCGCCGGCGGTCATGTCGCCGCCAGCACCGCCCTGTTCGATGGCTTGGATGAAGCCTCGGATGACGTGAAGATCTCCAGTGTGCCGAACGCGATGGTCCTCTATTACCCCGTGATCGACACCTCGAAGGAAGGCTATGGCAACGCTCTGCTTGGCAATCGCTGGCAGGAACTCTCACCGGCGCACCAGGTGAAGCCCGGCCTGCCGCCCACGCTCACCCTGCATGGCACCGGCGACACCACGACACCCTTCAAAGGCGCGCAGAAATTTCATGATGCCATGCAGAAGTCGGGCAACCGCTCGGAACTTGTGGTGAACGAAGGCGGCGTGCACGGCTACCTGATGTTCGACGGCGCGCTCTTCCACGATGCCCTCGTGCAAAGCGAGCTGTTCCTCCGCTCACTCGGCTGGTTGAAGTGAGCAGCTACTCCGCGATCCGCGCGCCGATCGGGGCCAGGTCCGTGAGACGGTCAACTGGTTGCCCTGCCGCCCAGCAGATGCCGCGCAACGCGAGCACACGGAAGACCGGGTCATCAAACGTCCAGTTGTAGTGACCCGGAATGCTCACAAAGACACGGCCGGGACCGACATTGCGCGTCCACAGTTGCGGCCGCAACTGACCATCTTCCAAGGAACTCGCTAGGAGATTCACGTTCTTCTCATCACCGCGGAAGAGCCAGTAAGATTCATCGATAAACTTCGCTTTGGTGAAGTTCGTCGCATTGAATCCTTTGGCCAGCGGATGCTCGGCGAATTGGAAATCGAGTGGCCCGTGACGATATTTCAGCAAAGATGAATTGGAAGCGAGGCCGATGCGGCGGGCGAAAGCCTCAGCATCACCACGGGCTTCCACGGCCCAATGGAAATAGACCGCGCCTTTGCCGCGCGCGAGGTAGCTGTCCAGCTCCTGACCCTTGGCTTCATCCCATACAGGGTTGTTGTTGAAGAAGCAGATGACGTCGGCTTTCGCGAATTGTTCCGCGCTCGGCCATTTGTCTGCGGTGCTGACGGTCACGCCTTCGCTCATCGCCAGCAGCTTGGACCAGCGACGTTGCCACATGGGATAATCATGCTCGCCTTTGCCATGATCCTTCGGACCGGCGCAGAGGACGATGTGCATGGGCTTCATTTGTGCGGGCAAGGGCTCACGGCTGCTCATCACCGCGCTCAGTTCAGCACGTGAACGTGCAGGTGGCGCGCCGCCTATCTCGATGGGTGCAGGCTCCAGCGGCACGGTCATGAGGTAGGTCATGAGATCTTTCATGGCCGCTTCGCCCAGTCCTTTGTCTAGGCCTTCGGGCATCAGAGAGAGCGAGGAGGGCTTGATGCTCTTGATGTTGCTCTTGGCCACGCGCACGGGCTGCCCCACGGCATTGCCGAGGGTGAGCGTGTCAGCCGTGTCGCCAATCACCACGCCGGTGAGGACATCGCCATCTTTGAGTTCGATGTTGAAGGCGGTGTGATCGGGATTGATGGCCGCGCTGGGTTCGCTGATGTCGCGCAAGACACTGGCGTAATCGCGGTGAATGAGATTGGAGAGATCAGGGCCGAGTTTACCACCGACGCCACCGACTTGATGGCATTTCGAGCAAGCCGCTTGCTCGCTGAAGAACAGCTTCTGCCCGCGCAACCAGTTGCCACCAGCGAGTTCGGGGACTACGCGCTCGGAGGCGAGCTTGACGGGTTCAACAGTAGGTTGCGCGCCGGGGAGGAAGAAGCGGCGGAGAGGAAATGGGCGTTCCACATTAGGCTGTGATTTACTTTTCCACGTCGCGAGCAGCGGCGATGGTTGAAAAGGTAAATCAGCTGTCATGGAAAGCGGTGCCCAAGTAGAGTTTGGGACCAAACTGAAATCGCTACGAAACGCCATGTCCGATGATACTGTTCCTTCATTAATCGCACCTCTTGGTATATCCATCGGACCCGATTCTTTTGTATAATACCAACTGATGCGGATTTGCTCCTGTTCAGGTTCGTAGTCTAACTTTGCCCCAGGTTGAACTTCAGGTTGCAGCATTCTGGTTAGGTCTAGCTGACCAGTATATTTTATACTCCCAGGCCCCTTGGCCCAGCCCCATAACTTTTGATGTTCCGCACTTCCTTGCGTGAACGCCTTCGCTACATTCAAATCCACATGTGGCAGCCAACCTTTCCACTTTTCCTTGCCATCTTTTGAAGTCCATTCTGTCTGTACGCCGTTCAAATCCGCCAGCACTTCGATCTGGTCGTAGGCGGCTTTGGCATTCGCGCCGGACCTGAGCTCGGCGCTCCGGGAGATGTTGGGCAATTCGACGGCATAGTTCACGGCGGCGGTGCGTGGGGGCGTGGTCAATACAATGGTGCGGTTGTCGGGTGTGACGCTGGCGGCGAGGACGGGGACGTTGTAGCGCGGGACGGCTTTCTGGTCTTTGATGACTTGATAGCCGGGCCACATGGCTTCGAAGCGGTCGCCGGGCATCACGTATTTGCCTTGGGTGATCTTCGTTTCTTTCGCGAGATTCTTCAGGTTTGCCGGATTCAACGGACGGTCGAAGGCGATGCGGATCTCTGTCGGACTGGCGCTGTAGGTCACTACCGGTTGAGGGGCTGCTTTGTCGGTGTAGGAGATCTGGAACAGCTTGCCGATGCCGCTGGGACCGGTGCCCCAATCGGGCTTGCCGCTGTGCGTGGCGACAATGGCGTGGCCTTTCGGGGTGATGCAGATATCCGTGGTCAACATGTTCAGGCAGGCAATGAGATGATTCTGTGCGACGTATCCGGCCGCCGTCTTCACCAGTTTGGTGCGATAGATTTTGCCGCGTGATTCACCGGTCATCAGCACATCGCCTTCCCAGAACTTGGGGCCGAAGGTCGGCCCGCCATTCACGCCGTAATTGAAATTGAAGCCGCAGGTGGATTGATGCTGTGGCGCGTAGTCGAACACGCTCGGTTCATCCACCACATTGGGCAGATGTTTCGGATGGCGCGGCGGGAAGCCGTAGTGGCGGTTCGGCTGGATGTGCAGTAGCTCATCGAAGGGATTGCCATTGGGCAGCCACGTTGCGCCTTCCTGTTCGCTGGCGAAGAGATCGCCTTCCTTGTTGAAGTGCATGGCCACGGGGAAACGGATGCCGGTGCAGATGATCTCGCGCTTGGAGAAATCGGGTGAGACCTTCAGCACCGTGCCGCGCTCGGATTTGATGTCGTAAGCGGCTTTGCCGGTGTCTTTGTCGATGAGGTAGCCGTTCGCGTAATTCGCCGTGCCGAGCGCGAAGTAGATGTTGCCGTCCTTGTCCAGCGCCACGCCGATGGCATCGACGTTTTGCGTGATCTCCTTCCAGCCGGTGGCCACGATGATCTCCTCGTCCGCCTTGTCATCGCCATCCTTGTCCACGATGAGCGAGAGCTTGCCCTTGCTTGGCACGAAGACGCCCTGGCCTTTCGCATAGCCCGGCGGCGTGAGCGCCATGCCGATAGGACCGCGCATGGTGTTTTTTTCCCAGAACGGCACGGCCTTGTCCTCGATGCCGTCGCCATCCGTGTCTGACAGGATGTGGATGTGGCCGTTGTAACCGAGCGCGACGAGCTTGCCATCCGCGCGATACTGGATGCTATTGATGTTCGGGATCTGGATGGGCAGTTCCTTCACGGTGAAGCCGGGCACTAGCATCTGCACTGGCGGCGGATTCGGGACGAGTTCCAGCGGGCGGAAGCCAGCAGGATCATCGCTGGTGGTCAGCGCGGCATGTTTGGCCGCGAGATAATTCTCCACTTTCGCACGATCGCCACCGGAGAGGACGCGATTGAAGATAAGCACTTCGGCGATGTCGCCGTTGAAGAAGCTTTGAACGGAGGGCAGCTCCGCCGTGTTCGAGTAGGAGCGCGCACCGATGACGAGTTCATCCATCAGCAGCACGGATTCTTTCCGTTCGCGACGGCCTTCGTCCTTGCCGTTCACGAACAGGCGGATGCCGCTCGTGCCCGTGCCGGCTTGCAGCGTGATCGTCTGGAAACGACCAAAGGACAGACCAGAGTTCAACAGGTTCACGGCACCGCCAAAGCCCGCGCCCTCGGTGTTCAAGACGGTGAACTGCTCGGTGCCTTTCGCACCCAGGTCCACATTCAAGCCGCTCCGATAATCATTCACCCCGCGCTTGTTGAAGGCGAGGAAACCGGGATAGGTGCCGAGGTTGTTCTTGGGTGCGGCCACGATGAAGACGGTGGCATTGGTGAAAGAGGCATTGAGATTCGCGGCACTGAAGAAGTCGTCCTTGCCGTCGAAACGGAAGCTGGCGGAGTTGGCCAGCGGCTGAAAGCGCGGGCGGCTGTCTTGGAGGCGCTGAGAGACATGGCGGTTCAGGCCGGAGCCATCGAACCAGGTGTCAGTCGCAGTATTGGCGGTAAGCCCGGGGAGCTTCAGTGCCGTGCGGGCGGTGCCTTGACGGGCGGCATCCAGCCAGAGTTCGAGTCCGTTGGTGACGGGGAGTTTGTCATCGGCCCAAGGTTCGAGAGCGAAGACTGCTTTTATGCTGGTGAATCCAAGCAGAAGTGTCAGCAGCAAGGCGCTGCGCCGCGAAGAGCCATTCGGCCTGACGGAGGGGTACATGCGGGATATTGAATACAAACACCCGTGGAACGCCAAGCCGGAAGAAATGTCTTAGATAAGGCTGACTTTGACAGAGGCTCCCGCGGCCAGAACTGTCTCCGGCGGCACATCCAGCAGGGCATTGGCGGCGGCAAGTGAATGCAACTGATGCGAGGCTTGGGTGCCCGCGAGCTTCACCGAGGCCGTGGCATCCAGAATCACACGGAAGAAATGACGGCGGTCGCCGCGATTGGTGATGGGCTCGGCCAAAATCGCGTTTACCTGCGGCAAGGCGGTGTCCGTGATCCCCTGCATCTGCCACAAAGCCGGGCGCAGCAACACGGCGGCGGTGACAAAGGCGGAGACCGGATTGCCCGGCAGACCGAAAAGAAAGCGGCCATCCCATTCGCCGAAAACGAACGGTTTGCCGGGCTTGATGGCCACGCGCCAGAAATCCAGCTTGCCACCGAGCGACGTGAACGCTTCTTTCACGAAATCAAAGCCGCCCACGGAAACTCCGCCGGAGGTCACCACCACATCGCATTCCGCGAAGGCTTTTTCCAACGCGGCCCGGGTGGCTGCGAGTGTGTCCGTCACGATGGGATAGATCACGGGGCGCGCACCCCATCTGCCCAGCAGCGACGCGAGCATGAGGCGGTTGCTTTCGTAGATCTGGCCGGGTTGCAGTGGTTGACCGGCTTCCACCAGCTCACTGCCGGTGGCGAGCAGGCCGACGACCGGCGCACGGCTGACGTCCACTTGGGCGATGCCGCTCGCCGCCATCACGGCCAGTTGCGGAGCAGAAAGCCGCGTGCCTATGGGAACCACCGCGCGGCCTTGCTTCACATCTTCGCCACGAAAGCGCACATTCTCCCACGGCTTCACGCCATCGAGGATGGCGATCTCGCCGGGACGCTCGGGCAAAGTGAGAGTGTCCTCCTGCATCACCACGGCATCGGCACCCGGAGGCATCATCGAGCCGGTGAAGATGCGCACGGCGGTGCCGTTTTCCACGGCGCAGTTGGGCGCTTCACCTGCCGCGATCTGGCCGGTGAGCTTCAGCCAGCGGGGCTGGTCTTTCGCGGCCCCGGCCGTATCTCCAGCGCGTACCGCGTAACCGTCCATGGCAGAATTATCAAACGCGGGCAGATCGGTGCGGGCGATGGCTTCCGCGCGCAGCACGCGCCCATCAGCGTTAACCAAAGGAACGGGCTCCACCGGCAAGACCGGGAGGCGGGCTAGGATGCGTTCCAGCGCGTTTTCCAGAGTGAGCATCTTACGGTTCGTCCCTGGATTTGGGCTTGTCCTTCTCCCGGTCGCGCAGGGCGAACAGGACTGTGGCGGCCAGCAGGGCGGCCAGCGCACTGACGATGATCACGGTGCGCGGAGTCTGATTGACATTGACATACACCGCCACGCCGCCGAGAGCCGCCGACACGGCATAAAGCAGCAGGGCGGCCTGGCGCTGGTTCAAGCCCAGCCGCAGCAGGCGGTGATGGAGGTGCGTCTTGTCCGCCTTGAACAGGGGGTCGCCCCGCACGAGCCGCCCAAAAAACACGGCGGTGGTATCGAACAGCGGGATGCCGAACAGCACGACCGGTACGATGACGATGGCGGCGGTGGTCACCTTGAAGAGCGAGATGATGCCGATGCACGAGAGCACCAGCCCGATGAAAAGACTGCCGGAATCGCCGAGGAAAATCTTGGCCGGCGAAAAGTTATGCGGGAGAAAACCCAGGCAAGCGCCGGCCAGGCAAAGCGTCAGCAAGGCCACCATGATGTTGTCATTCATGATGTTGATGAGGGCGAGGGCGAGGGCGATGCACACGGTGACACCGGTGGCCAGGCCGTCGATGCCATCCAGCAGGTTGATGGCATTGGTCACGCCGACAATCCACAGGATGGAGATGGGCAGGGCCAGCCAGCCCAAGGCGATGGAACCGCCGAAGGGGTTGCTCAGCAGATTGATCTGGAAACCGCCGAGATAGAGGGCCAGGGCGGTCATGATCTGGAACGAAAATTTTTGCTTGGCGTTCAGGCCCTTGATGTCGTCCGCCATCCCGAGCAGCAGCATGAGCCCCGCCCCGATCATGAGGGCGAGAAAGAGTTTCTCGTAGTTCTGAAAGGTGGCGGTGACGCGGTTGTCCAGGAGGTAAAACAGCAGCCAGGGCGCACAGAAACCGCCGAAGACCGCCAGACCGCCCAGCCGGGGCATGGGTTCCTGATGCACCTTGCGCTCGCCCGGCAGATCGATGGCTTTCCAGCGGAAGGCCAGGCGCCGGACCAGCGGCGTAAGAAAATACGAGGCCAGCGCGGACATCATCAGGACGGCCAAGTATGTCTTGAAGTTATTCATGCGCGTGTGCGCAAGCGCTGAAACAATTCCCAATAACGATCGATCATGCGGTCTTCGGTGAATTCCACCGCCGCCCTTTGCCGTCCCCGTTCGCCCATTTCCCGGGCGAATTCCGGCTGGTCCGTCAGTTGTTTGATGCCGTTCCGCAAAGCAGCCACATCAGCGGGCTTCACCACCAGGCCGGTCACGCCGTGTTGATTCACCCACGGCACGCCGGAGGGCAGATCCGTGCAGATGACCGGTTTGCCGCAAGCCATGGCCTCGATCTGCACGATGCCAAAGGCCTCGTTCGGGGTGATGGAAGGGAGCACGAAAACATCGCTCGCCTTCAGGAGGGTGGCCAGTTGCCGGTCATCCACTCCGCCCCAGAACCGCACCCGGTCCGACAGATTCAACCGTTGCACCTGCTGTTCCAGCTCCGTTTGCAGTGGTCCGGTGCCCGCAAACCAGAGCGTGACATCCAAATCTTTCACCGCCTCCACCAAACAGCCCTGCCCTTTATAGCCAACCAGCCTGCCGATGTTGAGTAAAATCGGCCTCCCTTGGGAAAGGGCGCGCAAACGCACTATCTCCGTCGCTTCCTCCGCACTGGTTTCCCGGAAACGGGTTTGATCGATGCCGAAGGGGATGATTTCCACCTTGGCCGCATACGGCGGCAGGGTGTGGGAGTATTTCAGATGGTTCGGCGTCGCCACGACGATCGCATCGGCCCGCTCCAGCAGCCGTATCAAAATGGGCCGGTAGAAACGCAAGGCGGCTGACTGGCGGACGATGTCACTGTGATAGGTGAGCACCAGCGGAGTTTTCGGATCACCACGCAAGCAGGCCACATCCGCGAGGGGATTGGGAAAATGCACCTGCCAGACATCGGCGGGGTAGCGCTTGGTGGCGCCGGAGTAACCGGGGCAGAGCGAGGTGGAGAGGAGCGAACCGAAACTGGCCAGCCGGTGCACTTTCACCCCGTCGAGCACTTCATGCACCGTCTGATTGCTGGTGTTGGCGACCACACAGTCCACCTCCGCGCCGCGCCGCACAAAGCCGCGCGACCAGCATTCCACCAAGGTTTCCATGCCGCCTTTGTAAGGCGGATAGAATTTGCCCAGCTCCAGGATCTTCACACGCCCTCCGTGAGTTGCTTCAACAGGGCTGTGAATTTTTCAACCGGCAAATCCCACGAGAACCGCTCTTCCGCGTACTGGCGGCACTTTTCCCTGGCGGGCAGCGAAGCCGGCAGCTGCAATACGTGTTCCAGCTTTTGCGTCAGGCCAGCCAGGTCGCCCGGGGCGAACAGCAGTTGCGGATCGAGCGGTTCCAGCAATTCAGGTGTGGCCCCGGAACGCGTGCCCAGCACGGGTGTGCCGCACGCGAGCGATTCCACGGTGGCCAAACCGAAGCCCTCCAGATCCAAGGAAGGCATCAACGTGCAATCCGCCGCGCCATAGAGCGAGGCCAGATCGGCTTCGGGCACGAAGCCCAGCAAGCGCACGTGCTGTTCCAGCTTCAATTCGCGGATGAGCGTTTCCAGATGGGGCGCGTCCGGTCCTTTGCCCGCGAGCCACAGGCGGGCATTCGGATAATTCAAGGCCACCCTGGCAAAGGCACGGATGAGATTGCCCAGGCCCATGCGCGGGTCCAGCCGGCGCACAGTGAGAAAAAGGAAATCGCGGTCCGTCAGTTTCCATTGCGCCCGGACCGCTGCCCGATCCGCCGGCGGCCGGAAGCGTTGCAAATCCACACCGCCAAAGATCACGCGCACCGGGGGCAACCCCTCCCCGTGCCAGCGCGGCAGTTCCTGCTGGTAATATTGGCTGATGGTGACGATGGCCCGGCAACGGCGCAGGGCCTGCCCCTCCGAGATGCGCATGGTCCGGCGGATGACCACATCGAGGGCTTTGCGGCCCACGCCCAGTTCACGCGCCTGCTGCGTAAATTTATACTCCTCCGCCCATGGCCCGGTGAACAGGAAGAGCGAGGACGGTCCGGCCACGTGCAGCAACGGCGCGAAGAACGCATGACAGAGAATGGTCAAGGCCGGCTCCGCGCCATAGCGGGTGGCCTCCAGCCAGAGCGCGCGGGCATTCCGGTTCTCCGTGTTCCAATTGGCGAAAAACATCCCCTGGGCGTCGGGATAGCGCAGCCGCTCGACGCCGTTCAGGACATCCCGCTCCAGTGACACGCCCGTGGCCACGGGATAGATGACGGAGACCTTGTGCCCGCGCTGGACCAGCCGTTCGGCGAGGTCCGCGAGGTAGCGGAAGGCTCCGCCGACGGAGTCCGGATGATAACCCAAGCTGACAAATATCAACCGCATGTGCATGTCACGTAATCACCTCGTTCAACAGTTTATTGAACTGCTGGCTGACGCGGTTCACGGTGAACTGGCGCAGCGCTGTCTCCCGGCCGGCGGCCGCCAGCCGGTGACGTTCAGCCTCTGATCCCGCCAGCCGGTCCAACTGGTTGAAGTAATCCTGCACATCCCCCGGCTGCGCGAGCAATCCGTTTTCTCCGTTATCGATGATCTCCGGCACGCCGCCCGCCGCCGCCGCGAGGACCGCCACCTGGGCGATCATCGCCTCCAGCAATACCCGGCCGAAGGGTTCCGGGCGCAAGGACGTGTGGAGAAAGGCATCCAACTCCATCAGGACCACCGGCAGATTGCTCTGGTACGCCACGAAATGCACGCGCTCCTCCAGCTTATGCCTGGCCGCGAACTGCTTCAGCCTGTCTTCGAAGGCCTGCTCTTCATTGAAGGCGCGGCCGATGAGGATGAAATGTCCGGGCCGGTTGTCTGCCACCCAGCGCCGCGCCAGTTCCAGGAAAAGCTCCTGGCCTTTCCACGGCGTGAACCGGCCCGCCGTGCCGAAGAGCAGCTCCGCTGAAGGGATGCTGAAGAATTCGCGCAACGTGCCGCTGCGGTTCACATCGACCGTCAGCGGCGGGATGCCGTTATGGATAGTGACCGTTTTCTCCACCGGTACGCCCAAGTCTGCCAGCGCTTTCTTGCAGTAATCCGAGACCGCGATCAGGCGCGTGGCTTCCCGTGCCTGCCAGCGGAAAACCTGCCGCGTGGGCCAGGAAAAGAAATCACCCGTGAGCGCATCATTCACCCACCAGACATGCGGCAGCTTCACCAATTCACAGGCAGCCCCGGCCACGAAGTGATCCTTGTTCGTGCAGGTGACCAGCACGTCCGGCTTGAACTGGCCGATGAGCGTGTGCAACTGCCAGCGGGCCTCGCGCATCGCTCCGGGCCATTGGAACAGCCGTTTGAGCGGGAAGGTGCGGTCCACAAAACGGGCTTCACTCAGCGCGGCCGGGATGCGGTAGTCCAGACATTCTATGCCCGCTGCCTTCAGACTGCGGTAGAGCGGACTGGTGTCCGGACAGGCACAGGCCACGCGCCACTCGCGTGGGAAGGGCGAACGGGTGAGCAGTTCGAGGATGTTGAGTTCCGCGCCGCCCTGAACGCGGTCCACATGATCCACGAAAAGGACGCGTTTCATGCGCAGCCCTGGGCGGCAGCCCGTTAATGACCGCCCATCGTCAGTGCCAGCGCCTGTTCCAGCGTGGAGACACCTTCGCGGGCCTTGTCCAGCGCCACCATGCGGAGATTCTTCATGCCGTCCTTCACGGCCACGGCGGCGATATCCATGCCAGAAGCACGCTTGAGGATCATCTTACGGACGTCATCCGTAACGGTCATGATCTCGATGATCGCACAACGGCCGGCATATCCGGTGTTCTTGCAGCGGTCACAGCCACGGCCTTTGAAGAGCTGGGCGCCGGCGAAGAAATTCGGGTCGATGCCCAGATCATCATACATCTTGGCCGGATACGAGATGGGCTCCTTGCACACCGCACAGATGCGGCGCATCAGACGCTGGGCGCAGGCCAAAATGACGGACGACGAGATGAGGAAGGGCGCGATGCCCATGTCATCCATACGCGTCACGGCACCGGGCGCGTCGTTACAGTGCATCGTGCTCAACACCTGGTGACCCGTAAGCGCGGCTTCCACTGCGATCTCGCAAGTCTCCTCGTCACGGATCTCCCCGATCATGATGATGTCCGGGTCCTGGCGCAGGATGGAGCGCAACGCCGCCGCAAACGTCAGCCCGATCTCCTTCTTGATCGGCACCTGGTTGATGCCCGGGATCTGGAACTCCACCGGGTCTTCGCACGTGACGATGTTGTAATCCGGATTGTTCAGCTCGTTCAGACACGAGTAAAGCGTCGTCGTCTTGCCGGAACCGGTCGGGCCGGTGACGAGGATGAGACCGTGCGGAGCATCGATCGCCGCGCGCATCCGCTTGTTGCTGTCCGGGTCCAGACCCAGCTTGTCCATGCTGGCGGACAAGTTCGATTTATCCAGCACGCGCAACACGATCTTCTCGCCGTGAACCACCGGCAGGAAGGACACGCGCAAGTCGATGTCGCGACCCGCCACTTTCATGCGCATGCGGCCGTCTTGCGGCAGCCGGCGCTCGGCGATGTCCAGGTTCGCCATGATCTTGAGACGCGAGCTCAAGGCCATCTGCATGTTCTTCGGCGGCGGCGGCATGTCCATCAGCGCACCGTCCGTGCGGTAACGCAACCGCACCATCTTCTCGAAGGGCTCGATATGGATGTCGCTCGATTTGTCCTTGATCGCCTGGACGAGGATCAGGTTCGCCAGCTTGATCACCGGCGCTTCCTCACCCGCGGCCGCGAGCGCATCCGGGTTCGCTTCATCCGTGGCATCCGCGATCAGCTCGGCTCCCTCCGCTTCCGCATCCAGCTCGGCCTGCTTGTCCGCCTCCTGGATGATGTCCTGCATGCTTGCCCGGCCCGTCTCCAGGTTGTTCAGCTTGTCGAGAATGGCCTTCTCCGAGGCGATCATCGGCTGGACCTCCAGCTTCGTGATGCGCTTCACATCGTCCAGCGCCAGCACGTTCAGCGGGTCCGCCATCGCCAGGAAGAGCTTGTTCTCCAGCCGCGAGACCGGGATCACCTTGTGATTCGTCGCCACCTCCTTCGGGATCAGCGTCGCGATCTCCTGCGGGATGCCGATGCGCGGCAGGTTCACCGGTGCCGTGTTCAGCACCCGGCCCATGCACACCGTCATGTCGACCTCGTTGACGTAGGACTTGTCGATCAGCAGCTTCAGGAGGCGCGTGCCTTCCTTCTTCTGCAGCTCGAGCAGTTCCTCCACCTGTTTGCCGGTGAGGACGCCGTCCTCCACCAGCGCATCCGCGATACGTTCACCAAATGATTTTACGGGAGCCATACGCTTATTCTTTCAGGTTAACGGAACACGCGTTTCAAGACTTTCACCAGGTCCGCCGGCGGCGAGATATACCACAGCAACCGGTAATTCGTCGCCTTCTCCAGCTCGATGGCCGCCTGCTTGTTGAACGGGTTCGTCGTCGCCACGATCACCGTCTTGCTCATGCGGTCGATCGGCACCACGCACCACCGGCGGCACGTCCCCTTCGGGAAACTCCGCGCCAGCTCCATGTCCACGTCGTACTTGTCCAACGACATGTACGCCAGCCGTGAACGCTCCGTGATGATCTTCAACGACTGCTCGATCGTCAGCAAACCCTTGTCCGCGATGATCTGGATGAACGGCTCGATCGTCTGGCCCGGGTCCTTGTCCGCCGGCGTGTTCCAATACATGTCGAAATCGCCCGCGTTGATCAGCTTCCCGTCCACGAAGATCTTCCGCATCATCGCCTTGCCGTCCTCCAGCTCCTGCACGGCGCCGCCCGCGCCCGGTTTCGTCAGGAATTTGGTGTTCCCGCTCGAAGGCTTGCTCTCCACCACCTCCATCATCGGGGCCGGCCCGGAAAGGTTCGTCGCCCGGTTCTCGATCTCCGCCAGCGCCTTCTGCACATCCGGATCATCCGGATACTTCTGCAAGATGCTCTCGTACTCGAGAATGGCCGAAGAAAGCTGGCCCAACTGGACATAAGCCGAAGCGATCCGCTTCGACGTATTGATCATGTCCTTCTCCCGGTTCAGCTTGATGTAAGCTTCCTTGAGAATCTCCAGGGACTGATAGTCCTGCGGCTGGGACTGCGTGATGACCTCGAACATGTCGATGGTCTGTTCGAGTTGAGCTTTCTCGCTCTCAGTCAATGTAGCAGCCATGACGATTAATTTGCGCTCAGTCGGGTCTCAGTGTCACCCGGCGTGGTTCCTCAATATTTCCACCCATCCAAACCAGTCGGGTAGAATAAGTTGCCAGCCAAACGCGCACATACTAATGCTTGCCCTGCCCGCTGGCAATCCCCGTTTAACCCTTCCCATCTGAGCACCGCCTCATTCCTCCCTGCCCGTTAAATCGCTAAAAAGGCTGAACCGTTGAACCGCTTCCCGATTCAACCCTTTTAACGCTTTAACGAACCGCCTGTTTCCCATAGGCCCGTGATGCCATCACTTCCCCCGAAGCGGCCTGCCATCCAGTTTGTTTGATGTGACACTCTCGCAGTAGCATCCTGTTCTGCGGCACTCTAGCCACCAGTCCACACCTCCCGCACCAAACCCCCGCCAGCCACTCCACAAAGAAACGCAGAAACCCAAAATCCGGTAGGGCGGTGGTGTGGTGGCCTCCGGTGCAACCGGCGCCGCCCTGACCTTTTCCGTCAAGGCACCGTGATAACCAAGCCCCCACCCTTGCCGAAGCACGTGACCTCTCCTCCCTCTCCTCTAATGAGGAGAGGGCTGGGGTGAGGAGTGAGCGCGCCCGGCGTCATCAAAAACGCCCAGCGCCTTTCCCCTCCCCATCATGGGAGGCCGACCTTCGGCCGGCTCTGCATTCCCTTTAGGGAATTATTTCAAAGAGCAATGCAACCACCCGACCCCTGTGCTGTGTCGTTACCTCCTCCCTACGATTGGGAGTCCAGCTTCAGTGTCCGTTCAATGACCCGGCTGGTTCCGCAGTGACTCATGGATTCCCCGATCAGGCGTACAATCCTACCCTGTTCGACGTCCAGTTCGCCCCCCAGCTTACGGGCCCCGA
>CAZPUL010000014.1:0-104584 GCA_964589735.1 uncultured Verrucomicrobiota bacterium | reverse complement strand
GTCTCCTGCGTTTCTGGCCGAGCCTGTTCATGGCGGCACCGGTGGTGCTGGCGTATATCGTGAACGGGCCAGATTACCGGCTGGCGGGGTTGTGGTTCTCGGCGTTGCTCATCGGCTGGGTGATCTGGTGCCTGCGGTCCACGTTCTGGGCGGGGGCGGAGGAAAGGAACATCGGGCGCACGGTTTCAGGATTACTCGCGGGCATCGTGCTGGTGGACTTGCTGGCGATCGCGGGTGGTTCCCCGGTGATGACACTGGCGTTCCTGCTGCTGTTCGGCGCGGCGCTGGTGTTTCAGAAGTTCGTGCCGGCGACGTAGTCAGGGAGGGGTTACGAGTTTCTGGTTTTGGGTTTCGAGTGGGATTTCGGCAAGTGATTCATTTTTGGCGACGGCCGGGTGTTCTATTGTTGGATTGGTAATCTGAAAAGCGGCGTTTTTCAACATCATAGACGACGCCAAAGAAACGGGGGCCGCCATCCGCGATCAAAACGGGGAATGTGCGGAGAAAGCGGCCACGGTTCTGGATATTTCTTTCCTCCTCCAAGTCCAAGGGAAAGAAATTGCAGTAGATAAATTTTTGATTCTCGCGAATGAAGCCTGCGTATTGCCGGGCGTAGGTGGACCAAGGATCGTTCCAGTCCTCAATCACTTTGCGTCCATAGTGCCGGAAATCCGCTTCCAAGTTTTGAATGTCTTCCGGTGTGGGCTGCCAGAAGCTATCAGGCTGTGGTTCTGTTCTCGAGGGTTGCTGGAACAACATTTCGATATTCGGCCCTTCTATCACGAAGCCGTATTCTGGTGTTAGCTTCCTGACAACCTCCTTTTCCGGGCCGGTCGTTCGACAGCCAACGCAGCAACTTATAAGCAACAGTATTGCGGCGAATCTGTTCATAGGGGCATCCAAAACCGCTATGCAGCTAACTCCACTTCTTTCATCGGGCGTGTTTGCGGAACGGGCAAAGGCAAGCCTTGAGCTTCGGCGGTCGTGAAGGTGTCCTCAATGTTTTCGCAAAGTCGCGTGAACGCTTCCACGGCTGAGGTGCCGTGACACACGCCACCCGAGGGGAACAAGTCAGGGCAATACCCTACACAAGCCTGATCTTCATCTCTCCAGCGCACGAAGGAAAGGTAGCGGTCTTGAGTTTTCATGATTGCACCTGTGCTTGCTGGTGTGGAATTTGCCGGGTCGTGAAGGTGAAAGCCAGTCTGGAGTGGTTGGTGCGTCTTTAAGCTGAACGCATCCGCTCACGCGCTTGTCTAACAAAGATATGACAACGCGTCGTGTCATCGTGCCGTGGGAGAAAGGGCTGCATCTGCGGGCGGCGGCCAAACTGGTGCGCCTGGGGCAAAGCTTTCATTCGACCATCCGCATACATTGCGGTGGGCAGGTGGCGAATCTGCGGAGCATCATCAGCGTGATCAGCCTGTGCGCGGTGATGGGCTCCACGCTGGAGATCGAGGTGACGGGCGAGGATGAACTGGAGGCGGTGCAGGCGGTGGAACAGGTTTTTGCGGGGGATGATGAGGCCAGTTCATCGGGTTAGGAGGAGTGCGGCCACTGCGCGGCTAGCGTGTTTTTTCCGGCTTGATGAATTCTTTCAAGCGCAGGTCGTGGCCGCTGTAGTTCGAGGGAAAACCGGTCACGATCCGCAAGGTGATCTTGTCCACATAGGCGCGACTGGCCATGAAACGGACGGTGACTTTGCCGCCCTCACGCGTTTCTTTCAGCGGGGTGTAGCCTAGCAGCAGTTTATCGCCGTCAGCAATCTCCAAGCTGACGTGCTGGAATTCTTTGAGCTGGCCCTTGGGGGTAAATTCGAGTTCCACCCAGACGGCGTCAGGGCCGCTGTCTTTGAAACGGAGGTCGAGGCCGAGTTCTTTGGCAGCTTGGGGTGTCACCATGGCGATACTCATCATGCCGAGGCACGGGCTGACCAAGGCGACCAGGAGAAAGGCGATAAAGGAGACGCGGAGAGAATGTTTCATACTGGTATGACACGCGAGGGGGAGATTTCTTAGAGTTTGTCTGAAAAATCTCTGGCCGTCGTCTGCTGGTTGTTTTGAGACGCAAGCTTACGGGTCTTCGTTGCGGGCGATGCATTTGGCGACGTACGCAAGTTTTCCGTGCGGAGACAATCCACAGGCGATGGATGTGACGGAGAGCGGGTCTCTGGCGTCACTACGTGACGCGCGGATGTTTGGGCGGTCACACCACGGGTTGAAAACCCGTGGCTAGGAATCTTTCCTCGCGGATGCGAGGGGGAGACAGTTTCGCCGCATCACTTCGGCGGCTACGCGGTTTAGCGTTGTTGGGCCAGCACGCGGAAGCTGCAGCCGAGGTGGTCAGGGTGGGTCAGAGTCTGGAATTGACGGATCTGGGAGGGGCTCCATTTCAAATCGGTGCGCGGGCTGGCGCTTTGGTTGGCCTGTGCCAGGACACGGGTGAGGAAGCGGGCCTGGGCTTCATCGTGTCTGGTCACGAGGCCGGCTTGTTCGCCAGCTTCACGGAGGGCGGTGAAGTTGATGTGGGCGGTGAGGTCCTGCTCGCCGGGATTCGCCAGTGGATTATCCACGAGGCGATGGTTTCGGTAGGCGCGAAGGGTGCCTTGGGCGCGCTCGGGGCTAAGGAAGTCGAGGGCTTCGAGGCCGTAATCGAAGGTGAGGAGGCAGCCGGCGTTGAGTTTGCGGGCGGCGGTGCCCCACCAAGTGGCGGCTTCCGGGCAGATCTCGGTGGTGAAGCCATCAGGCAGCAGCGCGGCGAGTTCAGCAGCAGGCTTGGGAAGGTGCGGTTTGAGGGCGGCAGGCAGTTCGCCGGGCTCGGTGCGATACCAGGTGGGGGTGTCATCACCCTCCCGCCAGTCCACGAGCCATTCGAACCAGGCTTGATCCGCGGCGGACCAGCCGAGGCGGTGGACGGGGAAGGCGTCGAGGAGTTCATTGGACAAAATGACGCCGCGCAGGGAGTTATCGGGCAAATCGGCGAGGCCGTTCGCCCAAGTTACGGTGTCGGCGAAGGCAGCGAGAGTCTCGGCTTGGGCAGCGCGGCGGTTTAGTGAGGGGTCGAGGATGCGGTACTGCGTTTGCGCCAGCAATTCAGGGGCAATGGACTGGAGCGTTTGCAGGATGTCCCGGGCCAGATGGCCCGTGTGCGCCCCGGCTTCCACGATGTGCATGGGCCGGGAGAGTTCCCGGGTCTGGGCAAGGATGAAGCGGGCCAATAATTCGCCGAAAACCGGGCCGACACTGACGCTGGTGTAGAAATCACCCTGGCGGCCGGTTTGGTCCGGCACCGGCTTTTCATAGTAGCCCAGCGCCGGATGGTAGAGGGCCAGCTCCATGTAGCGATGGAAGGACAGGGGTCCCCCCTGCCCCACTTCCTGCCGGATGATGTCGGCTAATTGATTCAATTGCTTGCCTAGAGTGAACCGGTACGCTTAGGATTCACCAACAGACAGAGGAATCTATGGCAAAGATTGACGCCTTCTTCAACCTCATGTTCGAGCAAAAGGCCTCGGACTTGCACTTGGCATCCGGCAATCCGCCCATGCTGCGCATCAACGGTGAGCTTCATCGCGTGGATTATCCGCCGCTGGAGAGCGATTCACTGAAGGCGATGCTCTACGAGATCGCGCCGGAATATAAGATCAAAGTTTACGAAGAAACGGGCGACGTAGACTTCGGCTATGAGATTCCCGGGGTGTCCCGCTTCCGTGCGAACTTCTTCAACCAGAAGAACGGCGTGTCGGCGGTGTTCCGCGCGATCCCAAGCAAGGTGCTGTCGTTCGAGGATTTCGAGAAGTTCGATGCCCCCCTGCCCCCAGTGTTGAAGAAATTCGGCATGTTGCACAAGGGCATGGTGCTGGTGACGGGACCCACGGGCTCGGGCAAGTCCACCACGCTCGCGGCGATCGTCGATTACTGCAACAAGAACCGGAAGGACCATATCCTGACGGTGGAAGACCCGATTGAGTTCGTGCATGAGAGCAAGAACTGCCTGGTGAACCATCGCGAGGTGGGCATCCATACGCGGTCGTTCGCCTCCGCGCTGAAAGGCGCGCTGCGTGAAGACCCGGACATCATTCTGGTGGGTGAGATGCGTGACTTGGAAACGATCGAACTGGCGCTGACAGCAGCCAGCACGGGTCACTTGGTCTTCGGTACGCTGCACACGCAAAGTGCGGCGAAGACGATTGACCGTATCATCGACGTGTTCCCGGCAGATCAGCAGAACAAGACGCGGGCGACTCTCTCGGAAGCTCTCAAAGGTGTGGTGGCACAGAACCTGTTCAAACGCATCGACAAGAAAGGCCGCGTGGCCGCGCTGGAGATCCTGGTGGTCACCACCGCTATCGCGAACCTTATCCGTGAGGCGAAGACGCATCAGATCCCCGGTATGATCCAGGTCGGCAAGAAGCTGGGCAACCAGCCGCTGGACGACGCGATCATGGATCACCTGAAGATGAAACGCATCTCGCCGGAAGAGGCCTACGACAAGTGCCTCGACAAGAAAAAATTCCGTCCCTTCCTCTCGCATCCGCCCGAGGATGATGACGGCATGTAAGCTGGTGATGATTTTAGCCGGTTTTGGAAAACTCTTAGGTCAGCTACCGTAACTGCTCGTTATGCGCGTAACCGAACTTGATTATATCCTGGGCACGATGCTGGATTCGCAGAACGACGTCTCGGATCTCAACATCACGGTGGAGAAACCTTTGCAGGTGGAGTCCTCCGGCCAGTTGGTCGGGGTTGCCATCGAGCCGCCGGTGGAGAAGCTCACGCCGTACCAGACGGAGATGATCGCCCTGAACCTCGTGAATGGCGGCCGCCGTCTGACGGAAGACCTGCTGCGCACCGGTTCCTGCGACTCGTCCTACTACCTGCAGGGCAAGGCGCGCTTCCGTGTGAACATCTTCTCACAGCGCGGGAATTACTCGGTCGTGCTGCGTAAGTTGAATACGAAGATCCCGACGCTCGAACAGCTCAAGCTGCCGGACATCTTCCACCAGGTCGCCAAGGAAAAGACCGGCCTCGTGCTGGTCACCGGCGCGACCGGTTCCGGCAAATCCACCACGCTGGCGGCATTGCTCAACGAGATCAACGAATCCAAGTCCATCCATATCATCACGCTGGAAGACCCCGTTGAATTCGTGCATCCGCAGAAGAAGGCGACCTTCAACCAGCGCGAGATGGGCACGGACTTCGACAAGTTCGCGAGCGGCTTGCGCGCTGCTCTCCGTCAGGCGCCCAAGGTGATTCTGGTCGGCGAAATGCGTGACCGCGAGACGGTCGAGATCGGCCTGAGCGCGGCGGAAACGGGCCACTTGGTCGTGAGCACGCTGCACACCATCGATGCTGGTCAGACGATCAACCGTATCCTCGGTATGTTCGAGACGGACGAGCAGGAGCAGATCCGGCTGCGTCTGGCCGACACCTTGCGCTGGGTCATCAGCCAGCGTCTGGCCCCGAAGGTCGGCGGGGGCCGCGTGGCGTTGCTGGAGATCATGGGCAACAACCTCCGTACGAAAGACTCCATCACCTATGGTGAAAGCGAGGGCAAGACCTTCTACGAAATCATCGAGGCGAGCCAGACGTTCGGTTGGCGCTCCTTCGATCAGACCGTCATCGACTGTTTCGAGCAGGGGCTCATCACGGAAGAGACCGCCCTGCTCTACTGCACCAAGAAAGGTCCGGTCACCCGCGGTATCGACAACGTCAAGAAGAAGCGCGGCGAACTCACGTCGAACATCAGCAATCTCTCGATGCAAAAAGGTGCAGATACCAAGCCGGCCGGCGGTGGCGAAGCAGCGCCGCTCCCCTCGATGAAGCTCAAGTTGAAGACCTAACCACTCCCAAGCATGGAATTCGAATTCATCGGACCGGACGACAAACCGGCCTTGCTATGCCTCACCTCCCCGGAGCTGATCGCCATCTGCCAGGGCATGCTGGCCGAACTGGGCTACAAGGTGCACCACGTCACCAACGAGGCGGAGTTCGTCGCCCGCTATCCCCAGCTCCAGTACCAGGTGGTCATCATCGAGGAGTGCTTCTCTTCGGATACGCCGGAAGACAATACCACCTTGAAGGCAATCCAGTGGATGCCCATGGGCCGCCGCCGTCATTCGGTGTTCTTTCTGATCGGCTCGAATTTCCAGACCTTGCACCCCATGCAGGCTTATCAACAAAGCGTGCAGGCGGTGATCAATGTGGTGGACATCGCCAACCTCGGCCAGGTGGTGCAGAAGATTGTCGGCGAATCCGACATCTTTTACGCCACTTATCGCGACACCCAAAACCGCATCGCCCAGGGCAAGGTCTGATGCCTGCCCGCGATTCTCATTCTCCGGCCGTGTTCTGCGGCCTTAGTGTTTCAGGTTCATGACGCGCTTGGACCAGGCAATGGTGGAAAGGGGATTGTGCGAGAGCCGTGAGAAGGCCAAGCGGGCCATCCTCGCCGGCACCGTCCGGGTAAACCAGCAACGCGCCCACAAGGCCAGCGACGACGTGAAACCTGGCGACGAGGTGACGCTGGATGTCCCTGAGAAATACGTCAGCCGGGGCGGCCTGAAGATGGAACACGCCCTCAAGTATTTTCAGGTCAAGACTCCCGGCACGGTGGCGATCGATCTCGGTGCCTCCACCGGTGGTTTCACCGATTGTCTGCTGCAAGCGGGCACGACCAAGGTCTATGCCGTGGATGTGGGCAATGCCCAACTCGCCTGGAAGCTCCGGCAGGATCCGCGCGTGGTGGTGATGGAGAAGACGAATGCGCGCAATCTGACCAAGGCCAGTTTTGGCGAAGGTTTTGCGCTGGTGGACATCATCACGATCGATTGCTCATTCATCTCCTTGCGCAAGATCGTTCCGGTGGCCGTGGAGTTCTTGAAGCCCGGCGGACGCATCGTGGCGCTCATCAAGCCGCAGTTCGAGGCCGGCAAGGAAGATGTGGATGCGGGCGAAGGCGTGATCACCGACCCGCTCATCCATGACCGGGTGATCAAAGACTTTGCGGAATTCATCAAACAACGGAAGAATCTGCTGTGGCTCGGACTGACGGAATCACCGCTGCTGGGACCGGCCGGGAACAAAGAATTTTTGGTGCTGCTTGAAAAAACGAGCTGAACAGATGACCCGCGTGGGCCTGATCGCCAACACGGCCAAGACCGCCTGCCGTCAGGTGGTCCGCCAGGCGGTGCGTGCCATCGAGGCCAGCGGTCGCACGGTGGTCATGGAAGAGGCCACGGCGGCGTTCATGGGTGATAAATCCGGCTCCAGATTGAATGTCGCGGCCCTGGCCCGGGCGGT
Source organism: uncultured Verrucomicrobiota bacterium (assembly GCA_964589735.1). GTDB lineage: Bacteria > Verrucomicrobiota > Verrucomicrobiia > Limisphaerales > JAEYXS01 > JAEYXS01. The sequence continues at coordinate 97,283 of CAZPUL010000014.1, read as the reverse complement.
GGACCTGGTCGTGGTGTTCGGCGGGGACGGTACCATGTTGAGTGTCGCCCGCGATCTGCACGGCGTGCAAACACCCGTGCTCGGCATCAACGTCGGTAGCCTGGGTTTTCTCACCGCCGTTTCTTCCAAGAACGTCAAGGAAGCCATCGCCATGGTCTGGGCGGGGGAATTCGATCTGGACGCCCGCTGGCTGATCGAGGCGCACGGCGAGGTGAACAAGCAAGAGTTCGTCCAGTGCGCGCTCAATGATTTCGTCATCAGCCGCGGTGCCGCCTCGCGGATGATCGAGCTGGAGGTGCGTGTGGATGAGGAGATGCTCACGCGCTACCGCTGCGACGGTCTCATACTCAGCTCCTCCACGGGTTCCACGGCTTACTCGCTCTCGGCGGGTGGCGCGATTGTCAGCCCCTCGGCCGAAGTGTTCACGCTCACGCCCATCTGTCCGCATACGCTTTCCAACCGTTCCGTCATCCTGAGCCTGAATTCCACCATCAGTGTCCGCGTGCTGAATCAGAAGCCCGAGACCTTGCTGGCGGCGGATGGCCAGGTGGAGATGCCCCTGAAGGCGGGCGACGAAATTGTCTTCTGTCGCAGCCGCCACCGCCTTAGCCTGATACGGTTGAAAGGCAGTTCTTTCTTCAAAACGCTCCGGCAAAAACTAAGCTGGAGCGGCTCCAATGTCTAAGTCCATGCGCACGGTCAGAGAATCATCAGTTTCGGCATCGGTCCGGCCGGATGGTTCTTGGCTGCTGCCTTGCTTCCCCCTTTTCACATGGTTCGTCTAAAAGATATCGCCCAAGCCGCCGGTGTGTCCGTCATGACCGTCTCCAAGGTCCTGCGTGACGCCCCCGACATCTCCGCCGCCACCAAGGCCCGCGTCCGCAAACTCTCCGAGGACATGGGTTATGTGCCGGACGTGCTGGCCCGTGGATTGCGCAGCCGCAGCGCCAAGCTGTTCGGTCTGCTCATCGCCTCTTCCACGAATCCGCTGTATGCCCGCATGGTCATGGCCATCGAGGAGCGTGCCTTTGAGATGGGGTATGAAGTCATTCTTGGACATACGCTGAACCAGCCCGCGCGCGAGGAGATGTACATCCGTCGTTTCCTCTCCCGGCGCGTGGATGGCCTGTTCATCGTGCCCGTCTATCGTCTGGGCCAGAAGGCGCCGATCTATGATGAACTGGTGAAACACGGCACGCCCACGGTCATCCTCGGTCACAATGCACCGTTCTGCGAAAACTTCGTGAATGTGGAGACGGATGACATCGGGGCCAGCTACCTGGCCACGAAACATCTGCTCGAACTGGGCCACCGCCGCATCGCCTTCTTTGCCGGCCAGCAATCTTCACCTTCATCACAAGAACGGCTTGAAGGGTATCGTCGCGCTTTGAAGGAAGCTGGCGTGGAGCAAGACGACCGCATCATCTTTGCTGCCGGCAATACCATTGAAGAAGGCCGCAATGCCGCGCTCCAGATGCTGAATGAATCCTGCCAGGTCACGGCCATCCAGACGGTGAATGACCTCGTGGCCATCGGGGCGGCGAATCTGTTCCTGGATCAAGGCCTGCGCATCCCGCAGGACATCTCGGTGATGGGTTTCGGCAATGTATTGACCAGCGAGTATTTCCGCGTGCCGCTCACCACCGTGCGTCAGCCGAAATTCCGTCTCGGTGTGGCCGCCATGGAATCCATGAACAAACTGCTGGCCGGGGAACGCCCGGTGACCCAGCGGCTTTCCGCCGAAGTGCTCGCCCGCGCCAGCACTGCTGCGCCGAAGGCGGCTTAGGCCTTTCGCCGCCATCCGGCGATGAACATGCCGTTACCGCCGAGCTTCTGCGGCCACGCCCAGTATTGACCGGGTTGGTCGCTCTCCACCGCATTAGCCAGGCTCTCGGGCACCGGTAGCGGCTCAAATTCCGGATGGATGCGGGTGAAGTGGTCGGCTGTCTCGATGGTTTCCGGATTGGAGAGCGTGCACACTGAGTAGATCAGTTTGCCGCCGGGCTTCACCGAGTTCGCCACCCGCTCCAGCAGATTGCGCTGCACAAGCGCCAGTTCGGTGACGTCCTTCTTCGTGGTGCTCCAGCGCGCATGGGGATTCCGCTGCCACGTGCCGATACCGCTGCACGGAGCATCCACAAGGATGCCGTCGAACTTGGCCTTCGTCGGCAGCTTGGCGCTGCCATCCCAGAGGGCGGAACGGTAGTTGAAGCACTTCGCCCGGCTCGCGCGCAGCTTCAATTTCTTCAACCGCCAGTCGGCGCGGTCCGAGGCCCAGACGAGGCCTTTGTTATGCATCAAGTCGGCGAGGTGCAGCGTCTTGCCACCTTCACCCGCGCACGTGTCCCACCAGGTCTCGCCCGGCTGCGGCGCGCAAAACATGCTGACGAGTTGCGAGGCAATGTCCTGCAATTCGAACTCGCCCGCATGAAATTCCTGGGAACGGAACAGGTCCGCCTCGCCATCATAACGGATGGCCTCGGGCAGACCGGGCACGGAGAAATCCTCGAAGATACCAAGCTTCTCGCGCAAGCTCTGGTCCTGGCCAACGCGGGCCCGCAACCACAGATTCGGTGCCATCTGCAAAGCCTTCGCCCACTCGACGGTCACCTCCATCACTTCCTTTGTCCACGACGGCACGCTGTTGTTCTGCAAGGATTCCGCTGTAAAGGAATCCGGACGTTCTTCGAATTTCTTCGCCAGTTGTTTCGCCAGCTTGATACGTGGATAAAGCGAGTGCAGATGCTGCAACCAGCCGTACCAGCGGTAATAATCGAACACCAGCTGGCTGATGTCCCGGGCATCGGCGCGGGTCACCTTGCGGGCCTTCAGTTCATGGCGCAGCAGCGCATCCGCCGGACGTTCGTCGTTGGCGTTTTGGATGATATGCGCCGCCACCCGCAATAGTGCGGAGGGCAGATCGTCGGTCTCAGGTGTCAGCGGTTTGGCCACGGAGTCATTAAAGCAGCGTGGAGCCGTTAAACAACAGCGGATTAACCTGAAAATAGTTTCCGGATTTTCACTCCCGGACATTGTCGTCGCTGTCTGGTTCGCGTAATTTGTCCGCAAGATGGGCTGGTTCGCTCAATGCAAAGTAGTCTGGCAACGGCTCCGCTCGCCTTTCGTGCGGACGCCGGCGCTCGATGTTTTGCTCGCCACGGCTTCGCCCAAGGACTCCATCGAGGTGCGCCTTCACTGGCTGTGCGACTTGCTCGAATGGGTTCGCCGACCAGCCGATACCTTGGCGGATGTGGAATCCCCACGCGGCAAGGTGCAAGCCGCCCGCGTGAAGTTCCTCCTCCAGACGCTGGAGCGGAATGAGGCGCAACGCATCGCCGTGGCGCGCACCTTGCGCTCCATCCTGCGGGACACCAGCGCGCTCGATCTGTTTTGCGAGACGGGCATCCCGCGTGAGCATGGCCTGTTCCGTGAGGTGGCCATCCGGTTGGGTGAACGGTTTCTGCCCGACCGCCCCTACAGCGGCGAGCTGGGTATGCTCTTCGACCGGCTCTTTCCCCACGGTGAAGACCCCGACTGGCTCGAACGGCTTGAGGAACCGACGCTCAAGCGGTTGACTGAATTGGTGGCTGGTGACCTCGAAACGGCGGAAACGGAATGGGACAATCTCCAGGTGGACATGGAGGAGGCGCTCGTCCAGCTCGCCGCCAGCGTGCGCATCACGGGCACTTCCTTGGAGATCCGCACGCGCATCACCCGAAAACATTTCCGTGAACTGCCCTTCTTCAAGCTCACCGCGGCGACGGAAGCCCTGCTCACGATGCGGCGCACGAAGCCGGCAGCTGAGCTGACTGCCGAGTTGAATTACCTGCGTGCCCAGATCGAGAACTGCAGCAAGGCGATCGATACGGCCTATTCGCACTTGGAGGAGTTCGGCGTCAGCACGGACATCGTCTATCAGCTCGACCGGATGGCGAAACAGTTGCAGCGCATGGAAACGTTGCTGGAATTGATGCTGAACCAGCAGGCCCCGATGACGCACATGGCGGGCTTCATTGCCCAGCTCATTCGCGAGCACCAGGATCATCGTGGCGTGCGCTCCTTGCTCAAGGGCAATTTCCAACTGCTCACGCGCAAGATGGTCGAGCGGACAGCGGAGACGGGCGAGCACTACATCGCACGGGACCGGAAGCAATACAACGAGATGTTCCGGCATGCCGCGGGCGGTGGTGTCATCATGGCGCTGACCACCTGGCTGAAATTCGCCCTGTCCGCCATCCCATTTCCGCAACTGGTGGAGGGCGTGGTGCTGGGCTTCAATTACGCTGTTTCCTTCGTTGCGATCCAACTGTCTGGTTTTACCCTGGCGACCAAGCAGCCGGCTACCACGGCACCTGCCATCGCGGCGAAGATGCACAACGTGCGCGACCCGGTCGCATTGGAAAAGCTGGTGGATGAGATCGTCTGCCTCATCCGTTCCCAGACGGCCGCCATCGTGGGCAATCTCGCACTGACCTTCCCTGGTGCCATGCTCATCGCCTGGATCGGCAGCATGGTCATGGCCGAGCCGCTCATCGGAGTGGAGAAGGCGGAGAAAACCTTGTCCTCATTGTCTGTGCTGGGCATGACGCCTTTTTACGCGGCTTTTACTGGTGTCTTGCTTTGGTTCACCGGCCTCTCAGCGGGTTTCGCGGACAATTGGTTCGCCTATCACCGGCTGCGCGCGGGCATGACGAACAGCCCGCGTCTGCAATTCATCTTCGGACCGGAAGGCGCGGCCAAACTTGCTAAGTTTCTTGATGACAATATCGCCGGGTTGACGAGCAACATCCTGCTCGGTTTTCTGATGGGCATCCTCCCGGTGCTCGGGGCGATGACGTGGCTGCCTATCGATGTCCGGCATGTGACTGTGGGTACCGGTCAGTTTGCGGCGGCCGTTTACACGCTGGGGACAGAAGTGGTTTATACTTATGCCTTCTGGCTGGGGCTGATTGGAGTGCTTTCCATCGGCGCCATCAATGTGCTGGTGAGTTTCGGCCTGGCCATGTGGGTGGCCATCGGCGCACGTGATGTGGCAGCCTCCGAACGTCAGGCCATCTATCAGGCCCTCTGGCAACGCTTCTGCCGTCAGCCGCTGAGCTTCTTGCGCCCGGGCAAGGATGAGGCGGCGGCGCCAGCGCATTGATCCACTGGAGCATTGGTCACTGAACCGTGCCTTTTGTCGATGCTTGCTCAAAAGGCAGGTGCAACTGCTGCACCCGCAATTCCGTCAATCCACTGACGCCAAGTCCGATAAGGCGCAAAGGCCGATTCACTAGTTTCTCCTTTGCCAGCAACCAACACCCAAAGCGGTAGATATCCTTCGCCTCGATGACGGATTCCTCGAACGAGATCTGACGTGTGAGCGTCGTGAAATCGCTGTAGCGCACCTTGACCTGGATCGTGTGCGCCGCGAGGCGACGCCGGGCGAGTTTACCGGCGATCTCCTCCGCCTGTTCTTTCAGGCACGCCCGCAGGATGGGCCGGTCATCGGTGTCTTTGAGAAAGGTGTTCTCGCTGCTGATGCTCTTGATATCATCGCCCAGTTCCAGCGGGCGATTGTCATCGCCGAAGGCAAAGCGTTTCAGCTCCGGTCCCCATGAGCCGACGAGCGCGCGCAGATCGCCTTTGTAATCTTGCAAGTCGCCCACGGTCCTGATGGCCGCGTTATGCAAGGTCTCTTCCGTCACCTTGCCGATGCCGTGCAGCGAGCGCACAGGCAGTGGACGCAGGAACGCGACCTTCTCCGATTCCCGGATGAGCGTGAGCCCATCGGGCTTTTGATAATCACTGGCCAGCTTGGCAAGCAGCTTGTTCGGCGCGATGCCGATGGTGGCGGTGAGATCGCGTTCGCGCTTGATTGCCGCCTTGATCTCACGGGCTAGCGGCAACGCGCTTTCCAAGCTGGCGTCATGCGTCTCCGCCTGGCAACGCGCCGAGACATCCATATAAGCCTCATCCACCGAGACCTGCTGGATAAGTTCGCCGATGAACCGTTGCAGGATGGCCATGATGGCATGGGACTCGGCCTTGTACGCTTCCATGCGTGGGCGGATGAAGATACCGTTCGGGCACAACCGCCCGGCCGTCATGCTGGGCATGGCGGAGCGCACGCCGAACTTGCGCGCCTCGTAACTGGAGGCGCTGACCACGCCGCGCTGCGTCGGCGGCGAGCCGACGATAACCGGCTTGCCCTTCAGCTCAGGCCGGTCGCGCTGTTCGACGGAGGCGTAAAACGCATCCATGTCGAGGTGGAAGATGACGCGGAACATTAGACGAGTGCGTCGTTAACATGGATGGAAAAGAAGGGAAATCGTTAAATGGTTAAAAAGGTTAAAACGTGAAATGAAACCCATGTAACGGCTCAACGATTTAACCCTTTTAAAGAGTCCCTTACTCGTACCGCAGCGCATCGATCGGGTCGAGCTGCGCCGCCTTGCGTGCGGGGTAGAAGCCGAAAAAGATGCCGACGAAGACGCTGAAGGCGAAGCTGTACATGATGGCATCCGGCGAGGTCAGGGTGGGCCAGTTCTTCACTTGGGTCAGGACTTTGGAAGCGACCATGCCGAGCACGATACCCAGCACACCGCCGGTGCAGCTCAGGGTCACGGCTTCGATGAGGAATTGCAGCAGCACATCGCGCGGTCGCGCGCCCAAGGCCATGCGGATGCCGATCTCCCGCGTGCGCTCGGTGACGCTGACGAGCATGATGTTCATGATGCCGATGCCGCCGACGAGCAAGGACACGATGGCCACACCGCCCAGCAAGTATTGCATGGTCTCCTGTGTGGCGCTCATGGCTGTGGCGAGTTCCTCCTGCGAACGGATGGTGAAATCATCCGGGCGACCGGCGGTGATGCGGTGCGTCTGCCGGAGCAGGTTGGTGAGCTGCTGGCCGACCGCGGGCATGACCTCCATCGTCTCCGTCTGGAGATTGATGCCGCGGATGGACGTGGTGTTCAGCAACCGCTTCATCGCCGTGGTATAGGGGATGATGAGGCAGTCGTCATAGTCACGGAAACTGCCCGCGGAAGCGCCTTTGGCGTTGAGTTCCCCAATGATGGTAAAAGGGATGCTGCCGCCGCCGCTGGAGCCACCCATGCTGACCCGCACGACCTGACCGATCGCACTGCTGCCTTCAAAAAGATTCTTGGCCGTGGTGGCACCGATGACAGCCACCTTGGAGGCGGTGGTGATGTCCTGTTCCGAGAAGAAGGCCCCATCTTTCAGCGTCCAGGAACGGATTGCGAAATACTCCGGGGAAACACCGGTGATGCTGGTGGAGGTGTTCAGACCACCGGCAATCACCTGCCGGCTGGTGCTGACTTCCGGGCTGACATTGCGCACCCCCTGCACTTCGCGCCGGATCGCCTCCACGTCATCCAAAGTAAGGGCGGAGGAACTTCCCGAACCGAAACTCACACCGCCACGCCGGAAATCGCCCGCAAAGATGAGCATCACGTTCTCGCCCATCGTGGCGATCTGCTGCTGCACCATGAATTTCGCACCATCACCGAGGCTCACCGTGGTGATGACCGCACCCACGCCGAAGATCACGCCGAGCATCGTGAGCACGGCGCGCATCTTGTTCCGAAGCAAAGCCCGGAACGCGATCCGAAAGGCGGCGAAAAATCTCATGACGGGATCATTTGGATGGCTTCGGAAGCCACCTTCAGTTTTTGCAGTTCTTCCTCGGCCAGCAGGCGGTTCTCCACCTGCTTGTCCGTGACCACCTTGCCGTCGCGCATCACGATGTTGCGCTTCGTGTATTGGGCGATGTCCAGTTCATGGGTGACCATGATGATGGTGATGCCCTGGTCATTGAGTTTCTGGAACACGCCCATGATCTCGATGCTCGTCTTACTGTCCAGATTACCCGTCGGCTCGTCAGCGAGGATCAGGGCCGGATCGTTCACCAACGCCCGCGCGATGGCCACGCGTTGTTGCTGGCCGCCTGAGAGCCGGTTCGGCGTGTGATCCAGGCGATTCCCCAAGCCGACCAGCTCCAGCGCCTGGGTCGCTTTTTCTTCGCGGTCTTCAAACCGTTTGTGCCGCGAATAAAGCATGGGCAATTCCACGTTCTCCAGGGCTGAGGTGCGTGAGAGCAGATTGAAGCCCTGAAAGACAAAGCCGATCTTCTCATTGCGGATGTCGGCCAGGTCATCGCGGTCCAGCTCGGAGACGTCGATGCCGTCCAAGAGGTATTCCCCCTTCGTTGCTCGGTCCAGGCAGCCGAGGATGTTCATCATCGTGGACTTGCCGGAGCCGGAAGCGCCCATGAGCGCGACGAATTCGCCCGGATAGATGTCGATCGTCACGCCCTGCACGGCCTTCACATCCAGTTCACCCGTGAAGTAAGTCTTGTGCACATCCTTCAACCGGATGACCGGCTGCTTCGTGCTATCCGCGCCGTTGCTGGAGTTTGGCTGGCTCACGTGCGTATTGGATGGTTGGGATCGGCTTAACGACGGCCAAAGGAGCTGCCGAAAGGATTCGTGGGCTGGCCCGCCGCGCTGGTCGTGGTCAGCACCTGGCCGGATACGATGACATCGCCTTCCTTCAAGCCCTCGGAGACTTCCGTGTAGATGCCGTCGGTGATGCCGGTCTTGATAGTGACGGGCTTCATATCCGCCACGGTCAAGTTGGTGGAGTTGATCGAGCTGTCCACCACATAGACTGTGCGTGTCGCCGGGCGATCTGATGCCGGACGGGCTTTGCCGCCACCGCCCTTGCCACCGCTGCGTCCACCACCACCGCCGGGGCCTCCACCCGTGAAGCCGAGTTGTTGCGGGGTGATCTTGCCGGACTGCATCATCTCCCGCATCTTGGTGCGCATCTCCTCGCTCATGGATTCGCCCTTGTCCCGCAGTTCCTTCACCTTGGCGACCATCGCTTCGGGAGTCTGCGGCACATCCCCGCTCTTGGTGGAGCTGGCCGGGGCATTGGTGCCACCGGCTGAAGTGCTGGCGGTCGGGGCATTGGCGGGCTTGAAGCGCAGCGCGGAATTCGGGATACGGATGGTGCCTGCGCGCTTGGCGGTGATGATCTGCACATTGGCCGTCATGCCCGGCTTGAGCTTGTTGTCGCTGTTGTCCACGTCGATGATGGTGTCGTAAGTCACGACGTTCTGGACGGTGATGGGTGAGTTGCGCACCTGCACGACCTTGCCGATGAACTCGCGACCGGGGAAGGCATCCACCGTGAACTTCACCTCCTGATTCACCTCCACGCCGCCGATGTCCGCTTCCGCCACGCTGGCGTTGATCTGCATCTTGGTCAGGTCATTGGCGATCATGAAGAGCAGGGGGGCGTTCATGCTCGCCGCGACGGTCTGGCCGACATCCACTTTACGATCGATGACGATGCCATCGATGGGGGCGACGATGGTGCAGCGTTCCAAGTCCACCTTGGCACTGTTCACCTGCGCCTTGCGGGTCTGCACCTGGGCTTTGGCCTGGGTAAGGTTGACCTGGGCGGTGTCGTATTCCGATTCGGAGACGAGCTTTTCCTTGAACAGTTCTGTGGCTCGCTTGGCGTTCACCTCGGCCAGTTGCATGCTGGCCATGGCACTGGAGAGATCGGCCTCGGCTTGCAGCAGACGGGTCTGGTAGGTGGCGGGATCGATCTCGGCCACAACTTCGCCCGCTTTGACCTTGGAATTGAAATCCACATGCAGCTTCTTGATGAGCCCCGATATCTGGCTGCCAACCTGCACATTGATGACCGGATTCAAGGCGCCGGAAGCAGTCACCTGCTGGACGACATCGCCCCGCTCGATCTTGGCGACATTGAAGACGGGCTTGGCCTTGGCATCCTTCTTCTTCTCCATCTGCTGCCAGCCGTAATAGCCGCCTCCGCCCAAGGCCCCGAGGACGACCAACCAGATGATCCAGCCGAAATTGCGTTTACGCGCCATAGGTCATTGTCGAATGTCGATAAATTGGTACGACTTGCTTCCTACAACACCGGGAACGCCAGAAAGTTATGCAGAATCCAGGAGAAAGCAAAGGAGGAAGAAAAGGGCTGGGGAAACATCGAACATCGAACGCCCAACTCTGAACATCGAAAGGGGGTGGAAACAGGGGGGAATCTGGAAATGGGCTGTTTGGGCGGTTGCTGGACCTCGTTAAAGGATTTAGATTCCAAAGTCAGACAACAACTGCGCTGACGAAGGAGATGTTCAACCGTCTCAAAAGTAAAAAGTTCTGGATAAGCAGCCTGTGGGTTTTGGCTTCGCTCGTGGTTTTGGGGTTGTCCGCCTGGGGGTTCAGAGAATGGCGAATGCCGCCGGAGCCGGTCTATCGAGGGAAAAAGCTTACGGAATGGCAGGTGGAGATGGAACGGGTGTATTATGGTTCCGGCTTCCTTCGCAGAGGGCGCAATAATGTGGTCGAGATGGGCAGACACTGCTTGCAGCCGATGGGGACAAATGCGTTGCCCTTCCTGCTCTGGCAGATTCAGACCAAAGATTCTGATTTCGAGCTTTGGTTGCGCCGCCAATGTGAGGACCGGGGATGGCCGGTGCCTTTTTACCAGGACCAATGGCAGGCCCGGCACCGGGCCGTCATTTCATTCGGAGCGCTGGAGAAGCACGCTCATCCGGCAGCGCCTGGGTTGCTCAGATTAGCGAAACGGGACCGCGAGTTGCGGTGTAATGTGGTGGCAGCTTTGGCGTGGATGGAATGGGGCGATGATGAGTTCCTGCAATTGCTGGTGGAAATGATCGGACACGGTGATACCAAAGAACGCGATGTGGCACTGGAGGGATTGCTGATCTTGGAAGGCAAAGCCAGATCTATCGCACCTGATCTCAAGAAAATACAGGCACAGGAGCATCAGGCGCGTAAAATGGACCAGACCTTGGAGATCGTAATTCGAATCGTAGACCGGTGAAGATTTTTTGGGACATATGCAAGAGCCGCCACCCTATTACCAAGGGCAGGTCGATTGCCTGTGCCAGCCTTTTGGCCGGAGTGGGTTTGCTCTGGTGGCTGCTGGTGCCGAAGGAGCCTTCATATCAGGGGAAGACGCTGACGGAGTGGCAAAACCAGATCAACGTAGATTTAGCTAAAGTTCCCCCACGAGGCGGCTTGCGCCCATTAGGTGATGGCTTTCTAGCACTCGAGCAGCAGCAAAAGGACATAACTCAGGAATATGCACCGGTATTTACGGCAATGGGACCCAAAGTTTTCCCTGTTTTGCTCAAGCAACTGCAGACCAAAAACTCCAAAGCAGAAGATTGGGTGAACGAGTTTTGCCGCCAACGTGAGTGGTGGAGCCTCGTGAGCGGAAGTCGGCAGTTGCATGAACGGTATCTGGCCAAAATGACACTAATCACGCTCGGTGATCAAACTCGGCAGATCGAACCGGAACTGTTGCGGCTGACGGTCAGGGAACCGGAATTGCGCCGGTCGGTCATGGAGATTCTCAGCAGGACAGGCGCGAATTCCCCTGAATTTTTGCAATTATTGGTGCAAGAAGTGAAGCTAGGAGATTCCAATGAGTTTGCCCGTCAGGCTTTCTACCGGCTCCGCGGCAAAGCTTCGGGTGCCGTCCCGGAATTGGAGCAGCTAAAGGTGACGGGTAATCACGTTGCAGCGGCAAAAGCTGGGGAAATCATTAAGATTATCACCACGGACCATGTGTGGCCGGCCAAATGAGTAAACGCAAAAAATGCACGGTAATCGCAGTGATATTGCTTTTGGGTGGAGTGCTCTGGTGGTTGCTGGTGCCGAAGGAGCCTTCGTATCAGGGGAAGACACTGACGGAGTGGCAGGCTGAGATGTTGAACGATATTAGCGATCGGGGTGAGGGCTTTTTTGATGAAAAGATTATCAAGGGGTATGAAACACCCATTCGGGCGATGGGAAAGAAAACGTTTCCATTCCTTCTGAAACAGATTCGCGGGGAATCGGAATTTGAGGTGTGGGTGATCAAAACACGTCACAGACTGGGTTTTGGTGAAATGTATTTGCCAGAATTGGGAACTCTCTCGGCGGCAGTCTGTTCTCTAAAAGCTCTCGGTGATGAGTCCTCACCGATTATTCCCGAGATTGTTCGAATGGCCAAAGCTAGAAATCATAAGCGCGCTTCCATGGGCGCGCAGCAAGCTTTGGCAGTCTATGGGTTGGATTCAGATGAATATCTTTCCATTCTGGTTGAGGTGTTCAGAACCGGGACAGACTCAGAGAAAAACAGTGCTAGCAGTAATTTTTTCTACTTGGGCAAGAAGGCAACCAAAATTCTTCCCGAATTGTTGAGTCTCCAAGCCAAGAATCGGCGCGCAGGCACCAATGATTTCTATTTGGAACTGACGATAGGCAGTTTGCAATATTACTATTTGAAACCGGCGACAGGCGGCATGCAATAATTGGTTCCTTAATTTTCCACTCGACTCCGCCCGCATCCCCTAGACAGTTCTCCGGTCGTTCATGATTGCGCGGGTCACATTGGAAATCGCCTTGCGGCGCGAGTTTGACTACTTGGTCCCTTCCGAGTTGGAGGCCCAGGTGGAAGTGGGCTCGCGTGTGAAGGTGCCCTTCGGGCCGCGTCAGGTCATGGGCGTGGTGACGGCGGTGCTGGAGGATTCGCCGCATACCAATCTCCGGGCCATCGCCAAAGTCATCGGGCGGCAATCCCTCGTCACACCCAAGGTGCTGCAACTGGCGCGCTGGATCGGGGAGTATTACTGCTGCGCGCCGGAGACGGCCCTCAAAAGCGTCTTGCCGGAAGCGGTGCGCAAAGAACAGGACGGCTGGCGCGAGCGTTTAGTCGTCCGGCTGCTGCAAATCCACGGTGAGATGCCCAAGCTGACCAAGCGGCAGCAGGATCTATTGAGCATTGTGGAGGAGTGGCGGGAGATTCCCTTGCAAAAGCTCCTCGAACTGGCCGGCACCACCGGAGATACCGTGCGACGGCTGGAGGACAAGGGCTTGGTGGTCATCGAGAACCAGATCTCCGAGCGCGACCCGTATGAGCATGAGAATATTCTGCCCTCACAAAACTTGGTCCTGAATCCAGAGCAGGCGAAGGCGCTGACGGCAATTAATCAGGCGCTGGATTCTTTGAATGAAGAAGGAGGAACGCAGAAGGCAGAAAACAAAGCGGGAACCTTCCTCCTTCACGGGGTGACGGGGAGTGGTAAGACGGAGGTTTATCTGCAAGCGCTGGCACACACATTGGAGCAAGGGAAAGGGGCAATCGTTTTGGTCCCGGAGATTTCACTCACGCCGCAGACGGTGGAGCGGTTCAAGGCGCGTTTCAGCTCGGGCAAATGCCAGACGCTGGTGGCGGTGTTGCACAGTCACCTGTCTTCCGGCGAGCGGCATGATGAGTGGCATAAGATCCGGCAAGGGCGGGCGCGCATCGTGATCGGTGCGCGGTCAGCCATCTTCGCACCGGTGGAGCCGCTGGGGCTCATCATCGTGGATGAGGAACACGAGCATTCTTACAAGCAGGAGGAAGCGCCGCGCTATCATGCGCGTGATGTGGCAGTATATCGCGGACAGATGGAGGGAGCGGTCGTGGTGCTCGGTTCCGCCACGCCGAGCATGGAGAGCTACTACAATGTGAAGCGCGGGAAGTATCAGCTCCTGGAGATGCCCACCCGCGCGGATGACAAGAAGATGCCCATCGTGCGGGTCATCGACATGCGCTCGGAGGCGAAGAAGGAGAAGGGCATCCCGATGTTTTCGAATCGCCTGAAAGAGGCGATGCATCAACGGCTGGAGAAGAAGGAGCAGACGATCTTGTTCCTCAACCGGAGGGGTTACTCGTCATCGCTGATGTGTCCGAAATGCGGTTACGTGGCGAAGTGTCCGCATTGCAGCGTCTCGCTCACGTATCACCGGCGCGCGCAGGAGTTGCGGTGCCATATCTGCGGGCATTTCGAGCCGGCGCCCACCCGTTGCCCGAACAATGAATGCCGCGACCCGGCCATCCGTTACGCGGGTTTGGGCACGGAGAAGGTGGAGGAGACATTGGGCAAACTTTTCCCGCACGCCAGCATCCGGCGGATGGATTCCGACACGTTGAAGCGGAAGGAAGATTACCGTGCCATCTTGGGCGAATTCCGGCGCGGGAAGATCGATATCCTCGTGGGCACGCAGATGATCGCGAAGGGGTTGCATTTCCCGAACGTCACGCTGGTGGGCATCATCTACGCGGACTTGGGGTTACACCTGCCCGATTTTCGCGCGGGTGAGCGGACGTTCCAGTTGCTCACGCAGGTGTCAGGTCGTGCGGGCCGTGGTGATGTGGAGGGCGAGGTGGTGGTGCAGGCGTTCACGCCGTTCCATCCGGCAATCCAACACGCACGGCGGCATGATTACGTGGGCTTTTACGAACAGGAGATCGAGTTCCGCGAGCAATTGAAATATCCGCCCATCAGTCGCGTGGCGTTGCTCACGATGAAGGGGCGCAATGAGGACAAGGTGAAGTTCTCGGCAGACCACTTGCGCAAGGAACTGGAAACGAAGCTGAAGGGATGGTCGGACTTGATCATCGCGGGACCGGCCCCGGCACCCTTGGCGCGCGCAGAAACGTTTTACCGCTACCAGATCATGTTGCGCACGAAAGCGATGAGCAAGCTGAGCAAGCTGCTGGCGGAGATGTTGGAGAAACAGGAATGGCCGGATGACATCACGGTGGCGACGGATATCGACCCCGTGGACCTGATTTGAGAAAACTCCTCCGGCGGGCGTGCTGAACCCCTCACGCCAAGCCCGCGAATCAGCGATTCCCAGCCCTATTGGCCTTCTTCCTCGGCGCCTTCCACCTTGAGCGGAGTTTCCGCCGAGGTGTTCACCATCTCCTCCACCACCTTCTTGAAATCTTCCAGGCCGGTGGCCGGGATGATGATGGTGTCGCGGCGGCCGCCCACGTCTTCCGTGATGCGGAGGAAACGGCCGCGCGGATTCTCCTTGAGCGTCATGATGAACGTCTTGCGCTCGATCTGGATCTTCTCGGTGCGGAGAGTTTCCTCGTTGGAAGGCGGCTTGGGGCCGGAGTACTGGTGCTGATGATGCGAGTGCGAATGATGACCATGAGACGGCCGATACCCGTAAGGCGAGGGACGTTCGTTTGAGATCATAACCTTTTATTCCTTCTGGACCGCCTGAATACCCTAAATCTACCCAGACAGCTCTACACTTAGTCTAACTACTCCGCCTGCTTCCCCCCTTTGTCAACTCTTGAATTTCCGCGTGCTGTTGAAGCGCGGTTGTTCGCCCGGCGTCGCCGTCTTCCAAGTATAGACCAGCAGCCCGGCCACCATCATCCAGTGCATCACATCCGTCGCGGTCTGGAGCGTCTGGAACATGTTGGCTGCCTTCTCCTTCTGCGGGGCCGGGACGGTGCGGCCATAGCGGATGCGGTGCAGTTCCTTCATCTTGTGATGGAGCAGGAGGCCGTTCGCCAGGCCCAGCACAATCATCGTCATCGCCAGATAAAGCATCAGCGTTCGCGTGGCCTTGCCGGTGAACAGCCACTCGACGAGCAGGTGAAATGCCGCCACGCCGCTGCAGATGAAATGGATCCAGTAGAATTTTCCGGCCACGATCTCAACCGCCAGGCCACGGTAGGCGGGAGCCATGGGATTGCGCGCGCCACCGAAGACATCCAGCATCTCGGGGGACAACAGCGCCGGGGAGATCAGCGCCGCATACACCACGACTGCCCCCAGCCAGACGGCGGCATTCATCAGCCCGATGAATCTAAGGAAGGCAATCACTCGCAAATGATTAGGAAAAATTTCGTGACCTGCCAACCCGCAAATTCAGGAAATCACCGTCACCGTCCGTTTCCATCGGGCAAGCTGTCAAAGAAGCGCACTCGGCCATCCCGTTATGAGGCAGCCGGTCCTGGGGCTCGTTCATCTGACACTTTCCGCTCCCCCGCATGCCGCACCAGATCTGCCACCGTGATGGCTCCCGCCGTTTTCGCTTCCGCCAGCAAGATCGCCTCGAAATCCGCCTTCACCGGTTCCCGCGCCGTATCTTCCTTCGTCTCCAGCGCATGGCCGTTGCCGCAACGCAGTGCGGTCAAGATATCCGCGCAGGTGATCTTCTCGATGGGCCGCGCCGGGGAATAACACGTCTCCCCGTTCACCACCTCGTTCAATAATTTCGCCGCCACCAATGGCTGCAAGATCTGGCTGATCAAGCGGCTCGGGGCCTCGATCGCCTGTGCCAGCGCCGCTGCCGAAGGCGCCTTCGCACCCTGCGCGAACCGTTCCCCGATCACCTCCATCATGCGAAACGCCACGAACTCCCGCCCCCGCTGATGGATGCTCTCCGCCTGCCGCTCCTGCATATACGTCTGGCGATTCTGGAACGCATACGCCACCTGCGCACCGAAGAGCAAGATGAGCCAAGAAAAATATAACCCGCTCAAGAACACCGGGATCGCCCCCAGCGACCCATACACCTTGCTCGCCGTGATCACCTTGCTCGCGAACAGCATGTTGAACGAACTGTTCGCCATCCACAACCCGCCCCCGACCAATCCCCCGATGAACGCCGCGCTCCACCGCACCTTCGTGTTCGGGATCAGCAGGTAGAACATCGTGAAGATCACGATCAGCACTACCAGCGGCACGAACGTGAAAAACACCTCCGACATGATCGGCCACGCCTGCATCTTGTTCCGGATGAAATCGAACCGCGACGACACCGTCACCCCCAGCGCCAGCACCATGAAGAGCGGCCCCAGCGTGATCACCGCCCAATACTGCACCGCCCGCGCCACCCAGTTCCGCCCATGCGCCACGCCCCAGATATCGTTGAACGTCGTCTCGATGTTGCTCAACAGCAGGATCGCCACCCCGATGAGCGCCACCGTGCCCGTCACTCCCAGCGTCCCGCTGTGGATGTTCGCGATGAATTCATTGATCTTCTTCACCACCTCCTCGCGGGCGTTCGCCGCGCTCTTGTCCGTCGCACTCGACACCAGTCCCAACTGCGGTGCGATCTCATCCACGATCGTGTTCACCATCTTCTGCACCGGGTCCTCCGCCACCACGATCGCCTCGCCCAATTCATTCGTCCCCACCGGTACCACCACCAGGTTCGTGCCCGTCACCGACACCACCCCCAGCGCATTCGTCGCCGTCACCAGCACCTCCCGCGGCTTGTCCTCGAACTTCGCATTCTTCAAGAACGACGCCGACACCCCGATACCCACCGCCAGCAACGGGATCAGCGCCAGCAACGTCGCATACGCCAGCGCCGAAGCCCGCACCGGACAACGGTTCGCCACAAAACTCCGCCCCACCATCATCCAAAAATGCAGGAACTGCTGGAACGGCGTCACCTCCCGCTCCCCGCGGCCGAAGAGCCGGCGCTCATCGAACAGCGCCTCGAACTCCTGCCGCCACTGCTTCCATTTCTCTGCCATTTTTTTCGCCATCGCCCCTACCCTAGCCATGAAACCCGGAAAGGGAAATCCTGAATCCACCCCATCACCCGCCCCCTTCCCGCGCGGAAACCACCCGCCCCACCCAACCACTATCCGCTAGTCACCCACCACTTTTCTTTTATCCTCCTCCCATGCTCGAGACCGACCTCATCCCCGCCGTTGAACGCGACTCAAAGAAACTCCTCGTCGTCCTCCACGGCCTCGGCGACAGCATGGAAGGCTACCGCTGGCTCCCCGGCGAACTTCGCCTCCCCTGGCTCAACTACCTCCTCGTCAACGCCCCCGATTCCTACTACGGCGGCTACTCCTGGTATGACTTCACCGGCGATGAACGCATCGGCGTCGATCACAGCTACAAACTCCTCGCCTCACTCCTCGACACCATGCGCGACGCCGGCTACCCCAGCGACCAGACCGGCCTCTTCGGCTTCTCCCAAGGCTGCCTCATGACCATCGAGACCGGTTGCCGCTACCCCCATCGCCTCGGCCCCCTCGTCGGCATCAGCGGCTACGTCAACGACCCCGACACCCTCGTCCAGGAACTCTCCCCCGTCGCCCGCGACCAACGCTTCCTCCTCACCCACGGCACCTACGATTCCCTCCTGCCCATCGCCCGCACCCGTGGCCAGCTCCACACCCTCACCGCCGCTGGTATCCGCGCCGACTGGGCCGAATACCCGAAAGACCACACCATCCTCCCCACCGAAGAACTCCCCCACATCCGCGAATTCCTAGTCAAAGGTTTCGGGCAGTGAGCAACGCGAATTACGCCAGTTGCCGCTAATGGAAAATGGGTTCTGACACTGTTCTAAAATTCGCGTTGATTCGCGCAATTCGCGTCAAAACTCCCCCCAATCGCCCGCGGTTGCAAACCGCCGTCCCAGCGACCAAACCAGTCGATCCCGAGGGCCCCCCCTGAAAGCTGACCGCGCCACCAGCCACGCCAAGCAAACAACCGGATCATCCGACTCCCAGAATGCTTGCCACACATTCGCGCGAATCCTCTCACCCGACCATGCTTGGCCTTTCAGAAAGTCCCTTAGACTCTCGAGAAACCTATGTCAAAGAACCGGGAGTAGTTGCGAGCGCGATCGAAACACCATTCAGCATCCGTCCGACCACTCCTTTAACCGGCAGCACTCTGCCAGCACGTAGAATATCCCACATCCCGACCACTCAAACCACCACTATTTGTTGTCTAAAAGCGACATTTCACCCAACCCCTTCCAAGAGAAGAAAATCCAATCGAAGATTTCTGCATTTCCCACCCAACCACCCTCGCCAGAAATTAACTAACTCACATTTTTGCGCCAAAAACCGCATCCTGAAGGGACGCCAGGACTCCATTTTTCTGGAGCGCGGACGTCTCGTCCGCAGCAACGTCCCTGAGCAAATCAAGCACTCGACATTTAACAAAGCCTCGCCTTCGCACCTCTCTCCTCATTGGCCCGCTGGTGCAGCCGGTCCGCGTATTCTGCGTATTCTGCGGTTTAACTCTTTCCCGATCCGCTCCACCAACCTCTCCCGTTCCCGGACCTCCCTCGCCGCCCTCGGCAACACATGCTCCCATACCCGCACCACCTGCCAACCCGCCCTCCGCAACCTCCGCGACACCAGCCGATCCCGCTCCCGATTCCGCGCCAGCTTCTCCTGCCAAAACGATTTGTTAGACGACGGCTTCGTCCCGTGCCACGGACACCCGTGCCAGAAACACCCATCCACGAACAACGCCACCCGTTCTTTCCGCCAAACAAAATCCGGCCGCACGCGAAAGGGCTTCGTTAAACGGTTAAATCGCCGAGCCGTTAAATCGCCAGACCGCCCCTCCCCACCCTTTAACCTTTTAACGGATTTCCGTTTTAACGATTCAACCGCTCTCCCCTTTAACGATTTAACCAATCTCCCTTTTAACCAAACAACGACCTGCCTTCTCCACCCCCTGATTCCCGCCGCCCTGAGCAGCAACACCATCGCCCCCTCCGTATCCCTGTTCCCCCGCGACCGTATCCGCGACATCACCTCACTCCGCTTCGCCTTCGTGAAAATGTCAGCCATACCGATTAAGATACCCGCAGCACCCACCTCAGGCCAGCCTATCCACGGTAGGGCGAGAGTCCAATGGCTTCCGGTGCAACCGGCGAGCCCTTGCATCTCCTCTTTACTCAGTAATTCCCCACCTTCTTCAATCCCGCCCGCCGCTCAAACTCCTCCGGCGTCAACCACTCCAGCCGATCACAAATCCCTGTCCACTGCGCATCCGAGCAATACAGTTCACCATCTTCCAATTCTCCGTTCCCCGCCCGTCGCCATGCCTCCGTAGCGAAGCGTTTCAGCACCTTCGGCCAACCGTTATGCTCCTCTTCAAACGCGTCCGGGTGCAGCCCCGGAAAGAGATAAGCCACTGAACTCCACGCACGGACAAAAGCCCGCTTCTCCAAACGCTCCATCGGAGTGTGCAAAGCCGCACGCACATGCGCGCCCGCTTCGCGCAGATTACGGGGGGATGAAGATGATTGTTCCATATCGGCCAGGCTAGCAATGCACTTGGCGGCAAATTTTCACTCAAGAAGATTGCAGATCAGCGTGTTTTCATTCAGTTTAACGCCTCTTCATCAGAATGTTATATGAGCGTGGGAAAATTCATCAGCATCGGAACAAAAGGCACTTCGATTCCCACTGAACTACACGATCTTGAACCCCCATTGACAATTGGACGCAATCTAGTCCGATGGGCTGGGAAAGGATCTACATTGGGAATCAAAGCTCATGCGTGGGTCTCAAAAAAGAACGAACAATTTGAGCTCTACCGCCTCGATGACGCGATTCGAGAAAACAAAGTCATCCCCGTTGGAAACGCCAAATGGAAAGCGAATGGCAAATTGTTTACGGGCCAAGCGTTTTTCCCATCGGGCTGGGCACCCACTGATCCTCAGCCATCTTACGTGGCTGTCATCTCCAATGACTGGCCTTACGGATCGCTAGAGCGAGACTTAATAAATGATAGAAGAAATCGTGGAAGAGTGGGCCGATTCATTTTCGATGAACCCACTACCCCCTCCCATAAAAAAAAGAAAGCCGAACCAAAACGTTGGACCAAGAACGAGCTTCTAATCGCTCTAAACGTGTATCGGAAGCTAAGCTTTGGCCAGCTTGATGAAAGAAATCGTGCAATCATTGATTTGGCTAAGAAAATGGGGAGGACACCCGGAAGCTTAGCTATGAAACTGTGCAATTTCGCCTCGTTGGACCCCGTCATTACTTCGACTGGGCGAAAAGGACTGGATGGAGCCAGCGATCTGGATAAAGAACTATGGAAAAGCTTCCTATCGCAACCCTCCATCGTAATCCCAGAAACTGAATCCGCATTAAGACAATTGTTTTCCGCGTCTGAAGATGATGAAGTCGAAGTCATCAATGGCAAGGGCGTAGGAGTAATCCGACGAAATCTCTCAAACATGCCAACAGGCGAAACAACCATAACAGTAGAGGTTGAGATGCGAAGGGGGCAAGACTACTTCCGTCAAGTCATCCTAAATTCGTTCAACAATCGCTGCTGCGTTTCGGGCATCCCGATTCGCTCCATGCTAATTGCGAGCCATATTCTTCCTTGGTCAGAGCATCCAAAAGAACGGCTAAATCCAGCCAATGGGCTTTGCCTATCCCGCATTCACGACATCGCCTTTGACCGTAAACTCATCACATTTGATGAGGATTACCGCTTAGTTTTGAGCAAAGCACTGAAAGACGAATGCAGCAATGCCGTCTTGAAAGAGAGTTTTTCCGCTTTTGAAGGCAAACCAATTAATCTCCCAGAGGATACAATTCCTCCGAATAAAGAGTTTCTAGCGCATCATCGTTCAACATTCGCGGGCTAGCTTCTGCCATTACAGAGCTTGCTCTGCAACCTCAACACGGGCTTACTTCTGAGAACATTTCATGCCAGAAGCTTGGTCACAGGAAGAAGTAGAGGCCGCTGTAGCGGATTACTTCGACATGCTCAAGTTGGAGTTGAGTGGCCAGCCATACAACAAAGCGAAGCACAACCGTCAACTCCAGAGGCTGCTTAACAACCGACCTGCGGGCTCGATTGAGCGGAAACACCAGAACATAAGCGCGATACTGATCGAACTCGGCTATCCTTACATTGACGGCTATAAACCATTGAGCAACTATCAGCAACTGCTACGCACGGTAGTCGAGGAAAGACTATCAGCCGCAGCAGCACTGAACCAAACCGTCGCTTCGGTTGTTGAATCACAAATCACTTCCATCCCGCTCGTCAGTGATATTCTCGGCATTGAAGTTGCCCCGCCTTCTCGTGATGAAAACGCATCACGTCTTTATGATCGGGCCGCTTCAACCAGAGCTATGGTCAGAAGAAACTATCTGGAGTTGGAGGCCAGAAACCAATCGCTCGGGCTTGCCGGTGAAGAAATGGTTCTGAAGTTCGAGCATGAAAGATTGTGGCGCGCAGGTCAGCGTACTCTGGCCGATAGAATCGAGCATATATCTCAGAGTCGAGGCGACCAACTCGGCTATGATATACGCTCATTTGAAGTCGATGGACGAGATCGGTTGATTGAAGTGAAAACCACTCGCTTTGGGGCGATGACACCGTTTTATGCCTCACGCAATGAGATTAGTGTTTCCGAAACGCATGATCGCGAATATCAGCTTTACCGCCTATTCAAATTTCGCGAGCAACCAAAGTTATTCGTATTGAAAGGTTCACTTCAAAACACCTGTCATCTCGAACCAGTCACATTTTCGGCTGTCCCAAATTAAAACTCCACATCCCGGCACTTCTGCTCGATCTGGAAGCAGATGCGCTGCATCTGCTCAACCGAGATGACCCGGCGTGATTCCACTACCAGCTTTCGTACCCTCTTGGGGTTCAGCACTTTTAACGGCGTATTCGGCTTGGCGGTAACATACCATCCCGGCAGCACGACCACTGGTATGACCGGCGACTCCTCACCCGTCGCTTTCCTGATGAAAACGGCCAACTGACTCGCGTTCCGCTCCGCTTGATCCAAAGGTTGCGCCGTCCATCCATCGGGGAAAATAAGGATTTCCCCATTGTACTCCACTTTATGGTCTGGCTGATCATCTTTGAGTGCTGGGCGTTTACTTCTGGCTTTCGTTTCAATGGCGAAAACACCACCGGGAGCGACGACTATGTGATCTATATTCCAATTGTCGCCACCAGGAAAATCATGGAAGACATAGCAGCCATCCAGCATCAGTTTGTTCAATTCTTCTCCCACCGCCAATTCTCCGCTCAGGCCAAGACCGTGGTTTTGACGCGCTATCATTAAGCGGAGCAGCTTGTAGATGACGTAACCTTCACCGGCTAGGCACAGGATGACTCCCGGATACATCAGACCAGCCAATATATCCTTGGTTTGCGCAAATCCTTGATTGGCAAACATGCCGGACATGGCAGCTAAAACCATGAGTAACGCCACCCATGTATAAAGCTGCTCATCAAGCCCCTCCAATTTTCGGCGCAGAGTTTGACCCGGAGCCCGCAACATTTTATCCGTACTGGGTTTCCTCAGCTTCTTCCTTTTTCTGCGGTCGAGCATGACTTCCACGCCCGCCGCAAAAGCAAGGACAGGTATGAGCATCACCACAAGTTGAATAATAAGTCCGGTAATCATGTATTCATGTCCTCCCTCGCCCCACTGCTTGCCACAGTAACCGCTCCAAGCGCAAGCCAATCATCAAACTCAGTCGTCCCCATTTCACCCCATCTTCCTCATGGTGGCCCGTCGGTTTACCCCGTGCCAATCAGGTCGGGGTGCAACCGACTTTCGCGTATTTCGCGGCTCCCCTCCCCTCTCTGAACGTTGAATGTTGGACGTTGAACGTTTCCCCCTCCGCATCATTGGCCTGTCGGTGCAACCGACTTCTTTGCAGTTGATTCTTCCGGCGACAGTCCTACATTCCCATCATCGTGTTTACCCGTGGTGGCAAAATCTTGGTAGCCTTGGCGCTCGCGTTTTCGCTCGGCGCGCACTGGTCCCTGCTCCAAGTCGTCGCCTGGGTCAACATGACCGTCACCTACGCCCAAGACGCCTCCCTCACCGAGGCCATCGGCAAGACCTTCGACGGCAAACACGCCTGCCAGCTCTGCAAAATGGTCGATGAAGGCAAGCAGACCGAGCAACAGCAATCCACCACCGTCCAGAAGCACAAACTCGAACTCTTCCCCTCCGACACCGCCGACTGGGTCCAACCCGTCGCCGCCTATCAAAGCGAGTTTGCCCCCGTTTCCCCGTGGCGTTCCTTCCGCGAACCGCCCACGCTTCCGCCACCCCGCGTGGCCTGATCCCCCAACCCCTTTGTTAACCGAAGTCGCCCGGCGATTTCCCCGGCTGCTTGATATCCAGCCGGAAGAACCAGCCCCGGGCGACGCGGCAGCCAGTGCAGACTGCCGCTGTGTGTGGTGAGCAAACGGGCGGGCGGATCCCCAGCCGGTGCTATCGTAGCCCGCACACCTTTCCTTCACCCTGGCCATTACCCACGCCCAAAATGCGTTTGGTCAGTTGAAACCCCAAGGTGGGCACACCCGCAGGAAGCTCTTACCCGCTTCCCTCCGGAACGCCACGAGGCCCCAGCCCCCAAGGACCGCCCGCCCACCTTTTTAACCAATTGATCCTTAGTTGACCTTTGTGAACAACCGCAGGCCCAAAACGCGCCTGCCCTGACCGCCGCAACGCGGAACCAGAAACTAGAAACCAGAAACAGTAACTTACCTATGCCCCGCAATAACCGCAGAAAAATGAACCTGCTGCTGGCCGGCTCCACCGCCAGCCTCGTCGCCTCCATCATGACCGCCGGCGCTCAAAGCGCCGCCACCAACGCCCCCACCCGTCTGAACGAGGTGCTCGTCACCGCCACGAACGCCCCGTCCCTCACGGTGCCAGACGCCTACGCCGCCAAGGCCGAACTCGCCCGCGTCCCCGGTGGCGCGGAGATCATCCCGGCGGATTCCTTCCTCACCGGCCGCGCCTCCACCATGAAGGACGTGCTGGATTATTCCCCCGGCGTCTTCGTCCAGCCCCGCTTCGGCTCCGATGAAGCCCGCGTCTCCATCCGTGGCTCCGGTATCCAGCGCACCTTCCACGGACGCGGCCTCAAGCTCCTGCAAGACGGCGTCCCGCTGAACCTCGCCGATGGCGGCTTCGACATGCAGGCCATCGAACCCCTCGCCGTCAGCTACGTGGAAGTCCTCCGCGGCGCGAACGCCCTCCGCTACGGGGCCACCACCCTCGGCGGCGCGATCAACTACGTCATGCCCACCGGTCATGATACCGACAAAGTCCGCCTGCGCCTCGAGGCCGGCAGCTACGGCTACTTCAAGGCCCACGCCAGCAGCGGCCTGGCCGAGGGTAAGAACGATTATTACACCGGCTACACCTACTCCGCCCTCGACGGCTTCCGCGAACACGCGCAGCAGAATGCCCATCGCGTCTTCAGCAACGTCGGCCACAAGTTCAACGACCATGTGGAGACCCGCGCCTACTTCACCTACGTGCAAACCTACTCCGAACTCCCCGGCAGCCTCACCAAGGCCCAACTGGAGAACAACCCGGACATGGCGAACGGCGGTAACGTCCTGAATGATCAGCAGCGCAACTTCGAACTCATCCGCGCCGCCAGCAAGACCTCGTGGAAGAATGATAACCACATCCTCGACTTCAGCGTCTTCTGGTCGCACAAGGACCTCTTCCACCCCATCTTCCAGGTGGTGGACCAGAACTCGAACGACGCCGGCCTCGATATCCGCTATCGCAACCTCGGCGACCTCTTCGGCCGCCCGAACCAGTTGACCGTGGGCTTCAGCCCCACCGTCGGCCGCACCGAAAGCGCGAATTATCTCAACCCCTCCGGAGCACCCACCGCGCTGGCGGCGCAATCCACGCAAGCCTCCTACAATCTCGACCTCTACGTGGAGAACCAGCACTGGCTTACGGATAAGTGGTCGCTCATCACCGGCGTGCAAGTCAGCCAGTCCCGCCGCGATTTCGATGACACCTTCGGCATCAGTGATTTCACCGCCGATTACTGGAGCGCCAGCCCGAAGGTCGGCGTGATCTACGATCTGCAATCCGACTGGCAATTCTACGGCAACGTCAGCCGCAGCTTCGAGCCCCCCTCCATGAGCGAGCTCGGCGTCATCGGCCCCGCTCCCGTCGTGCGCGATGCCCAATCCGGCTGGACGCTCGAGCTCGGCACCCGCGGCGAACGCGAGTGGTTCTCCTGGGACCTCAGCTATTACCACGCCTGGCTGGAGAATGAACTCCTGAGCTTCGAGACGTTCCCCGCCTCCGGCATCTTCACCACCATCAACGCCAGCACCACCGTGCATCAAGGCGTCGAGCTGAAGGAGAACATCCGCCTGTTCAAGAACCTCTTCACCAGCAGCGACATCTTCTGCGAACAGGACGGCATCAACTGGACCACCGCCTACATGTGGAACGACTTCCGCTTCCAGGACGACGGCACCTTCGGCGACAACGACCTGCCCGGCGTCCCGAAGCACTACGTGCGCAGCGAAGTGACCTATGCCCATCCGCAAGGCTTCTACTTCGGCCCGAACATCGAGTGGTCCCCGCTCAAATACGCCGTGGACATGGGCAACACGCTCTTTGCCGATCCCTACGTGCTGCTCGGCGTGAAAGCCGGTTACCGCACGAAGAAAGGTTTCTCCGTCTTCGTCGAAGGCCGGAATCTCACGGATAAGAACTACGCCGCCACCACCGGCGTGATCACCGTCGTGACCCCGGCGAATCAGGCGCAATTCCTCCCCGGCGATGGCCGCAGCTTCTACGCCGGTGTGGAATGGAAATGGTAAACCGATGAATCAACGACTGGCAGAATACACCGCTCCAGTATATACTGGGCGGTCTGAACTTATGTGGAAACAGATCAGCACATTAGCGCTGCTGTCATGGGTGATCAGCAGCCACGCGGCCGAACCGGTCCGGGCGAACGCCACGAACCAGTTCCGCATCACCGGCATGTTCTGCGAAGGTTGTGCCGGCGGTATCACGTCCGAGCTGAAGCGCACCGCTGGCGTCACCTACGTGAACGTCTCGCTGACGAACAAGCTTGCCATCGTGGCCTATGACACGAACCGCGTGACCACCAGCAACCTGGTCCACGTGGTGAAAGAAGCCGGCTACACCGCCGAGCCGATAACAAAGCGCTGATTAGCGATGGAACCGACTGAGCAAAAAAAAGAAGACCAGTATCGCCCCGAAGACGAGGGTGCGGATGTGGCGATCTTCACGAAGGTCATCGCTGTGGCGGTGATCATCACCATCGCCGTGCTCTGCGCGGCCTTTGTGAAAAGCCAGCAACGCAAGGCCGAAGCCGCCCGCGTGCGGACCGTCGCCCCGTTCGCCCTCACCGATCGCAGCGGCCGCGCCGTGACGCAGGCCGATCTGCAAGGCAAGTTCGCCATCGTGAGCTTTGTCTTCACGAGTTGCTCCGTCTCCTGCCTGAACGTCAGCAAGCACATGGCGGAGATCCAGCGCCTCACCAAGGATCTGCCGGACGTGCAACTGCTCTCCCTCACCGTGGACCCGCGCAGCGACACACCCGAGGTGCTCACGAAGTTCGCCGACCGTTTCGAGGCCGATGCCAACCGTTGGCTCTTCCTCACCGGCGAGAAGGAGCCGCTCTACACGCTCATCGAGACCAGCTTCCTCAAGCGCGGCACCGAGGCCGAGAACCCGCTCATGCCCGGCGGCTTCCAAGGCACGGAACGCATCGCTCTCGTCGATAAACAAGGCGTGGTGCGCACCTATTTCAACGGCATGAACCCGGATTCACCCACGCTGGTAGTGCAAGCACTGGAAGCCTTGCGGAAGGAAGCGAAATGAACCGCAGCACTTCCGCGCTCTTGTTGCTCACCGCCTTGCTACTCGTCGCCTGCGGCCGGCCATCATCCCCCGCCCCTTCAGCGCCACCGGTCACCACGACCACCAATGCCCCAGTCAAGACCGGCGCTATCATGCATCCAACCCGCGGGCTCATCCGCGAGATCGCTGCCGACCTGAAGACCGCCGTCATCCGCCACGAAGAGATCCCCGGCTA
Organism: uncultured Verrucomicrobiota bacterium; assembly: GCA_964589735.1. Lineage (GTDB taxonomy): Bacteria > Verrucomicrobiota > Verrucomicrobiia > Limisphaerales > JAEYXS01 > JAEYXS01. Next base: position 69,761 of record CAZPUL010000014.1, on the reverse strand, counting down.
CATGCCCAAGATGACGATGGAACTCACACTGCTGAACACCAACGAACTGGCCGGACTCAAGGTGGGCGACGAGATCACCTTCGAGCTGCACGCGGATGCCGATCGGCATTGGATCCAAAACTTGAAACGCATCGGCACCAGCAGCGGCAGCTCTTCTATGGTCCCGCCCTCGAAAGCTGCCGCACTAAAACCACGTCTCGACCCTTCGCTCAAAGTCGGCGATGCGATGCCTGATTTCGCCTTCACCAGCGAACGCGGCGAGGAGATCAAGTTCTCGCAGTATCGTGGCCAGGTGCTCGCGTTCACGTTCATCTTCACGCGCTGTCCGCTGCCGGATTTCTGCCCGCGCATGGGATATCAGTTCGCCGCCGCCCGGCAGAACCTGCTGGAGAATTCCAGCAGTATGACGAATTTTCAATTTCTCTCAATTTCCTTCGACCCTGAATTTGATCTGCCACCCGTGCTCACGCGCTATGCGAACAGTTACCGTCGGGGCAATGCCGACCGCTGGCTCTTCGCCGTCGCCAGCACGGAAGTCCTCAAACAGCTCGCCCCGCTCTGCGACCTCCAGATGACGAAAGAGAGCGGCAGCATCTCCCACAATCTCCGCACCGTGGTGCTCGATCCGCAGGGCAAAGTCTTCCGCCAGTTCGACGGCAACAGTTGGACCGGAGAGCAATTGGCGGAAGCCATGCGGCAGGCCGCCAGCACCAAGGAAACCAGATAAGCCCTTAACACCTAAGATTTTCCCATGAAGACAGTCCCCAAGTTTCTTAGCTTCTGCGCCCTGCTGACCGCATTGATCGCTCACCCCACGCAGGCCGCCGAGCACGGTCACGGTCCCGCGAAACAGCGCGTCGGTGTGCACAGCCTGGATGTCTATGCCGATGGCAACACACTGCACCTCCTCATTGCGAACTACCTCGCGGATGGCAAACCCGTGCTGCTGCATCAACACTCGGCAGATGGTGGCAAGACCTGGTCTTCGCCTGTCCGTGCCGACGGCGGTGCCACCGCCCCCAGTTCTCCTCATCGTGGTATGGACGCCCAGATCGCCGCCGCAGGCGACAAGCTTGTCGCCGTCTGGATGACCAAAGGCACCGGCCTCTTCAACAGCGGCCCCATGGTCACTGCCATCTCACATGATGGCGGCAAATCTTGGAAGCCTGGTGCCAATCCTGCCGATGATGGCCTCACCACCGGCCACAGCTTTTCTGATATCTGCGTGGATACCTCCGGCGCGTTTCACCTCGCCTGGCTGGACAGCCGCGATGGCCGGCAGGGCTTGCGCTACGCCCGCTCGGTCGATGGCGGTGTTTCCTGGCAAAAGAACCAGACATTGAAGACAGACACCTGCGAATGCTGTTGGAACAAATTGGCCGCAGGTCCGACTGGCCCGCTGGTGCTCTTCCGCGACAAGAAGCCGCGCGACATGGTGATCCTCAGCTCGCCGAATGGGGGGGACAAATGGAACAAACAGGCTGTGGTTGGCAAGTTCTCTTGGGATTTCAACGGCTGTCCGCATGTAGGCGGTGGCTTGGCCACCGAGGCCAAGGGCAAGGATACGTTGATCCACTCGGTCGTGTGGACGGGGAAGGCGGAAAAATCCGGCACTTATCACCTAGCCTCCCGCAACAACGGTCGCTCCTGGAGCAAGCCGCAGCGTCTGGGCAGTGATTCCGCCCGGCGTGGCGACATCGCCGCCGGTCCCAAGGGTGTCGCCATGGTCTGGGAAGAGAGCGGGGATGGCGAAACCGCCATCGTGATCGCAAAAAGTTCCGACAGCGGCAAGACGTGGAGCCAACCCGCGCGCATAGGTGAAGCCAGCTTGAGCGCCGCCTACCCGCGCATCATCGCCACAGCCGATGGTTTCCGAGTCTTCTGGACCGAAACCGGCGCAGAGGAGCGCGGTGTTTGGAAATCCGTGGCAAAATGAAAAGTGCGCCATGGGTTGACCACGGCGCACTTCGTTCCTGGCGTCTGTCCGCTTACTTACGGACGAGATAATAGTAGTTGATGATATCGTGCGGGAGCTTCTCCACGTCCACTTGCTTGAAGCCCGCTTCCGCCAGCATTTGCAACGCGAGCTCCTTGCCCCACATCGCGCCAAGTCCCATGCCGCCTTGCGAGAGAGACACTGACATGCAGTGCATGCAGGAGATGGTATAGATGAACGGCGCCAGCAAGTGGTCCATGTTCCCCGCCACATCACTGGCCCCGCCGATGTCCTGCATGAAGTACAGGCCATCTGGTTTGAGCGCGTTGTAGATGTTCTTGAGCACCACATCCGGACTCGCCTGATCATGCACCGCGTCAAAGGTCAAGATGAGGTCGAACTTCTCCACATCATTGAACTTCGTCACATCCACCTTGGTGAAGGTCACGTTGGTGACACCTTCCGCCTTCGCGTAATTACGCGCCGCGATGACCGCCTCTTCACAGAGGTCATACCCCGTGAAACGGCTGTGCGGATAATGTATCGCCATGGCGATGAGCGCACGGCCTGAACCACATCCCACATCCAGCACCTCGATGCCCTTTTCCAATTTCGCCTTCAACCCATCCACCAATGGGAGCAGATGTTCCTTCAGCGGCACGACCGCCGTTTGGTTGCTTTCCTCGGCCATCACTTCGTGGAAGCGGTTGTATTTCTCATACGGCACACCGCCGCCCTGCTTGAAGCACTCCACGACCTCGTCCTCCACGCCGCCCAGCACGCTCACCCATTGCATGGGGATGGCGATGTTGTTCGGCACAGCGGCACGCGTGAGCAACATGGCGTGCTCAGCGGGCAGATGGAATTTATTCGTAGTTGCATCATGATCCACGATACGCCCGGTCGTCATGGTGCCCAGCCACTCACGGACGTAACGCTCGTTCAGTCCGGCGGCAGCAGCGATCTCCTTGCTTGTGGCAAAGTCCAGCTTCGCCATCGTGTCAAAAAGTCCCGTGCGATGGCCGATGGAAGTCATCAAAGCGATGCCGGCGCTGTTCAGATGCCCGATCATCTGCTGGGCGAACTGATCCACTTTTTCCTCATTCAACTTAGGTATGCACTGCGTACACATGTCTGTCTTCTTTCCGTGGTTATTTATGATCTATGTCGTTATTAAACCGCCCGGCATCGTGATGCCTGACGGACAAGTCCTCTCTTTAGCCACGGTTGTACCATTCGCAGCCACGCAAATGACCGAATCAGGTCAGAAACGGTGTCTTCACCCGCTGTATCCCCTTGCAAATGAGAAACCAAGAAACAGCCAACCGCTGAATCATGAAAACTTCGGAAAATCTCAAGAATCCTCCTAACACCCCTTCCAATCGCTCTTTTTCTACCGTTTGAAAACAAAAAGCGGGCTTTTAACTGAACAGACTGGTCTGTTTCTTATTCTTGCGAAGCCACATACCGCTCCAGCGCCTTGCGCGCCTTGCGGATCGGCCAGACATCATTGTAGTTCCGGGCGGAAGCAATGGCCCCTTCCACCACCAGATAGTAGAAATCCGTCAGTTCCTCGACGTCCAAGTGGCCATACTTGGACTTGTCACTGGCCACCAGATCACGGCTGACATCCCGCAAGATGGAGCGGAATGCATCATCGTGATAGATGACTTCCTTGCGCAAAGGACTGGCTGGATCCAGCACTTCCACCGTGAGATTGGCAAAGCCGCAACCGCGGAATTTCGTATCTGGCAGCCATGTTTCCAAGGCTTCCATGAAGATGAAGAACCGTTTGCGGGGAGTCTTCTGTGCCTGAATGAAATCTTTTATCGCTGCCAAGTCCACCCGGGCCCGTTCACGCAGATAAGCCAGGCACAGATCATCCTTCGTCGGAAAGTGGGCGAAGAACGTGGCTTTGGAGACCTTGGCCTCGGCGATGACCTGGTTCACGCCCGTCTGGAAATAGCCCTGCTCATAGAAAAGGCGGAACGCCGCCTCGATGATCTTCTCACGCGCGGGCTTGTCGGTTTTTGACGGACGACCCATAAACAGAAAATAACCGAACCACTCGGTCTGTCAAATCCGGAGCGCCGAGCTCCAGCTCGGCGCGAAGATCACCACCATCATAAGCTCAACGATAAACTTGCACCTGTGATGTATGTGGTAGGGCCCGCAGTCCTCTGCGGGCCGCCGCCGGAGCAGAATGCATCCGATAACCCACGCTTCACTGACATCAATAACCTCGCCAACTCTGTTCTCGAAAGGAGCAAGGTTCTGAACCTCATTCTGCCATAAACATTAGCAGCTCGCTGGCTTCGTCAACGGACGGCAGAGGACTGCCGTCCCTACCCTGCCTCACCCGCCTTCTTCTTCCTTCTCCTCACCATCTCCAACATCTCCTGCGCAGAAGATATCTTCAGCGGAATCGCCATCGCCCAGTACACCGCAATGGATGCCAGTAACGGTGCGAACACTTCCCCGATGCACAACCACAAAGTCGCGTGTCCGAGCTGGTTCACCCACAAGCGCCAGATGCCAAACGCCACCGCACACGCGACGAACGCCGCCAAGGCTGTCGGGGCCACGCTGCGATGAAACTCGTCGAGGTCCAGCTTGCTCAGCTTCTTCTTCAGCGCCCGATGCAGCAGCCAAACATTGATCCAGGAGCTGATGGTGTTCGCCAACCCTAGACCGGCCTGTTGCATGGGAAAGATGAACGCGAGCGTCAACAGCAGGTTCGCCACCAGGCAGAACACGCTGATCTTCATGGGCGTGGTCGTATCTCCCAAGGCGAAGAAGGCCCTGGCAAGAATGTTCACCATGGAGTAAGCCACCAGACCGGGAGCCAGAAAGGCCAGAGCCAAGGTCGCCCGGCCCGTTGAATCAGGGCCGAATTCACCGCGTTCGAACAACAGGCGCACGATCGGCTCCGCCAGCAGCACGAGCAAAATGGACGCGGGCAGGTTCACGAAGAGCAGATGCTGCATGCCTTTGCTCAAGGTGCCGCCGAACTCGTCATACTTCTTCTCCGCCGCCAGCCCGGAAAGTGTCGGCAGCAGGAAGGTGGCGAGTGCGATACCGAACATCCCTTGGGGCAACTCCATGAGACGGATGGCGTAGCCGAAAGAGGCATTGATCATCGGGTCCAATGCAAAGGCGATCCCTTGGGTCATCAGCACATTGATCTGGAACGCCGCCACCCCCACCGTGCCCGGAATCATTTTGGTGACCACTGCGCGCACCGTTTCATTCTGGAACGGCGAGACCCATCGGAATCTATACCCTTCCTGCCACAACGTCGGCAGTTGGAACCCGGCCTGCGCCAATCCCGCGACCAATACGCCGATGGCCAGCGCGAAGATCTGCACCTCCAGCTTTTCACCGAACTTGGGTGCCAGCCAAAACACCGAGGCGATCATCACCACATTGAGCAACGTAGCTCCCAAGGCTGGAATGAAGAAATGGCCGCGTGCATTGAGCATGGCCATGAAGACCGCTGCCAGGCATACCAGCATCATGTAAGGGAACATGACGCGCAGCAGCTCCAGCATGAGCCGCGTGTCCGTCTCAAAATAACCAAACTTCAGCGTGAGCGTGAGCCCCGCCAGCACCAGCAACACAATGACCGCTGACGCGAGCACCAGTCCGGAGATGACCGCATTCGCCGCGCGCCACATCTCCTGCTCACCCGCGTTCTTCTCCTTGTCCTTGAAGATGGGGATAAACGCCGCCGTCAATGCGCCCTCGCCCAACAAGCGCCGGAAAAGATTGGGGATCGTGAACGCCAGCATGAACGCGCCGGCCACCCAGCTATCCCCCATGAACCGCGCATAGACCATTTCCCGCACCATGCCGAGAATACGGCTGATGAAGGTGGCAAAGGCCATAGCCCCCGAAGATTTCAACATGCGGGACACGCGCAACGAAGGCTAGAGGCAGCCACGGGAAAGTTCAAAGCCCAAAGCGAGCGAAAGGAGCGCGGCCTTTAGGCCGCTTCAATGTCCATGAGCAAAAGCAGTTCTTGAAAACAATAACTTCAACTCAAATACACCATCGTCTGCTTCCCATACCGCTTGGCGCACGGATGCTGAAGCGGCCTAAAGTCCGCGCTCCTCACGCATACATCGCCGTCACCGGCTTCCCCTTGCCATCCCGCGTCACGTAGAAGGGCCGCCCTTCCGTCACGAAATGCGTGTCCGGCGCGATGCCCAGCGCCTGATAGATCGTCGCGTGCACATCCTCCAGCCGCACCGCGTTCTCGATCGGCACCATCGGATGTTCCGCCGCCGTCTTGCCATAGACGTAACCGCCCTTGAACCCACCGCCGAATAGCAACATCGCGTTCGTGCTGCTGAAGTGCCCGTGCAAGCCGTACATCTCCTCGTTCTCAATGACCAGGTCCGCGCCAGTATGCTTCTCCGCAAAACCTTCCGGCTCGGTACCAGCCGACGGTGCACTCGCGATCGTTCGCCCAAACTCCGACGCCACCACCACCAAAGTGCGCTTCAACAACCCGCGTTGATCCAGATCCTTGATGAGCTGCGCGATCGGCCGGTCGATCTGCTGTTTCATCTCCACCATGCGCTTCGCCCCGTTCGCATGGATGTCGAAGCCAAGGAACGGCCCGTATTGATATTCCACCTGCACAAAGCGCGCTCCCGTCTCCACCAGCCGCCGCGCGAGCAATAGACCGTGCGCGAAGCGTTTGCCGTGGTAGTAATTCTTATCCAGCAGCCGGTCCCGGGTGATCTCCGGCTCATACGCCGCCAAGGTTTCCGGCTTCTCCTCTTTCGCGTAGTTGAACGCCTTCTTCACCGGCGAATCCATCAAGGCCCGGGCCTCATCCATCTGCTTCTGGAACTCTACCGCCTTGGGTGAATCCCGCAGTTCCGCCGGGCCATTCTTCGCCACCGTGCGCCACAGCCCAAGCCGCTCATCGATGCGCTGGGCGGGCAATCCCGGCAACGTGTTCAACGTGGCCAGTCCCCGGCTCGGGTCCGGGATCATGAAGGGCGAGTAGTTCACCCCGTAGAACCCTCCGCCGATGAATTCATTGATGAATTGCTTCTCGACGTCGTTCGTATCGATGTCGCGCCCGATATAAACATAGCCGGGCACTTGTGCCTGCCGCCGCCCTTTCAAGCGGGAGATCACCGACCCCATGCTCGGCGCCCGCACTCCCGAGGGCGGCACGTAGCCGGTCATCATGTAATACTGCGCCTTCAGATGCAGCGCGCCGAACTTCGCCTCGTTCGCGATGCTCCGGATGATCGTCGCGTGATGCATCACTTTCGCCAGATGTGGCAGACCCGCTCCCAGCCGGATGCCATCCGCCGAGGTGGGCATCGAATCGCACGTGGCGAACAGCTCATTCCCGCGCATCCCCTGGCGATAAGGCGTGAATGGCTTCGGATCCCACGTCTCCATCTGCGAGACGCCGCCCGGCAACCAGATGAAGATGACACTGTCCGCCTTCGCCTCCGGCTGTGTCGCTGCGTGCAAGCGATCCCACGCCTCGGTCACGGCAAACGCCCCCAGCGCCGCGGTGGTGCGGCTCAGAAAACTCCGGCGTGTCAGTGGTTTGCTCATCGGATGAATTGGAATTCCGGACCCGTCTCCAAGGCCCATAACACATCGCCCAACGGCTGCACACGCGGCGAACGTCCCGAGCGCGTCAGTCCGATGCTGTCCCAATAGGCCGTGCCGCCCTGTGTTCCGAACGAGATCGCCTTGATGGAGCCGTTGATGAGTTGCATCTTCTTGAACGGCATCTCCAGCTTCACCCAGCCGCCGGCCACCGGTAGTTCCCCGCCGAACACGGTGACCAGCATGGGATCGGACGGACGGGTCAAGGGCGTGCTGGTCCACACGACCTGGTGTTCCACATCCTCTTGCTGCACCCGCAACCAGACCGATTGCGGCGGGTTCTTGGGGTCAAGATAGACCTGGGCAAAGATGCTTTCATTCATGCTCACCACGGCCAGATCCGGCGGAAAACTCGCGCCTTGCCGCTGCACTTTGCCGTCGCCTTTCGTCCGGATGGAGAACTGTCCGGCAAACACCGGCTGCGCATCCTTCTTGCCCCAGCTCCACGCGACATGCTCCTTGTTCGTCAGCGCCACAAAAATCTCCGGCAGATCATCATCGAACAGCACAAGCTCTTCCACGGGCAGCTTGATCCCCTTCGTCTTCTGCAAGGCCGGCTGCAGCCACTTGCTGAGGCTTTGGCTTTCTTCAGCGCTCGGCTTGCGCGTCAACGCAGCCAGGTAAAGTGATTCCACCGCCACCGTCGCGTCATCCTCCACGGACAACAAATCGAGCAAAGGCGAACGATATATCTGCGATTGATACTCTGCCCCGTTCAGGATCTCGAGAAACTGGATGACCGCCATCTCTTCCGATCGCGTCGTGATGACCTCGCTGCGCGAGGCCGGGCGGCCCAAGGCTTGGGTCAGCACCGTGGCTTCTGACCGGAACATCAGCCGTCTTGCGGCGATGCTTTGCTGCGTGCCCACGACGTTCAAGCTGTCCAGCAATTGCTCCGCGCTCATCCGGCGCACCTGCGGCGAGCGAAAATAACGCGGCGCATCTGGCTTCGTAGGATCAAAGGCATCCGCCAGCTTCGCCTCATAAGCCTGCTGATACGTGCGGCTGTTCAGGATCAATCGCAGCACATGCTTGATGTCATAACCTGAGCGCATGAACTCCTGCGCCAGCCACTCCAGCAATTCCGGATGGCTCGCCTGCCGGTCGGTACGGAACTCATCCACCGGCTCCACCAGCCCCAGCCCGAAGCACCGCTTCCACAACCGGTTCACGAACGCCTGCGCCAGCCTCGGATTCAGCGGGTCCGTCAGCAACTGGGCCGTCCGGTGCATGCGCTCCTCCAGCGCGAGCGGCAATTGCTTCGGTGCCGCCGGGATCTCGAAGGGAAACGCGGGCGTGATGTAGGAACCCGTGCGTTTTTCACACCGCACCAGTTCCAGATCTTTCTCGGCGAAGATGCTCGCGAACGCGATGAACCGCGCCTGCGGCCATTCCGCATTCTCGAAGTGGCTGTGGCAGGAAGCGCACTTCATGCTCGTTCCCAGGAAGACCTGGCCTATATTCGCCGCCGTCTCCATCGTCACCACTGGCGTATCATTCCGCACAAAGCCCACCTTGAACGTCTCCTCAAAGGAACGCTGCTCCGCCGCCTTGCGCGCCCCCGGCAGCGAGGTATCGACCAATTCCGCCACCATCAAGTCATACGGCTTGTTTTTCTGCAGACTGTTATGAATCCACAAACGGTAATTGCCCCGGGTAAGCATCCCGCCCCGGATATTCGAATCCGAACTGGCGATAAGATCCTCCCAAAAAGTCGTCCAGTGGGTCGCGTAATCTTCAGCGCGCGCGAGCAAAGCCTCTACCAGGCGTGAGCGCCGCTCCGGGCTCTGATCCGTAAGAAACTGGTGCGCCTCCAATGCCGTGGGTACGATCCCGATGACATCCAGATAGGCCCGGCGCAAAAACGCCTCATCGCTGCAAAGCGCCGGTGCTTTCATCGCTTCCGGCAAACCTTTCGCCTCCCACTTGGCCACGATGAATTTATCCACCGCATTGAACACCGGCCCTTTCACTCCGGGTGCCGGCGGCGTCGGCGGTAATTGCGTCAGCCGCCATGCCCTGCGCGCCAGAAACCGTCGTTCACCATCGGTCTCATCGCTCAGCAAGGCATTCATCTCCTCCGCTGAAAGACGGGCCTTCGCGATCGTCTCGTGCTTGCGCGGATCAAATTTCTCCCAGGCAGCCCGTTCGGCACTTGCTGTCAGTTGAGCATCCGCCGAATCATCCTTCGCTCCGGCGGCGATCCACTGGCGCAACAGATGCAGCCCCTCCGCACTCACCGGCGGACTCCCCTTGGGCATCTGCGGCTTCAGTTCTCCGCGGATGTAGCGCACCACCGGGCTTTCATCAGGTTTGCCCGGAATCACCCCGGGGCCGTTCTTCTTGCCCGGCTTGAGCAGCTCCGCCACTGAACCTACCTGATATTCCCCCTCCGGTTCCGTCGTTCCGTGGCATTCCACACAATAATCCGCCAAGAGCGGCTTGATATCGCGGAAATAACTGACCTTCGCCGCAGTGGTGACATCGATCGCTTGGATCGCGATCGGATGAACCTTGTTCGTTTCCGCTCCTTGCAGCGCGCCCAGCCAGCATAACGCCATCAGCCCGCCAACAACCCGTTGCCACAACTCTCCGCTTCCCCTTATCGCAGAACTCGCACTGTAGCGGTATCCAGACATCATTCCTTCTTCTTCACCTTGCGACCGAAATGCCGGTCGCCGAAATTCATATACTGCTCCCAATCATACTCCAACACGTCATGCTTGCCCGTGCGGATGTGGTAGCCGATGAAATCGCCCACTGGCATGTTCACCTCCGGCATCTCCGTCACACCCAGCCCCGTTTTCTTGAAAAGTTGATACACCGGTGCGGCATGGACTCCGGCGAGGAATTCCCCCTTCGGATCCGCCCAAGTATCCTCCACCGCACTCGCGATGTACACCGGCCGTGGCGCCATCAGCGCGATCAACTCATGCTGATCCACCGGCATGGCCGCCTCGTTGTCATTATACTTCAGGTGATTGTCGCAGAACCAGTGCGGGAAGGACTTGTTGATCCGCGCTACCGTCTCGCCGAAATTCCGCCGCGCCAATGCCGCCCCCCCGCAACCCGAGTTGTTCGAGATCGTTATGGCAAACCGCTCATCCGTGGCTCCAGCCCAGAGTGCTGCCTTGCCCAGACGCGAATGGCCCAGCGCCAGGATCTGCTTCTCGTTGATATCACTGTCCTTCTCCAGATAATCCACCATGCGGCTCATGCCCCAGGCCCACGCGCCGATCGCGCCCCAGTCATCTCCCGCAAAATCCTTCCCGGCCGGATGCAACGCCCCGCGGATGCCATCCTTCCAGCCATTCTCATGATCCGGCTCGAGGTCCCCGTAGTAAACCGTCGCCACCGCATAACCGCGCTCCAGGATCATCTCATACGGCCAACGGCTCGCCTGCTTGCCGCGCGAAGCCTCCGTCGCCCGGTTCTTCACCACTCCAAACTCCTTGTTGTCCCGCATCCACTTCGTCGAGAGCGTGACCCCCGGGTCGGTGGTCGTCGTGTGGTTCCCGTAAAAATTCAGGCTCACGAACACCGGCGCTTTGCCGCGCCGCTGGTTCGGCACATAGAGCAGCAGATCGATCGTCGGCCCGTCTTTTTTATCCGTCAGGTGGATCACCACTTCCTTGCGCGTCGCCAGACCGTTGAACGCCATCTTGTCCACGCCACGAAATTCATACCGCACATGCGCGGGTGCCGCCGGCATGCGACCGTATTCATGCTCCTCGAACAGGCGCAGGATGTGCAACCGCTGCTCCTTCTCCCACTCCTTCGCCTTGGTCACCAACGTGCCGTCCTCCTTCAACAACGGATCCGGCAGCGTGTACGCCACCACCTTGGACTCATCATAATTGAAACCGGCCGGCTGGGCCTCAGCCTCCTCGGAAGAGAACACAATGGCGGTCGTCATAGCGGCGAGCATCAAACTGCAAGTGCGACGAAACATGGTCATGGCGCTCACCATAAACCATCCTCCACTCCCATCGCAAGAACGCGCACGCAGACTCTTCCATCCCCAGGCACTATCCTTTATTTCCTGCTTCATCTTTCTGCTTTCTCCATACTTAATTCTTCATTTTCTGCCTCCATCCTACCTCGGTCACTAGGACAACCGCTGTCCTAGGTCCCTTTTTCTTGAAAATATTTTCATTTAACGCAACCAATTGAAAATCAACAAGTTAACATAAAACAAACCGTGTTATTCCTAAAAAACCCCTTACCCGTTTCATTCGTTTGCCCCCATTCGGTTGATTTTCCTCCTTCCTTGGACGTTGAACATTGAGCGGTTCCCTCCCCCTCTCTACGCTCCCCCCTGTTCAATAACCCTTTTCGCGCCCTTTAGCATGTTTAGCGGGCCAACCCTTTTTCCCTTTCCTCATTCTTCCTTCTTCATTCATCATTTCCCCATGGCCCCCGAGACCTGCCCCAATTGCGGTGAAGACGTCCCGCCCAATGCCAAGGTCTGTCCTGGCTGCGGTGCCGACGAATCCACCGGCTGGTCCGAGACCGCTTACGCCAGCAGCCTCGACCTTCCGCCCTCCGACGAAGACTTCGACTACGAGGAATACAAGAAACGCGAATTCGGCACCGCCTCCCAACCCAACGGCATCGCGTGGTACTGGTGGCTCACCGCCGTCGTCTTGCTCCTTCTCTTCCTCCTGGCCTTCGTCCTCTGACCTTTATGGAGCGCGGTGCGTCCTCGCCCGCAGCAACTCACCTAAGCGAAGTCAGGCCACCCTCGCAAAAAGCCTGTCACCAAGAATCCTCCTCCGATTCCCACACGCCTCTCCTTCTCAACACACCCCCCCAGCTCCTCAATCTCGCATCGATGCTTGGCAACCTTCGCCTCCACCATTACCCTGCACCCGTCAAGCCGCTGTGATGTGACGCCAAGCCAGCCAGCCCAAGGTTCCACTCGCAAGTTCGCTGAACCAGCGAACCCCATTCCGTCTCCATTTTACCGCCTCCTCACGCTCGCTTTCATCTTGATCTGTCTGTTCCATGCCGGGGATTCCTTCGCCCGCACCTACACCGTGAAATCCGGCGACACCCTCCAGCGCATCGCCCAGCGCGAACTCGGCAGCGCCAACCGCTGGCCGGAGATCGCCCGCCTGAACAACCTGCCTCCGCCCCACACCATCCGCCTCGGCCAGCAACTCACCCTGCCTGACCAGCAAGCGGGCATGATCCCCTTGGCTCCACCAACACCCACGAACGCTCCCGCCCCGCCCTCGCCTGCCGTCCCGCCCGGCAATGCTGTTCCATTGGATTCGTCCCCCACGATCAGCACTCCCATTCCCTTAAATGAAGACGCTATCAAGATTTCTGAATACCTGAATTGGCAACTCCCGCTCGCCTTGCTTTTGGGGACTTTCTTCCATGCCTTAAACCTCCGCATCTCCTGCTGGTTTTCCCAGGTAGAGGCGACTTATCTCCGTTGCCTGAAGCTGGCCATCTACCTGGAGGTTCTCGGCACTATCTGCTTCATCGGCGCCATGCTGCTGCTTGTCTTGGGAATCGCGTTGGGCGTGGCCGGTAAATTTGAACCGTGGACCTTGGGCGCTCTGGTCGCGATATTGCCACTCGCTTTGCTCGCTTGGTTTATTCTAAGCCTCTTCGTCATCAAAAATACCCTCGACTGCAAATGGCGCAGCGTCGTCACCCTGCTCATCATGTCTTGGTTTGTATCTTGGACGGCCGGCATTATCCTGTTCATCAGCACAGCATCCTATGCCCCCTTGGCAAAGCTGCTGTCCAATCTGTCCAAATGAACATTATGACATCTTCGCCCAAGCAAGCTCATCCCCCTTTCGATGTTCGGTGTTCGATGTTCGATGTTGGATGTTTCCTCTTGGCCTTCCTATTCTCCTTTTCCCTCTCCGCCCAGGACTGGCCCCAAATCCTCGGCCCCAATCGCGACGGCATCTATCACGGCCCCGCCCTGGCCAAGACCTGGCCGAAGGAAGGCCCAAAAGTTCTCTGGCAGAAAAACGTCGGCACCGGTTTCGCCGGTCCTTCTGTCCGAGATGGCAAACTCATCCTCTTCCACCGCGTAGCAACCGTCGAAGTTATCGACTGCCTGAATGCCACCAACGGCACCAACATCTGGCAGTTCAAATATCCCACGGCATACACAGACAATTTCGGCTTCGATAACGGTCCCCGCGCCGTTCCCACCATCGCCAGCAATACCGTCGTGACTCTCGGAGCCGATGGCATCCTCACCGCCGTCAGCTTCAAAGACGGCGTGAAACTCTGGCAGATCAACACCCGCAAAGACTTCGGTGCGGACAAAGGCTTCTTCGGCTTTGCCTGCTCCCCGCTCGTGGAAAGCTCTACTGTCATCGTGAACATCGGCGGCGAAAACGGCGCGGGCATCGTCGCCTTCGACCTCGCCACCGGCAAAGTAAAATGGAAATCCACCGCACACGAAGCCAGCTACTCCTCCCCCGCCATCGCCACCATCAACGGCCAGCGCCTCGCCTTCGTCTTTCATCGCGCCGGCCTCGCCGCGCTCAATCCTGCCGATGGCAAGGTCCTCTTCGATTACCCTTGGCGCGCCCGTGAAAACGCTTCGGTGAACGGAGCCACCCCGCTCATCCTCGCTAATCGCGTCTTCATCTCCGCCAGCTACGACACCGGCGCCTCCCTCCTCGAACTCAATGGTAGCGACAAACCCAAAGTCATCTGGTCGAACGACGAATCCATGTCCAACCAATACGCCACCAGCGTCCATGCGAAAGGTTATCTCTACGGTCTGCATGGTCGCCACGACTTTCCCGGCGGCACTGAACTCCGCTGCATCGAACTCGCCACTGGCAAAGTCCGCTGGAGCAAACCCAGCCTGAGCGGCTCCAACGTCCTCCTCGCCGGCAACCAACTCCTCATCCTCACCGAACGCGGCGAACTCCTCTCCATCGCCGCCACCCCTGATGAATTCAAGCTGCACAACCGCGCCCAAATCCTCGGCAGCAACCTCCGCAACTATCCCGCCCTCGCCCACGGCATCCTCTACGCCCGCGATACAAAAAAACTAGTCGCCCTCGACCTGCGCTAACCCATTCGTAATCGTCCTCGTTCTCGTCGTCGTCCTCGCTTTCCCTGTCGATGCTCGATGTTTCCGGTTTGAGCTTTGAGTTTTGAACTTGGAGTTTCACCCCTCCTTCCATTCCGTGTTTGCCACTGGTGCTACCAGTCTGTGGCTAAAAAATCCCCCGCTTGACATCCGCCGCCCACTGTCATACTGTCCTATGACACTTAACCAAGGCCATGATCTTTCAGATCAATTTTAAATCCGGTCTCCCGGTCTATCTGCAGCTCGTCGAGCAGATCAAGGCCGCCGCCGCCTCGGGCGCGCTCCAGCCGGATGAGCCCCTGCCCGGTATCCGCCCCTTGGCTGAGGAACTGCGCGTCAACCGCAACACCATCGCCAAGGCCTACGCCGAACTGGAAAGTCAGGACGTCATCGAATCCATCCCCGGCAAAGGCTGCTTCGTGAAACGTAAGGGCGCTTCCCCGCTGAAGAAAGACGCCCGCCGCAAGCTGCTCATCCAGGAGATCGATCAAGCCATCGTCCAGGCCCATCACCTGCAAGTAAGCCCCGAAGAATTTGTCACCCTCGTCCATGAACGTCTGGCCGCGATGGAGGCGCGCCAGCGCGATAACGAACCGGACCACCAACCCGCCACCTTATGAGCACACCTGCCGCTGTCATTGATATCCAAGGCCTCAGCCACGCCTACGGCCGCAACGAGGCCGTGCATGAGTTCAATCTCTCCGTGCCGCGCGGACGCTGCTACGGCCTCTTCGGCCGCAACGGCGCGGGCAAGACCACCACCATGAAGTGCCTGCTGAATCTCTTGCGCCCACAGCACGGCACCGTGCGCCTCTTCGGCCTCGATCCCGCCAAGCACGAGGTGGAAGTGAAACGCCGCCTCGCCTACGTGCCCGATTTCGTCGCCTTCTACCCGTGGATGACCGTGCGCGAAACGCTCGATTACCTCGCCTCCTTCCGCCCGCACTGGAGCACCAAGATCGAAAGCGAACTCCTCGGCCGCTTCCGCCTGAAAGCCGATCAAAAGACCGGCGGCCTCTCCAAAGGTCAACGCACCCAAGTCGCCCTCATCGGCGCCATCTGCCCGGAACCCGAACTCCTCATCCTCGATGAACCCACCTCCGGCCTCGATCCTATCGTGCGCCGCGAATTCATCGAGACCGTCATCGGTGCGTATCAGGAAGGCGATCCCGGTAATCGAACCATCCTCGTCTCCACGCACCTCATCAGCGAGTTCGAAGGGCTCATCGACGAATTTACCATCATGGACGCCGGCCGGGAGGTGCTGAAGCTGGGAGCGGACGAAGCGCGTTCGCGGTATCAAAAGATCCGCGCGCGCTTCGCCCGCCAGCCAGAAAACCTCGACCTCAAGGAAGCCATGCACGTGCGCCAGGACGGCCGCCAGCTCGAGATCATCGCCAACGGCGGCGGCCCCCTCATCTACGACCGCCTGAAACAACTCGCCCCCGAAGACCTCACCAGCGAATCCCTGACCCTCGAAGAAGTCTTCGTCGCCACCCTCAAAACCTGAAGAGGAACAGAATATGAACATCCGCCTCAAAAAAGAATTCCAGAGCCTCTTCTGGCCTTGGCTGGTCGCGGCCCTCATCGGTCTGGTCCCCGTATTGAGCTGGATGCTCCCGACCTCACAATTCGACCAAAGCTTCCACGGGGTTTATATGCTGGCGTGTGTTGGTTTCGTTCTAGGCACCGCCCTGCTGGCCACGCTTCCTTTCGGCGAGGAATTCAGCCTGCGCACGATGTCGATCCTCCTCAGCCATCCCGTCACCCGCTGGCAGATCTGGACCGAGAAGCTCAAGATCACCCTCATTCTCACCGTCTCCATCGCCCTCTTGAACGCGATCAGTTGCCTGCCTTTGTGGGGATTGATCGGCAGCCAGTTGAAACTGGCCCTGGCCTTTTTGGTTTACACCGTTTGTTCCGGCGCCTTTTGGGTGATGTTCACCCGTTCCACCATCGGCGGCACGATGCTTTGCCTGTTTTCCCAGGCGATCGCTGTGGTCATAGTGTATGTCTACACGCAAACACGCTACTTCGACATCGGCATCTGGGACTCCAGGCAGGACACCGAAGGGATTCTGCTTCGCATCAGCCTGGTGGTCTCTCCCGCGTTTCTGTGGCTGGGCTGGAAACTTTTCTCCCGACTGCAGGATAACGGAAGCACCGGCCTTGAGATTCCGCTACTGGCTACTGCAGACACCGGCGGGACAACTTCAATGTCATGGCTCCGCGCACGACCCGGATCTCCCCGCCTCAATCTGCTCTTCAAGGAGTTGTCACATTTCCGGCCCCTCTGGCTGATGGCCTACCTGTTTTCGGCCCTTTGGATCGGGATGCTGTTGCTGAGCACGTTCTTCCCCCTGAAGCACGCCCTGCTTTCCGATACCTTGAACGGTTTTCTGGCACTCTATGCGACCATGGTTCTCGTCACCTCGGGCTGCATCTCCTTGGGTGAGGAAAAAGAGCTAGGCCTGCACGCCTGCAATCTGGCTCTGCCCATCGCCTGGAGACGTCAATGGCTGCTGAAAATATCTCTCGCCAGCCTCATCGGTTTGGGTTGCGCAGTCCTTCTGCCCTTGCTCCTCGCCCAACTCGAAATTTTCGTCGCGATCAAACCGATGAAGACTTGGGCCTGGCAAATCCTGCAAGACTTGCCCATCCTCTGGACGCTCTGCCTCCTGCTGGCATCCTTCGTCACAGTCAGCTTCTGGGCGGCCAGCGTCACGAAGCGGACCGTCCACGCCGCTTTCCTGGCAGCCTTCATGATACTGCTGGTGGCCGTCTTTCACACCATGGGCAAAACCATGAAACTGGGACCAGGCTATCACACCGCCGCACTCCTCGACTGGGTCACGGCCCACTGGCACCTCCACCTCGGCTGGGCTAACGATTACTTCGGCGAAATCTTTCTGCTTAGCTTCGCTGCGATCGGCTCGCTGTTTCTGCCCCTCAGCCGCTTATACTACCAGGAACAATCATCTCCCCTAAAACACATCATTAAGACAACCATGATGCTCATCGCGCTCTCCTGGATCACTGGCTTCACTCTCGCTGACCTGCGTCAGAGCGCTTCCGATCAACACAGCGAAACCCATCCATTTCGTAATGAACCGCGGGCCGCTCTGTTGGCACTAAAAGCAGATGTTTGGCCGGAAAAGTATCCATCCAATCGTCCTCTCTGGTATGGGCCAGAATCTCTGAAACGCACGGGCAAACTTTCTCCCCTAACCGCCGAATGGCTGGAAGGCTTTGTCATCCGCATCGAGCAAAGCACATTTACCAGCAGCTACGATCAAAAGACTCACACGTATAGCTACGCGTATCTGGAAAAAAACACTGAAGACAAAAATTTATTGCGAGGCCCACTGACGCATTCAAGCATCTCCACTTCCACTCCACCTGCGTCAGTAAAATAACATCTCAAGTAACACCTATGAACGCCACCCGCATCGACAAAGAATTCCACCCGCTCTTCTGGCCGTGGGCAGGTGCCACGCTGGTCGCGTGTCTGCCAGTGGCGAATTTCCTGATCGAGATGTCCACGGGCAACCGTGAATACCGCACAGTGCTCCAGATCGCGGACTGGGCCTACTTCCTGGCGGTCGTCCTTTTTGCCGTACTGCCTTTCGGGACGGAGTTCCAGCACCGGACCATGCCGCTGCTCCTGAGCCAGCCCTGCTCACGCCGACGGCAGTGGCGGGAGAAAGTCACCTTCTCCCTCATCCCGCTGGCGGCTCTGATTGTGGCCCACGTGCTCGGCCGTTTGCCCTACTTCTCCATCCTCGCGGAGAATTGGGTGCTGGCCGCCTCTCTGTCGCTGCTGCTGTTCAGCGCGGGCCTCTGCTTTACCATACTTACCCGGACCATCATCGGCGGGATCGTCCTCAGTCTGGTGACCCTCGCCGTGGTCTATCTGACCGCCTATGCGTTTGGCAGCCCGATATATACCCCGCCCGGCTCGGTCAGCTTCGAACTCCAGACGCGAACCTTTCAGACCCTCACCGCCCTGGCCCTCGCTCCGCTCCTGCTCTGGCTCTCGTGGTGGCAATTCTCCCGGTTGCAATCGGCGGGCAACTGGGAAGCAGAAGCAGGCATCTCCCTCTCCAGCACCGCGGATCGCCGCGGCGCTTCCTTCCTGCGGAGCCGTGCGGATCATCCGGTCTACAATCTGGCACTGAAGGAACTGCACCTGCTGAAACCCATCTTCGTGATGGCCATCATGTTCCTCGGCCTCTGGTTGCTGGCCTTGCTGGCGGTCCATTATCTTCCCCACCGGAAAGCCATGCTGGCCAACTTCATGGACGGCTGCTGCGCCATCTACGTGCCGCTGGTGGCATTGCTGGCCGGCTGCATCTCTTTGAGTGAAGAAAAGAACTCGGGCATCCACGCCGCCAACCTGACCTCGCCCATCTCCATCAACCTGCAATGGCTGGTGAAGAATCTGATGGCGTGCTTTGCCGGTCTGTTGGTCACCATCGGGCTGCTCCATGTGATGCTTTACGTCACCGCGGGCATACTCCAGCTCACACCGTTCAGGATTCTCTTTGAACCCGTGCAAACCGTGTTGCTGGCCTACGGCCTGATCCTCGCCCTGATCCAATGCAGCTTCTGGGCAGCGACGGTCACACGCCGGACCACTCACGCGGTATCCCTGGCCATCGCGGCGGCGGTATGCTTGATTCCCTTGTTCCTGCTGGCCTTATGGCTGGGGCAATTCTATGTGAGCGCCGTGGAGAAGCCGATCTATCTGCTGATCTCGCGCGGAAAATGGTCGGATGAACTCACTTCCGTCCGGATGCACGGTCTCTACCAATGCTTTCTGGCTTTCTCCTTCAGCGCAGTGATCCTGACCGGCTGGCTCTGCTTCCGTCGGCTGCAAAGCGAGCGACAGAACCTCATCCTTTCCGCGAAATCCCTCGGCATGACCCTGCTGCTCTGGGGCATGCTGACGGGAGCAATTTCCGCCAGTGGTCTCCGGGACTTCAAGGAAACGGTATTCTATCGCGAAACATTTGAAGCTTTGCGCGTCCGGCAAGCGGATGTGTATCAGCCGGGACAGAACCGAAGATACCATCTCCGCTACGAAGATTTACTGGCTACCGGCAAACTCTCTCCCCTGACAGCCGAATGGTTGCAAGGCTCCAGGATCACCATCGTCTTCACCTCGCCAAAAGATCAAATCGAAGCTGTGATCCAGTTCCCCAACGGTGGCCAACAGTCGGTGCTTATGTATCCGCGACCAGCGGAAGTCTCCCCGGCAGCTCAGAAGTAGTCTCTTCAACGAGAGCCAAGTCTTTTCTTTGGCCGGGGAACGGGGCATAGTCCGCCCAGCGTATGAGCACCCCCGCGCCATCCATCACGGCTGAACCGAAACCCTCCCCCCGCCTCGTGTCCCTCGATGCCCTGCGCGGCTTCGACATGTTTTGGATTCTCGGTGCGGATGCCTTGGTGCGCGCGCTTAGCAGCATGAGCGAGAACCCGGTCACCAAGTTCCTTGCCCAGCAGCTCAGCCACAAGGAATGGGACGGGTTCGCCTTCTACGACCTCATCTTTCCCCTGTTCGTTTTCATGGTCGGTGCGGCGATGGTCTATTCCCTCTCCCGCACCATCGAGCAAGAGGGTCGCGCCATTGCTGTGAAGCGAGTCATCCGCCGCGGTCTGCTGCTTGTCATCATCGGCATCATCTACTCCGGCGGGTTCAGTAACAAATGGCCGGACATCCGGCTGCTCGGCGTGCTCCAGCGCATCGGCCTCGCCTATATGTTTGGCGGATTGCTCTTCTGTTTCTTCAAGCCGAAGCAGCTCGCCGGCATCTGCGCCGGATTACTCGTCGGCTATTGGGCGATCATGACCTTCGTCCCAATCCGCGATATCCAGCTCAGCAAAGAAGTCCTCGCCCCCATGGCCAAGGAAGCCGGCGTGACGAACAATCTCGCTTTCGCGCAAACCGTCTTTGAGAGCACCACAGCCACCACAACCGGCAAGTATGCTCCCGGCCACAACGTCTCCAACCACCTCGATTTCCAATACCTCCCCGGCAAGAAATACGATACCTACTGGGACCCGGAAGGCCTGCTCAGCACCATTCCCGCCATCGCCACCTGTCTGCTCGGAGCTTTTGCCGGGCTCTTCCTGCGCAGCACCAGTGTCTGCGAGCATCGTAAAGTCGTTTACCTCATCTCCGGTGGCGTGGCTGCCGTCATCATCGGCTGGCTCTGGCATATTCAGTTCCCCGTGGTGAAGAAGATCTGGACCAGTTCCTTTGTACTCGTGGCCGGCGGTTTCAGCGCCATGCTGCTCGGCCTCTTCTACCTCATCGTGGATGTGCTGAAGTATCAGCGCTGGTGCCAGCCCTTCATCTGGATCGGCATGAACTCCATCACCATCTACATCGCCAATAACCTCATCGGCTTCCGTCGTCTCGCCGACCGTTTCGTGGGTGGGGACATCAAAGTCTTCCTGAATGGCAGCGTCCAAGGCCTCGGCGATATGGTCGGTGCCATGACCGGCCTGGCTTTCTGCTTCCTCTTCTGCTGGTATCTGCACCGGAAAAAGATCTTCCTGCGCCTGTGATGGGATCAGTTTCGAGTTTCTCGTTGCTGGTTACGAGTTACGGATAACGCGTTCCCTCGCTCAAATTCCAATTGCCCCGAGCGTTCCCCGCGCACTATCGTTCCCGCATGGCCCTGCAACCTTTTCGTATCCTGGCCTGCGCCTTGGCGATGGCTCTGCTGTCGCTCGCCCCGCGCCTTGCCACCGCTGCTTCTGTAGCGGGTGAAGACTGGCCCCAATTCCTCGGTCCGCGTGCCAATGGCACTTCGCTCGAAACCGGCCTCTTGAACACTCTGCCCAAAGAAGGACCCAAGCAGCTCTGGTCCTTGAAGGTAGGCACCGGTTACAGCGCCCCTTCCGTGCTAGGTGCCCGGCTGGTGCTGCATCACCGCATCGGCAAGGAAGAGGTCGTCGAGTGCTTCAACGCCGCCACGGGCACCGCGAACTGGCGCTACGCCTATCCGTGCAACTACACCGACCCCTACGGCTACAACAACGGTCCGCGCTGTTCTCCCCTGCTCACCACCAATCGCTGTTACACCTTCGGTGTGGAAGGCAAACTCCTCTGCCTCGATCTCGCCACCGGTAAAATGGTCTGGGAGCGCGACACCGCCAAAGATTTTCAGATTCCGGAAGCGTTCTTCGGCGTGGGCAGCACGCCTATTCTGGAAGACAACCTCCTCATCGTCATGGTGGGTGGCCAGCCAAACTCGGGCATGGTCGCCTTTGATGCCGCCACGGGCAAGACTGTCTGGGAAAGTGTCGGGGCCAAGAACTGGAACGAACAGCCCATGTACGACTGGCCGGGCGAACGACTCGTGCGCTGGGTCTCCTATGAGAAACAGGCCAGCTACGCCACTCCGGTCGCCGCCACGGTGCATGGCAAGCGCACCATCTTCGCCCTTACGCGCCAAGGACTCGTCTCGTTAGATCCCAAGACCGGTGAAGTGAATTTCAGCCGCTGGTTCCGCTCCGCCGCGAATGATTCCGTGAATGCCGCCAACCCCATCGTGGCGGATGATCTGGTCTTCATCTCCGGCGCTTACTATCGCATCGGCTCCGTCGTCCTGCGCGTCAAGCCGGACGGTAAATCGTTCGAGCAAGTCTGGCGGCACCCTCGCGAAGAACAAGGGCGGCCGCCGCCGCCAGAGCAACGCGTGATTCCAGCTCTGGAGATTCACTGGACCACACCCATCTATCATGAAGGCAACCTCTACGCTTTCAGCGGACGCAACGAGCCGGATGCGCGTTTCCGCTGTGTGGAGCTGAAGACTGGCAAGGTGCTCTGGGACCGGGATGAAAGCTGGGGCAAGGGCAGCGGCAGCAAGCAGCCCGATGTCTTTGGCCGCGGCTCGGCCATCATGGCTGAGGGCAAACTGATCGTGCTGGGTGAAGGCGGTCTGCTCGGCCTGGTCAAAGTGAATCCGGAAAAGCTCGAAGAGATTTCCCGCTGGCAGGTGCCGCAACTTCATTACCCCTGCTGGACGGCTCCCGTGCTCTCCCGCAAGCGCCTGTATCTTCGTTCGGAAGATCACTTGATCTGCTACGACTTCAGCGCGAATTAGCAAGGTAGTGCCCGGCCCAGCCAAAGCGCCGAGGCAGACAGAGATTCGTCCTGCTGGAAAAGAAAAAACCCGCTCTTGCGAGCGGGTTTATGAATTTCGTTTTGCTTCCGCTTACGCGGCAGCTTCCGCCTTCTTCTTGGCGGCCTTTTTCTTCGGCTTGGCCTCGGCGGCAGGGGCAGCTTCAGCTTGCGGGGCGGCGGCCGTCGTCTCAGGAGCCGTCACGGCGCCTTCCACGAACTCGAGGATGGCGAGCTGGCTCGCGTCACCTTGGCGTTGGCCCAGCTTGATGATGCGGGTGTACCCACCCGGACGATCTTTGTGCGCGGGGGCGATCTCGGTGAAGAGGATCTTGACCGCATCTTCCTGATGGAGACGGGAGGTGGCCAGACGGCGGGAATGGATCGTGCCCTTCTTCCCGAGCGTGACCATCTTCTCGGCTACGGACCGGGCCGCGCGGGCTTTCGCCAGCGTGGTGGTGATCCGCTTGTGGATGATCAGGCTGCAAACCATGTTCGTGAGCATCGCGTTACGATGCGTGCCTGTGCGGCCCAGTTTGGCCGTGCGTTTAAGATGTCGCATACTGCAATTTTCCTTAAGCTAAAGTCTTGTCTTCCTTGGGCGCTTCCAGCAAGGACGCGTCCAGGTTCATTCCGAGCATCAGGCCGAGGGCCTGCAGCTTGTCCTTGATTTCGTTCAGGGACTTCTTGCCGAAGTTACGATACTTCAGCATCTCCGCCTCGGTCTTCATGGCCAGCTGGCCGACCGTGGTGATATTCGCGTTATTCAGGCAGTTCGCCGCACGGACGCTCAGCTCGATCTCGTTCACGCTCATGTTGAGCAGCTTGCGCATCTTCGTCTTCTCTTCGTCCTGCTTGTCCACCACTTCCTCGAATTCCACGGCATTCTTGTCGTAGCCGACGAACACGTCGAGGTGATGTTGCAGGATGGCGGAGGACTGCGTCAGCGCGTCATCCGGCGTCAAACGGCCATCCGTCGTGATCTCTATGACCAGACGGTCATAGTCCGTCCGCTGGCCGACACGCGCCGCTTCCACACCGTAACGCACGCGCGTCACCGGGGAGAAAAGTGAATCGATGGCGATCACGCCGATGGACTGGTCCGGCTTCTTGTTCTCGTCACCGGGGCAGAAACCGCGACCCACCTTGACTTCGAACTCCATCGCGAACTTGCGCTTCTTGTCGAGCGTGCAGATGAGCTGCTTCGGGTTCACCAGCTCGATGTTCTGGTTGAGCTCGATGTCCTCGGCGAGGACGGCGCCTTCCTTGTTCACATTGAGCAACAAGGTCTGCGGTTCGCGGCTGTGGGCCTTGAACAAAATCTTCTTCAGGTTCAGCACGATGTCGGTGACGTCTTCAACGACGCCTTCCACCGTGGCGAACTCATGCATCGCCCCGTCGATCTTGACGGAAGTGATGGCCGCACCTTCCAAAGAGGACAGCAAAACGCGGCGAAGCGAGTTGCCGATCGTGTGACCGTAACCGGTTTCAAACGGTTCCGCCACGAACTTGGCATAGGTGGGCGTTGAGGTTGACTCATCCTTGGTCAACCGCTTGGGCATTTCAAAACGACCTAGACGTACTGGCATAGTATTATGGTGAGCAATTTTAATCTGGTCTCCGACGGTTTATTCCCGCACCGCCGGAGACCCGTATAATTGCTTTCAGGGTTGCGCCCCTTGCGGGGCATCAGGGATTAGCGGGAATAAAATTCGACGACAGCCTGCTCGTTCGCGATCGGCTGGATGTCCTCCCGGGAGGGGATGCGCATGATCTTGCCTTGGAACGCGTCCTTGCTGAGCTGGAGCCAGTCCGGCACCAGACGGCTGGTGGACGACTCCAAACCGCGCGTGGCGAGTTGGCGGGAGACCGTGTTGTCCTTGATCTCGATCGTGTCATTCACCTTCAACGCAGCAGAAGGGACCGTCAGCTTGCGGCCGTTCACCTTGACGTGGCCATGGGCCACCATCTGGCGGGCAGCCGGACGGGTCGCGGCGAAGCCGAGGTTGTAGATCACGCTGTCGAGACGCGTCTCGAGGATCTGCAGCATGGTCTCACCGGTGACACCACGGCGGCTCAACGCCTTCTCATAGACACCGCGGAACTGGCGCTCCATCAGGCCGTAGTAGTAACGCAGCTTCTGCTTCTCGATCAGGCCGAGACCGTATTCGGTGAACTTCCGGCGGGCCTTCGGGCCGTGCATGCCGGGCGGAAAATTGCGGCGCTCCAGATATTTCGACGGCCCAAAGATGGGCGTGCCGAAGCGGCGGCTGATGCGGGTGCGGGGTCCTGTATAACGTGCCATACTCTAAATTCTTTCTAAGGGGTTACACGCGGCGCTTCTTGCGCGGACGGCAGCCGTTGTGCGGCACCGGGGTCACGTCTTTGATCGTGCTGATCTCCAGCCCGATCGCCTGCAGGGCGCGGATGGCGGATTCACGGCCGGACCCGGGGCCCTTGACCTTGATCTCCACTTCACGCAGACCGTGCGCCATCGCCTGGCGGGCGGCATCCTGCGCAACCTGCTGGGCAGCGAACGCGGTGCTCTTGCGGGAGCCGCGGAAGCCCACCTTGCCGGCGCTGGACCAGCCGATCACGTGACCTTGCATGTCCGTGATGCTCACCAGCGTATTGTTGAAAGTGGCCAAAATGTTGGCGACACCGATGGCGATGTTCTTGGAGCCCTTCGCCTTGATGATCTTCTTGGCGTTGGCGTCTTCGCCGAGCAGCTCGGCAGCTGTGGGCGCGCTGACGGCCGCCTGGATGGCAGGTGCTTCCGCCGACTTGGCAGGAGCAGCAGCGGCATCTTCAGCAGACTTCTTGGATGCCTTCGCGGGTTTGGCTTCGGCAGCGGGAGCACCGGCGGCCTGTTCGGCAGCGGGCTTGGCTTCCTTTTTGGAAGCCTTCGGAGTTTTCGTTTCTTCGGCCATACGGTTAAATCTTTTTTAGTTACGCCTTGGCAGCGGCAGCACGTTGCACACCCACCGTGCGGCGCGGTCCCTTGCGGGTACGGGAGTTCGTCTTCGTGCGCTGGCCACGGACTGGGAGCCCGCGGATGTGGCGGATGCCACGATAGCACTTGATGCCCTGCAGACGCTTCAGATTCATGCCGATCTCACGGCGCAGGTCGCCCTCGATCACATACTTGCCTTCCTGGATGGCATGCACAATCTGTGACATCTGCGTTTCGTTGAGATCCTTGGCGCGGATGGCGGGATCAATGTTCGCCGCCGTGAGGATCTCCTTCGCGTTCACCGGCCCGATGCCATAGATGTAACGCAAAGCGACATCGATGCGCTTGTTGGCCGGAATATCAATACCAATAATGCGAGGCATAGCTTAACCCTGTTTCTGTTTATGGCGCGAGTTGCTGCAGATCACGCGGATGATACCCTTCCGCTTCACGATTTTGCAGTGCTCGCAAAGTTTTTTAACTGACGCACGTACTTTCATATCAAATCAAATTTCTGTTCAAACTTTTCACCCGGCCCTTCGACATGTCGAAAGGCGTCATCTCTACCGTCAACCGGTCACCCGGTTCCGCTTCCCGCACCTGCTCCAGCAGGCGCATCGGCGTGTGGGCCAGAATCGTATGGCCGTTGGGCAGTCTCAGATGAAACAGCCCAGCGGCCAATCGTTCGGTCACGATGCCTTCAATTTCGATGGCATCTTCTCCGGCCACGTCAAAATCTCCGGTTCGCCGTCCGTCACGAGCACCGTGTGCTCAAAATGCGCTGACGGCATCCCGTCCTGGGTCAACACCGTCCAACCGTCACTCAGACGCTTGGTCTTTGCCACCCCGGCATTCACCATCGGCTCTATCGCCAACGTCATGCCCTTCTTCAACTTCACATCCCCGCACCGGTCCACGTAGTTCGGAATCTGCGGCTCTTCATGCAACTTCCGCCCGACCCCGTGCCCGACATATTCGCGGACGATGCTGAACCCGTTCGATTCGACATGTGTCTGAATCGCACGGGATATGTCCACCACCCGGTTGCCCAGAATGGCGCGCGAAATTCCTTCATACAGGGCCTGCTCGGTGACATCAATCAATTTTTGCGACAAAATGTCACAGCCCCCCACCGGCACGGTGCGGGCATTGTCACCGATATATCCCTCGTAAACGACGCCGACATCCAGACTGATGATGTCCCCGAACTGCACCCGGCGATCCCCGGCCAGCCCATGCACCACTTCCTCGTTCACCGAGATGCAAATCTGGCACGGATACCGCTGGTAGCCCAAAAACGCGCTCTTGCCACCGTAATGCGCAATCCGCGTCCCGGCAAACTCATCAATCTGCCGGGTGGTCATACCCGGCGCGATGAACCCTGCCACTTCGCTCAGAACCTGCGCTGCGACGCCGCCTGCGGCCCGCATCCCCGCCAGTTCTTTTTCGCTGGTGGCTATCATCGTCTTGTCTGTCAGCGTTCCAAAGAACAACCACGTCCCCATCATGGGACATGTAAAAACTGCTAGAACCGTCCCCGGATACGGCCGCCCTTCTTCAGGAAGCCGTCATAATGGCGCATCAGCAGATGCGATTCCACCTGGCGCATCGTGTCCAGCATCACGCCGACCAGGATGAGCATACCCGTGCCGCCAAAGAAGTTTGCCACTTCCGGAGGCATATTCATGAACTTGTTCATCAACAACGGAATCACCGCGATCGCTGTCAGGAACACCGCCCCGGCCAGCGTGATCCGGCTCATCGTGTTGTGCAAAAACTCCGTGGTCTTCGGCCCCGGACGGACACCCGGGATATAACCGCCATTCTTCTTCAGGTCATCCGAGATCTGGATCTCATTGAACTGCGTAGCCACCCAAAAATAGGAGAAGAACAAGATCATCAAACCGAAGATGAACATGTAGCTGAATGACATCGGATTGAACAGAGCGGCCAGATCCGTGAACATCTTCATGTCAAACCGCTGGCCGATCTGTTGGAAAATCGTGCCCGGAAACATCAGGATGGCCTGGGCAAAGATAACCGGCATGACGCCCGCGTAATTGACACGCAACGGCATAAAGGAACTCTGACCGGCATACACCTTCCGGCCCACTGCCCGCTGCGCATATTGCACCGGGATTTTCCGTTGCGCCTGCGTCACCGCAATGATGCCCGCCACCACCACCAGCAACACCACCAGCAAGGCGACACCGTGGAAGAAGTTGAACTTCGCCGGATCATCACCGATCGGCGTGAACATCAGTTGCAGGTCGCGGATGGCGACCGGCAGGCGGGCCAAGATGCCGATGGTGATCACCAGCGAGACACCATTGCCGATACCGCGCTCCGTGATCTGCTCACCAAACCACATCAACAACAAGGTGCCAACCGTCAACACCAACGTCGTCTGAATGCGATACCACCAAAGATTCTCATAGAGCACCAAGTTGCCCTGGAAACCAGGCAAGACCTTCTCAGCGTTCTCCCAGCCCAAGGTCATGAAGATACCCTGGCCCAGACACAGGATGACCGTCAGGTAACGGCCATACTGAATCACCTTGGCCCGACCACCTTCTTCCCGCGCCAGCTTGCTAAGCTGCGGGATGACGGCAGTCAGGAGCTGGATGATGATCGTCGCACTGATGTAAGGCATGATGCCCAACGAGCCGATCGCGCACTTCTCAAGCGCTCCCCCCGTGAACATGCTGTACATCCCGATTAAACCGCCCTGGTTCTCCGACTGTTTCAGGAACTCGGACAAGGCGATGCCGTCCAGACCCGGAATCGGGATCATGGCCACCAGACGGCACACCAGCAACACCAGCAGCGTGAAGAAGATGCGGGATTTGAGCTCCGGCACCTTGAAGCTGTTGGCGAAGGTGTTGATGATGTTCTTCAGCATGAACGACAGGCAGGCTTGGAATTATTACTTCTGGGCGGACTTTGCAGCCTTCTGAGCCGAGAACTTGGCCGGCTGCACCTTCTTGGGCAGCACTTCGCAAGAACCGCCCTTGGCTTCGATCTGCGCCTTGGCGGTCGCGCTGAAAGCACTCACCACCACCGTCAGCTTCTTGATCAGCTCACCGCGACCAAGGATCTTCACGCCGTGGCTCTTACCATTCGCCAGACCGGCAGCCTTGAGGGCTTGCTCGTCCACACGCGCACCGTCATCGAACTGATTCAGGTCTTCCAAGTTCACACCGATATAGCTGACCTTGAACGCGGTGTTGTTAAAACCGCGCTTGGGCAGACGGCGGAAGAGCGGCATCTGACCGCCTTCGAAACCAGGACGGATCGAACTGCCGGAACGGGCCGACTGGCCCTTGCCACCGCGACCGCTGGTCTTGCCGTGGCCGCTGGACTCACCCTGGCCAAGGCGCTTACGGCGGTGCTTGGCTCCGGGACGAGGTTTCAAATCATGCAAACGCATAGTATCGAGAAAGAAAGATTAAGCTGCTGGTTGAGCGGCCCGCATCGTACGGCCGCGGGAACGGTAGATCTCCTCGCGCAGACGGAGCTGGCGGAGGGCGGACAAAGTGGCCTTGGCCACGTTCGCGGCGTTCTTGGAACCCAGCGACTTGCTGAGGATGTCCTTGATGCCGGCGGATTCCAGCACAGCACGCACGGTCTTGCCGGCGATGATGCCGGTACCGGGCGAGGCCGGACGCAACAGCACTTTCGCGCCGCCGAACGCCGAGTAAACCTCATGCGGGATGGTCGTGCCGTTGAGCGAGATGCCTTCCATGGCACCACGGGAGACTTCCCCGCCCTTGCGGATCGCATCGGCGACCTCACCGGCCTTGCCGAGACCCAATCCCACCTTGCCCTGCTTGTCACCCGTCACCACGAGGGCACTGAAGCTGAAACGACGACCACCCTTCACGACCTTGGACGAGCGGTTGATGAAAATCACCTTCTCGCTCAATTCGTTCGCGGGCTTGCCATCGATCATGCCACCTTCACCGGGCTGATCAGAATTAGGACGGCCACGACGCGGACCACGCGGTCCACGACTGCCACCGGCACCGCCTGGACCCCTGTTAAATGCTGGACGATTTGTTGGTTCTGCCACAATAAAAATCAGTTAGACGTTAGAATTGCAGACCGGCTTCACGCGCGGCTTCCGCCAGTGCCTTCACCTTGCCATGATACCGGGCGCCGCTGCGGTCGAACACGACCGCCTTGATGCCTTTGGCAATGGCCGCTTCCGCAGCCAGCTTGCCGATCACCTTGGCGCTTTCCGCGTTGGCCGCGAGCTTCTCGCGATCCGGCACGGTCTTCGTCAGCGTGGTGACGGCGGCCAAAGTATTGCCCACACTGTCATCGATGAACTGGACGTGGATGTTGCGCCCCGTGAAACGCACGCTCATGCGCGGACGCTCGGTCGTGCCCACCACTTTTTTACGCATGCGCCAGCGGCGCAACTGCTCCAGCTTAAATTTTTTCTCTGTCCTCATGTTATTGCGGCCACGGTATTTGCCGTAACCATATTATTCACTTAACCAAATTATTGAACCGTCTTGCCTTCCTTGCGGATGACCTTCTCGTCCGAGTAACGGACACCCTTGCCCTTGTACGGCTCCGGCGGGTAGAAGCTGCGCAGCTCGGCGGCCACGCGACCGACCGCAGCCTTGTCCGGCCCCTCGATCGTCACCTTCGTGTTCTCCTCCACCGTCACCTTGATCTGGTCGGGGATGGCATAGTTGATCGGATGCGAATAGCCCAAGGTCATGTTCACGACCTTGCCCTGGACGGCGGCCTTGAAACCGACGCCCTGGATCTCGAGCTTCTTCACGAAGCCAGTCGCCACGCCCTGCAACATGTTGTTGACGAGCGAACGGCTCAGGCCGTGCAAAGCTTTCGATTCGGACGTGTCATCCTTGCGGCTGACCACGATCGTCTTTTCTTTGATCTGGGCAGACGTGCGCTTGGGCAGCTCCAAAGAGAGCTTGCCCTTCGGGCCTTCCGCGAAAATCTGCTGCCCCTTCACCTCGACTTTGACCTTGTCGGGGATGGAGACGGGTTGTTTGCCAATACGTGACATATCAGGATACGGTTAAGGTTACCAGATGAAGCAAAGCAGCTCGCCACCCAGGTTTTGCTTGCGGGCCTCGCCCCCCGTCATCACGCCCTTCGACGTCGAGACGATGGCCACGCCCATCCCGCCCAGCACACGGGGAATCTCGCTGGAACCGACATAACGGCGCAGACCCGGCCGGCTCACCCGGCGCAGACCGACGATGACCGCCTTGCGGCCCTGGAACTTCAGCTTTAGCTTGAGGCGCTTGATTTTCTCGCCTTCAACGCTGCAGTCCGTGATGTAGCCCTCGCGCTTCAGGATCTGCGCAATGTTTTCCTTCATCTTCGAGTGCGACAAATCCACGGAGGGCAGCAACGCCTGGTTGGCGTTACGGATTTGCGTCAGCATGTCTGCAATTGGATCGCTCATATTACTGTCTCTCTTACCAGGAAGCTTTCGTGACGCCGGGAATCAGGCCGTTCAGGGCCGCTTCGCGGAACGTCAGGCGCGAGCAGCGGAACTTGCGGATGTAAGCGTGACGGCGGCCGCTCATCTCGCACCGGTTGACCAGCCGCACGGGACTGGCGTTCTTCGGCAGCTTCTGCAGGCCGGCATAATCATGCTTCGCCTTCAGTTCCGCCCGCAGCGCCGCATACTTCTTCACGGTCGCCGCCTTCTTCTTATTCCGTTCGAGCCAAGATGTCTTTGCCATATTAACGTCCTTCAGAAAACGGCATGCCCATGAGTTTCAGCAGGTCCAGCGCTTCCTCGTCCGTCTTGGCCGTGGTCACGATGGTGATGTCCATGCCCTGGGTGCGTTTAATTTTGTCCATTTCGATTTCCGGGAAAATGGTCTGGTCGGCCACGCCCAGCGAATAGTTGCCGCGGCCGTCGAACTTGCGGGGCGAGATGCCGCGGAAGTCACGGATACGGGGCAGTGCGGCCGCCACCAGGCGGTCCAGGAACTCATACATCACTTCCCGGCGCAACGTGACGCGGCAGCCGATCTGCTGGCCTTCGCGCAACTTGAAGTTCGCGATGCTCTTCTTGGCCTTGTTGATCACCGGCTTGCGGCCCGTGATCTGCGTCAGGTCCTTCACGGCGTCTTCCACGGCGCCCTTTTCCAGGGACGCGCTCACGCCCATGTTGATGACGATCTTCTCGATGCGCGGGATCTGGTGCACATTCTTGTACTTCCGCTTCTCGAGCAGCGCCGGCTTCACCGTCGCGTGATATTTCTCAAACAATCTCGGCTTCATGACTTCAAATGGGCTTAGGCTTTGGCAGCAGCGCCCTTGCGGGCGTCATAGACTTCGGCCTTCACCACGTTGGAGACGTGGATGGAACCTTCGATCTCGATGATCGCACCCTGCGGGTTCTGCTGGCTCTTGCGCAGGTGCTTCTTGACCATGTTCACACCTTCCACGATCACGCGGTTCTTGGCCTTCAGGATCTCTTTGACCTTGCCGCGGTTCGTGCGATGTGCACCGGCGATGACCACTACTTCATCGCCCTTTTTTACGTGAAAATTCGCCATAACTCAAATCACTTCGGGAGCGAGGGAGATGATCTTCATGAACTTCTTGTCACGGAGCTCACGGGCTACCGGACCGAAGATGCGCGTCCCACGCGGGTTGTTCTCTTTGTCGATGATGACAATCGCATTGCTGTCAAAGCGCAGATAGGAGCCGTCGTTGCGGCGCACCGCCTTGCGGGTGCGCACGACCACGGCATTGACGACCTCGCCTTTCTTCACCGTGCCATCCGGGGCGGCCTCTTTGATATGGGCCTTGATCACGTCGCCCACCCGGGCATAACGCTGGTTCTTGCCCAGCACGCCGATGGTGGCGGCGCGTTTGGCGCCGGTGTTGTCGGCCACATCAAGAATTGAACGAATTTGTAACATGGATCAAACTTTCACTTAGGCTGCCACCGGGGCGTCAGCGTTGCGTTCCACCACTTCCACCAGGCGCCAGCGCTTGGTCTTCGAGAGCGGACGGGTTTCCTCGATGCGGACGCGGTCGCCCACCTTCGCCTCGGACTTCTCGTCATGGGCCACAAACTTCTTGTAGCTGGTCACGACCTTCTTGAACTGCGGATGCCGGAAACGGCGCTCCACACGGACAATGATCGTCTTGGTCATCTTGTCGGAGATGACTTCGCCTGTGCGCTCTTTGCGCTGGGTGCGGGCAATATTCTGTTCAGACATAGCAAATTTTCTTAGGCGGTCTTCTTCCGGCGGGCCGAGATCTGAGTCTCGATCCGCGCGATGTCGCGGCGCAGGGTGCGGATGCGCGACGGCTTTTCCAGCTGGCTGCTCGCCTGCTGCAGGCGCAGGTTGAATATCTCCTGGCGCAGCGTGCGGCTCTGGGCCGTCAGCTCGGCCACACTGGCCTCTTTCAAATCTTTCAATTCGCTCTTCATAACTCGTTTCCTCTTTAGGCCAGCTTGTGGCGGGAGATGAAGCGCGTACGGATCGGCAGCTTCGCGGCCGCCAGACGGAACGACTCACGCGCCACCGCCTCCGTCACACCGTCCACCTCGAACAGGATGGCCGCCGGCTTGATCACCGCCACCCAGCCTTCGACACCCGCTTTGCCGTGACCCATGCGGGTTTCCAGCGGCTTCTTCGTGAAAGATTTGTCCGGGAAAATCCGGATCCACACCTTGCCACGGCGCTTCATGAAGCGCGTGATGGCCACACGGGAGGCCTCGATCTGCTTCGCGTCCATCCAGCACCGCTCCATCGCCTGGAGACCGTACTCACCGAACGCCACGGAGGCACCGCGCGTCGCCAGCCCCTTGCGGGACCCACGCTGCATCTTGCGGTACTTCACTCTTGCGGGCATCATTGCCATATAAAATCCTCAGCTAAATTTACAGTTGTTCCTTCGCGGCGATCACTGGTGTCGGGGCGACCTTTTCCTTCTTCATCTCGCCCTTGCAGATCCAGCACTTCACCCCCAGCTTGCCATAGACCGTCTTGGCCTCGGCAAACCCGTAATCGATGTTCGCACGCAGCGTGTGCAGCGGCACACTGCCCTCGTGGTACTTTTCCACCCGGGCCAGTTCCGCACCGCCCAAACGTCCGGCGCAGCGGATCTTGATGCCGGAGGCACCGAAATCCATCGCGGTCTGGACCGCCTTCTTCATCGCCCGGCGGAAGGAGACCCGGCGCTCCAGCTGGAGTGCGACGTTCTCGGCCACCAGTTGTGCGTCCGTCTCCGGACTCTTCACTTCCTGGATGTCCACGTAGATTTCCTTGCCGGTCATCTTGCTCAGCTCTTCCTTGAGCTTGTCGATCTCCGAGCCTTTGCGCCCGATCACCACGCCCGGACGGGCGGTGAAGATCGTGATGCGGCATCGGGTCGCGGCGCGCTCGATCTGGATCTTCGGCACGGAGGCCGATTCCAGCCGCTTCTTGAGCAGATCGCGGATGCTGCGGTCTTCATTCAGCAACTTGCCGAAATCTTTTTTGTCGGCATACCACTTCGAGCGCCAGTCGCGGGTGAGCGGCATGCGCAGGCCGATAGGATTTGCTTTTTGGCCCATAACTATTTCTCGTCAGAAACTACAATCTTCACGTGGCAGCTCCGCTTCAGGGTCGGTCCGGCCGAACCGCGGGCTTTCGGGGTGAAACGCTTCAGCGTACGGGCCGTCTGGGCCACCGCTTCGCGCACCATCAAAGTCTCCGGCTTCGCGCCGTTGTTGTTCTCCGCGTTGGCGATCGCCGACCGCAAGGTCTTGGCCACCACCCGGGCGGATTTCCGCGGCACCACGGCCAGCACGGCTTGCGCCTGCAAGGCGGGCAGCCCCTGGATCTGGCGCACCACCTCGCGCATCTTCTGCGCGGACATGCGGATATTCTTGGTAATCGCTTGGACTTGCATACTCTTGCTATTTCTCCGCTTTCGCCGTGTGGGCACCGTGCTTCTTGAACGTGCGGGTCGGCGAGAACTCGCCCAAACGGTGACCCACCATGTTCTCCGTCACGAAGACCGGGTTGAACACCTTGCCATTGTGCACATTGAATGTCAGCCCCACAAATTCAGGGGTGATCATGGAACGCCGCGACCACGTCTTGATCGGCAGCTTCGATTTCGTTTCCTTCGCCTTCTGAATCTTCTTCAGAACATGCAGATCGACGAACGGACCCTTTTTAATTGAACGTCCCATATGCTATTACTTGTTCTTCATCGGACGGCCATCCCGACGGACGAGAATGAACCGGTTGGACAGTTTATACTTCTTGCGCGTGCGCTTGCCCTTCGCCAGCAAGCCCCAAGGCGACATCAGATGCTGGCGACCGCCACCACCCTTGGATTTACCCTGACCACCACCGTTCGGGTGATCGACCGGGTTCCGCGCCATACCGCGGCTCATCGGACGACGGCCGAGGTGACGGTTGCGACCGGCCTTGCCCAACACGATGTTCTCGTGCTCGGTATTGCCCACCTGGCCAATCGTCGCGTAACAATCTTCATGAAAACGGCGGATTTCGCCGGAGGGCAGCTTGACCTGCGCATACCCTTCATCCAAGGCCATCACCACCGCGCCGACACCGGCGGAACGCACCATCTGGCCACCCTTGCCCGGGACGATTTCCAAGTTATGGATCGTCGTGCTCGGCGGGATGTTTTTCAGCGGCAGGCAGTTGCCCACATCTGGCGCGGCCATCGTGCCGCTCAAAAGTTTGCTACCCACCTGGAGGCCGTTCGGAGCCAGGATGTAAATCTTCTCGCCATCCTTGTACTCCAGGAGGGCGATGCGGGCCGTGCGGATCGGATCATACTCGATCGCGACCACCGTCGCCGGCACACCATGGCGCAGACGGCGGAAATCGATCTGCCGCACCTTCTGCTTGTGGCCACCGCCACGCGCACGGGCGGTCACCCGGCCATACATGTTACGGCCACCGGTCTTCTTGCGGATCTTGACCAAGCTCTTCTCAGGCGTGGTCTTCGTGATCTCGTCAAACGACGCGATCGTCACGTAGCGCGAAGACGGCGTCAGGGGTCTAAAAGTCTTTACTGCCATATGCTTCGGTCCTTATTAGGTCAGGCTGATCTTGTCGCCCTCTTTCAACGTGACGAGGGCCTTTTTCCAGTCCGAGGTTTGACCGGCCTGCTTTGTCGCCTTGCGGCGCGCCTTGCCGTTCACATTCAGGGTGTTCACACTGGTCACTTTGACCTTGAACAGCTCCTGCACTGCCTGGCGGATCTGCACCTTGTTCGCGCGGCGGTCGGCCACCACGGTGTACTGGTTGATCTTCTCCGCCTGGATCGCACCCTTTTCCGTCAGGCGCACACTCTTGATTACTTCAAATGCGTTCATGTCTTCAGCCCTTAGTTGCCGAGCCGCGCCGTGAATTTCTCGAGCGCGCTCTTGGTGAACAGCACCTTGTCGTTACGCAGGAGCTGATACGTGTTCAAAGTCGTGCCGTCCGTCAGTTCCACATGCGGAATGTTGCGGGAGGCCAGCGTCAGGTTCTTGTCGATGTCCGAGACCACCAGCACCGTGCCGTCGATCTTCAACGTTCCCAGAACCGTGAGGAGTTCCTTGGTCTTCGCCGAGGCGAGCTTCAGGTCATCCACCACCACGATGTCCGAGGCCTTCAGGCGCTCGCTGAACGCCTTTCGCAGGGCCAGCGTCTTCGTGCTGCGGGAAATCTTCTTGCGGAAGTCACGCGGCTTGGGACCGAACACCACACCACCGCCGACCCACAAGGGGCTGGCGAAGGAACCGGCGCGGGCGCGGCCGGTGCCCTTTTGGCGCCACGGCTTCTTGCCGGTGCCGGCCACGTCACCCATCGTCTTCGTGCAAGCGGTGCCGCTGCGTTGCGCGGCACGGAACGCGACCACCGCGTCATGCACCGCCTGCGTGCCCTTGCCGTCTTCGATCAGGGCCACGTTCACCTCGAAATCACCGAGGCTTTTACCTTTAATGTCGTTAAGCGTAAGCTTCATGGAATCAGGCTCCTATTACTTGGCTGCCTTGGCAGCCGCCTTGCGTTTCTTCTTGGCTTCACGAATGACGACGTAATCGCCCTTCGAGCCCGGAATCGCGCCACTGATGAGGAGCACATTGTCCTCTTCCAAAACTTGAACCACTTTCAGGTTCTGTGTCGTCCGGCGGACCTGGCCCATATGACCAGGCATCTTCATCCCGCGCATAACCGTGCCGGGGAAGAGACGTTGACCGATGGCGCCACTGCGGCGATGCCAGCCCTTGGCACCGTGGGTCATGTCACCACCGGCGAAACCGTGGCGTTTCACGACACCTTCAAAACCCTGGCCCTTCGTGATGCCGATGGCATCCACGGCGTCGCCCGGATTGAAAACCTTCGCCCCCAGCACATCGCCCGGCTTCACGTCCAGCGGGAAATCGCGGAACTCGCGGAGCACCTTCACCGGCTGCGCCTTATGCTTGTTGAAATGACCGAGCTGCGGCTTGGTCACGCGGCTTTCCTTCTGGTCTTCATAACCCAGCTGGACCGCCTTGTAGCCATCCGTCTCCACCGTCTTGCACTGGACCACACGATTGCTGCCCACGAGCACCACGGTCACGACCACAACATTGCCAGCAGCGTCATAGACGCGGGTCTGGCCCAATTTCTTTCCAAGGATTCCGAGTGGCATACGCGTTATATCTTGATGGTGATGTCCACACCGGCCGGCAGGTTGAGCTTCTTGAGCTCGTCCACCGTCTTGGCCGTCGGTTCGATGATGTCCAGCAGGCGCTTGTGGGTGCGCTGCTCAAAAGTTTCCTGGGATTTCTTATCCACGTGCGGCGAACGCAGCACCGTGAACTTTTCCACCCGTGTCGGCAACGGAATCGGTCCCGCCACCCGTGCGCCCGTGCGTTTCACCGTTTCCACGATGTCATGCGCCGACTGATCGATCACCCGGTGATCGTAGGCTTTCAGCCTTATGCGTATACGTTGTCCAGCCATACAAAGAACAATATTATAAGTTTTCTAGCTGCGAGCGGCCGGCCGCTTGGCCGCCGAATCCAAAATTTGTGTCGCCACCGAGTTCGGCACCTGCTCGAACGCCAGCGGTTCCATGGAGTAGGAAGCGCGGCCCTTCGAAAGGGACCGGATCGCGGTCGCATAACCGAACATTTCCGCCAGCGGCACGTGTGCGTTCAACACCGTCTGCCCGTTCTTGGCGTCCACGCCCTGGATCACTCCACGGCGGCGGTTGATGTCGCCCAAAAGATCGCCCTGATATTCATCCGGCGTCGTCACTTCGACTTTCATCAACGGTTCCAGCAAGATCGGATTGGCCTTCTTGAAGGCATCCTTCAGAGCGAAAATGCCAGCCATCTTAAACGCCAGTTCGTTGGAGTCAACATCGTGGAATGAACCGTCCACCACATCGACTTTGATATCGATGACCTGGTAACCAGCATACACACCACTGCGAATCGCCTCTTCGATACCAGCGATGACGGGCGGGATGAATTCCTTCGGAATCGCACCACCGACGATCTTGTTGTTGATCTCAATGCCCTTGCCCTTTTCATTGGGCTCCAAGGTGATGCACGCGTGACCATACTGACCACGGCCACCAGACTGGCGGATGAACTTGCCTTCACCTTCCGCAGCTTGCGTAACCGTCTCACGGTAAGCGATTTGCGGCGCACCGGAATTCGCCTCAACCTTGAACTCGCGCTTCAGACGGTCGATGATGATTTCCAAGTGCAACTCACCCATCCCCGCGATGATGAGCTGGCTCGTCTCTTCGTTCGTGAAGCAGCGGAACGTCGGATCTTCTTCCGCCAGGCGTTGCAGACCTTCACCCATCTTGTCGCGGTCCGCCTTCGTCTTCGGTTCCACGGCCATGCTGATCACGGGCTCAGGGAACGTCGGCGGTTCCAACATGATGTCGAAATCTTCGTTGCACAGCGTATCACCGGTGGTGATGTTGCGCAGACCGACGAGCGCCGCAATGTCACCGGCGTAAACCGTGTCCACATCCTTGCGCTCGCTGCCTTGAATGACCATCAGGCGGCTCACGCGCTCACGTTTACGTGTGCGCGGATTGTAAATCGTATCACCCTTCTTCAACACGCCGGAATAGACGCGGAAGAACACCAGCTTGCCGGCATACGGATCAGTCCAGAGCTTGAACGCCAAGGAACAGAACTTGCCGTTGTCATCAGAAACAATGTCAACCGGAGCTTCCACGCCGGGCTCGTGACCGGTCGCCGGCGGAATGTCCAGCGGAGACGGG
Organism: uncultured Verrucomicrobiota bacterium; assembly: GCA_964589735.1. GTDB lineage: Bacteria > Verrucomicrobiota > Verrucomicrobiia > Limisphaerales > JAEYXS01 > JAEYXS01. The sequence goes on along the minus strand of CAZPUL010000014.1, from coordinate 30,754 downwards.
AGGTAATCCACCACGGTATCGATCAGGAACTGCACGCCCTTCTTCTTGAAGGCGGAACCGCACAGCACCGGGATCAGCTCAATCTTGCAGGTCAGACGGCGGATGGCCGCCTTCAGAATCTCCGGCGTAATCTCCTTCTCTTCCAGCACCAGTTCAGCAATCGTGTCATCCTTGTTGGAGACGGCATCGATCAATTCAGCCAAAGCCGCATCAGCACGATCTTTGTGCTCAGCCGGGATATCGGTGATCTCATACTTCAGACCTTCCGTGGTGACGTCGCCGACACCCCAGTTAATCATCTTCTTGTTCACCAGATCAAGGACACCCGCAAAAGTCTCACCCGCACCGATTGGCAACGCAACCGGGAAAGCATACGCCTTCAACTTGTTACGCATGTCAGCGAGAGCGTTCTCGAAGTTCGCACCCGTACGGTCCATCTTGTTGACGAACGCGATACGCGGCACCTTGTACTTCGTCGCCTGGCGCCAGACCGTTTCAGACTGGGGCTGCACACCGGCCACACCGCAGAACACTGCCACAGCACCATCCAAAACGCGCATCGAGCGCTCCACCTCAGCCGTGAAATCCACGTGACCCGGGGTGTCGATGATGTTGATGCGCATCGGCGTGGCTTCAAACGCCTTATACAGACCCGCTTCCTTCTTCTGGGTCCAGAAGCACGTCACAGCAGCCGAGGTGATCGTGATACCACGCTCCTTCTCCTGCTCCATCCAGTCCGTGACCGTATTGCCGTCATCCACGTCACCGATCTTATGGATCAGGCCCGTATAGAAGAGGATACGCTCCGTCGTCGTCGTCTTGCCCGCGTCGATGTGCGCCGCAATACCGATATTGCGCGTACGCTGCATCGTATACTCGCGGTTCGGCGAGTTCAGATTCTTTGTTTCTGCTGCTTGCATCTGCTTTTAGAGACTAAAACGCCCCGAATCACATCGGCTCGGGGCGTCAATAAAATTTGACTGTGACTACCAGCGGAAATGAGCAAAGGCCTTGTTGGCCTGCGCCATCTTGTGCACTTCATCCCGCTTACGGATCGCATTGCCCTGGCCCTGATAGGCCTCCAGGATTTCCACTGCCAGCGCCTTGCGCATCGGCAGACCCTTGCGGCCGTCCGCATAGGTCACCAACCAGCGCATGGCCAAGGCCGCCTGCCGGTCCGAAGGCACTTCCAAGGGAACCTGATAGGTGGCACCACCAACACGGCGGGCCTTCACCTCAAGCCTCGGCTTGGCGTTGTCCACCGCCCGCTGAAGGACTTCCAACGGACTCACCTCGGTCTGCTTCTCGGCCAGCTCATCAAAAGCCCCGTAGACAATCTTCTGCGCGGTGCTCTTATTGCCACCACGCATGACCGTGTTCACCAGGCGGGCCACCAGAGGACTCTGGTATTTCCCATCCGGTATCAAATCCCGTTTAACTGCACGACGACGACGTGACATACAAATTTTCCTTAATTACTTGGCTGCCGGCTTGGCCGCTTTCGGACGCTTGACGCCATACTTCGAACGGCTCACCCGGCGCTTCTCCACCCCGTTGGCGTCCAACGTGCCACGCACGATATGGTAACGCACACCCGGCAGATCTTTCACGCGGCCACCGCGAACCAGCACGATCGAGTGCTCCTGCAAGTTATGGCCTTCATCCGGAATGTAGGCGATCACTTCATATCCATTGGTCAGGCGCACTTTGGCCACCTTCCGCATCGCCGAGTTCGGCTTCTTGGGCGTGCGGGTCATCACCTGCAGGCAGACACCACGCCGGAACGGCGAGTTCTCCAAAGCCGGTGACTTCGACTTGTACTTCAGCTTATTGCGTCCTTTTCGGACCAGTTGATTGATCGTCGGCATTCCGTAGATCCTATCTATTGCACATGTCCGTCACCTATTGGGAAACGGAGTGCGGAGGTTAGCAAAACAGTTTTCGGTTGCAACTAGTATTTGAAAAATTTTTGGATATTTTTCACTAATTTTTGTTTTTGAGAGAAATCCCGGCCAAATGCCGGGATTTCTCCCCCAGATTCTTAGCTCGCCAGCGGCTGCTCCTCTTCCAACGGAGGTTCCTCCATCGGCGGCAGTTCCACCAGCGGTGTCAATTTCAGCTTGCGGTGCAGGTCGAAGCCCGAACCGGCCGGGATGATATGGCCCATGATGACGTTTTCCTTGAAGCCACGCAGCGTGTCCTTCTTGCCCATCGTGGCCGCCTCGGTAAGCACCCGGGTGGTGTCCTGGAAGGACGCCGCACTCAGGAACGACTCCGTCTCCAAGGACGCCTTGGTGATGCCCAAGAGGACCGGCTGGGCCTCGGCAGGCTTGCCACCCATCTTGTCCACGCGCTCGTTCTCGGCCTCGAACATCAGGCGGTCGATCTGTTCACCCCACAGGAACTGGGTATCGCCCGGTTCCGTGATGCGCACCTTGCGCAGCATCTGGCGCACGATGATCTCGATGTGCTTGTCGTTGATCGTCACCCCTTGCAGACGATAGACTTCCTGCACTTCGCTGACCAAGTGTTCCTGCAGTTCTTGTGGCCCGCAGACCTCGAGAATCTCGTGCGGCACCACCGGACCTTCGGTCAGTTGCTGCCCCTTCTTCACGAAGTCGCCCTTGAACACGATGACGTGCTTGCCGATCGGGATGAGGTGTTCCTCTTCCAGCGCGGTGACGGCATCCTTGATGACGATGCAGCGCTTGCCGCGGACGCTCGGACCGAAGTCCACGATACCGTCGATCTTCGAGATCTCGGCGGCGTCCTTCGGACGGCGGGCTTCGAAGAGCTCGGCCACACGCGGTAGACCGCCTGTGATGTCCTTCGTCTTCGACGTCTTGCGGGATGTCTTGGCCAGCAAGGTACCGGCGACAATCGTATCGCCTTCCGTGATCGCGATATGCGCGCCCGAAGGAATCGCATACTGCGCCACCGGCTCGCCCTTGTTGTCCACCACGATGACTTGCGGGTGCAAGTCTTCCTTGTGATCGATGATCACCATGGATTCCTGGCCCGTCGTCTCGTCGACTTCCTGCTTCATCGTGACCCCTTCGATGATGTCGTGGAACTTCACGATACCGGCCTTCTCCGAGAGAATCGGCACGTTATACGGATCCCACAGCGCCAGCGTGTCACCCTTCTTGATGGTCTCGCCATTGCTGAAGGAGACGACCGCGCCGATGACGATGTTGTGGCTTTCCAGCTCACGTCCGTCCTCGCCGATGATCGCGATGGAGCCGTTCTTGTTCAGCACGATGTTGTTGCCATCCTCGAGCTGCACCGAGCGGATCTCCTGATACTTCACAGTACCCTCGTACTTGACCTTGATGATCGGCTGGCGGAACTGGCCGGACGCCACGCCACCGGTATGGAACGTACGCATCGTGAGCTGGGTGCCCGGCTCACCGATGGATTGCGCCGCCACGATGCCGACCGCCTCGCCCAGCTTGACCAGCTGGCCCGTGGCCAGGTTGCGGCCGTAGCAATGGGCGCAGATGCCGTGCTTCGCTTCGCACGTCAGCACCGAGCGCACCTTGATCTTGTCCAGACCGGCGTTGTCCAGGGCCTTCGCCTTGATCTCGTCAATCTCGTCGTTCGCCCGGACGATGAACACCTTCGGAGCAGAAGGATCATTGACGTCTTCCGCGCTCACGCGGCCGACGATACGATCGCTCAGCTTCACCACGGTTTCTTCGCCTTCGTAAACAGCCTGGATCCAGATGCCGTTGTTCGTGCCGCAATCGATCTGCTGGATGATGACGTCCTGCGCCACATCCACCAGCTTGCGGGTCATGTAGCCGGAGTCGGCCGTCTTCAACGCCGTATCCGCCAGACCCTTACGGGCACCGTGCGTGGAGATGAAGTATTCCAACACCGACAGGCCTTCACGGAAGTTCGACAAAATCGGCTTCTCGATGATGTCACCGGACGGCTTGGCCATCAGACCGCGCACACCGGCGAGCTGACGCACCTGCGCCTTGTTACCACGCGCACCGGAGTCCACCATCAGGAAGACCGGGTTGTATTCGCGCTTGCCCTGGTTGTTCTCCAAGGTGCGGAGCATCACGTTCGAGATCTGGTCCGTGCAATGCGTCCAGATGTCGACGATCTTGTTGTAGCGCTCGCCCGGGGTGATGACACCGCGGCGATACTGCTTCTCCACCTCGGCGATCTGCTTCTGCGCGTCGTCGATCTCCTTGGTCTTCTCCTTCGGGATGATCATGTCATCGATACCGATGGAGCAACCGGATTTCGCGGCTTCGCGGAAGCCCAATTCCTTGAGCTTGTCGAGCATCACGACCGTCTTGTCGTGGCCGCAGTGCTTGTAGCATTGCCAGATCAGGTCACCGATCTTGGACTTGCCCACCACAAAGTTCGGGAAGCCCATCTCGGCCGGCCAGATCTCGCTGAAGATCACGCGACCCACCGTGGTCTCGATCAGCTTCGCGTTCGTATCACCGAACAGGGTCTTGCGGCCCTTGTCGGGATTCAGGATCTGCACGCGGTCATGCGTGCGCACCGCGCCGTCGGCATGGGCGAAGAGCACTTCGTCCTTGGAACCGAACAGCATCGGCTTGCGCTTGTTGTTTTCCTTGTGCACGCGGGGTTCCGCGGTCAGGTAATAGCAACCGAGCGTGATGTCCTGTGTCGGCGTCATGATCGGCTTGCCGCTGGACGGGCTGAAGATGTTCAGCGGGGCCATCATGAGCAGGCGCGCTTCCATCTGTGCTTCCACAGAGAGGGGAACGTGCACGGCCATCTGGTCACCGTCGAAGTCCGCGTTATACGCCGTGCAGACCAGCGGATGGATGCGGATCGCTTCGCCTTCGATCAAAGTCGGTTCGAATGCCTGGATGGACAGACGATGCAATGTGGGAGCGCGGTTCAGCAGGACCGGGTGACCCTTGGTCACTTCGTCCAGGATGTCCCACACTTCCGGCGTCTGGCGCTCGATCATCTTCTTGGCCGAGCGGACCGTGTGCACATAGCCACGTTCCTTCAGCTTGCGGATGATGAACGGCTCAAACAGCACGAGCGCCATCTTCTTCGGCAGACCGCACTGGTTCAGCTTCAGCTCCGGACCGATCACGATCACGGAACGGCCGGAGTAATCCACGCGCTTGCCGAGCAGGTTCTGACGGAAGCGGCCGGACTTGCCCTTCAGCATGTCCGAGAGGGACTTCAACGGGCGGTTGCCCGCGCCGGTGACAGCGCGGCCATGACGGCCGTTGTCGAACAGCGCGTCCACAGCCTCCTGCAACATGCGCTTCTCGTTGCGGATGATGACCTCGGGCGTCTTGAGCTGCAGCAACGTCTTGAGACGGTTGTTGCGGTTGATGACGCGGCGGTAAAGATCGTTCAGATCGGACGTCGCAAAGCGGCCGCCTTCCAGCGGCACGAGCGGGCGCAAATCCGGTGGGATCACCGGCAGCACCGTGAGGATCATCCATTCCGGACGGCTCTTGGAGCCCAGGAAACCCTGGAACAGCTTGATGCGCTTGGCGAGCTTCTTGCGGATCTGCTTCGACTTCGTCTCCGTCATCGATTGTTGCAGACCCTCGATGCTCTTGGCCAGATCCGTGCGGGCCAGTGCGTCACGCACGGCCTCGGCACCCATCTTCGCCACGAACGCATCCGCGCCGTAGGTCTCACGGGCTTCGCGATATTCGTTCTCCGTGAGAAGCTGATGGCCCTTCAGGGGCGTAGAACCGGCATCGATCACGAGGTAGTCCTCGTAGTAGATCACGCGTTCCAGGTTGCGCGCCGTCATGTCCAGCATCAGGCCGATGCGGGACGGCATGCACTTGAAGAACCAGATGTGCGAGACGGGCACGGCCAGCTCGATGTGGCCCATGCGCTCACGGCGCACGCGCGACAGCGTCACCTCGACACCGCAACGGTCGCAGACGACCCCGCGGTGCTTGATGCGTTTATACTTGCCGCAGGAGCATTCCCAGTCCTTCACCGGACCGAAGATGCGCTCGCAGAACAGGCCGCCTTTTTCAGGCTTGAAGGTCCGGTAATTGATCGTCTCCGGATTCTTCACCTCGCCCTTGGACCACGCACGCACGTTTTCCGGGGAGGCCACGCTGATTGACACGTAATCGACAAGGTTGACCTTGTCGAGGCCCAGCAACTCACGGGCGGATTCTTTCGGATTCATCATACGCTCAATTCTTCAGATTACAGGGTTGCCAGGTTAGCCGTCTGTTCCGGCTGGTCAGCGGGGTTCGTGTAGCCCACTTTGACGTCCAGACCCAAGGATTGCATCTCCTTGACGAGAACGTTGAACGATTCCGGCACGCCGGCTTCCAGTGCATTGTCACCCTTGACGATGCTCTCGTAGATGCGCGTGCGGCCCTGCACGTCGTCTGACTTGACGGTGAGGAGCTCTTGCAGCGTGTAAGCGGCGCCATAGGCTTCCATGGCCCACACTTCCATTTCGCCGAAGCGCTGGCCGCCGTACTGCGCCTTGCCGCCCAGCGGCTGCTGGGTGACGAGCGAGTAAGGTCCGACGGCACGGGCATGGATCTTGTCCGCCACCAAGTGACCCAGCTTCATCATGTAGATGAAGCCCACGACCACTTCCTGGTCATACGCTTCACCCGTGCGGCCGTCATACAACGTCGCCTTGCCGTTCTCGCCGACCAGTTGGGCGTGGTCGCCCGACTTCTTCTTCAGCGCGATGGCGTCTTCCAGGTAACCCCGGATCTCCTTCTCCTTGATGCCGTCGAACACCGGCGTGGCGTACTTCAGCCCGAGCAGCTTCGCCGCCCAGCCCAAGTGCGTCTCCAACACCTGTCCGACGTTCATGCGCGAAGGCACGCCCAGCGGGTTCAGCACGATGTCCACCGGCGTACCGTCCGCGAGGAACGGGATGTCCTCTTCCGGCACGATCTTCGCGACGACACCCTTGTTACCGTGGCGACCGGCCATCTTGTCACCCACCGACAGCTTGCGCTTGGAGGCGATGTAGACCTTCACCGACTTGATGATGCCAGGATCGACGTCATCACCGGCCTCGACGCGTTCCATCTCTTCATCATATTGCATCTGCAGGTCGTCGAATTTCTTCTTAAACGTGCCGATGATCTCGTTGATCTTGTTACGGATCGGGGACGGATCGATCTCGATGCGATCATAGACCTGCGCCAGCTTGCGCAGCAGCGTCTTCGTGATCTTGCGGTTCGCCGGGATGATGATCTCACCCGTCTCGCTGTTCACCACATCAAGCGGGATCTTCTCGCCCAGGAGGATGTTCGAGAGGGCCTCGGTCAGCTGCTCGCGCAGCTCATCCGTCTTGGTCTTGTAATCGTCCTCGACCTGCTTCTGGTGCTTCTTGGCTTCGTTGCCCGTCAGGCGGGTCGCCGAGGAGGAGGAGGAGGAGGACACCTTGTCCGTTTCCTTCTTCGAGGAGACCTTGACGTCCATCACGATGCCGTAGGTGCCTGAGGGCACACGCAGCGAGGTGTCCTTCACGTCAGCAGCCTTCTCACCGAAGATCGCGCGGAGCAGGCGCTCTTCCGGCGCCAGTTCCGTCTCGCTCTTCGGCGTGATCTTGCCGACCAAAATGTCGCCCGGCTTCACTTCCGCACCAATGCGGATGACGCCGTCCGGCCCGAGGTTCTTCAACGCTTCATCACCGAGGTTCGGGATGTCGCGGGTGATCTCTTCCGGCCCCAGCTTCGTATCGCGGGCGCCCACTTCGAACTCATCGATATGGATGGACGTGAACACGTCATCCTTCACGATGCGCTCGCTGATGAGGATCGCGTCCTCAAAGTTGTAACCGTTCCAAGGCATGAACGCCACGAGCACGTTGCGGCCCAGGGCCAGTTCGCCGCCCTGCGTGCAAGGACCGTCCGCGAGGACCTGGCCCTTCTTCACGCTGTCACCCTTGGCCACCAGGATCTTCTGGTTGATGCAGGTGGCTGCGTTCGAACGCATGAACTTGCGGACGTTGTAAACGTAAACGCCGTTCGCCGGGTCCGTCTTGATTTTCTTCTTGCCCTCGGGGACTTTGCCGTCCTTCGAGATGATGATCTGGTTGCCGACCACGGAGGCCACCTTGCCGGACTCTTCGGCCACCAGCACGGCGCAGGAATCGCGCGCCACACGGTCTTCCAGACCGGTCGCCACAAAGGGCGCCTCGGTCACGAGCAGCGGCACGGCCTGGCGTTGCATGTTGGAACCCATCAACGCGCGGTTCGCATCGTCATGCTCCAGGAACGGGATCAGGCCGGCAGCCACAGAAACGAGCTGCTTCGGCGACACGTCCATGTAATCGACCTTCGCCGGTTCCACGTCGATAAAGTCCCCGCGGCAGCGGCAGGTCACGCGAGCGGTCTGGAAATGACCCTTCTCGTCGATGACGGCATTGGCCTGCGCCACGATGTAATTCTCTTCGCGATCACCGGTCAGATAATCGATCTGGTTCGTCACGCGACCGTTCTCCACCTTGCGGTAAGGCGTCTCGATGAAGCCGAAGTCGTTCACGCGGGCAAAGGTCGCCAAGGAGGCGATCAGACCGATGTTCGGACCTTCCGGCGTTTCAATCGGGCAGATACGGCCGTAGTGCGACGGATGCACGTCACGGACTTCAAAGCCGGCGCGGTCACGGGAGAGCCCCCCGGGCCCAAGGGCCGACAGGCGGCGCTTGTGCGTCAGTTCCGCGAGCGGATTGATCTGATCCATGAACTGGCTCAGCTGGCTGCGGCCGAAGAAGTCGCGGATGACCGCAGACAGGGCCTTCGGATTGATCAGCTTCGCCGGGGTCATGGACTCCAGCTCCTGATCGAACAGCGTCATACGCTCCTTGACCAGACGCTCGGTACGGGCCAAGCCCACGCGGCACTGGTTGGCGAGCAACTCACCCACAGTACGCACACGGCGGCTGCCCAAATGATCGATATCGTCCAGGGAACCCTCACCCTTCTTGAGCTTCAAGAGGTAGCGGGTTGCTTCCACGAGATCCTGCTTCGTCAGGATGCGGACGTCGTCGTTGCCCTTGAGACCCAGCTTCTGCTGGATCTTGTAGCGACCGACACGGCCGAGATCATAACGCTTCGGATCAAAGAACAGGCGCTTGAGCAACGCTTTCGCGTTGGCGGCCGTCGGCGGATCCCCCGGCCGGAGACGGCGGTAGATATCTTTCAGCGCCTCGTCTTCGTTCTTCGTCGGGTCTTTCTTGAGGCACTTGATGATGATGCCGTCGTCCACGGACGTATCCACGACGCGCACCTTGTTGATGCCCAGCTCGGCGATCTGCTTGATCGTCGCCTTGGACAGCGGCTCGAACGCGCGGGCCACCACGATGCCCTTGTCCTCGTCCACCGCGTCTTCCACCAAGACCTTGTTCTGGATCTCTTCCAGCGCTTCGGCTTCCTTGATGCTCAAGGTTTCCACCTTGTAGAACAGCTCCAGGATCTCCGCGTCGGAGCCCGTCTTCTTGTCATCCTTGTTGCCGTCGATGTTCGCGAGGGCACGGAAGAACGTCGTCGTCAGGAACTTCCGGCGGCGCTTCTTGCGATCCAGGTAAACGTAGAGCATGTCGCTCGTGTCGAACTGGGCCTCATACCACGAACCACGGTCCGGGATGATGCGGAAGGAATACAGCATCTTGCCGTTCGCGTGCTGGCTGGCTTCGAAGGCCAGACCGGGCGAGCGATGCAACTGGCTGACGATCACGCGCTCGGCACCATTGATCACGAACGTGCCCTGCGGCGTCATCAGGGGCAATTCGCCCATGAACACCTTCTCTTCTTTCGTGCCGCGCTCTTCCTGCAGGAGGAAGGTAACATGCAGCGGGGCGCCAAACGTCACGCCCTCGCGCAAGCACTCGAGCCAGTCGAGCTTCGGCTCGCCGATCTCGTAACTGTGAAAATCTAATACGGTTTTGCCATCATAACTCTCGATCGGAAACACTTCCTTGAATACGGCTTGCAGACCGAGGTTCTTGCGCTTGGACGGCGCGCTCTCAGCCTGCAAAAACTCCCGGTACGAATCACACTGCACCTCGATCAGATTCGGGGGTGCGATGACCTCTTTGATCTTGCCGAAGTTAATTCGCTCAGCTGCTTTCGATGGCATTTTTCGTTATTGTTTGGCCGGTTTACACTGTCCGGCCGTTGTTTTTTCTTGAGACAACGGAAGGCAAGCCCCGGCATCCGTTGCCAGGCTCGCCTGTCTCACCCAAATTCTACTGTCTACGACCCCCGGGTCATAACACCGTGACCCGCCCTGCGGACAAAAGGGGCGACAGGACTTGGGTCCTGTCGCCCGTGAACAAAACCTTACTTGACCTCGACCTTGGCGCCGGCTTCTTCCAGCTTCTTCTTGGCGGCGTCGGCTTCTTCCTTCTTGCCACCTTCGATGATGGGCTTCGGAGCGCCTTCCACCAGAGCCTTGGCTTCCGCCAGACCCAGACCGGCCTTGATCTCGCGCACAGCCTTGATCACGGAGATCTTCTTGTCAGCCGGAACCGACACGAGGATCACGTCGAACTCGGTCTTCGCTTCAGCGGCCGGAGCAGCAGCTCCACCACCAGCAGCCGGAGCAGCAGCGGCAGCCGGAGCTGCGGCCGTCACGCCCCACGCGGTTTCCAACTGTTTCACCAAGTCAGCGGCCTCGATGACCGTGAGCTTGCCCAATTCTTCAACCAACTTTGCGATGTCTGCCATATTACTGTTGTCTTTCAGTCTCGTCGCCACCGGCAGCTGCCGATGATTTCTGCCCCAAGCCTGGAGCCCGACGATTTACTATGTTGTGGGTTCATTGCTCACCCGGCCGACAACACTAGCGGCCGGGTGAAATTGTTTACTAGGCGCCTTTTTCCGCTTTGGCCTTGATCACCCGCGCGAGCTGTGAACCCGGGGTGTTGATGATGGCCGCCAGCTTCGAAGCCGGAGCGTTGAGCACTCCGAGCAGCTTGGCGCGCAAGACTTCGATGGAAGGCAGGTCGGCCAAGGCCGCCACGTCCTTCGCCTCGAGGCGCTGGTTGTTCAGATAGCCGAACTTCAGCTTCGGTTTGTCGAATTCAGCCTGATAGGTCTTCACGACCTTCGCGGCAGACGAAACGTCCTTCTGACCGGTCACCACGGCCACCTGGCCGGCGAGGGAACCGTTCAGCTCCGCGACCCCCGCCTCTTTGGCGGCGATGCGGAAGATGGAGTTCTTGACGACATGCACCTCGGCGCCCGCGTTCTGCAAACGCTTGCGCAGCTCGGTGAACTGCAGAACCGTCAGGCCCGTGTAATCAACAACGATGAAGAACGGGGACGCATTCAGACGCAGGACGTATTCCTGACTGATAAATTTCTTTTCGGCACGCATGGTATTATTTGCCTTTTGGATGGTTAAGCGGCCACAACGTTCAATTCACGCACGTCCAGGGAGATGCCCGGGCTCATGGTGGCCGACAACGTCACGGAACGGATGAACGTTCCTTTGACGCTGGACGGACGCGCTTTCACGACGGCATCGATCACCGCGCGTGCGTTCTCTTCGATCTGCTCCGGCTTGAAAGAAGCCTTGCCGACGACGACGTGCACATTGCCCGTCTTGTCGACCTTGAATTCCACACGACCGGCCTTCACTTCGCGCACCGCCTTGGCGGTGTCTTCCGTGACCGTGCCCGTCTTCGGGTTCGGCATCAGACCCCGAGGCCCGAGAACCTTGCCCAACTTGCGGACTTCCACCATTGCCTCGGGCGTCGCCACGGCGACGTCGAAGCCGGTCCAGCCGTCCACGCACTGCTTGATCATGTCTTCGAAGCCGACGAACTCCGCACCAGCGGCCCGGGCTGCATCAGCGGCCGGCCCCGGCTTGGCGAACACGAGCACACGCACCACACTGCCGCTACCATGCGGCAGGGGGACGGTGCCACGGACCATCTGGTCCGACTGGCGGGGGTCAACCCCGAGCCGGAACGCGAGGTCCACGGTTTCGTTGAACTTGGCTTTCGGGAACTTGACGAGCAGTTCCGCGGCGTTTTTGAGGGTGGTTACCTTCTTGGGTACCAACTCAAGCGCCTTTTTGTAACGTTTGCTGGGCATTTTCTTTATTGCGGTGCAAGCGAACCCGTTTTAAGGGGCTCTCCCGCGTTTGTTTGTTAGTCTTTGATCTCGATTCCCATGCTGCGGGCCGTACCGGCCACCACACGGAAAGCAGCTTCTTCATTGCGCGCATTCATGTCGGACAGCTTCAGCTTGACGATGTCGAGCACCTGCTTGCGCGTCACTTTGCCGACCTTTTCCTTGTTCGGCGTCTTGGAGCCGGAGGCGATGCCTGCGGCCTTCTTCAAGAGCACCGAAGCCGGGGGCGACTTCGTGATGAAAGTGAATGATTTGTCCTGGAACACCGTGATCACCACGGGGATGATCAGGCCCGCCTGGTCTTTGGTGCGGGCATTGAATTCCTTGCAGAAACCCATGATGTTCACACCGTGCTGGCCGAGCGCCGGACCCACGGGAGGAGCCGGATTCGCCTGCCCGGCAGGAATCTGCAACTTGATCTGACCTGTTACCTTCTTCGCCATAAAATTTGCTGTTTAAATTTGCTACCGCTTAAGCCTTCTCCACTTGCCAGTATTCCAGTTCCACTGGCGTGTTACGGCCGAAAATGTTCACCGTCACCTTCAACTTGCCACGCTCCGGCTCGATCTCTTCGATCACGCCGCTGAAGTTCAGGAACGGTCCGTCGTTGATCTTGACCGTCTCGCCCACATCGAACTGCACCTTCGGACGCTCGGAATCTTCCGCGTCGGCAATCTGGGACTTGATCGACTCGATCTCGTCCGCCGGCGTCGGCGAGGGGCGTTCGCCCCCCACAAAACCGATGATGCCCTGCGTATCCCGGATGAAATACCACGGCTTCTCGATCGGACGACCATTGTCGTCCAGCAAAATCATATGCACGAAGACATAACCCGGATACAGCTTCCGGTTCGTGACCGTCTTCTTGCCATTGCGCACTTCCGCCACCTTCTCCATCGGCACGAGCACCTCATGGATATACTCGCCCATCTCTTCGGGCTTGATGCGCTTCTCGATGCTGTCCTTGACCTTCTGTTCCTGCCCGGACAGCGTATGGATCACAAACCATTGGCTTTTCATCAGCAAATTCGCTTCTTGGTTAGAGGGTCATGACAGCCTTCACCAGCGACGAGACAATGAAGTCCACGATCACCGTGAAACCGCCCAGCAGAACGATGGACACCAGCACCACCAGCGTGGAACCCTTCAGTTCCTCACGCGTCGGCCAGGAGCACTTGCGCAACTCTTCGCGCGTTTCGCCCACATAGGCGCCGAAACGCAGCAGATACCCCTTGCTCCACAGAAAGCCGACCGCGGCTCCCAGCACAAGCACCCAGATTATCGTTGGCAAATACTCTTTCACAATTTTTCCAGCTTTTGGCGGAGAGGGAGGGATTCGAACCCCCGTCGGGAGTTACCCCGAAGCGGTTTTCAAGACCGCCGCAATAGACCACTCTGCCACCTCTCCAGCTTAAGCTTTTGGCAGGGCGGGAGGGACTCGAACCCCCAACCGACGGTTTTGGAGACCGCTACTCTACCAATTGAGCTACCGCCCTAAAAACTTTACCTGGAGGTATTCTTCGCTCTCAGTTATTTAGCCTTTTTTGGAGACGAAACGAGAGTCAGGGGAGTTTCCACTCCCCCGACCCCCGCATCCAAGTTTGTTTGGTTAAGCAACCGTGATCACTTCGCTCACACGACCGGCGCCGATGGTGCGGCCACCTTCGCGGATCGCGAAGCGCTGACCTTTTTCCATCGCGACCGGGGCGAGCAGCTCGATGTCCACGGAGACGTTGTCACCAGGCATCACCATTTCCACGCCAGCGGCGAGGTGAACCGTGCCCGTGACGTCAGACGTACGGAAGTAGAATTGCGGACGGTAGTTCGTGAAGAACGGCGTATGACGGCCACCCTCTTCCTTCGTCAGCACGTAAACCTCGGCCTTGAACTTCGTGTGCGGCTTGATCGAGCCCGGCTTCGCGAGCACCATGCCACGTTCCACTTCGTCCTTCTTCGTGCCGCGCAGCAGCACACCGACGTTGTCACCGGCGGAAGCCTTGTCGAGCAGCTTGCGGAACATTTCGATGTCCGTCGCCGTCGTCTTGCGGGTTTCCTTCAGACCGACGATCTCAACTTCCGTCATGCGATCAAGGACGCCACGCTCAACACGACCGGTCACCACCGTGCCACGGCCTTCAATGTTGAACACGTCTTCGATGCACATCAGGAACGGCTTGTCGATCTCGCGTTCCGGCAACGGAATCGCGGTGTCGATCGCGTTCAGCAGGTTCTGGATGGCGGCTTCGCCTTCCGGCTTGCCCGCCATGGCCGCCGTGGCGGAACCACGGATGATCGGGGTCGTGTCGCCCGGGAACTGATACTTGCTCAGCAAATCACGGATCTCCATCTCGACGAGGTCCAGCAACTCGGTGTCGTCCACGAGGTCAACCTTGTTCAGGAACACCACGATGGCCGGCACACCGACCTGACGGGCGAGCAGGATGTGCTCACGGGTCTGGGGCATCGGGCCGTCCGCGGCGGAAACCACCAAGATCGCGCCGTCCATCTGGGCGGCACCGGTGATCATGTTCTTGACATAGTCAGCATGGCCCGGGCAGTCAACGTGCGCATAGTGGCGCTTGTCGCTCTCGTATTCCACGTGGGAAGCGGCGATCGTAACAGTCTTGCTGTCGTCACGCACAGTACCGCCCTTGGTGATGTCAGCGTAGCTGATCGGCGGAGCCATACCCTTGCGGCTCTGCACCGCCACGAGGGCTGCCGTCAAGGTGGACTTGCCGTGGTCAACGTGACCGATCGTACCGACGTTAACGTGCGGTTTAGTTCTCTGGAATGATTCCTTAGCCATCGCGCTTCCTATTTATTTGTTCGTTTTTAAGTTTTACAGACCAGTTACCAATCAAAACTGGAGCCCATGACCGGGTTTGAACCGGTGACCTCGTCCTTACCAAGGACGTGCTCTGCCAACTGAGCTACATGGGCAGCTTTTCATGTTAGAGCCGCCCAAAGAGACGAAAAAAATTCCATCAACCTTAGCTTTCGCTCTGGTTTAGGGTTGATGACTGTTTCTTTATTTCTACTTTTTACGACCCAATAATGCTCGGCAGAGTAGAAGACAGGCAACCAAAGTCAAAATCTTTTTCCAACAATTTTCGTTTGCCCCATCCAACCGCTCAATCCCCCTCTTCTACACCCTTCTTTCCAGGCTTCTGCCACTCCGTCTTCGGCGGCTCCGGCAGCCCTAAAACCGTGTAAGACGTCCGGAAATGCATCTTCGCCACCTCCCCCAGCTTATCACCCCCGAATTTCTTCACAAACTCCCTCCCCGCCTCGATCACCGCCGCCGAGGCCCCCTTCGGAAACTTTAACCCGTAAAGCCGCTCCAGCATCCCCAACCGCTTCACAAACTCATCCCGCGACAAGATCGACGCCGCCGCCACCGCGATATCTGCCTCCGCCTTATGCCTTTGCACCAATTCTATCCCCTTGCCCATCGTCATCATCGCTTTGGATACCGTACTCTTGCTGGAGGCGAACTGATCGCTGATCGCCCGTACCGGTGGCGGCACCAGCAAGTTCTTCTTAGCCAACAAGTTCTCCACCACCCGCGCATGCCCCCAGGCCAGCAAACTGTTCACGCTCCCCATCTTCCGATGGAGCCGGTTATACGCCTCATTCCCGATCGGCACCACACTATAGACACACCCCTCCGTGTGCTTGATCAAATCCGCCAACTCCGCCATCTTCTTATCACTGGAAATCGCCTTGGAATCCCGCACCCCGGCATCCTCCCACGCCCGAATCACTTTTTCGTTAACGTAAACCCCCGCCACACAGAGCGGCCCGAAGAAATCACCCTTGCCGCTTTCATCAATACCGATCCGCGCCGCATAGAATTCCGGGTCCAGCACCGCCTCATACCCCACCTTCGCCTCGCCCAAGATGTCCGGCTCCAGGATGAACTGCACCAGATCCCCCGTACCCTTCCCCTGCACCACCAGCTTCCCGCTCTCGTAAAACACCACATTCACCACATCATTCGCCGCCGCGAACCGCGCATACGGCACCGCGCGCTCCAAGTAACCGCGCTCATGCAGGATGCCGCGCAACTTGTCCGCCTGCTCCGAAGTCAGCTTGCAGGTATAATTCGTCAATGCTTTCAAGCGTGCCCGAAGGTAAACGAATCCCCTCCCCCCTGTCGATACCGCCGAATTAGGAGGCTCCCGCCCCTTTTGGAGTGCTGCGGCTTGACGCAGCTTTCCGCCCCGGGCGGCTTGACGCTTCGACTTCCCCTCGTCCTGGACCCCGCGCCGCTAGGCCGGGGCGCAATCGTCGTCCTCGCCCCATACCCCGCCCCTTGGTCAACCCTCAATCAACTCCCGCCCCACCTCGGCACATGTACACAAGTGCCGAGGTATTCTACCGCCTCCCACCAAAAAACGCCCCCTCCCCCTCCTTCTCCAGTCCCGTCAGGGACCTCTAGAAAATAGCCCACCGTTTCAACGGTGGGACCCGCCAACAACAAAACTCAGTCCCTCCAGGGACGAAAGAAACCTTGCCCTCTTCACACTTACGGTGTGTTCAGCTTTCCCCCGCTCGTCAACTCATACACATCGCTCCAGAATACTTGCGGAGAACCTTCGTTAGTTAACCCTAAATTCCCGCTCAAGCTATAGAGACGATTGCCCCAATCGCCCGTGAATTCGTCTCCGATCCGACCTTGGATACTCGCTCTGCGAATTACATACTTTATCTGCCAACGCAAAGTTCCTTCGGGAAGGTAAACGTAAAGAGCGGTATTTGAACCGGGCGCCAAAAAGCTGGGTGAAATTGTCATCTTTTCAAATGAAGTGAATGTCTTTGAAACCCAACCGGTGGGTGATTCAGTTCGCAAAACGAGAGGTTCATCTGGATACATATGATCATATCGTACCGTTATGGAACCATTGTTGGTAAGTCCAACGACAGCGCATAAAAGTCCGAAATCATTATCTTTACCGTTGTACTCCAAAAGGCCCATAGCTATGCTGGGCTTGGATAAGGTTCCGGACACGCAAGCCAGTGCAAATACAAAGGTGGTCACACATACTAAAAGGATAAGAAATTTCTTTCGCTTCATAACCTTGCCCGGAAAACGATCACCCACAATCGTCACCTGCTCCGCCACC
Organism: uncultured Verrucomicrobiota bacterium; assembly: GCA_964589735.1. GTDB lineage: Bacteria > Verrucomicrobiota > Verrucomicrobiia > Limisphaerales > JAEYXS01 > JAEYXS01. The sequence continues at coordinate 13,530 of CAZPUL010000014.1, read as the reverse complement.
AGCAACCCACCCGCCTGCGAAGTCACCCTTCCAGGCAAGCTCACCTGCTGCCTCTTTGCCTTACGAGGTGATTCGGTGGTTATTACTTCAAACCCTCCGCCTTTCCCCGCCCACCGTCAAGCCGCGCCAAGTCGCCCCTTGGAACTTCGCCATTGAAATTTATTTTGAGCTTTGAGCTTGGGATTTGGAGCTTTCCGCCATTCTCCTGATTTTCCCCTCCCCCACGCTACCCACAAAATCCGTCCTCCCCCGCCGCTTATCCACCGGCAACCCCTTCAATAGCGCATACGTCGCCCAGCACGACGCCGAATACGAGATGAACTGATCATGCTCATGCGGAAAACCGCTATCGAACATCGGCTGCACCATCCGCGTCCGCTTCTTCACATGCCACGAACCATCCGCCTTCTGCTCACGCACCAGATACGCCACCCCGCGTAGATACTCAGCCGAAACCACCGAGACCGTCCCCGTATCCACCAACGCCGCCAAGACCGTCCCCGTCGCATACGCATCACTGTTCAGGAACTTCATCTGCCCCCACCCACCATCCTTGCGCTGCTCCGCCTTCAACGCCGCGACCTCCACTTCCACCGCCTCTTCCTTCTCTAACAAATGCAACGCCCGCAACCGATACACCCTATCCTCGGTATCCTCCGCCGGCGTCTTCAACAACCACGCCTCCGCCCGCGCCAAACTCTCCCGCACCTGCTCCTCTTTCCCGTAATACTTCAGCGCGCGCAGCGCTAAGAACGTCACCGTGAACGGACTCCCCACCGTTGGCGAACGCGCCGGGGCTGTCTCCCAATTGCCTGCACGCTGTTGCTGCCCTAGAAAGAACTCCACCGCCCCCTCCGTCACCGCATCCCGCTCCCACCCCGCCACCTGCAACATCCACAACGCATGCCCCGGCCCATCCGCCGTGTTACTCACTGAGAACCCCTTTTTAAACCGCGGTTGTTCCTCCACCATTTCCTTATAAGCCCGCGCCAGTTGCCCCTCCAAACCGTTCTTGGCCAGCCGGAATCCCCGCGTCCACGCCTCATTCTGCGCCATCGCCGCATGCGCCCCGTGATGACACGTGAAACAATCCCGCGCCTTCAACGTCTGCGCCGCACTGCTCTCGATCAACGGCAACGCCCGCCCGATCGCCACCCGCAATTCCCCCTGCGAAACCGTCTCAGCCCCCTCCACTTCGCACACACCTGCCCACCCCATCCAACCGACCAACATGGCCAGCCAAATAGAGCGGCTAAAACAGGCAAATGACATGCTTCTATTTAGGTCGAAACACGACACAAAGCAACTTGGATTTCTTGATAGCACCCACCCCTGTAGCGCGGGCGTCCTCGCCTGCGAGTTAACGTGGCGTCCCACCACGTCGGTCGATGTTCGATGTTTCCCCTCCCCATCATTGGCCCGCCGACGCAACCGGCTTCGCTACCTTCGCGCCCTTCTGTTAAAACTCCATGCCCTCCGTGTCTCAGTAGTTTAACCACCCGAAACCGCAAACCCCCTCTCCCGCTCCTTCTCCTCCCGATGCGCTCGCCGCCGTGCAGCCAATAAATCCGCCCGCCCCAGATACCCCAACACTTTTCTCGGATTCGCCCGCGAGACCACCGGCAACCGCCCCACATGATGCTCCAGCATGCGTGCCAAAGCGTCATTCAACACCTCATCCGGAAATGCCACCACCGGCTCCCGAAGAACCAGCGCACTCACTGGCCGATCACCACCTTCCCCTCTCTCCAACGCCCGCAACAAATCTCCGCGTGTGACGATGCCCACCAATAGTCCCTCACCTTCCAGCAACAGGATCGCCTGCCGCTGGCACACCGCCGCCTCACCACGCTCCAGCCGATCCTGCAATTCCTCGATCGTCGTATGCGCTGGCACCTGCGCAAAATCTTCTCCCATCACATCCTGCACCCGCAACAACGAGAACTGATCCACCTGATATTCCTGCGTGATGTGCTGCCCGCGACGCGCCAGTTTCTCTGTAAGAATGGAGCGACGCAAAAACATCACCGTCACAAAATACGCCGTCAGGCAACCCGCCATCAGCGCCGGCAACGCATTGAAATCATGCGTCAACTCCAGCAAGAAAATCACACTCGTCAACGGCGCCCGCATCGCCCCCGTCATCATCGCCGCCATGCCCACCATCGCCCACAAACCAGGGTCATGCACTGGCAGCAAACCCGCCGTGATCATCCCCAACCCGCCCCCGATCATTAGTAACGGCGCCAGCACACCACCCGATGTCCCCGAGCCCAAAGCCACCGACCACACCAGCGCCTTGAGCACGACCAAACTCACCACTGCCCCCATCACCATCTCACCGCGCAACAAAGCATGAATGCTCTCGTAACCGACACTCATGACGCGTGCATCGAAATAGCCCGCCACGCCCACCACAACAGCACCGATCGCCGGCCACCACATCCAATGCACCTTTAATTTTCCGAACAGATCTTCAAACCGATACACCAGCGTCGTCGCTAGAATCGCTCCCACGCCCACGACTGCACCAATTAATGCCGCCCAACCCGTAAAACTCGCGCCCAAGTCACTATGCTTCACCACTTCAAACACCGCCCCCTCACCCAATAAACTCTTGCGACACACGAACGCCACCAAAGCCGAAATCGTCACCGGTATCAAACTGCGCGGCCGCCACTCGAAGAGCAATAACTCCACCGCCAGCAGCACCGCAGCGACTGGCGTCGCGAACACAGCGGACATGCCACCAGCCGCACCCGCCACGAGCAACGTCTTCCGCTCCACCGCCGTCAGATGAAAAAACTGGGCGAACAAAGAACCGAACGCCCCACCCGTCATGATGATCGGACCTTCCGCACCAAACGGCCCGCCCGTGCCGATGGAGATTGCCGAGGAGAGTGGTTTCAGAATCGCCACCTTGGGCTTGATCAAACTGCGTCCCAGCAGAATCGCCTCCAACGCCTCCGGAATTCCATGCCCTCGGATCTTCTCCGAGCCATACCGCGCCATCACCCCGATGATCAACGCCCCGATCACCGGCACCAAAATGACCCCCATCCCCAAATGATGCTGCTCCAAGGCAGCCGGCTCCGTGGACCACCGTTGAAAAAACGCCAAGTTCGTGAACAAGGCAATCAACCACAACAACACCTTCGCCAGCAAGGCACTCAAAACCCCGATCGGCAAAGCCAACGCGGATAACAACCACAGCCGGTTATCCACCACAAAATCACCCAAAGGTTCAGGCCCTTCATCCGCACCCGCAGCAACACGTAAGAACATAGACCAATATAAATATATCGCATTACGATATATTTCAACATCAGCCTCAAAAATACCGGCTTAAACGGATAAAACCAAATTCTGTCATTAAATTCAGCGCGTGAACAACCACGAACGCGGCCATATGTTCTCCCTCTCCCTTTCACGGGGAGAGGGCCGGGGTGCGGAGTGAGTCGAAGCAGAGAGCATCTCAACTTTCAGAAATCCCCTGCTGCATCACATGTATGCTTCTGGATTTCTCAAAAGATTTCTGGCATCCCTTCCCCATGGCCAGCACATTGCGCACCGTCTCACAGGAAGATTACCAGCTCCTCGCCTCCTTCCGTTACGCCCTCCGCCGTTTCCTGCGCTTCAGTGAAGAAGCCGCCCTTGCCGCTGGCATCACGCCCCAACAGCATCAAGCCCTGCTCGCCATCAAAGGCTTTCCCGGCAGCCACCCCATCACCATCGGCGAACTCGCCGAGCGCCTCCAGATCCAGCATCACAGCGTCGTCGGCCTCACCAACCGCCTTGCCTCCTTGAAACTCGCCCGCAAAGTGCGCAGCCAGGAAGACCGCCGCCTCGTCTGCCTGCAACTGTTGCCCAAAGGCGAAGCCATCCTCGCCGACCTCTCCGCCGCCCACCGCGAACAACTCCGCCGCATGGGCCCCGAAATGAAAACCGTCATCTCCAAACTGGCGGAGTAAGTAATCGTAGGATGGATCGCTCGTAATCGTCCTGGACCCCGTGCCGCTTAGGTCGGGGCGTTCTCGTCGTCGTCCTCGCCCCCACTGGTAGGGCTGGCTGTCCTCAGCCGGCCGCCGCCGAAGCCTCTGCCCTCCCAATCGCATCAGGTCGTCGTGATGCATCAATCTCCCTTGAGCAAACTACATCCCATTACGATATATTTGCATTCCTTCCCCGCCCTGCTAGTTTCCCGCTCCTTTTTGATATGCTCGGCAAGACAGACAGAAAGACCGGCTTCGAACTCGGCCCCGGCGGACACGCGGAGAAACTCATCTCCGGCCTCGCCGCCTTCCTTGGCATCCTCTGCGTCCTCGGCCTCTCCTCGCTGGTCTTGAACGATGCCGGGCTCCCCCTCGTCGTCGCCTCCATGGGTGCCTCCGCCGTCCTGCTCTTTGCCGTCCCCCACGGCCCACTCTCCCAGCCTTGGCCCCTCATCGGCAGCCACGCCATCTCCGCGTTGATTGGTGTCACCATCGCCCGCCTGTGTCACCATCCCCTGCTCGCCAGCGGACTCGCCGTCGGCCTCGCCATCATCGCCATGTATTACTTGGGCTGCATTCATCCACCGGGAGGCGCGACCGCTCTCATCGCTGTCATCGGTGGTGAACAGATCCACAATCTCGGCTACCATTTCGTGCTCATCCCCGTCCTGTTGAACGCCGCCATCATCCTCGTCGCCGCCATCGCCTTTAATTGGCCCTTCCCCTGGCGACGCTACCCCGCCTTTCTCCAGCCCCATCCCGTCACGAAACCCGCCGATCCTGCCATTTCACCCGAGCACCTTTCCTACGCGTTGAAACAGATGGGCTCCTTCATCGACGTCACCGAGGAAGACCTCGCCGAGATCTACGAACTCGCCCGCCAACACGCCCAAGGCTCCCACCTGCACCCCGACCAGATTCAACTCGGCAAATGTTATTCCAATGGCGCGACCGGCCCAGCCCTCTGCATCCGCCACATCGTCGATGAATCCCCCGACGGCCAGATCGTCATCTACCGCACCGTAGCCGGTGAGAACCGTCGCCGCGCCGAAAGCTGCACCAAAGCCGCTTTCGCACTCTGGGCCAAAGAGATTGTTCCACCCCGCGAGCAAACCAGCATCACCCAAAAACTCTAACCCTCGTAATCGTCCTCGTTCTCGTCGTCGTCCTCGATCCTCCCCCATCCGTGTGATCCGTGTTTCATCCGTGGCTAAATAATTCCCTCTCAATGTTTTCGTAACTTTGAACTTTAAACTTCAAACATTGAACTTCACCTTTCCGCCCGATGTCCGCACCGGATTTCCCAGTCACCGCTCTGCTCGCGTGGTTCCGCGCGAACGCCCGCGACCTCCCCTGGCGTCGCACCACCGATCCCTACGCCATCTGGGTCTCCGAGATCATGCTCCAGCAAACGCAGGTAAAGACCGTCATCCCCTATTGGGAACGCTGGATGCGCGAACTACCCACAATAAAATCCCTCGCTGAAGCACCCGAACAAAAACTCCTAAAACTCTGGGAGGGCCTCGGCTACTACACCCGCGTCCGCAACCTCCAAAAAGGCGCCCTCCAGATCATCGAGCGCCACGGCGGCCAGTTCCCGACCGATCACGAAGACATCCTTGCCCTCTCTGGCATTGGTCGTTACACCGCTGGCGCCATCGGCAGCATCGCCTTCAATCAACCCGTCCCCTTGCTCGATGGCAACGTCATCCGCGTCCTCACCCGCTTCTACGGCATCAGCGAAAACGCAAAAGCAAAAGAGACCACGAACCGGCTGTGGGCGATAGCAGAACAACTAGTCACCGACGCTTCCAAGCAATCCGAAGCTCCCATCCCCCCCTCCTCCCCAAAGGAGGCTAAGCATTACCCACAACTCGTCGCGCCTGCCAATCCGTCGTCAAACTGGCCAGCAGAGCGGCAAATGTTACCCCTTCTCCCCAAGGGAGAAGGCCGGGATGAGGGGGAAGGAACCTCGCCTAAGCAAGGTCCACCTTCCTTCGCTCGATTCCTCTCAACTTCCAAATCTATGGCTAATGCTCAGCCAAAGGAGGAGAGAACCGGAGAGAGGAGTCCTCACCTCAATAGGGAAGCCGAACTTCGGCATTGCTCCCACTTCAACCAATCCCTGATGGAACTCGGTGCCACCATCTGCACCCCCGCCGCACCCGCCTGCCTCCTCTGCCCCCTGCAAAAAAACTGCGTCGCCCATCGCGACGGCCGCCAGAGCGAACTCCCCAATCTCGGCGAACGCACCACCGCCACCCAGCGCCGCTTCTTCGCCTACGTCATCCAGCGCGGCCCGAAGGTCCTCGTCCGCCAACGCCCCAGCGGAGTCGTCAACGCTTGTCTCTGGGAATTCCCCAACCTCGAAGTCGAACTGCAAACCAAAGACCCGCTCAACGCCGCCCAAAAAGCCTGGAGCCCCGTTTTCACCGCCACCGACCCCCTCTGCACCATCAAGCACTCCATCACCCGCTACCGCATCACCCTGGAAGCCTTCCGTGCCGAAGTAAAATCACGCGCCGATCTCCCCGCCGAACTCGGTGCTTGGTATCCCCTCGATAAACTCCACGACCTCCCCTTCACCAGCGCCCACGGCAAGATCCGGAAACGGCTTTCCTAGAGCGTTTCAAAAAATACTGTAGCCGATTGGGGCGAGGATTCTTGGGTTCTGGCAAGGCTTCGGCGAAGGAGCAGGTTCCAGAGACCCTGTGACTGAGCCGAAACGACGCCAGAACTCAAAAAGACCGCCCGCTCCGCTCCTCAGACAATCGGCTACAGTATTTTTTGAACCGCTCTAGCGCCTATCTCCACCAAAGAAAAACCGGCCTCAGGGATTATCCTGCGGCCGGTTGGTAAAAAGCTGTCACTAACTATTGGCGACTCGACTTCACCGGTGGCTTCTTCTTCGGTGCCTTCGGTTCCGTTTCCGGCGAGCCATTCACGCTGAAATCGAAGATCTTTCCGCCCGCCTGGGTCGATACCACAAACGGCCCGTAATTGGATGTGCCCCCATAGAAAAACCCGTATTCCCCGTTCGCCAGGTCCTCCTTCGGCGTCACCTTGTAAACACCGGTTCCCAGCTTCTCAAAATCGAATGACCGCACTGCCTTCTCGTCCGGCCCCATCTTGGAGCCGCCATACAGGTTGAACGAACCCACGATCAGCTTCCGCACATTCTGCCGCGCATCCACTTTGAACTGCGCCAGCGTGAACTCGTTCGCGCTCGTGACCCCGGCATTATCACCCAATCCAGACTGGGCTTTTTCAAAATAGAAATAGAACACCGGTTTGCGATTGGTCGTCTCGGTATTGGATTTGGCGCTGCGGATGACCGCTTCACTGTTCGCCGACTGCCCGTACATCGCAAAAAACGCGACGCCAGCCCGCACCTGGTTGTAAACGGACGGCTCCAAGATCGTCATCTTCGGCTTGCCGTCCACCTCCTGATAGAGCCAGATGCCCGCCTCGTGCGGTGAGTTCGGGTTGTTCACGTCTCCGGCCGCCATCTGCCCGCCCGTCACCTGCCCGACCGAGGTGCTGGCGATCATCGCCTGGATGACATTGTCCGTGACGCCCGCCGCCTTCAATTCCTTCAGCCCGTTGATGCTCACATCATACGTTCCCTTGCTGCTCCGGATCTTCTCCAGGATGACTCCTTCGCCCAGGCCCAGCTTTTGCAACTCCACGACCGTGGCATTGTTCATCGCATCGGCAGCTTGCGCCATCAGTGGGTTGAAACTTACGGCGGCCGCAACCGCCATCAGGCACCAGAATTTCCGTAGCATGTTCTATAACTCCTTAATGATTGAATTTTCTAACCAACAACTTACCTGCCCACAAAACGGCAAACCAGCACAAATTTCAGCCTGTTCCAGCCCCTACCAACACTCCCTCCGTCCTCACCATCACAATTTCCCCACTTCCACTATCGGCTACGGTCCAATGGACGTTGGACGTTTCCCCTTAACTCACCATCTCCAATCCCCGCATCGTCCCTGTGCTCGTCGCGAACTTGTCCGTCTCCAACCCAAACCGCTGCAACATGCTTACAAACAGATTCGGCAACGGATAATTATGCACCGTATCGAACGCCAGATGTTGCCCGTGCTTGAATCCGCCGCCCGCGAAGAGCACCGGCAGATTCGTCGTCACATGCGTGTTCGCATTGCCGAGATTCGAACCATACAAAATCATCGAGCGATCCAGCAGCGTATCGCCCTGTTCCTTCAAGCCCTTCAGCTTGCCGAAGAGTTCCGCCAGCAGCTTCATGTGCCACTCATCGATGGCCTTCAACTGCGCCAGCTTCTTCGCATTCTTGCCGTGATGCGACAGACTGTGATAGCCGTCCGTGATATCCGTGTCTGCCAGCTCCAGCACCGGTGAGTTCACGCTATCCAGCAGCAAAGTGACTGCGCGCGAGGAATCCGTCTCGAAAGTCAACCGCGCCATCTCATACATCAGGCGCACCTTCTCCATGTACTCCGCCGGGCTGGCTGGATCGAGCGGAGCCGGGGCCGTCACCTTCGGCTTCGGCCGGTTCTCCCATTCGCGCGACATCATCATGCGCTGCTCCAGTTCCCGCACCCCCGTCAGATACTGGTCCAAGCGATCCCGATCCCGCGCACCCAGGTCGCGTTGCAACGACTTCGTCTGATCCGCCACCGCGTCCATGATGCTCTCGCCGAGTTCCAGCTTGCGCACCTGCTGCGCCACCTGCTCCTTCGAGCCTTGCAGGAAAAGTTTCCGGTAAACACTCACCGCGCTCTCCTCACACGGGATCAATACCCCGCCGCCCGTCCACGAGAGACTGCGCGAACCCTGCTGCACGTTCACACCCAACGTCATCGTCGGAAAACGTGTCAGATGCCCGATGCGTTCCCCGATGTATTGATCCAGCGAGATCGTGTTACGAAAACCGCCACTGCCCGGATGCGGTGCCGCCGTCAGAAAACAATTATCCGCCGGATGCCCCCCATCCACGTCCGGATGCCACACCCCGCTGAACACTGTGAAATCATTCCGATAATTCTTCAGCAACTCGAGGTAAGTGGACGCCTTGTAATCCTTCCCTGCACCCGTCGGGAAAAAGTTCTCCGGCAACAAACCCAGGTTGTTGCAGATACCGAGCATCCGCCGCGGCGCTTGCTTGGCCGCCGCACTCTCCGCCGCGTTCAGAAACGCCGGCGTCATCGCCTCCAGCATCGGCAAGCCCAGCAACACACCAGCCGCCTTCAGGAACTGGCGACGCGGCAAAGCGCGCTTGGTGGCCACGAACGATCCGAAGTTGTTGTTCTGCGTATTTTTCATGTGCTGCTAGTCACTTATTTATGCCACGTTTTGCCACTCGTTGCCAACGCTCATTTCTTCAGGAAAAGGTCGCTCTGCACGATCGCTTGGATCACCGACCGCACCCCGTAATGGCTCGAGCTTGCGCGATCCAATATCTCTTCCACCTCGGCGCGATCCCCAAACCGCACCGGCGCACCCGTTCCGTAAACCACCAGTTGCTTCGCCAGATTCCGCGCGATCTGCCGTTCATCCTTTAGCAACAACGCCTTCAGCTCCTGGATGTCTTTGAACTTCCCGCCGCCCGGCAATTCCCCGCTCGCATCCACCGGCTGCGCCAGATGGAATGTGAACGGCTGCCCGTTCTTGCCGTAGCCCGACACCACGTTATTCGTCTCACCCACTCCCCGATACTGCGTGCGCCAGCCGCCCAGCACGTCAAAACTCTCCAGCGCAAACCCCGCCGGATCGATCTTCGTATGACAGCCCGCACACGTTGCCACATTACGATGCTTGTCGAGCTGCTCGCGGATCGTGACGGCCCCGCGTGTATCCGGCTCGATCGCCGGCACGCTCGGCGGCGGCGGCGGTGGCGGCTTGCCGATGATCCGCTCCATGATCCACACCCCGCGCAACACCGGCGAAGTCGTCGTGCCATTCGCCGTCACCTTCAGCACACTCGCCTGCGTCATCAATCCGCCACGCACACTGCCCTTCGGCAAGGGCACGCGCCGCAGATGAATCCCCTCCACCGGCGGTAAATCGTAATGCTTCGCCAGCCGCTCATTCAACATCGTGAAGTCCGATTTGATCAGATTCCGCGCTGGCAAATCACCCTTCAACAGCTCGGCAAAGAACATCTGCGATTCATCCACCGCATCTTCCACCAGCGCATCATCCAGATAATAATCCGGATACAACGTCGCATCCGGCGACGTCGCCCCCGCTTTCCTCAGATCCAGCCAGTAATCCAGGAACGAATTCACGAACTGCTTGGACTTCGGATCCTTCAACATCCTGTCCGTCTGCGCCCGCAACGTATCCGGATGATTCAATTTCCCCTTCGCCGCCACAGCGCGCAGTTCCGCATCCGGCGCCGAGTTCCACAGGAAATACGCCAGCCGCGCCGCGATCGCATGATCATCCAGCTTGCCCGGCTTCTCTTCCAGCGTCACAAACCCCGGCGAGCACAGCACGCCCGAGTAACCCGCGATCATCGCCTCCATGAACTTGCTGCCCGACCCCAGCGCCGTATGGATGACCTTCAAGAACCGTTGCACATCCACCTCCGCCACCGGCCGTCGATACGCCTGCGCCATGAAGTTCCGCAGCAACCGCTCCGCATCCGCCTTCGGATTCTTCGATTCCACCGTGACGTTGCCCTTCGCATCCGCCTTCAGCGGCAGCTCGCCGAAGAGCAGCTTCTGCGTCTTCGTCAGCTTGTCGTCATAGATCGGCCCTTCCACTTCGAGCCAGCGATACGCCACGCCCGGTTGCCCTTCCATCGTCGCCAGCGGATTCTTCCACGCCGGCGGCCGCGAACGGAACAGCCGCACCGGGTCCGGCCGGATCGTCTCGCCCTCCAGCAACCACGCCTGCAACTCATGCACGCCCGGCTCGATCTGAGCATCGAAGCCACCCAGCTTGCGCAGCAACCGCGGCGGCGTCTCCGCATAGATCTCCACCGGCTCCGAGCGCCGTCCGATCGAGGTGTTCGTGCGATCCGGCGTCCACCACCGCTTCTCGCTCACCGGTGCCGCCCAGAAGGTGTAAGCCGAGATGCGCAGCTTGTAGAGCCCCGCCACCGGTGCCTTGAAATTGCTGAACTTGATCTCCAGCGGCTCATACGCACTCGCCACCACGCCCATCGCCTCCTGCTCCCGGATCGCCGGATTCTTCGCCCCCACCGTCACGGGCGCCTTCTCCTCCAGCACATCCTTCTGCGCCGTGTAATTCAGCAATGGAAACGTCGCCCGCTCCGGACTGCGATTGAACTCGCTGAACTTCATCTTCCCCGTGAAAGACCGCTGATCCCGCGCATAGTAACGCGTAGTCGTCGTCGCTGGGCGATTCACCTGCGCCGTCACCACCTCGCGCAACGCATAATCCGCCGCCTGCAAATACCGCGCGAGTTGCACGTGCGAGACATCCAACGCCTCACCGACTTTGTTGAAGCGATGCGATTCCCCATCCTCCGGCAACATCTCCTTCACCTGCAACCACGGCGCACCCAGCAAATCTCTTAGGGAATTCTCATACTCATACCGGTTCAACCGCCGCCACACCGAGCGACCCGCCACCGCCGCCTTCGCCTCATCCTCCGCCGTCAACGTCTCCGCCAGCGACCCAATGAACGCCTCCCGCTGTTTCTTGGATGGCTGATCCTTCTTCGGCGGCGGCATCTCACCCGACTCCACCGCATCATGCACCTTCACCCAAGTCGCAAAAGCCTTCGCATCGCTGAGCTCGAACTTCAAAGCCGTCAGATCCAGCCCGCCCTTCTTCGTCTCCCCATCATGACAATCCGTGCAATACTTCTGCACCACCGGATTGATATCCTTCGCAAACCGCGCCGCCGGAACAGTTTCCGCCGCCTGCGAGGCCAGAGCCGATCCCATCAAAACCAGAAATATGTACGCAAAATTACGCATGAGTCAGTCACTCATAGTATGAGACGCCCGAAAGGGTGGCAACCATTCAAACAAACAAGCGGAGCGCCGAGCTCCAGCTCGGCTCGAATGATATGGAGCGCGGGTCTCCGACCCGCAGCAACTCCCCCAAGCAAAAGCAGCTCCCCTCCGCCCAAAACCTCCTCCACATCACATCCCCTTCCTATTTGTCCCCTATGTCCCATAAGACCTATTCCTTTCCACTTAGCATGAGGATTTTCGGGTGGTGATTCTGCATTCTACCTTCTTCATTCACTATTCTGCCCGAGCCTCCTCTTCCAGCACTGAAAACCATACCAAAAAACCTCAATCCCGCCATCGCTTTCCGCTAAAACTTATTCACCAAACCCAACCCATTCCCGCTCAATAAATTGTAGCAAACCTTATCAACGCAACTCGCAATTCACCCCTTGGAACGCGGTCCGCCCCGTGCCGAAGGTCGGGGGTTGTCTCAACCCGCAGAAACATCCCATGGCTCAACGTTACCCACGACTCAACGAGCGGGTTACGTCGGGAAAACATCTACCTAAACCCGCAATCCCGCTCCAATCACACGTAACTCACTCCCTCATTCGCCTTCAATCCAGCCACCACATCCACTCCTGCTTCCTCCAGCGCCGCCCGCCACACCGCCATATTCCCGCGCACAGGCTTTTCGAAAGCTGGCCGCTTCCAATCCGGAACCAGCCGAAGCATAGCCGACAATACCCCAAACTCAGGAAGCTCCAGCTCAGGCCGGGGCAAAACATTATCCGATCCATCCTCGAATGCAGCTAACACCTCAGTTAACACATTCGGCTCTAGCAGCACTTCTAACTGCACGTGCGTCCCGGTCTTGCCCGTATTCCCTATCTGAAATGTCCGCCGCTCCTCGATCAGTCCCATCTTCGCGCCAAAATATTTGAAACGCAGCCGGAAAACCAGCCGCTCCCTTTTGCCTCCGGGCTGCTGCTCGCGCACCACCTCAACCAGATGATGCTCCCGCATGTCGCAGATCGTATCCACCGGATTCAAAAGCACGCTCCGCACCATCTCGCCATCTCCGATGCCCACAGATGCCGGGTCGAACAAATAGAAATCACCATGCTCCAACGCAGATTTCCAAACCTCCGCCACTGTCACTATTCTGGAACGCTGCCACAATTGCCCCGCCCCATCCACCAACGCTGTGGTGAATCGAAAAAGCCTGGGATAATCGCCTCTCTCAGCCTCGGACAGAGGCTTGACCGCCGCCCACAAATTCACCCCCACAAAAGGCGGCTCCTCTTCCGAAGCATCCGGCTGCGCGGAATTAAAACACAACCTGCCTCCATCCGCCGTAGCGAGCGTCATCCCCTCGGGAAAATATTCCCTGAAAGCGGTGGCCAAAACTTTTCCATGCGCAAATCCACCAACCTCCACGGGTATCACAGTGAGTTTATTCATTTCATCCTTAGCTGCGCCGCACCTTAACACCCCGAAATCGAAAAGGAAACCACTCCCTTCAGGCCCAACTGGCCGCCCTGTTTAAGCCTAGGGTAAAGCTCTGAGCTTGTCTCGGATTATCGGACAGAGTTGGGGTAAGGGCATGAGATGTTTAG
>CAZPUL010000013.1:0-108019 GCA_964589735.1 uncultured Verrucomicrobiota bacterium | reverse complement strand
GGCGAGATCGTGGACTTGGGCGCGGATGTGGACCAGTGGCAGGTGGGGGATCGCGTGGCCATCCAATCGAATCTCTTCTGTGGTGTCTGCGAATTTTGCCAGCGCGGGGATGAATCCATCTGTTTGAAGAGCGAATTGCTCGGTGTGCAGCGGGATGGCGGATTTGCGGACATGGTGCTGGTGCCGGCGCGGGCTTTGGTGCGTTTGCCGGATGCCGTTGATTTTACTACGGGTGCGGCGCTGACGCTGGCCGCCAGCACGGCGATGCACATGCTCACGGACCGCACGGAGGTGAAGCCAGGCGATTGGGTGCTGGTGATGGCCGGAGCGAGCGGCGTGGGCTCGGCAGCGGTGCAGATCGCGAAGCAACTGGGCGGCAAGGTCATTGCTACGGGGTCCTCGGCGGAGAAGCGGGAGTTCGCCAAGCAGCTCGGGGCGGATTTTGTGGTGGATACGTCCGCGCCAGATTGGGCGGTGGAGGTGCGGAAGATCAGCGGCAAGCGTGGCGTGGATGTGGTGGTGGAGCATATCGGCGGTCCGGTACTCGAACAGATTTTCCATTGCTTGGCGCGCGGTGGCACGGTGGTGACTTGCGGGGCGACGGCCGGTCGCGAGATCACGCTGAATCTCTGGCCGCTCTTCGTGAAGCAGCAACGGCTCATCGGCAGTTACGGGCGTAATCGTGCGGACCTGCAAGCCACGCTGGAATGGGCCGCCGAAGGACGTATCAAGGCGACGATTGATGCCGTCTATCCTTTGGCCGAAGCGGGCCGGGCGTATGAAAGGCTGCATGCGCGGCAGGTCTTGGGCAAGGTGCTGGTGGAGCCAGGGATGACCAAGGCAGACAAGTGGTCGAAACGGGGCAGCGGGCCTTCGTTTTAGCCGAAGTTCGGCTGCCCAAGAGAACTTGCGGTCCGCGAACCGCGCTGATGGGATCGGCTTGCGTTTCATAGAAGATTCTTCTATATTAACTTCATGGCTGAGAAATCATCGCCGTATCCCCTCATGCTGCCGCCGGATCTGCAAAAGCAGATCAAGAAAGCGGCGAAGCAGACTGCTTTGTCCCAGGCCGACCTGATGCGACAGGCTTTGCGGTTTGGCATTCCCGAAGTGGTCTCACGCATCGCGGTGGAGGTGCCTTTGGTCAATGTGAAACCCTTTGCGGAGGGTACACTCGCCGAGATCTATCGCAAAAAGGGCAAATGGGAGGCGACTGAGACAGCAGCTACAGCCGCCCAAGCCGCCCCTGATTTCGACGCATGAAGGCGTGGGAGATCTATACATGGAATTTTCCCGGTGCCGGACCGCATCCAGCCGTCATCATTTCCCATCCTGACCGGGTGAAGCACAAGCCGCAGGTTAATGTGCTGCTGTGTTCTTCGCAACGCGCCAACCGGATTGCGCAGGCAAATGAGGTTATGTTGGATGCGGCCGATGGGCTGGACTGGGAAACTTTGGTGAAGTGCGACTTGATCTACGCAGTGGACAAAACTCAACTCTCACCCAAACGCGGCGAGGTTATCAAAGAACGCCGTCGCCAGATCGCGGAACGAATTGTCAAATGTCTTGCTTTGGCAGAAATTTGATCAGCCTAGTGCAAAGGGAGGAGCTTCGGTGGGTGGTTTGTATTATTTGAAACCAATTGAGCAAGAAGAGTTTGTAGAATCTTCGTGCAGAATTGTTACATTTATGTGACAACTTCTGCCCCATGTTTTCATTGCAACAGTTGTTTGGTGAAGGCGACAAGTTTTTCGACCTGCTGGAAGCCAGTTCGGAAGAGGCACGCAACAGTGTGCGCACACTCGTGGAGTTCCTGAAGTCCGAGGGCAAACGGGGCTCCATGGAGGAGTTTGTGCTGACACGCCGGAAGGAGAAGCGCATCACCGAGCAGATCAGCGAGGAGCTGGTGCGCACATTCGTCACCGGGCTGGAGCGCGAGGAGATCGAGGCGCTCTCACACGCCCTCTACAAAATCCCCAAGACCGTGGAGAAATTCGCCGAGCGCTATTCCCTGGCGGCAGGGCAGTTGAAGGATGTGGATTTCAGCCGGCAGGCGGAAGCGGTGGAAAAGACGGCGGAGATCCTGGTGCAAATGGTGAAGGTGCTGCGCAAGCTGCCGCCGCTGGAGAAGGTGAAGGAGCTGAACGACCGGCTGCAATATCTGGAGGGCGAGGCGGACAAGGTGATGCTGGAACTGCTCAAGGAGCTTTACTCCGGCAAGTATGACCCCATCAAGACGATGATCGCCAAGGATCTCTACGAACTGCTGGAGAAGGTGATCGACCGTTGTCGCGATGCGGGCAGCGTGGTGACGCACATCGTGTTGAAGAATTCGTAAGCAACTGACCTCATGACATTGATCCTTTGCGTCATCTTGGTCGCGTTGATCTTCGAGTACATCAACGGCTTTCATGACACGGCGAATTCCATTGCCACGGTCGTCGCCACGAAAGTGATGACCCCGCGACAAGCGGTGGCGATGGCGGCGATCTGCAATCTGGCGGGCGCTTTGTTGGGATCGGCCGTGGCCAGCACTATCGGCAAGGGGTTGGTGGACATCGATTTCGTGACCTCGGCGACCATCCTGTGCGGACTGCTCTCGGGCATCGTGTGGAACCTGATCACGTGGTACTACGGCATTCCTTCCAGCTCGAGCCATGCGTTGATCGGCGGGCTGGTGGGTTCCACGCTGGCGGCGGCGCATGGGAATTGGGATGTCATCTATTTCACGGAGAAGGGCGGGCTCCTGCAGAAGGTGGTGATCCCGATGTTCGTTTCACCCATTTTTGGCATTGTGATGGGTTTTCTGATCATGGGCTTCCTGTATTATATGTTGCGGAAATGGCGGCCGAACACGGTCAAGACGGTTTTCGGCAACCTGCAGATCTTCAGCGCCATGGGCATGGGGGTGGCACATGGTTTGAACGATGCGCAGAAGACGATGGGCATCATCGCGCTGACGTTGGTGGCGGGGACCAAGGCGGGTGCGCTGGACCAGATCCCGCACTTCATGGATTTCCTGAAAACACCGGAACCGACGGCCGGTGCGAAACTGGAAGTGGCGATGTGGATCAAGGTCATGTGCGCAGTGGTGATGGCGGCAGGCACATGGGCGGGCGGGTGGAAGATCATCAAGACGCTGGGGCATAAGATGGTGCGGCTCCAGCCGGTGCATGGCTTTGCGGCGGAGACGACGGCGGCGACGGTGATCGGGGTGGCGAGCTTCGCGGGCATCCCGCTGTCCACGACCCACGTGATCTCTTCCTCCATCATGGGCGTGGGGGCGGCGAAGCGGATCAATGCTGTGAAGTGGTCGGTGGTGGAGCGCATGGTGTGGGCATGGGTGTTCACACTGCCGGTCACGGGCGGCTTGGGTTACCTGCTGGTGCGGTGCGGGATCATGATGGGGTGGCTGGACTAGTGGCGTGATTGGTTGAGAGAGAAAGTTTGAGCCTGTTGGTGGCAGCTGATACGGTGCACACATGTATGCTGAAGAACCTGTTCGTGTGCTCGTAGTCATCGGCAGTCCGGCGCAGAAATCTGTGACGGCCACGGTGATGACGGAGGTGGCCGATCGCATCCGGAAAGCGGGCGGCAGTGTGGATGTGCTGGACCTGGGCGTGGAGCCGCTGCCGCTGTTCAATCCCGAGACGGCTTTCAAGGCGGAGTATTATGCACCCATCCGGCAGCGGGTGATCGATGCAGATGTCATCATCGTGGGCACGCCTGATTATCACGGGAGCATCAGCAGCACGTTGAAGAATTTCCTCGATCATTTCTGGAAGGAGTATGCGGGCAAATTGATGGGCTCCGTGGTGGGCTCGTTCGAGAAAGGGCTGACCGTCACGGACCAGATCCGCACGGTGGCGCGCCAGTGCTATGCGTGGGCCATGCCTTATGGAGTCGCTTTTCAGGACAAGGAAGATGTGCTGGAGGGCAAGACCCTGAGCGAGGCGTTCGGCAAGCGGCTGGACATGTTCGCGCGGGACGCGGTGGTTTATGGCAAGCTGCTGGCGGAGCAAAGGAAGTCGGATCTGGAGCATGCCCCGGTGGGATTCATGGTGAAGTATCGCAAATAGGTGATCATGCAAATGCCGGCGGACAATTCCTCAGGCCGGACGCCGTCGAAGCCGCCGCCGTTGCCGGATGAGGCCGCAGAAGCCAGCCGGCTGGGGTTGAACCTGGAGGTCTATCGGCGGCTCAAGCAACAGTCCAAGACCGGAGACGTGGCGGCGGATTTGCGGGCGATGACGGAGGCGGCGGCGGAACGAGGCGAGGAAACTGGAGACGATGATATCGCGCACGAGGAGGCCACCTACCAGGCGATGCGCCGGGAAAAGGGGATCTTCAAGCAGCGTGGCGAAGCGCCGGGTTTCATCCGGGCGGCGTGCCGGACGCCGGGTGAAGTGGCGAAAGGGATTTTGTTCTGTCTGGCGTATCTGGTGCAGTTATGCCTGATCGGCGTGTGGCTTGAGCGGGGTGGCCGCCGGGATATTGGAGCGTTGTGGTTTCCCATCTTGGGCGTGCTGGTGATCACCTCGTTCATCATCTCCGGAGCCATCTGGCGATTGTTGGGCGAGCGTGCCCGGGAAGTCATCCGCGGGGTGGTGAGGTTCTGGCCGGTCACGTTTCCGCTGATCTTGTTCGTGGGGATCGGTTTGGTGAAATGGTTGTTTGGAGGGGCTGGACAATAGGGCTAACCGCCCGTTGACGCATGGGCCGGTCAATCGTAGTGTCGGGGCATGATCGATTTGACGGAGATTGCCCCGGCCGGGGTGGATCGTTTTGGTTTACGGAAGCCTATGCCTCCGGCGCAGTATGATGCCCTATCGCGCAAGATACTGGAGCTGAAGAAGAAGCTTAATGCCATCATCCTCGCGCACAACTATCAGGTGTCCGAGATCCAGGACGTGGCGGATTATGTGGGTGATTCCCTTGGCTTGGCGCAGCAGGCGGCGAAGACGAGCGCGGATGTGATCGTTTTCTGCGGGGTGCATTTCATGGCGGAGACGGCGAAGATCCTGAATCCGAACAAGGTCGTCATCCTGCCGGACAAGGACGCGGGTTGTTCGCTCGAAGAGAGCTGCCCGGGTGACAAGTTGCGGGCGTTTCAGGCGACGAATCCGAATTTTTACACCATCGCGTATATCAATTGCAGCGCGGAAGTGAAGGCGCTGAGCGATGTGATCGTGACGAGCGGTAATGCGATGAAGATCGTGAATGCGGCGCCGAAGGACAAGGATTTGCTCTTCGTGCCAGACGAAAACCTCGGCTCGTGGGTGATCGAGAAAACGGGACGGCCGATGACGTTGTGGAAGGGCAATTGCTACGTGCACGTGGAGTGGACGCACGCGGCCATCTCGAAAATCCGGCAGGAGTACCCGAATGCCCCGCTGGTGGCGCATCCGGAGTGCACCAAAGCGGTGCGCATGCTGGCCGATGAGGTTTGCTCGACGGAGAAGATGGTGACGTATTGCCAGAAATCTCCGGCGAAGGAACTGATCATCGCGACGGAAGCGGGCATGCTGCATCGCTTGCAGAAGGAGTGCCCGGGCAAAACGTTCATCCCGGCGCCCACGGAGAATTGCCGGTGCAACGAGTGTCACTTCATGAAGATGAATACGCTCGAGAAGCTCTATGATTGCATGCTCAATCTGAGCCCGCAGGTGGAGCTGCCGAAGGAGATCATCGAGCGGGCGCGATTGCCGATCGAGCGGATGCTGGAGATCTCCGCGCGGCCGGAGTAGGTGTTTAAGAAGGGGAAACCCCAAGCCCAAACAGGGGCCGGGTTGAAACTACCGCGGAGAGACATTCATAAGTCGTCGATAGACGAGTCAGGGGAAGTCTCGAGGCTTAACGGGACTGGATTTTCAGGCTATCGTTTCTCCAGCAACCAGGCGTTGACACGGGCTTCCAAGATCTCCAGCGGCATGGAGCCGCCGAGGAGGATGATGTCGTGAAATTCTTTTACGTCGAATTTGTCGCCGAGTTGTTTGGCGGCGTGGGCGCGTAATTCTTTGATCTTCAATTCGCCGATCTTGTAGGCGAGGGCCTGGCCGGGCCAGGAGATGTAGCGGTCGATCTCGTTCACGATGTCCTGCTCGGCTTTGGGGGCGTTATCGCGGAAGAAGGCGATGGCGCGGTCGCGGTCCCATTGGAGGGCGTGGATGCCGGTGTCCACGACGAGGCGCACGGCGCGCCACATCTCGTAGGTGAGCTGGCCCATCTTGGAATAGGGATCGTCGTAGAGGCCGAGTTCGTCGCCGAGAGATTCGGCGTAGAGACCCCAGCCCTCGACGTAGGCGGTGTAGCCGGAGTGACGGCGGAAGTTCGGCAGGGCACCTTGCTCCTGGGCGAGCGCGATCTGGAAGTGATGGCCGGGGACGGCTTCATGAAGTGAGAGGGCCATCATCTCCCAGCGCGGGCGGACTTCCGGGCGATAGAGGTTCACAAAATAGGTTCCAGCGCGGGAGCCATCGGCGGCGGGCTGGCGGTAGTAGGCGGTGGTGGTGTCGGGGGCGATCTTGGCGGGAATCTCTTCGAGCCCATAGGGCGTGCGAGGCAGGGTGCGGAAGAGTTTGACGAGCAGGGGGTCGATGCGTTTGGAGGTGGCGGCGTATTCCATGAAGAGTCGTTGCGGGGTATCGCAGAAGAATTGTTTGTCGGTGCGCAGGAAGGTGAAGAACTCGGGCAGGGTGCCTTTGAAGCCAGCTTGGGCTTTGACTTTTTCCATCTCGCCCCGGATGCGGGCGACTTCGCTGAGGCCGATGTTGTGGATCTCTTCGGGCGTTAGCTTGGTGGTGGTGAAGACGCGGGCGGCGTAGGCGTAGCGGGCCTTGCCATCGGGCAGTCGCCAGGCGCCGATGCCGGTGAGGCAGGCGGGGAGATACTCGTCATTGAAAAATTTATCGAAGCGCGCGAAGGCGGGGAGGACCGAGGTGTTCAACGCTTCCTTGGCGGAGGCGATGAGGCGATCGCGGTCGGTGCTGCTGATGGTGGAGGGGAGATTATTGAAAGGTTTGTAGAAGGGGCTTTGTTCGGGCTGGGCGACGCGTTGTTTCTGGATCTGGGCGGGGACGCGTTGCATGACGATCTGGGGCTGCACGATGCCGCGTTTCATGCCTTCGCGCATGAGGGCGATGGTCTGGTCCATCATCGTGCCGAACGAGTTCAGGCGGGCGATCCAGTCCTCATAGTCTTTCACGGTCTGGAAGCGGAGGGCGTCGCCGAGTTCGTCCTCGGTCTGGATGCCGCCGCGCTGGTTGACGGGGAGAAGGTGTTCACCGAAGCGGAAGCCTTCGAGTTCGAGCTCCAGGCGCCAGCGGAAGAGGTCGTAGTTGAGCTGGTCGGCGGCGGGGAGTTTGGTGCGATCGATGGATTGGATCTGCTTGAGGATGTTGCTGGAGCGTTGGTTCTCGCGTTCGATGGCGGTGAGGCTGAGATCGGGCCATTTGTCATTGTAACGGCGGTCACCGAGGTGCGAGGCCCAGGTGGGCTGGGTCTGCATCACGTGTTCCCATTCGGCATCGAAGAGGGTGTGAAGTTTGGCGGATTCACCGGATTGCTTAGGGGGCGGTTCGGCGGCGAAGAGAGCGAGGCCAAACAGGCAGCAGGCAAGCAGGGTGAGGGCTTTCATTCGGGGATAGGGCAGCAGGAGGGAGGGGTTTCGTCCAGCAGCAATGTCTGGTGCGCCTTTTCTCACGGTCTTTGCTTAGGAGTATGCTCTTTCCCCTCATCCCGACCTTCTCCCTTGGGGAGAAGGGGCAACATTTCCAGCGCTCGTGATAGTTTGCGGCGTATTTGGCTAGCGGAGTGGCAGGGGACAGGGATTGCCAGAATCGAACGTGGGTGCGAAATAATTGTCGGATTCTCCAACCCAGACGCAGTTATATCGATGAAACGCGACGTGATTAAACCAGATCAGGAACAAGACGATGAAGTGCTGTTACGGGCCTTTGCAGAATCGGGCGCAGAGACGGCATTCCGGGAACTGGTGCGACGGCATCTGGGGATGGTGATGGGGGTGGCGATGCGCCGGACGGGGGATCGTGGTCTGGCGGAAGAGGTGGCGCAGCAGGTGTTCACGGCGCTGGCGGCGAAGGCGGGGCGAATAAATGCCAAGTCCAATCTGGGTGGGTGGTTGTATCGGGCAACGATGCTGGAATGCTCTGAGATGATGCGCAAAGAACAAAGCCGGAAACGCAAGCTGGATGCTTTTTCGGATCACTCGTCAATCGAGGGCGAGGGGCAGAGTGTGTGGCGGGAGGCGTTGCCGGTTTTGGATGAGTCGATCGAGGCGCTTCCGGTGGCGGATCGGAGCATGATCTTGCTGAGGTTTTTTGAGCGGAAGAGTTTTCAGCAGATCGCAGTGGCCATCGGCAAGAGCGAGAGTGCGGCGCAGAAGCAGTGTGAGCGGGCGTTGGAGAAATTGAGTGCGCTGTTGCGACGCAAAGGGGTGGCGGTGCCAGCGGCGATGCTCGCTACCGGGCTGGCCGCACAGGTTGCCGAAGGGGTCCCAGCGGGTTTGGCGGTCACGATTTCCCAGAGTGCCATGGCGGGGGCCAAGGCGCTGACGGCAAAGACATTAATCATTCAAACGCTAGAAATTATGGCCAAAACCAAAGCGATGGCAGCAGTCCTCATCGTGGCGATCATCCCGCTTGCCCTTCAATGGCAAGAGAACAACCAGTTACAGGATGAGGTGTCGTCATTGAAAGGCCGCCTGGCGGCGGCCGCGGCGGCCCAGAAAGAATCGGCCAAGAGAACAACGCCGCGAATATCCCGGAGAGCGGCGAGCCAGTCGGCGCTGAAGCAAGCATATGAGCCTGCGTTCCTATCGATGGCGGCCAATCCGGCGGATGCCCTCAGCGCAGCGGAAAGCTGGCAGCGGGCGTTGTTCGAGCCGGACCCGGTTTTGCGGGCACAACGGATTGCGGCCTTGCTCGGGAGTCTGACGCCGGAGCTGGCACCGACCGTGGCGGAGACGTTTGAACAGGCGAAGCAATCGGGCATTCAGTTCGGCGAGGAGTATCGGCTCTTTTTGCGGGCCTGGGGCAAGCTGGATGGGGCGACGGCGATGGAGTATGCGAGTCAAAAGGCGGAGGGGAAGAATACGCCGGAGATGTTGTCCACACTGGCGGGTTGGGCATCAGCAAATCCGCAGAATGCACGGGCTTGGGTGGAGGCGCTGGCGGATGGGAGTGCGAAGGAAGGGCTTATCTATGGATTGTTGGATGGGTGGGCGATGAGTGATTTCGCTAGTGCAGCGGCGTATGCGGAGTCGCGTCCGCGCAGCGAGGCGCGGGATGAGTTCCGCAAGCTGCTGTTGCAACGGGCGTTGGCGACGGGAGGCACGGTGGCGGCGCAGCAATGGGTGCAACGAATCCCGAACGACGAGCACAACCAGGTCTATAAGCAGCGAGCTTTTGATGAGGTGATCCAGACGATGCTTTACCGTGATCCATCGGCAGCGGCGCATTGGATCGAGAAGAATGCGGGACAAGCTTACTTAAGCGGGAGTGCGGTGGCAGATACGGCGGCCAAGCTGGCGCAAAGCGCGCCGATGGAGACGCTGAACTGGATGCAAAACCTGCCGGGACTCAGCGATACCCAGCGGGAGAATGGCGCGGCAGCGGCGATGGGACAGTGGGTGGAGAAAGATCCGCAAGCGGCAGGAAACTGGATCGCCCAGAATCCGCAGCATCCAGCATACGACCGCATGGCGGGGCAGTATGCGCAGGCGATCGCAGAGGAGCATCTGGAGTCGGCGCGTGCGTGGACACAGACCATACGGGATGAGAATGCGCGATTGAACGCGGAACTGGAGAGTGCGCGGGCGTATCTCAAGAAATACGGGGAGGCGGGGAAACAGAGTTTAGTGGCGGCGGGGTATCGGCAGGAGACGGTTGATCAGGCGGCGCAGAATCCGCAGGGGGCCATGTTTTTCACGGATTCATTGAACATGACAGTAGTCAACGACATGAATGTGCGTTTGGAGTCTGCGTATGGAGTTTGGGCGAACAGTGATGAGAAGGCGCTACAGGGGATAATAAGGCTTGCGCGGTAGGGACAAGGGCAGAACACGTAGCTCAGGTGGTGGGCAATATCTGTGAGGTTTGCGGGTGAGGTTTTAAGAGGTTGTAGCAATGTTCAAATGGGAATGAGGGGAGGGGATTTCGATTGGAAGGGCAAGGTGAGTGTGATAACAGACGCTCTTAAGATATCTAAAAAGAGCGATCTGATGGAGAAATTTCGTGACATCAAAGGGGTAGATCATTTTTCGGAGGACGATCGTGATCTGGCCAATCTCCGTTATGCACAGAATGAGTTCAGGCAGACCGAGTTGCTCGAAAAGCAGGCGAAGTTGCAGGCTGAGCATCTGCGGCTGGCGAAGGAAAGTGATGTCGCCCAGCGGACGCATCATGAAAAGATCGAAACCTTGGCGGCCAAGGAGGCGGCAGAGACGCAGGCGCACCGGCAGTTCACGCAGGATGTGGAGTGGCTGGAGCGGAGTGATTCTTCCCAACGTTTTGAGTATCTCCTGAAAAGGCAAGAGGATGAGATCGTGCCCCGGCTGGCAGAGATCGTATTTGAAAAATCAGGCTTGAACACTCCAGAGCCGGTCTTGCGAAAGGAGCTTTTCAAAAACACTCTGGCGGAATGGTGCGAGGCCGATTTGGCCTGCCGCGAAAAGGCTGGGGAGTTAGAGCGGCTACAGGGGAGTCTCACAAGAGCGACCGATTCTGAAAGCTCGGGATGTGTCGGTTACTTCTGTTTTGCAGCAGGTTTGTCCATGGTTGCTGTGACCGGCTTGTTCATGATGCTGGTTGATGAAGCCAAGAAGACGGATGGCATTTTTTGGTTTTTAATCGCGTTGCCGGGAGTGCTCGCGATCTTTTTATTAGGCGTGTGGTGGCGCTCGGGTGCCCGCAAAAAGAAGGAGCGGGCTGAACTGCTGGCGCTGAGAAGCCTGGTGGAGACAAGGACCGCGCAACTCAGGGAGATGGAGGAAAAGAGAAACGGACGGGTGGAAGGAGCGCGGAATGCGTGTCTCACCTGGTTGGCAGAGTGCCGGTCGTCGCTGGAGCAGACGTGGCATCGTCTGCTGGCTGAGGGAGCCCTAAACGGTGAGATCAAGAAGATGGTCAGTGAGTTTGAGAAGCAGTTTCCGGTTCCCTTGCGGGTGGCGTGGCTCAGTGTGAACGGGCAGGAGATCGCCCATATCGCGAAGGGTCTGGAGGGCAAGGTGCTGAAGCTTGCCGGGGAGAGATATATCAATCTCGAACTGCTGGCGGCACAATTCAAGGCGGCCAAGGATTTCAATCTAAGTGGTGAGCTGGCGGGCAATGCGATGCTGGCGGAGGTGTTGCCATCCAGAAGAGAAGGCATTGTGCGAGAAGGAAGCAGAGGCGGCGAGGACATTCAAATCTCAGGTCCCGGAGTGCCGCAGGTGATGAAGAGGGATCTGGACAAGTTGGGAAATACGCTGGCGACTGCAGACTCCGAAGAGCTGAAAGCCATGGGGTTCAAGGAATCAAAATGTTTCATCGCCACGGCATGCTACGGAGACGGAAAGCATCCAGCGGTGATGGAACTACGTCTATTCCGTGATGAGTGCCTTTTGGTTTCTGGGCCCGGGAGAGCGCTGGTGCAGTGGTATTATGGATGGTCGCCCCGGTGGGCGGCAGTGATCGGAAAGAGGCCGGTATTCAAGGCGGTGGTGAGGTGGGTGATAGTGGTGCCGGCGCTGGTGATAGGTAGAATGGTGCTGAGGCTGAGGCGGTGTGGTGGGGAGAGGTTTTTTTGACAGGATTAACAAGATGAACAAGAGGGGATTTGTAATACGTAATGCGTGATGCGTAACGGGAGGCAAGTTTTTGGTTTTGGGTTTCGAATGGGGAAATGGAACAGAAGAACGCAAAGGGAGCGAAGGCAGGGAGATCGAGGACGGATCAAAACGGCCAACGTCCAAAAAGAGAGGGCAGCCGATGATCCGGGTGAAGCCGAGGTGGTGGGGAATGGTTGAGTGTGGCGGTTTGAGAGTTGAGGGGAGGGCCGGGCGCGGGGGCGGTCAGTAGATCAGTCACACAAGTCCGATCCGAACTGAGGGGAAACCGGCTGTTCATACATTATGTCAGGGCCGTTTAGAGGGGTTCCATCGGGGCGTAAAATAGTTTACATTGATTTGACTCTCTGTTGCCGCAGCTGATGCTGGAGCACGATCCAAAAAAACTGGCCTGGGAGCCTATCATGATGAATCGAATCTTCCACAAGGTGACCAGGTCAATCACCGGCACCCAGACTATTTACCAGTTGATCCAATGAAATTGCCCTGCCCTGATATATTCAAGTTCCGGGCGGTTCTGGTCCTCGCTTGGTTGACTGTGGTTTTGCTGACAAGCTTTTTCCCGGCCCCGGCAGCGCGCGCAGGGGCGGGACAGACTTGGTATGTCAGCCCGACGGGTAATGATGGCCTGGCCGGCACGAGCTGGGGGACGGCGAAGCTGACATTGCAAGCGGCGGTCAATGCGGCCACCAGCGGAGATACGGTGCTGGCGACGAATGGTGTTTACGCGCTCACCGGGTTGTCGGTCGGCATCCCGAAAGCCATCACGCTGACGAGCGTGAACGGCGCGAATGTGACCATCATCGATGCGCAGCAACTGGGCCGGTGCATCACGATCGATGGCTACGCGGCGACGGTCAATGGTTTCACCTTGCGGAACGGGAAGCGGACGCTCGCAGGCGGTGTATATTGCAATGGCGGGACCATCCTGAATTGCGTGCTGACGAACAACCAGGCTTTCGGCGATGACTTTACGGATGGCATGGGTGGAGGCGCCTATCTGGCTTACGGCACGATGAGCAATTGTGTCTTCTACGGGAACAAGGCGGTGTCCACGAATGCCTTCGCGTCCGCCTGGGGTGGGGCGGTCTATAACTATGGAGGGGTGCTGCAAAATTGCGTCATCTCCAACAACCAGTGCACGGCGGACTATGCTTATGGGGCAGGGGCGGTGCTGGTAGGTGGTGAGTTGTGGAACAGTCAACTGCTGGGGAATGCTACCACGGCGTTGAACTACGCCTATGGCGGCGGCATCTACTCCACGATCTTGCAAGGCTTTCAGACATCGCACATCGAAGCGTGCCTGGTCGTCAGCAACACGGTGACCACGACGGATACGTATCAGTACACGGCGGCGCTGGCCTCCGGTGGGGGCATGTATATCGGGAATGGCACGGTGGTGCGCAGCACGCTGGTGATCAAGAATACGGCGCGCGCTTACGCCGGTTACACGAGTGGAGGAGGCATCACGACGAGCGGTTCAACGGTGGAGAACTGCACCATCGCCTACAACGACGTGGCTTCCCATTACGGCCATCTGATCGGAGGGGGCGGCTGGGATCCGCTGGTGCTGAATGATCTGGGGCGGGGTGGTGGGGTGACCTGGGGTTACAGCGACCAGTGTTATAACAATATCATCAAGTTCAACAGTGCGAACAATGATCCGGACAACAGCGAGGTGAATGAATTCAGCTATCCCACGTTCTACAATTCAAACATCGGGCCTTGGTATGGCGTGAATGCGCCGACGATCACGCGGGTGAACACGATCGATGCCGACCCGCTCTTTGTGAACGCTGCTGCGGGGGATTACCGGTTGCAGGCGGGCTCGCCCAGCCGCAACACGGGCACGAGCCGTGCATGGCTGGCGACGGCGAAGGATTTGGGCGGACGGAGCCGGTTGCAGGAAACGGTGGTCGATATGGGAGCGTATGAGTATGGAGTGATCAACGTGCCACAACTCTCGCTTGTCAGGACGGGCAATGAGGTGGTGTTGACCTGGCCGGAGGCAGATACCGGGTTCACCTTGGAGTCCACGAGCAATCTGGGCACGCCAGCAGTATGGAGTTCGGTGACGCCCGCGCCGGTGGTTGTGAGCGGGCAGAATACGGTGACGAATCCAGTGACGGGGGCGAAGGTTTTCTACCGGTTGAGGCAGTGAGGTTGGGGTGGAGGTTGAGATTTTTGCATGAACTCAGGTTGATGCAACCCATTCGGGGTAGTGGAGTTTTCTGAGTTACCCAGCGTAGCCGTGCTCCTTCGTCGCGTGGCAACGCTGGGCTGATTTATGGAACTCCGTTGGAGTTCTTAGCAGAGGGCACGGGGAGCGTAATTGGATGCGGCGGACGCTTTCGGACTGCCGGCTAGAAGCCGGCAGCACGGGGCACGTGTTACGTCGCGGCCGCTTTGACTCGTTTACTTCCAGTCATAGGTTGTTGAATTCCAAATGCTTATATTAAATCGCTTTTTACTAATGGATTTTTGTTGTGTTCTGGTGGTTTTTTGATAGTCTGTGTGTAGTGGCGAGAGGCCGACGAATATCTTGTCGGAAATCGCTGCGACTAAGGAGGCAGGTGTGGAGAGCCACGAAACAGCACAAAAGAAGTGTCGAACTGCGAAGTCTAACGCGGCAAGATGCCGCGTAACTCGCACGCAGGATGCGTGCGCTACGGGGGAAGTGCAACGGCGTCGCGGCCCCGACATAAGCCGGGGCAAGCCGCTACGCCTACCGGGGGTGGGGAGGCAGAGCCTCGTTCCTCGGCTGGGCAGGGGCGGCGCGCTGGGGACAGCATCGCCCTACCTTTGGGGCTTTGACGTTGAGGGGAGGATGAGTAGATTGGCACCAATGTTTTTGTTTTCACGTCCAGGCCACGCGTGGCTTTCTTTGGCGGGGGTTTTGTTGACGGCGGCGGGCTGTTCGCAAGCGGCCAAGGGGCCGGAGGGAGCGGTGACGGCGGCGGCAACAAATCCTATCGCACTTACCAATTCTGTTCCGGTCACGAATTCCACTGCTGTTATGTCGCATAAACACACGAACCGTCTGGCGAAGGAGAAATCGCCGTATCTGCTCCAGCATCAGCATAATCCGGTGGACTGGTATCCGTGGGGCGAAGAGGCGTTCGCGCGGGCGCGGAAGGAGGACAAGCCGATCCTGGTGAGCATCGGGTATTCGACGTGTCACTGGTGTCATGTGATGGAGCGGGAGTCGTTCGAGAGCGAGGAGGTGGCGAAGTATCTGAACGAGCATTTCATCAGCATCAAGGTGGATCGCGAGGAGCGGCCGGATGTGGACAAGATCTATATGACGGCGGCGCAGGCGCTGACGGGGAGCGGCGGATGGCCGTTGAATTGTTTTCTGACAACGAACTTGCAGCCGTTCTATGCGGGGACGTATTTCCCACCGGAGCCGAAGTATGGGAAGCCGAGTTTCCTGGAGCTGTTGCACAAGGTGAATGAGGTGTGGAAGACGCGGCGCGCCGATGTGGAGGAGACGGCGAAGGGGCTGACGCAGCAACTGGCGGCGTTCACGATGCCGGAGCGGGACACGAATGCGCTGCTGCATGCCTCGATCGTGCAGCGGGCGTTGGTGACGTTAAAGGAGGATTATGATCCGCGGCATGGCGGGTTCGGCGGGGCACCGAAGTTTCCACGGCCTTCGCAGCCGTTGTTCCTGCTGAGTGCGGGGCAGCAGTTCAAGGATCAGGAGGCGGTCAACATGGTGTTGCATACGTGCGAGCGGATGGCGGCGGGCGGGATGTATGACCAGCTCGGGGGCGGGTTCGCCCGGTATTCGGTGGATGCGCAGTGGCTGGTGCCGCATTTCGAGAAGATGCTGTATGACAATGCGCAACTGGTGCAGCTCTATCTGGATGCGTATCTGGTGAGCGGGGGTACGCAGCATGCGGACACGGCGCGGGATGTCATCAAGTATGTGTTGCGGGACATGACGCATCCGGAGGGCGGATTTTATTCAGCGGAGGACGCGGACAGCGAAGGGCAGGAGGGAAAGTTCTATTGCTGGACGAAGAAGGAATTGGAGACGTTGCTTAGTGCGGACGAGGCGAAGGTGGTGATCCGGTATTATGGCATCACGGAGAAGGGGAATTTCGAGGATCACAGTCATCCGGAGCCGTTGCCGAATCTGAATGTGTTGAGCATCGTGGACACGAATCTGACGGCGGTGGAGAAGACGTTGCTGGCGAGTGCGAATGGGAAAATGTTCAGTGTGCGGGCGAAGCGGGTGCGGCCGCATCTGGATGACAAGGTGCTGGCATCGTGGAACGGGATGATGCTGGGAGCGATCGCGCGCGCGGGCGTGGTGCTGGGCGAGGAGAAGTATCTCCAGGCGGCGGAGAAGAACATCGCGTTCCTCAAGAGCAAGCTGTGGGATGAGAAGACGAAGACGTTGTATCATCGCTGGCGCGACGGGGAGCGGGATGAGGTGCAGTTGTTCGATGCGTATGCGTTCCTGTTCGTGGGCACGCTGGAGCTGTATGAGGCGACGTTGAATCCGCAGCATCTGGAGTTCGCGATCGCGCTGGCGGACCAGATGGTGGCGCGGTTCTATGACAAGAACGAGGGCGGGTTTTTCCAGAGCATGGGCACGAAGGATCTGATCGTGAATGCGAAGGAGGATTATGACGGGGCGATGCCATCGGCAAACTCGGTGGCGGCGCTGGGGTTGTTCAAGCTGGCGGCGATCACGGATAAAAAAGAGTATCGCGAGAAGGCGGAGGCGACGTTGCGGTTGTTCTCACCAAAAATGCAACGGATGCCGCATGCGCTGCCGTATGCATTGCTGGCGCTGGATTTCTGGACGGAGGAGCCGAGGCGCGTGGTGATCGCAGGGGATGCGAAAGGTGCAGATGCGAAGGCATTGCTCAAAGCGGCGCATGGGGTGTATCAGCCGCGCAAGGTGGTGCTGGGGAATGTGGGGCCGGTGGAGGAGTTCGCGAAGACGTTGCCGGCGAAGGACGGGGCGCTGGTGTATCTGTGCACGGGGACCGAATGCCAGGCGCCGACGAAGGATGCGGGGAAGGTGAGGGAGATGTTAACGAAGTGACGAGGGGAGAGGGGCGAAGGGGAAACATCGAACTTCCAACTCCCAACATCGAAAGGGGGGGAGACGCCTCTCCTCCGAAGAGGAGAGGGGGATGGCGACAGGTCAGTTCTTCGCCAGTTTTTTGGCGGCGGCTTCGAGCTGGGTGGTGCAGAGGCCCCAGCCTTCGTGGAAGCCCATCTTCTCGTGGGCTTCGCAGTCGGCGGCGGTCCAATGGAGGACGCGGGCGGTGTAGCGGGTTTTGCCGCCTTCATCGGCGAAGGTGAGGATGACGGTCATGAAAGGTTTGGCGGAAGGTTCCCAGGCCGAGGTGTAGGCATCGGTGAAGACGAGTTTTTCGTTGGGGACGACTTCGAGGTAGATGCCACGGTTCGGCATGTCGGTGCCGTCCGGGGAGCGCATGGTGATGACGTTCGCGCCGCCGGGACGGACGTCGAGCTGGGCAAAGGGCGTGGTGTAGGGCAGGGGCGCGAACCATTGCTTGAGGATCTCGGGCGTGGTCCAGGCTTTATAAACAGCCTCGCGGGGGGCATCGAGGAGGCGGGTGAGGACGAGTTCGCGTTTTTCACCGGAGGGGTTGGCAGGGGACGTCATAAGGCGTAGGTCAGTTGGTTGATTTTCAGTTGTTGTGGTGATTCATATCACCGTGTTTTCAATGAAGCAACGAACGGAAGGAAGGGATAAGGACAGAAAGAAGATAATATTTTTTTGACGGGAAAACTAACATCCGTGAAAGGGTATCCCCTTTTGGCTTATCAGCGTTTTACGGATTTTTTAGCCATATTCTCGGCGGTCGTGCGGAGAGTCTCCGGATGGTAGGCTTTCACAATCTTGAAACGACGGACCTGGTTGTTCGCGTTGAATTCAATGAGAGCGACTTCAATTCCGGTGTCACTAGAAAACCCGGTGGTGCCGAAAGGCAGAACGCCGAAGACAAGCCAAAGACGGCGACGAGTGAGTTTGTTCAGGCGATAACCGGAAATGCGCAGGTCCGCGAAATGTTCATCGGGTTCGCCGACCCTGGCCAGGAGCTCGGTCTGGGAAACGGCGTTTCCCTCAATAAAGGCAAAGTCCGCTCGCTGCAGGGTTGAGATCGGAGTCTTGGTTGGCCGTAACGGAGCAGTGGCGCAACCGGGCCAAATAGTGAGGCCGATGACGCTGACGATACTTGCTGTAATCAGCAGTTTCAGAATCCTGTGCCGCTGACCTAAGCTGAACCTGTTTAGTGGCGATCGCGCCGTGGTATTCATGGTGAAAGTTCCCAGGAAGCCGACGCAGAGCAAATCCCTCGCGAGGCGACGTGGACGCAATTCTATGAAGGATACTGATTGATCCGGCACGGCGCACAAGCGCAAAGCCTGAAAGCTACTGCGAGATGGGGGCCATCATCCGGCGGTTCATGAGGAGGATGGCGCGGCTGTTTTCCTGGGCATCGGCACGGAATTTTTGGAGCTTCTTCTGCTCTTCGGCATCAAGGAAGGTCGCGCGATCGGACACGCGGGCGTAGATGGCATCGAGGAGTTTGAGATTGGATTCGGCCAGTTGTTCGGAGGCGATGTTGCGGAGGTTGAGCATGGGCACGACCTGGTAATCGGCGGGCAATCCGGCGGCGGTGAGGGCGGAGCGGGTCTCTTCCTGCACCAGTTGGGAGAACTGCTGTTTTTTGGCGGTCTTGGCTTCCGCATCACCGGTCAAGTGCGCCTGGAATTGATTGGCCGAGATCATGGTGATGAGGTCTTTGGAATAATCACGGAACTGGTCAAAGCCTTCCTTGCCCAGCAGGGTCTGCAATTGGTCGTTCAAAGCGCGGTCCTTGGCGTCGAAGAGGCGGTTGACCTCGGCGAGCGGGTTCTGGTCCTGAAGGGTCTGGGTGATGAGATCGATGTTGTCCATGACGCTGGTGGCCAGGAGCTCGTTGAACTGCTCGGCGGCTTCAGGCTCCAGCTTCAGTTTTTTGGAGAGATCATCGAAGAGGGCTTTCATGCCCATCTTTTGCTGGGCGTGCACCATCTTGCGGGTGGCGGGATCGGAGGTGATCTTGCTGATGGGAGCCTTTTTGCCGATGGCCTCGTTGTCGCGGCGCAGGACGCCGACTTCGCCGCGCAGGCGCAGGACTTCCGTTTGTGGCTGGGTCTTTTTGACGGCAGCCAGTTCCTCGGTCAAGGCGGTCTGGCGTTTGAGCGCAGCATCGCGTTCGCGCTGCAGATCGGCGAGCTGGGCGTTGAGCGCGGTCAATTGCCGTTGCACGCCCTGGTTCTCTTCGCGCAGACCGGACGACTGGCGGGCTTCATAGATGAAGGCGCCGATGGCCGCGGTGAGGGCGGTGGTGACGACGATTTTTTGGAGGGTAGTCATGGCGATGGTCTGGATGGTAGCAGCGGTGGTGGCGGTAGCAGTGACGAAGGTGGTGCTGCCGGCGGCAGCGGTAGTGACGGCGATGAGCAAGCCGGCCGGAGCGGCCTGGACGGCGTTCGTGGAGATCAGGACGGCGAGTCCGCTGGCCCCGATGGTGACGCCACGTTCAGCGAAGGAATCCCGCAGCCGGTCCACCGCGCGGTTCACGCGTTTCTGCGCGGCTTCATCGCTGATGCCGAGGAGCGCGCCCATCTCCTTGGCGGATTTATGTTCGAAATAGCGGAGCAGGACGGCGTCGCGGTCCGGTTCGCTCAATTCACCGAGCACGGCGTCCAGGTGCGGGGCGATGTCGGTCCACGCGGGTTCAGTCCCGGTGGCAAGCAGTTCTTTCATGGCGGTGGCCTCCTGTTCGCGGGAGCGGCGGCGGACCTCGGTGCGGACGTTCTGGGCGGCGATATTCTGTGCGGTGCGATGCAGCCAGCCGGAGAGCACCGGATGATCCGCGAGCTGGCCGGCGTTCTTCGCGAGCGCGACGAACACTCCCTGCGTCACATCTTGCGCGAGGTGGGCATCGCAGACCATGCGCAGGGCGGCGGAATAGACCAGGTCCATGTGGCGGCGCACGAGCTCGGCGAAGGCCGGTTCCGAGCCGGTTTCCGCATAGGCGCGCAGCAATTGTGGGTCAGTCTGGTTATTCACTTCACCCTATAGTAGCCGCTGGCGGGGAAATCGGACAGGGGGAAGAGTGAATTAAGAATGAAGAACGAGGAATGGAAAAAAGGAGAGCAACCGCAGATTGGCGCGGATGGGGAGGAGAAACGTTCAAAGAGAACTGTCTCTGTTATCGGACATTTTCTGTGTCCGTGGCGTTTTTGCGGCTACAACTTTTATTTGGCGTCGTCTTTGGTTTCCCCGATCGCCTTGGTGAGCATGTTGTTGGAAGCAAACATCGGGCCGAACAGCAGCAGAGGCACCAGGATCTGCCAGGGAAACTTGGTGGCCGCGAGCGCGAAGCTGAGGCCCACGGGGAGAGCCATGGCGGCGAGCCAGAGGACGGTGTTCTTTTTCAACAGCCTTTTCTTTTCAGCGGTGGTCATAGCTTCAATCAAACATTTAAGGGGCGTTTACGGCTGTTCGATGGATAGTAGCCGCTGGCGGGGAAATCGGACAGGGAAGAAAGGAGAATTCTGAGGGAGTGTGGAATTCCAAAACAGAAAGCAGGTTTCGGTTCGGATACGTGCCTTGAAGAAATACGTTTGGTGCATGTCAGCCCATGGCTTGGACTGCTTTGATGGTCCCGGATTTTGTCTCTACAGTAAAACCGATGGTGACCATGGCTTCATCGCCAGCTTTACCCCACAAGGAAACGCCATATTCTTGGCTTGGTGTTACGACCACGTAAACATAGCGATCAAGATCGAATGTTTTGTCTACGTAATGGAGACGCGCCAAGTAAGCGTAAGAATCGACTACTTCTTTTACGTCTTTGAATTCGATGGGTTCCAGATATGCCGGTTTGAAGGGGAAGTTGGCCGGGTAGTCCTTATAGGGGAAATCTGGCTCAGGTTTTGCTGCAGCGAGATCCCGGACTTGAACACCGTCGCCATCGATTTGGTATTCGATTTCGAAACCGACATGTTGGAACCCGTAGTACAACTTAAGTTGGTTTGATGTGCCAAGCGGCCTCAGCTTGGGATCTGAAAGTTCCAAACTAAACAAGGATTGCAGCAAGAAGGCGGCGGAAGTGCCCGGCTGTTTTACTTGGATGGTGTCGCCGCCGAAATGATGACTGTCATGTTTCACTTCGGAAGGGCCGACCAAGAGGTGATAAGCCTTTCCACCTACAAGTACGATTGGCTTATCTTGATCCACTCGCATGTGGGTGCCAGGTCGGATAAAGCGATTAAATCAAGGTGCAGAGGGGACTGTATTCGTCGCTGTACCGAGCTGATTGGTACGGCTCGTGTCTATCAGCATGAACTTGGTGTGCACGTTGTCTTCCTCGCCGTTGGTCAGGCGTTTGTAGCACCAGGTCACGGGGAAGATGGTGTATTCCTGTTTGGTGAGTCTGAGCGGGTAGGATTTCGGGCCGCCTTGGGGGTGGTCTTCCGCCCAGGTGCCGCCATCGCGACGGCGGATGACTTCACCCACATACGCACCGTAACCGATGGCCGTGCCCATGATCACGGGAGGTCCGGCCTTGACCAAGCTGGTCTTGTGGATGCGCGCCAGTTCCTCTTCGATGATCTTGATGGAATCGGGAGTGTAATCGAGGGTGACACCGCGGTCTTGCTTGACCCATTTCACGGCTTCATTGGCGAAGTTAGCCATCATCAGATCCGTGCTGGCGAACTGGGGCAGGGGTTCCTCCTCCGGGGCGGAGTAAAATTTACCGACGAGCAACACCAGGGCCACGACGATGAACCAACCGACCATGGTGCCGAGGAAGATGCGGGACCAGGAGCGCATCTGCTCGAAGTGCCTGGCGATGACACCGAGCTGGGCGGCAGCGATGGCGGAGATGAGCACGAGCAGGAATAGCTGGTGGCGGGGGTAATCCGCGAACGTCCCCGGATGGCGCGAGAGGGAGGCGATGATGACGACGATGAGCCAGAGAGCCCCGATGAGGAAGCTGCGGGCAAAAGGATTGGTGGGTAGATTCATGTGTCAGTCAATAAGCGTCGCTTGGCTTGAGCGGAACAAATGCAGGGCGGAATGGCAAGGCGGGAGGGAGAAAGAAAGTTGAGCGGGAAAGGGTTGAGGGTTGATGGGCAACCCGCTAAAGGCGCGAAACCGGGAGGAATAAGGGGGACCAGCCTGGATCGATTACCCGGGTGAAAATTTCGCTGATGTTCGCGGGTTTTTTTCAGAAAACTTGAGTTTGCCGGATGGGCTATTCGTAAGTATTTGGTTTTTAAATGGTTAAGTGGATTTGAAATATTTTCAAGAAAGAGGACCTAGGACAGCCGTTGTCCTAGTGCCCCGAGTAAGGTGGGGGGCATGAAAAACGGAATTTTAACAGATGGAAAGGAGTGGCGAGCAAATGGCGAGGGCCGGGCAGATGAACTGGGATGGTTAGTGGATGGAAGGGTGTTCCAGCTCGAACGGGTCAAGGAAAGTGGAGTGGTGACGATGAGTGGACTGTCGACTTTGACACGGCAAGAACGGGTGCATGTGAAAATCCGTAGTTTTGCGGACTTCATGCGCGCTGGAGTGAGAAGCGATATGTTGAGGGATGTGATGACAAATATAGCGGGGCAAGATTTTCGGAAATTCCCGGAAGTTTTCGGTGGATTTGCGGAGGGCTTGCCTTACAGTCCGTGGCGGGCGGACGAAGCCTGTTGTCGGCGGAGACCATCCGGCTTCTGTCGTAACTCTTCTAATCCGTCCATGGGTGCTGGACAAACCTCGAATCCGAACGCACTTTATAACTATGAGTGATGAAGCCATGAACAATTTCACGCCGCGGGCGCAACAAGTGCTCGCTTTGGCGCGAAAGGAAGCTGACCGGTTCAACCACAACTTCGTGGGCACCGAGCATCTGCTGCTCGGTCTCATCAAGCTGGGCCAGGGCGTGGCGGTGAACGTGCTCCAGAAGATGGGGCTCGATCTGGAGACCGTGCGCATGGAGGTGGAGAAGCAGGTGGGGACCGGCCCCGACCAGAAGGTCATCGGTAACATCCCGTACACGCCGCGCGTGAAGAAAGTTTTGTCGCTCGCCGCCCGTGAGGCCAAGGCGCTCAACCATACCTACGTGGGCACGGAGCATATCCTGCTTGGCCTGCTCCGCGAGGGTGATGGCGTGGCGGCGCGCGTGTTGAAGAATCTCGATGTGGACATCGAGCAGACGCGGCAGGAGATTTTGAAGGAGCTGGATCCGAACTTCAGCGCCCAAGAAGGTGCCGAACCACCGCAAGGCGGTGAAGCTGCTGGTGGCGGCCAAGCCGAAGGCGGTGGGGGTGGCGGGAAGGGTGACAAGAAAGGTGAAGCTAAGACGCCCGCGCTCAAGGCCTTTGGCCGTGACCTGACCGAGATCGCCCGCAAGGGTGAGATGGACCCGGTGATCGGGCGCAAGAACGAGATCGAGCGCGTGATCCAGATCCTGTGCCGCCGCACGAAGAACAATCCCGTGCTGCTTGGGGAAGCGGGTGTGGGCAAGACGGCCATCGTGGAAGGTCTCGCGCAAGAGATCGCCCGCGGCAATGTGCCGGAACTGCTGCGCGACAAGCGCGTCATCACTCTGGACCTGGCGCTCATGGTCGCGGGGACCAAGTATCGCGGCCAATTTGAGGAACGCATCAAAGCGGTGATGGACGAGATCCGTCGCGCAAAGAACATCCTGCTGTTCATCGATGAGCTGCACACCATCGTGGGTGCGGGCTCGGCGGAAGGCACGATGGATGCCTCCAACATCATCAAGCCCGCGCTGAGCCGGGGTGAGATGCAGTGCATCGGCGCCACGACGCTGAACGAGTATCGCAAATACATCGAGAAGGATGCCGCGTTGGAACGCCGTTTCCAAAACGTGAAGGTGGAAGCACCTTCCATCGAGGAAGCGATCCAGATCTTGAAGGGTCTTCGTCCGAAGTACGAGGAGCATCACAAGGCGGAGTTCACGGACGGCTCTATCGATGCTGCGGTGAAGCTCTCGGAACGTTATATCTCGGGCCGGTTCCTGCCGGACAAGGCCATCGACTTGATGGATGAGGCGGGTGCGCGGGCCCGTATCGGGGCGATGACCCGTCCGCCGGATGTGAAATCCATCGAGGACGAGATCGAAGAGATCAAGGTGGCGAAGGAACGCGCGATCCGCGAACAGGATTTCGAGGGTGCCGCCTCCATGCGTGACAAAGAGAAGCACGCGAAAGAGAAGCTCGAGAATATCCTCGCCGAATGGAAGACCAAGCGCGATGAGAAGCGCGTGGTGGTCGACGAGGACGACATCTTGAACGTGGTCGCCAAGTGGACGGGCATCCCGCTGAAGCGGATGGAGCAGAACGAGGCGCAGCGTCTGCTGGACCTCGAGAGCGAACTGGCCCGCGTGGTCATCGGCCAGCGCGAAGCCGTGACCGCCTTGTGCAAGGCGCTGCGGCGTTCCCGGGCGGATTTGAAGGATCCGAAACGGCCGATCGGCACGTTCGCGTTGCTGGGACCCACGGGTGTCGGCAAGACCTTGCTGGCGAAATCGCTGGCCGAGATGATGTTTGGCGATGCGAAGTCGCTGATCCAGCTCGACATGAGCGAGTACATGGAGAAGTTCACGGTGTCGCGCCTGATCGGTTCGCCGCCGGGCTATGTGGGCTTTGAAGAAGGCGGGCAGCTCACCGAACTGGTGCGCCGCAAGCCGTACTCCGTGGTGCTCTTCGACGAGATCGAGAAGGCGCATCCGGACGTGATGAACATGCTCTTGCAGATCCTGGAAGAGGGCAAGCTGACGGACAGCATGGGCCGCGTGGTGGACTTCCGCAACGCGATCATCCTGCTCACCTCTAACGTGGGCGCGGAGACGATCAAGAAGCAGACGAGCATGGGCTTCGCCGCGAGCACGAACGAGGGCACTTACGAGCGGATGCGCGAGAAGATCGTGGAAGAATCCAAGCGCGCGTTCCGGCCGGAGTTCCTAAACCGTCTGGATGACATCATCGTCTTCCGTCAGCTCACGAAGCCGGACCTGGTGGAGATCCTGTCACTGGAAGTGAAGAAGGTCATGGAGCGCCTGAAGCACCGGAACTTGAAATTGGAACTCGACGAGCTGGCGAAGGACTTCCTGGCCGACAAGGGCTTCGACCCGACCTACGGTGCCCGGCCGATGCGCCGCGCGGTGGAGCGTTATCTGGAAGATCCGCTGGCCGAGGAACTCCTCAAGGGCCACCTGACCGGCACTGAGCCGGTGCAGGTCACCCTGAAGGATGGCGGGCTGATCTTCATCCAGAAGGCTGCCGCTGAAGGTGCGCTCTCAAGCTGAAGCAAGGCAATGAATTCGTAAACGAGCAAACGCCATCCGGACGCCGGATGGCGGCTTGCTTTTGGGGAGGACGCTGGCAGGTGCGTCTGATAAGATAGGGATGTAAATGGAGAACCGAGCAGGGCTGGAATACTGGATACGTGGGCTGGGCCGGTTGACGATGCTGCTGATGGAGGTATTGAAATCCCTCTTCACGCAGAAGTTCAACTGGGACGGTTTCATGCAGCAACTGCACTTCATCGGCGTGAAGTCGCAGTCCGTCGTGCTCATCACCGGGGCGTTCACGGGCATGGTGCTGTGCGCGCAGACCTTTTTCCAGTTCCACAAGGTGCGGATGGACTCAGCCACGCTGGCCGTGGTGAGCGTCTCGATGTGCAGCGAACTGGGCCCGGTACTGACGGCCTTGATGGTGGCCGGACGGGTAGGGGCCTCGATGGCGGCGGAGCTGGGCACGATGAAAGTGACGGAGCAGATTGACGCCTTGCGCACGCTCGCGACGCATCCGGTGGATTATCTGGTGGTGCCGCGCATCCTGGCGACCTTGGTGGCGATGCCGCTGCTCACGGTTGAAGCCATCAGCATCGGCATCGGCGCGGCTTACGCTGTGGGAGTGGGCTTGTTGGATATCGATGCCGCCTATTCCTGGTCCTTCGTCACGAAATATACGGATGCTCATGAGGTCTATTCGGGCATCATCAAAGCCACGTTCTTTGGCATCTGTATCGCGCTGATCGGTTGTTACAAGGGCATGTCTTGTGAAGGCGGTGCTGAAGGGGTGGGCAAGGCGACGACCGAGGCGGTGGTTTATGCTTCCATCACCGTGCTCATGAGCAATTTCTTTCTGACCCTTTTGTTGACGAGGATTTTCGGCTCATGATCGAGGCGCAACATCTGAGCAAGAAGTTCGGCACCAATGTGGTGCTGGATGACGTGAGCTTTCAGGTGCCGGAAGGCCAGCGCCTGGTGGTCATCGGCCGTAGCGGCACCGGGAAGAGCGTCTTGCTGAAGCATCTCGTCGGCCTGATGCAGCCTGATGTGGGCGAAGTGCTGGTGGATGGTGAGAAGATCACGGGGCTGGATGAACGCGAGTTGCTGCGGGTGCGGAGCAAGTTCGGGATGCTGTTCCAGAGCGCCGCGTTGTTCGATTCATTAAGCGTGGCGGAGAATGTCGGTTTTGTCCTCAAGCGCGAAGGCAAATTATCAGAGAAGGAAATCGCTGATCGTGTGGCCGAAGCCTTGGAACTGGTGGAACTTGGCGGCACCCAGGATAAGCGGCCCTCCGATCTGTCCGGCGGCATGCGCAAGCGGGTGGGGCTGGCCCGCACAATTATTTATCATCCGGAGATCATCCTGTATGATGAACCGACTACCGGGCTGGATCCGGTGGTTTCCGATAGCATCGACCGGCTGGTGCTGCGGGTGAACGAGAAATTGAAGGCGACGACCATCGTAGTCACACATGACATGCGTACGGTGCGGACCGTCGCCCAACGGGTCATCATGCTGTATAATGGCAAGGCGCATGCGGATATGGCCCCGGATGAGCTGTTTGCCTCGCAAGACCCGGTGATATACCGGTTCGTGAACGGCATCTCCGATGCCAAACAGAACGGATTTTGATCATGAGCAAAGCAAAACAAGAACTGAAGATCGGTGCGTTTGTGCTGCTGGGCCTCGTGCTGCTGGGCGTGCTGCTGGTGAATTTCAGCAAGGGTGCCAGCATGTTCGCCCCGACTTATGATCTGCGCTTGCGGACCTCAAATATTGGCGGACTGATCCCTGGGGCCAAAGTGGTCCTGGCGGGCGTGCCGATCGGCTCTGTGGCCGAGCTTCAGCTTGACCCTAGCGGGCGGACGGTGGTGGCCTTGCTGCGCATCTACAAGCGGTATCCCATCCATGGAGACGCTACCTTTTTTATCGAGCAGGCAGGGTTTCTGGGTGATCAGTACGTCTTTGTGCGGGCGGAGAAGAATGAGAAGCCGTTGCTCACGGATGGAGTGGAGGTCACCTGTCAGGAGCCGTTCAATATCCAGGATGCGGCCCGTTCCGCCCAAGGTCTGATCGTGCGGGTGGATACCATGGTGCAGCAGGTCAACGCTGCGGTAGATCGCGTGGACAAAACGCTGCTGTCAGCCGAGACGCTGAACAGCCTGACCACGACCATCACCAACCTGCGCCACGTCTCGGAGAAGACCATGTCGGCGGTGACCCGCATCGAGCAACTGGTCGAGACCAACTCGCCGGCCTTTACCCGTTCCGTCAATAATATTGAGGAATTCAGTGAAAAACTGGCGGCAGTCACCAATCTGGTGCAATTCAGCGAGCGCCTCAACAAGGTGGCCGACGAACTGCAACTGACCATCAAAGAGAACCGTGGCGACATCCGGGACGCAGTGAAGAACGTTGAAGAAGCCACTGCGTCCGCGAAGACCATGATGGCCGGCCTGGAGGCTGGCAAGGGATTGGCCGGGAGTATCTTTAAGGATGAACAATTACAGGCCCAGTTCGGTCAAATCGTCACCAATGTCTCCATCTTGAGCAGCAACCTGAGCCGATTTGGCTTGTTGTACAAGCCCAAGGTGAACAAGAGTACGGAGAACCGGCCAGCGGAAAGTGTGAAGCAGGTATTTCCCAAGGCCAACCAAAGATAGAGAATAAATGTCCATCTGGGTCATCAGAGTTTTTTTCCTGAGCATGTGCATGCTGGCCGGGTTCGCCATCAGCCAGGTACGGGATGAATGGATTGGAAGTCCGACTTTGGGGGTCGTGATCGGTTTCGGCTTCGGTGGTTTGCTGGTGGCACTGGATGAGATGCTGAAAGGCTTTTCCCTCCGCGCTTTTTCGGCGGCCACTTTTGGTCTGATGCTTGGCAGCCTGATAGCGTGGATGGTGGACCGCTCCGGACTGTTTGAGCATGTTGAGGAGCAGACCACCCGCTGGATGATACGCCTCTGCCTGTTCGTGGGCTTCAGCTATATCGGCATGATTCTCGCGATGCGCAGCAACAAGGAAGATTTCTCCCTCATCATTCCGTATGTGCGCTTCGCCTCCCAGAACAAGCCGGACAACCTCCTGCTGTTGGATACCAGCGTTATTATTGATGGACGGATTGCTGACATCATCGAGTCCAATTTTCTGGAAGGTGTGGTCGTGGTGCCACGGTTTGTGTTGCGGGAACTGCACCAGCTCTCGGATTCCTCGGAGCCCATCAAGCGCAGCCGGGGCAAGCGCGGACTCGAGACGCTCAGCCGCATCCAGCGCAATTCAAAGAATGAGGTGAAGATCCACGAAGGTGACTTTCCCGAGGACAAGGAAGTGGATTCCAAACTCGTCAAACTGGCCAAGGCGACGGGCGCCAAACTGTTCACGAATGATTTCAACCTGGGCAAGATCGCCGAGTTGCAATCGGTCAAGCACGTGAACATGAACGATCTGGCACTGGCCCTGAAGCCGGTGATCCTGCCAGGCGAATCGATGAGCCTGAAGGTGGTGCGTGAAGGCAAAGACAAGGGGCAGGGAGTGGGTTTCCTGCCGGACGGCACCATGGTGGTGATCAACAACGGGCAGGCGCATATCGGCGAAAAAGTGGAGGTTCAGGTCTTGAACCTGATCCAGACGGGAGCCGGAGTGATCGTGTTCGCCGAGATGCGTAACAACAACCCTCCAGCCGCAGATGCCTGAGCCCATGTCGCTCGTCAAAGTATACATGACCTTCAGTTCGGCGGATGCCCAGCTGGTCTGGTCGCGCCTGGATGCGGCGGGTTTTCACGCCACGGTTTTCAACGAAGGTGCGGCCATGTCCATGGATGGTTATGCCCTGGCCGCCGGTGGGATTCAGGTGAAAGTGCCCGAATCCGAGGCCGAAGAGGCCCGTGCTTTTCTGGATGCCCCGGTGGAAGAACTGCCGGAGGATGATACTCCTGCTTCATGAAGTCCTCTCTTTCTGCCATGTTGCGCCGCTTGCAGGCGCAACTTCCCGCTGGTGAACTGCGTTTCGACGAGGAAACTTGCAAAGCGCATTCCGGAGACAAATGGTTCGCTACCGGCATGCCCGATGCCGTGGCCTTGTGCCGCAACAAGGAATCCGTCAGCAAGGTGCTCGCCTTCGCGAACAAGCATAAGATTCCCGTGACGCCGCGTGGCGCGGGTGTGGGCTATGTGGGCGGCTGTGTGCCGAAGCTGGGTGGCATAGCGCTCTCGGTGGCGCGGATGACGCGCATCAAGGAGATCAATATCGATGATTTCGTGGCCGTCGTGGAGCCCGGGGTCATC
Organism: uncultured Verrucomicrobiota bacterium; assembly: GCA_964589735.1. Classification (GTDB taxonomy): domain Bacteria; phylum Verrucomicrobiota; class Verrucomicrobiia; order Limisphaerales; family JAEYXS01; genus JAEYXS01. The sequence goes on along the minus strand of CAZPUL010000013.1, from coordinate 78,523 downwards.
ACGGGCAAGTTGCAGGCGGAGGTGGAGAAGCGCGGGCTGTATTATCCGCCCGATCCGGCCAGCCGCGCGGATTGCAGTCTCGGTGGTAATATCGCCACGAATGCCGGTGGACCCCGTTGTCTTAAGTATGGCGTGACACGCGATTACGTCTTGGGCCTGGAGGTCGCCTTGGCCGATGGCCGGGTCGTGAAGCTCGGCAGCCGCACGCATAAGAACAAGAGCGGGTTTGACCTGTCGCGATTCTTCGTCGGCTCGGAAGGATTGCTCGGCGTCGTGACCGAGGCGACGTTGAAGTTGATTCCGCTGCCGCCATTCCGCGCGTGTCTCTCGATCGGCTTTCGTTCGATGAAAGATGCGGCGATGGCCATCAAGACGGTGTTCGCTTCGGGATTCCTGCCGTCTGCGTTGGAAGTGGCGGATGCGTTTACTCTTGCTGCTGCAGAGAAGCGCACAGGGAGCAAGTTGCTCTCCGGGTGCCGTGCGCATCTGATCATCGAATTGGACGGGCAGGAGAAGAGCGTGCGCGGGGAAGTGCAGGCTTTGGTGAAGATTCTATCCGCGCTGAATCCGTTGTTCATCCAGCGGGCGAATGGGGCGGAGGATTGCGAGAAGATCTGGCAACTGCGCCGTGAGTTCTCCTATTCCCTGCGCGATACGGGTCTGACCAAGTTGAACGAGGACATTGTGGTGCCGCGCGGACAATTGGAGAATCTGTTCAAGCTGGCCTCTGGCTTGGAGAAGAAACATGGCTGCCCCGTGGCGTGCTTCGGGCATGCGGGCGATGGCAATATCCATGTGAATGTGATGGTGGATTACAATCAGCCGCAGGCGAATGAACGGAGCGAGGCGGCGCTGGATGAGTTGTTCCAAGGCGTGGTGGCGCTCGGTGGTGTCATCACCGGCGAACATGGCATCGGTCTGGCCAAGAAACCTTGGTGGCCATTGGCGGCGAACCAGGACGTACGCGATCTGCACTCCGCGGTGAAGCGTGCCTTGGACCCGAACGGCATCCTGAATCCCGGCAAGTTTGTGGACTAGAGTGCTGCCGGCAGTTCGGTGATATCCACCGACTACCCGAAATTTTAATCCTGATCGGAGGATTCGTTCTCAGATCCCAGATCGGTTTCCTGCTTGGAACCAGCATCGTTTGCTTCCGCGATCATCACCACGAACTCGCCTTTGAGGCTACGCTTCTCTGTGATCGCAATTAGCTCCGCCGGAGTTCCGCGCAGATACTCCTCGAATTTCTTGGTCAGTTCACGGGCGAGCACCACTTGTCGAGCGGGCATGATCTCCACCAGTTCCTGCATGAGCTTGCCGATGCGGTAGGGGGATTCGTAGAGCACGGTGGTGCCCGGAGTCTCTCGCAGGCGTTCCAGAGCTTTCTTCCGTTGGCCGGACTTATGCGGCAGAAATCCGATGAAATGAAATTCGTCTGTGGGCAATCCGCTGGCGGTCAGGGCTGCCACCATCGCGCAGGGGCCGGGGATGGATTCCACCCGCAAACCGGCTTTTATCGCAGCGGCTACGACGCGTTCGCCGGGATCGCTGATGCCCGGTGTGCCGGCATCGGTGACGAGCGCGACCTTCTGGCCTTGGCGGAGGCGTTCGATGATCTCCTCGGAACGCTTGGCTTCATTGAACTGAAAATAGCTCAGCAGCGGCTTGCGGATCTCGAAATGCTGGAGCAACTGGCCGGTGCGGCGGGTGTCCTCGGCCGCCACCACATCGCATTCCTTCAACACCCGCAGCGCCCGGAGGGTGATGTCCTCAAGGTTGCCGATGGGCGTGGCCACCAGATACAAGGTGCTGGCCGTTAGCGGTGGCAGATTGTTCTGCATTCGTTCAAAAAGTTTGATAAACTGTTCCGGCACAGGCGTCAGAAGACGTGCTGTGTTGACAATCGCTGCCAAAGATTGTGCCATGAGCGCACTCGCAAACAACCTCTAAGCATACGCAAAATACTGTGAAGAAATACAACGTCGGCATCATCGGTTACGGTTGGGTGGCCACCGCGCATATCCCGAGCATCAACGCTTCCACCCAGGCGCAAGTCACGGCGGTCTATTCTTCCCGCAAACTGGATTCCGCCGAGCTGAGCGCCAAGCACGGTGGCACGATCGTCGCCTACACAGACTTGGATGCCATGCTGGCAGACCCGAACATCCATGCCGTGTCTGTGTGCAGCATGCCCAGCCTGCATGCCAAGCATGTCATCGCGGCGGCCAAGGCAGGCAAGCATATCATCATTGAGAAACCGCTGGCCATGTCCTGGAAGGATGTGCAGGCGATGCAGAAGGCCGTGGACAAGGCGGGCGTGAAGACCTGCGTGTGCTTCGAGTGCCGCTGGTCCAGCCAGTTCCTCGCCACCAAGGGCATGATCGATGAAGGATTGCTCGGCAAGTTGCATTACGGTGAAGTGGATTACTACCACGGCATCGGGCCCTGGTACGGCCAGTTCCGCTGGAACACGTTCAAGAAAGATGGCGGCAGCTCGCTCCTCACGGCCGGTTGCCATGCGCTCGATGCCTTGCTGCTCTGCATGGGCAGCGAAGTGACCGAGGTGACGAGCTACGACACGAAATCGCACAGCAAGATTTTCAAGCCTTACGAGTATACGACTACCAGCGTCACCATCTTGAAGTTCAAGAATGGCGCGGTCGGCAAATGTTCGGCGGTGGTGGACTGCTTGCAGCCGTATTATTTCCACACGCACCTGGTGGGCAGCGAAGGCAGCTTGCTGGATAACAAATTCCACTCCATGAAGGTGAACGGTCTGAACAAGCACAAGTGGAGCGAGCTCTCCATGAAGATGCTGGATTCCGGTGACGTGTCGGATCACCCGTATCAGACGCAGTTCCAGTCCTTCTTCGATGCACTCGACAAGGGCAAGGACATGCCGCTGACGAGTCTCAAAGACGCCGTGGCGAGCCACAAGGTGCTCTTTGCTGCTGATAAGTCAGCCGCGACGGGCAAGACGGTGAAATTATAGTCCGCATCAGGATATCTTTCAGGATATTCAGGGATGACATGGGCATGACTGTGGAGAAAAAGGATAATGTGATGTCCGTTGCGATGGTCGCATTGCGGCAGGCTTCAACGCCTGCCGCAAAGGACGTGGTCCATGCCTTCAAGAATTTGTGGGATGAAGAAACAGCCCAGGAGATTGAGGATGATGGGTTCTTCGGGTTCGACACCTCGGAAGGACAGGTCGTTTGCGGTTTGATGCCGTCTCCGATTCCATGGGAAGAACTGGAAGGGCCTTGTGAAACGTCACCGTTTTGGGAGAACGCGGCTGATGAACTGAAAGGGCACAAGGCTCATCTCATCGTCACCGCGAGTCCGGGTGATGGTGATCCTATCGTGGGCGCGAGATTGCTGACCAAGGCGGTCGCAGCCGTCTTAAAGATGAAAGGGGTTGTCGGTGTCTATTGGGGGGCGGGTACGTTAGTGCATTCGCCTGCAACCTTCCTCGAACATGCCGCGCAAATGTCGGATGAGTGTCTGCCGCTTTATCTCTGGATAGATTTCCGCGTAGTGCCTGATGAGGGGGACACCTTGACGCTGTTCACTACCGGCATGGAAGCATTGGGTTTCATGGAGATAGAAGTGGTGCAAAGCCAGACTGACCCGGCAGAGGCGGTGGATCTGGCGTTTAATATCGCCCACTATTTGTTGGATAATGGTCCTGTCCTGAAGGATGGCGACACCATCGGCATGTCTGAGACGAAAAACGTTGGCATTCAGCATCAGCCATCTATTTTCGATGTGCGTGGAAAAGTATATCGGCTGGAGTGCTAAAGTTTCAGGCGATTGCACCTTGGACTTTTTCTTGGGAATTGCACTCACGAGGCTATTTCTTCCCGTTCTCAGGCAGATAGCGCAGAAACTCGCTGAATTCAGGTCGTTGCTTCGCTTGGGTGCGGAGCCACGCATCGAAGCTGGCTTGGTCTTGGGGATTGGCTCGTTGCCGCACGAGGGATGCGATCTGGATGGCGATGGCTGGTGAATGCTTACTGATCAATTCTTTCCATTCGTTCATCCCGCTGGTGGCTGGGATCAAAGCGGTGGCCGTCTCGCGGGGGCTTTGATATTTCCCATCGCCGCTGGCATCCAGCCATACGGGATTCGTGGCGGCCAGGGTGTAATCCTGCATCGTGCTCCACACCGGATGCTTGACGCCATCGCCGAGGACGACACAGACTAGCCAGGCATCTTGCGCAGGAGCGGGAATTGAAAAATCCAGCATCTGATCGAAGGGCACATTGGATGTGGCTTCCAACTTTCGTTCCGTGACCAGATAACCGTTCATGAACACTTTGGCGGTCCGGGGAGTGACCCAGGCGGGAGCGGCGACGCGCAGTTTTACTTCGATTTTGCCAGCCAGATTGGTGACGAGGTCGCCCATCGTGTTAGTGCCGTTCACTTGCACATCGGTGAAAATGCCGAAGCTGACGGAGGATTTGCCTTTGATGATGGCCGTACAGATCTCATCCACATCCAGGCGTGCGGGGTCATCGGTGGAACTGCGGATGTATGTCCGGCCTTGCCCCACCGGTTCACCGACACTGTGCGCGTCCGAAGTGCCCACCGCAGAGATCTGCTCACCGTGATTGAGCAGGGCGAACCAGTCCTCGAACAGATACATCGGCAGTTTTTGCAATCCGGTCGAATTCACCAGTTCCATGGCATCAAAATGGAACTGTGTGCCCGCAGCTCGCTCACCTGAGGCGCGGTTCACGCCGAAGCGGGTGAAAGGATTGCGCGCGGCATCAGGCCAGCGGGGATGGTTCAGCACCACGACTTTCGCCCCCTTGCTGCGGATGTCTGCCACGAGTTTCACCCAGTCGCTTTGCTTTGAATTGGGTATGGGAGCGGTGGGACTCAGCGGGAAACCGTTAAAGTGACCGTTCGCGGTCGAAACTTCGTTGCCCGTCACGGAGGTGTAATGATAGGTGAGATTCAGGCGGCGCTGGATCGGGCTATAATCGGTATGGTGGTTGTGATCCGTCGCCACGGCGAACTCGACGCCATCGCCCGCCAGGGTCAGCACACGCTCCTCGATGGAAGCGTCGCCATGTCCGCTGTAAGTCAGCGTGTGCAGATGTGTATCGGAAGCAATGAAGCCCTTGGTGTCCACGACGCGGAGGATCTCCAGCGGCACACGCAAGGGAGCATCCGTCACCGTGATGGTCTGCTCCGCCATGCTCCACTCCATCCCGCGAGCGGCCTGGAGTGAATAAGTTCCGGGACTTAGCTCAATGACCACCGGTGCGCCGTTGACGTAGAGTAACCCAGGACGAATGGCGACGAGATCGGACGGGGCGCTGAAAATCTCGACCTTCTTTCCGTTCTGGTCGCGGATGGAAAGGCGGGCCGGGACAGGGTTGCCCGATCCGCCATCGGTCACAGAAAGGGTGAGAGGAGTGAGTTTCCGCAGCTCAATGAATGATTGCGCGTAAAACTCGAAAGGGCCCACGGTGATGTCATCGCCGGTTTTGCCGCCATCGATGGCCAATTGATTGAGGCCTGCCTGCAAAGCACCGTCGGGGATACGATAGAGTTGGGGTCCGCGCGGTTTGGCGGGTTTCAAATGGTCCAGCTTGGCACCGTTAAGGGTGATGAGCCAGCGGTTCTCCACATCCCGCGAGGTGATGCCGATCGTGCGGAAGCTATCCGCATTCGCGGCTTTGAAGGGGATGACCACGCGGTTGCCCAATGGTTTCTGGGCTGCCTCCGGCCAGTTGGTGACGACGTTGTTCCCCAAGTGGAACGTGTTCGTAAGCGTGAATGCGGGCTCGGCGGCTTGCGTCGAAGGAAGGCACATCAAAAGACAGGTTACCAGGATGAATGAATAAAGTGGGCGTATGAAGTTCGTTGGCATGATCAGGCAAGGCTTCCGCACAGGCTACTGTGCCACAGGGCCATGGCAACGCCCGATTATTGGCGGGAAAACTAAAATCGGTTCGACAACGTACGACGGCTTCACTATGTAACAGAGAGTTCAATGAAATCCGCCATCGCCATCGCCGCCCATCCCGATGATATCGAGTTCGTCATGGCGGGGACGTTGCTTCAGCTTAAGGCCGTTGGCTGGGAGATCCATTACCTGAATCTCTCCACCGGTAACTGCGGCAGTCTGGAATACAGCCCGGCCAAAACGGCGAAGGTGCGGCGGAAGGAAGCGCAGGATGCGGCGAAGATTCTCGGGGCACAATGGCATCCGCCGATGTGCGATGATCTGGAGATATTCTACGACCTCAAGACGCTGCGGAAGCTCTCAGCGGTCATCCGTGAGGTGCAGCCGTCCATCATCCTGACGCATTCGCCGCAGGATTATATGGAGGATCACATGAACACGTGCCGCCTCGCGGTGACGGCGGCGTTCACGCATGGGATGCCGAATTTCAAATCCACACCCACGCGCCCGGTCTATCAGCATGACGTGACCATCTATCACGCGATGCCGCACGGACTGTGCGATGGCTTGCGACGGCGAATTGTTCCCGGTGCTTATGTAAATACGACGCCAGTGCAGGAGACGAAGCTGGCCTCACTTGCCGCGCACAAGAGCCAGCAGGGCTGGCTGGATGCCAGCCAGGGCATGAACTCGTATCTGCAAGCGATGGACGACATGTCCCGCGCTGTCGGCAAGCTGTCCAAGAAATTCATGCATGCCGAAGGCTGGCGGCGCCATCTGCACTACGGGTTCTCAGCGAATGAAATAGATCCCTTGGCTGATGCGCTCGGTAAGAATTGCCTGATCAACAAGGCGTATGAGAAATCTTTGAAGATAGCCTGACGAACTTCCCTCCTATCAACTCTCAACTTTCAACCATCCACTAACAACATGCCTCGCAAACTTAGCTCGCTCGCTCCCGATTGGTGGGATTACACCACGCTCGATACCGATATCATCCAGGCTGCGGCCAAACTGACGCCGGAGAAGTTGCTGAAGCTCTCACGGCCCGGCTTCAAGGTCGTGTTTTACGATACGTTGGAGGATTTCTACTGTGCTGAGGCGCTGGAATATATTCATGCGTGGAAACAAGCCACGCCGGATAATCCGACGGGTATCTGCGGTCCGATCGGCCCCACGGAGCAGTTGCCACTCGTGCCGCGCATGGTGAACGAGATGGGCTTGAAGCTGCATGATGCGCATTTCTGGGGCATGGACGAGTGGGTGATCGATGGCAAGTCCGTGCCGGTATCGCACCCGCTCTCCTTCGAGAGATGCGATCGCGAGATGTGCTTCAACAAGATCGACAAGAAGCTGGTGATGCCAGATGCCAATCTGCATTTCCCGAATGCCGAGACGGCGGCCTTCCGCAAGACGTGGGAATCCGGTGTCCGCTGCGTGGTGATGCAGGGCGGGCAAGGGGATATCAAACACTGGGCCTTCAACGATCCGCTACGCCGCAAGGGCAAGTATAAGGACGCACCGCCATCGCCGGCGGAGTATCGCAAGCTGACCACGCGTGTGGTTGACCTGCATCCGGTGACGATCGCCCAGAACGCGCGCACCTCGGGTGGCGGTAATGTGACGTTGGTGCCGACGCAAGCGGTGACCGTAGGGCCTTACGAGACGTGGAAGGCGGAGAAGGTGTCCATCTGGCACGCGGGGAATCATGACAATCCGTTCGGCCAACGCCTGACGGCCTTCATGATCGCGAACAAGATTGTGGACAGCGCGGTGCCGATGTCCCTGCTGGCGGATCATCCGAATGTGCAGTTCAACTACTATCGCAGGGGCATCGGCTCGTGCGAGGTGGAGATGCACTGAGGTCTTTTTAGCCACGGATCGACACGGAAAAACACGGATGCCGAAAGGCGTTGGTGTTACACAAACTGCATAAAGTCGTAATGGCTTTTAGGGCTGGCTGGTTGTAGTTTAGCCAATAAGACCTGTGGATAATCCTCCGCCAATTGAATCGAAGCCGATGTTGACTGGCAGCAAGCCGCGTTCGTTTTGGCCGCTGGCATTTGCGGTGGTGGCTTTGGCCATCGTCGGGGCGGGGACGATCATTTTGCTGAAAGTCATCGGCGTGGGGGAGAAGGTGGGCGGGGAAGCGGTGAGTGTGCCCAGCCGGATCGCGGCGAGCATTGCGGATGCGTTCAAGCCCAAGGTCAGCTTCAACACGGTCATCAGCAGCACGCTGCAGAGCCTTAAGCATGATCCTAAGCTGGTGGTGCTGACGGCCTCGGTGAATGTGGAGATCACGAAGGAGAGCGACAAGACGCTCTGGGGCATCGTGGACATGGGCAAGACCAAGGCGCGGATCAAGGCTTACGGGAACAAGGTGCAATACGTGGTGCCGATGGACAGCCTGACGGAAACGAATTTCTTCTACGATGACATCCACAAACGCATCGTGGTGACGATACCGCCGCCACGCTTTGATGAGGAGATCGTGGAGGTGCAGTCGAATCCCTCCATGATGGAGATCGAGACGGAAGTAGGGTGGGGACGGCTCGACAAGTTTTCCGGTGAACTGCTGAGGGATACGGCGCGGCGTGACTTGCGTCCGGCCGTGGTGCGTGAGGGGAAGAATGAACTGCTGGCGGAAAAGGCGCGGGCGAATGCGCGCAAGACGGTGCAGAAGATGCTTCAGCCCATGGCCGAATCACTAAACCAGCACGTGGAGATCTGGGTGCTTTTCAGCGATGAGACGGGGCTGCTATGGAGCCAGCCTCTCCACTAGCCAAGAATCATCTGGCTGCCGGCGATATACCAGCCGGTCATGCAGGCGGCTGCGTTGACCCTGCCAAAACTCAATCGCTTCCGGCTTCACCATGTAGCCTCCCCAATTCGGCGGGAGGGGAACATTTTCACCGGGATAGCGGGCCTGAAAATCCGCCATGTTCTTTTCCAGCACCTCGCGATTCGCGATGACTTCGCTTTGGTTTGACCCCCAGGCACCGAGGCGCGAGTTGCGCGGGCGGCTGTGGAAGTAAGCTTCGGATTCCTCGGGGGAGACTTTGGTGACCGTGCCTTCCACGCGTACCTGCCGTTCCAGCTCCTTCCAGAGAAACGTCAGCGCGGCATGGGGGGTGGCGGCGAGTTCCCGGCCTTTGCGGCTCTCGTAATTGGTGAAGAAACTGAACCCGCGTTCATCCACGCCTTTCAGCAGGACGATGCGGGCGGAGGGTTTGCCATCCGGTGTCACCGTGGAGAGGGTCATGGCGTTGGCCTCGAGGACACCTGCGGCGGTCGCGGCATCGAACCACACGCGGAACTGGGCGATGGGGTCCGGCAGCAGGTCTTTACGACGCAAGCTGCCCAGAGAGTATTCGCGGCGCAGGTCGGAGATGGACATGATAAATGGTTTAAAAAGTTAAATCGTTAAAACGTGACTCGATTCAACGTTTTAACGATTTTAACCGTTTTAACGGTTCAACTGTCTTAAGCTTTCGCTTCGATCATGCCGGCCTGGCGGGCATAATTGAAGAGGCCGCCCGCATCCACCACGGGGCGGACGTCGCCGAGCGGTTTGAAGGAGTAGGTCTTGCCGGTGGCATCGACGGTCACGGTGCAGGCGTCGATGTCCACGGTCACGACGTCGCCGGTCTTGAGCACGTCGCAGAGGCGTTCGGTGGCTTCGCAGGGATAGAGTTCGCCGGTGGCGACGCAGTTGCGGAAGAAGATGCGGGCGAAGCTCTCGGCCAACACAATGCGGCAGGCGGCGGAGCCGAGGGCGATGGGGGCGTGCTCGCGGGAGCTGCCGCAGCCGAAGTTGCGGCCGGCCACGATGATGGGGTATTCGCTGTCGAGCTGGCCTTCCTTCACGTAGCGGGTGGCATACAGGGATTCCGGCAGGCCGCACATGGCGTAGCTGCCGAGCTTTTCGTATTCCTCGGCGATGGTGGGCACGAGGTTCAAATACTGGGCGGGAATGATCTGATCAGTGTCGATGTTATCGCGCACCACAAACACAGGACCTTTAAAAACCGATTGCATTGGCGGCAATGTGTCGCGAAGAGGGGAGTTTTTCAACTGAGATTTATCAGGGAACACCAGTCTCCGATCAGTCGCGAGGGTGTATCTGCCTGTCATTGCTTGGGATATGATGGGATAAATGCTGAAAACAGATATCTCACCAGGGCGGAGGCCGGTGCTCCATTTTTGGCCGCTTGCAGTTGACTTTTCATGCTTCCGCAGCAACCTACACGGCATGAAACGTATCCAATTTTTGACCCGGATGGCCATGGCTGTGATCGGCCTGGGGATGTTTACGCAAGTTGCCACGGCGGCGGATGCTCCGGCGACGTTTGACGTGGCTGGTCTGAAGTTCAAGCGCCCGGCCACCTGGGAATGGGTGGAGACCACCTCGTCCATGCGCAAGGCGCAGCTCAAGGTGACGGATGCCAAGACGAAGGAGACGGCGGAGATCGTTTACTTCCACTTCGGTGGTGATGGAGGCGGCACGGATGCGAATGTCCAGCGCTGGTTGGGGCAGTTCGTGGAGCCGCGTGATGAGAAGAACACCAAAGTAGAGAAAATCAAGGTGGGCTCGACGCCAGTGGCCTACGTGCGTGCGGAAGGCACTTATTCGAGCGGCATGCCGGGCGGTCCGAAGACGCCGTTGAAGGACCATGTCCTGCTCGGCGCGATCATCGAGGGCAAAGACGGCCACGTGTTCATCCGCTACACGTCCCCGAAGGCGCTGGCGACGGCGTCGGAGAAAGAGTTCAAAGGGATGGTCGAGAGTGCGTTGAAGTAAGCGTCAGACTGATTCAGATCTGCGAACGGGCGAGGGGAAACCTTCGTCCGTTTTTTATTTGGTAGGGTTGGCTGAGGACAGCGGGCCCTACCACTTTGAAATCACTTCACGCCCTCGGCCAATATCGTCTGGAAATGCGGCGGCTGTTCTTCGCGGGCGACGATGCTGACGTGGACTTTTTTGAACCCGGCGTCTTCGAGCCAGCGTTGCATATCGCTGACGGCGAAGCCGAGCCAGCGATCACCGTAGAGTTCAGGGGCTTGCTCGAAGGTGTGCTTGAGCAGATCGAGGATGACGATCTGGCCGCCGGGTTTCAGAATTTGATACGCTGCTTCGATGGCCTTGGCCGGTTCGGCGGCGTGATGAAGCGCTTGGCTGAGGATCGCGAGGTCGATGCTCTTGGGCTCGATGGGCGGATTCTCCAGATCGCCTTGGCGGAATTCGAGATTCTTTAGGCCGTTCTTCTTCGCCTTCTCGGCACCGTAGGAAACGATCTTCTCCGAGTTGTCCACGGCGATGACTTTCTTCGCTCGGACGGCGAGGAGTTCGCTGAGCAGGCCTTCACCAGAGCCGAGATCGGCTATGGTGAGCGGAGGAAGGACGTGGAGGAGCAGGTGACCGAAGGCCTGCCAAGAGCGGCCGGGACCATAGACGCGATCGAAGCGCCCGGCGATCTGGTTGAAATACAGGCGGGCCTGTTCGCGGCGGAGATTCAGGACGCGGCGGAGATTGATCTGGTCTGCTTCGTATTCAGGAAGTTCCTTGGCGGCGCGGACAGCCATCTCCAGGAGCAGACGGGTTTCCTCATCGTCAGCACCATTCCATTTGTAGAAGGTGCGTTTACCATCGCGGCGGGACTGGAGCAGTCCGGCTTCCTGCAACTGGCCCAGATGGGTGGAGATGCGGGATTGGCCGAGGTGGGAGATATCCTGTAACTCGTTGACGGACAACTCGTCCTGCTGGAGCAGGGCGATGATCCGGAGCCGGGTGGCGTCGGACAGCGCGCGCAGGGATTTGAGTGTCTGGGCCATACGATTTAAAACGGTGTCTGGTTTCGGCAAAAACCGTTTGACGAACTGAAACAAAGATATATCATCCTATCTTGATACGTCAATATGAACATCTTGACGGTCGAAAAATTAATCCATGAGCGATAAATACATCTTCTCTTCCGAGTCTGTCGGTGAAGGTCACCCGGACAAAGTTTGCGATACCATTTCCGATGCGATCTTGGACGCGTGTCTGACCGAGGACAAAACCAGCCGTGTGGCGTGCGAGACGTTCGTCAAGAGCAACATGGTGGTGGTGGGCGGTGAGATCACGATCCCCAAGCTGCAGGACCGCAAGACGGGGACGACCAAGCCACTGGACACGGTCATCAATGTGGGCCAGGTCATCCGCAAGGCCATCCGGGGCATCGGTTACGTGAATGATGACGATGTGTTCCATGCGGACAAGGTGTTCATCAACAATTACCTGACCACCCAATCGCCGGATATCGCGCAGGGTGTGGATGCGAAGAAGGCGGACGGCAAGAAGCACGCGGAGCAGGGCGCCGGCGACCAGGGCATCATGTTCGGTTACGCGAGCAACGAGACGCCGGAGCTGATGCCCGCGCCAATCATGTTCGCGCATCGTCTGGGCCGCAAGCTGACCGAAGTGCGCAAGAGCGGCAAGGTGCCGTGGCTGCGTCCGGATGCGAAGAGCCAGGTTTCCGTGGAATATGTGGATGGCAAGCCGACCCGCATCACGAACGCGGTCATTTCCACGCAGCACACGGAAGACGTTTCCCACGCGGAAATCGAGAAATTTTGCATTGAGAAGATCATCAAGGCGGTGTTGCCGAAGGCGATGCTCACCGGCGAGACCGAGTATCTCATCAATCCTACGGGCCGTTTCGTGGTGGGTGGACCGGAAGGTGACAGCGGATTGACGGGCCGCAAGATCATCGTGGACACCTACGGTGGCATGGGCCGTCATGGTGGCGGCGCCTTCTCCGGCAAGGATCCGAGCAAGGTGGACCGGAGCGCGGCTTACATGGGCCGCTGGGTGGCGAAGAACGTGGTGGCCGCCGGGCTCTCGGCAAAGTGCGAAGTGCAGTTCGCGTATGCCATCGGTCACCCGAAACCGGTGAGCGTACACATCGACACATTCGGCACGGGCGTGGTAAGTGATGCGGATATCCTGAAGGCAGTCTTGAAGGTGTTCAGCTTCAAGCCGGCGGACATCGTCAGCCAGCTCAACCTCCTGCGTCCGATCTACAGCAAGACGACCAACTATGGTCACTTTGGCAAGGACGACAAGGACATCACCTGGGAATCCACCAGCAAGGCGGCCGCGCTCAAGAAGGCGGTCAAGTAAGCCGGAAACGAACTTCGCGGGAGCGTTTAAAAAATCCAATTTTAACGCTCCTGCTTTTCAAAACTCTCAACTTTTTAAGAATTCAAAATGGCTAAATCAAAATCCAAAGCTGTCGCCGCCGCCGTTCTGGCAGAAGTGAGCGCAGCAACGGCGAATCTCGCCACCTATTCCGCCCAGACTCCGGCGGGCAAAGACTACATCGTGCGTGATTTCGCGCTGGCTGAATGGGGCCGCAAAGAGATCGCGGTGGCTGAGCATGAGATGCCGGGCTTGATGTCCGTGCGCAAGAAGTACGCGAAGCAGAAGCCCCTCAAGGGCGTGCGCGTGACGGGTTCCCTGCACATGACTATCCAGACTGCGGTGCTCATCGAGACGCTGGTGGCGCTGGGTGCGGACGTGCGCTGGGCTTCGTGCAACATTTTCTCCACGCAGGATCATGCGGCTTCCGCCATCGCGGCCACGGGCACGCCGGTCTTCGCCTGGAAGGGTGAGACGCTGGAAGAATATTGGGAACTGACGCTCAAAGCCGTCATTTTCCCTGGTGACAAGGGCCCGGAACTCGTCGTCGATGACGGCGGTGACGTGACGTTGCTCATCCACAAGGGTTACGAACTCGAGAACGGTTCCAACTGGGTGAACACGAAGAGCGGTTCCCATGAGGAAGCGGTCATCAAGAACCTCCTGAAGCGTGTGGCGAAGGAAAAGCCGGGCATCTGGACGAAGATCGTGAAGGACTGGAAGGGCGTTTCCGAAGAGACGACCACGGGCGTGCATCGCCTCTATCAGCTCGCCGAACAGGGCAAACTGCTGGTGCCGGCCATCAACGTGAACGACTCGGTGACGAAGTCGAAGTTCGACAATCTCTACGGCTGCCGCGAATCGCTGGCGGACGGTATCAAGCGCGCGACGGACGTGATGCTTGCTGGCAAGGTGGCGGTCGTGTGCGGTTACGGTGACGTGGGCAAAGGCTGCGCGCACTCGCTGCGTGCCTATGGTTCCCGCGTGGTGGTGACGGAGATCGATCCGATCAATGCCTTGCAGGCGGCGATGGAAGGTTTCGAGGTCAATACGGTGGAGAGCACGCTGGGCGTGGGCGACATCTATGTGACCACGACGGGCAACTGCGACATCATCACGGTGGATCACCTTCTCGCGATGAAGGACCAGGCCATCGTCTGCAACATCGGTCACTTCGACAACGAGATCCAAGTGGATGCGTTGAAGAAGGCGAAGGGTGTGAAGATCGAGAACATCAAGCCGCAGTATGATCGTTACTACCTGCCAGGCAACAAGAGCATCTACATGCTGGCGGAAGGCCGCTTGGTGAACCTTGGTTGCGCCACGGGTCATCCGAGCTTCGTGATGTCGAACTCGTTCACGAACCAGACGCTCGCACAGATCGATCTCTGGGCGAACAAGGACAAGTATGCCAAGACGGTCTATCGCCTGCCGAAGAAGCTGGACGAAGAAGTGGCCCGTCTGCACCTTGAGAAGATCGGCGTGAAGCTGACGAAGCTGACCAAGGCGCAGGCCGAATACCTCGGCGTGCCGGCCGACGGTCCTTACAAGCCGGAACACTACCGCTACTAAGCGGTCCTTACGACTTAATACGAAAGGCGAACGGGAAACCGTTCGCCTTTTTTAGGTTTTGGCGGCTTCGGAGACATCCCATAGCAGCAATGCTGGGCCATCCATGGGGCGGCCCGCTATTGCTACAGTTTTTCCATCAGGGAGAAAAACTGCGCCATCCAAGCACTCGTAGTTAGGGTTCATCCAGATCAGTTCCTTGGATTTTTTCCAATCCCACAGCACGGCCGATCCTGGCCAACTTCTCAGCACCACCAGCCATTGACTGTCGGGAGAAAAGGCGATGGCATCAGGTCTGACATTCTCGTAACCATCTGGTCCGACTCTGACCTTGAAACGTGAACCTTTGACGACATCAAGACGTTTCAGCAGCTTGCAGTTGGACACGTCCCAGATGGAAACATCCCGGTCCTTATGATCTTCATGGGTGGCCACTGCCAGCAGTTTGCCATCTGGAGAGAAAGCGATGCTCCGGCCCGCTTCGGCCAGAGCACCAATTTTTTTTCCGGATTTGTAATCCCACAACTGGACTCCTTTTTTGCCACAAGATGCCAGTATGCAGCCAGTGGGTGAAAAGCGCACGCAGGTGAGGAAATCGCCTTTGGTTCCAGGGAATTTCCAGATTTGTTTTCCCTGCTGCGCGTCCCATACATAGGTATCCCCTTTGATATCTTTGCACGCGATTACTGAACCATCAGGCGAACAATCCAAGCTGGATGTCTGGTTGGCTTTGACATCCCATTTCAGTTTTTTGGAGCTGACATCCCAACAGCGGATGCCTGCTTTTTCGTCTCCGCAAGATGATGCCCACGCCGCGTAGACGCTCTTGGCATCCGGAGATACAGCCAAACTGCTGAGATTGACCAGATCCCGGATCGGAAAATTCAGGACTTCCTTAAAACCCGGCAGTTGGAACCCGAATACATAAGGATACCCACTGCTAGATGAGATGGGGCAGGCCAGCAACTTGCCATCTCGTGAAAGGGCCACTGCTTGGGTTTCATAGGCCTTGCGCGAACCGATGCCGCTGAATTTGCCTGCCGTCTCGGTAGGGAATGCTTTGGCAAATTCTTTATAAACCTTGGCGGGATTCAGTTCTTCAGCACATCTCAGGAGCAATCCAGTTTCCTGATCCCCCATGGTGACCAGCAAAGTGATTTTCTGACGCTTGGCACCGCGTCCGAAAAAGCCCTCTTCATCGAGAGTCTGCAATGATTCGATGAAAAGGGAAATCCGTGATTCGAACTCCTTCTCAAAATCGTCTTCATCGAGTTCGAGGCAATCGGGAAGGGCATCCAGCATTTTCTGCGATACCTCGAATTCATCATCTCCAGCACACACGTAGGCCCAATCGGCGGGATTCCAGCGCAAGCTTTCGACGCGGCGTTGAAGTCCTTTCTTTTCTCTCTTTTCGTATTCACGAGCGCGTCGCAACAAGCCTTCCTTGGTGTTAGCACTGGCGGTGATGAGCGTGGTGTCGTTGTTGGTTTCGAGGGTGAACGCGTAAATCTCCTCGTCAGAGTGTACTGACCGCAATTTGGTGAAGGTGGCGCGAGCGGCTTCGGTTATCGCTGTGCGTAATTTTTTAAAGGCGGACTTTGTCATGAGAATTGATTAAAGAAAAACGAAGTCTCCCGGCATTTCAATGAAATCCAATCCACGTGCATGACAGTTGGCTCGACATAACGAGCGGCTGCGACTGCAACATCAACGCGGGGCGACATCTTTTTTGTGAAGAAACAGGCCGAATACCTCGGTGTGCCGGCTGATGGCCCTTACAAGCCAGAACACTACCGCTACTAAGCGAGCGAAGCCCACGTAGGGGCATAATTCAACGGCGGACGAGGCTTCCTCGTCCGCTTTTTTATTGCATCGCTCACCATCCTCTGTCGTGATGGGAGCAATAAAGAACTACTGGGAGGAGATGGCTGCACGTACTGTTTTACACAGCCAACTTTACCTCAAGTTCAGTGTTCGGGTGACCCATGAGTGAAGAGCATTACCTGAAGCAGGAGCTGTATGAGTTGATGGGCAAGGACAGCTCGGCTTTTGAATTCCTGCAAAGGGGTTCACTGGATGGGATGTGGTATTGGAATCTGGAGGTTCCTGAACATGAATGGCTTAGCCCGCGCTTCTGGGAAGTGTTGGGATTCGATTCCAAGGAGAAAAAGCATCTGGCAGCGGAGTGGCAGGAGTTGATTTTCCCCGAGGACCTGGAGATTGCGAAATGCAATCTGGAAAAGCACCTGGTGGATGCCAACCATCCTTATGACCAAGTGGTCCGGTACCGGCACAAAGATGGTTCCACCGTGTGGGTGCGTTGTCGCGGTTTTGCGGTCAGAAACCACGAAGGCAAGGCCATCCGCTTACTTGGAACACATACGGATCTGACCCAGCTCATGCGGGCGAAGGAGGAATTTCACCATAAGACCATCGAACTGGAGCAAGCCAATCATGAACTGGTGAAAAAGGAAGCGCGGTTCCGGAGCCTGGTGGAATCAGCGCCGGATGCAGTGGTCATCACGGACAGCAAGGGCCTGATCATTCTGGTGAATGCCCAGACGGAGAAGCTGTTCGGATACGCCCGCAATGAACTCATCGGATTGCCGGTGGAGACTTTGATCCCGAATCGTTATCGCGCGCATCATCCCAGCTACCGGCAGAAGTATCATGATTCACCACATGCCCGCCCCATGGGCAGCGGCATGGAGCTGTTCGGGTTGAAGAAGAACGGCGAAGAGTTCCCTGTCGAGATCAGTCTGAACGTGATGGAAACGGAGGAGGGCAGACTGGTATCGGCCGCGATCCGCGATGTGACCGCCCAAAAACTGGTGGCCGAGCAGATCAAGAGTGCGAATGCGCGGCTGATGCATCAGGCGGAGGAGCTGGAGAAGAGCAATCTGGAGCTGCAACATTTCGCCTACGTGGTCTCGCACGATCTGCAGACGCCCTTGCGAAGCATCAGCGGATTTGTGCAATTGCTGCAACAGCAGTATGGTGACAAACTGGATGAGCAGGCCGTTGAATGGATCCGCCGGACGGTGCTGGGCACGCAACGGATGCAGACCTTAATCCGGGACATCATGGCCTATTCACGGGTCGAGACGCGGGTGCATCCATTCATCCAGATCAGCCTGGACGAGGTTTTTGACGAGGCGGTGGATGTGCTTTCGGACTCCATCCGGGAGTCGGGTGCTGAGGTGAAGCGCACGAACCTGCCGGAGGTGCTGGCCGACCGCCCGCAGATGGTGCAACTGCTGCAAAACCTTATCGGCAACGCGATCAAGTACCGGGGCGAAGCCGCCCCGCAGATCATGGTTTCCGGAGCGGATCTGGGTGGGGAGTGGCAGGTGACGGTGAAAGACAACGGCATCGGCATCGCTCCGGAGCATTTTCAGCGGATTTTCGATGTTTTCCAACGGTTGCACACCCAGAAGGCGATCCCGGGAACGGGCATCGGCCTGTCCATCTGCCGGCGCGTGGTGATGAGGCACGGGGGCAAGCTGTGGGTGGAGTCGGAGCCGGGCAAGGGCAGCAGCTTTCATTTCACCATCCCAAAATCAGAAGCGGAAAACATATGAGTGACGAACTAAAGAATGCACGTTTTGCGGAGATATTGCTGGTGGAAGATAACGAAGATGATGTGCTGCTGACCCGCGAGGGGCTGAAGCGCTCGAAAGTGGCGGTGAACCTCCATCACGTGGAGAACGGGGTGGAGTGCATGGCTTACCTGCGCAAAGAGGGCAGGTATGCCAATGTGTTGACGCCCGATGTCATCCTGCTGGACCTGAACATGCCGGTGATGAACGGGTATGAGGTGCTGGAACAGATCGCGAACGATCCCAAGCTGAACTACCTGCCGGTGGTCATCCTCACGACCTCAGCGGATGAACAGGACATCTTGAAGATGTACAAGCTGCGGTGCAGCTCCTACATCGTGAAGCCCGTGGATTTCATCCAGTTCCAGCGGGTGATCAATGAATTCACGAACTACTGGTTCTCGGTGGTGGTGCTGCCGAAGAAGAAGTGAGTGCGGTCAGTAGGTGATGCTGATGATCTCCAGCTCATCCTCGCCAGCGGGGAAGCGGAACTTGATGCGCTGGCCGAGCTTGGTGTTCAGCAAGGCTTTGGCGATGGGTGAGAGCCAGCTGACTTCATCGCGATCCAGGTCCGTTTCATCCACACCGACGATCCGGTAGTCCAGCTCTTCACCGCGTCGGTTACGCACTTTCACTGTGGCACCGAAGCGGACGGTATCATGCGGCGGTGCAGGAGGGGGAACGATGACGGCGGTCTGAAGACAGTCTTGCAGATGTGAAATGCGCTGGTCGAGCAACTGAAGCTGACGTTTGACGATGTCTTTGTCCGGTGAAGAGGCGAGCGCGGGGCGTTCGGTGGCGAGCAGGTGGACGAGTTCAGCACGCAGCCGTTGTTCGCCAGCAGGAGTGAGATAATTCTTGGCCCCGGGCGGCAACGAGGAGGCCGGTCGGGCAGCCACTGGCTGCTCGGGGGCATTATCATCTTCGCGGGTGAACGCCTTGCTCATGTGGTCAGGTCTTTTGTGTGAAGCGCTCCACATACTTCGCCAGCAGATCGGCTTCGAGATTCACCAGGTCACCGACTTTGCGCTCGCGCAGGGCAGTCACCGCATGGGTGTGTGGGATGATCCAGATGACGAAGCTTTTCTTTTTCACCTTGGCAACGGTGAGGCTGATGCCATCGATGGCGATGGAGCCCTTGAAAACCATATAGCGCAAGATGTCCTGGGGCGCTGCCACTTCGAGCACGTAATCCGCGCCGCTCTTTTCCCAGCGCTTGATGGTGCCGAGGCCGTCGATGTGACCGCTGACGAAGTGGCCGCCGAAGCGGCCATTCGCGGCGAGGGCGCGTTCGAGATTCACCGCAGCACCGACCCGGGTGTGTTGCAGGTTCGTGCGGGTCCAGGTCTCTTGGAGCAAGTCCATTTGCACGAGACGACGGGTCTTGGGGCCGGAGAGTTTCACGACGGTAAGGCAGCAGCCATTGACGGCGAGGCTGTCGCCGAGCTGGAGATCGCGTCCGCAGACCTTCGTCTCGATGGTCAGGGCGATGGACTTCTTGCCGGGCTTGATCGCCTTCACCACACCCGTCTCTTCCACAATGCCGGTAAACATAAATCAGGCCTTAATCTGCCACATCTGCGGTCAGCAACAAGTCTGGGGGCAACTTGTGCCACGTAATGTTCTTCAGCTTCAACACCTCCGCCCACTTGGAGGCGCCGCTTCCGGCGACGCCTTTGCGGGCGGTTTTGCCACCGAGGACTTTGGGTGCGTAGAAGAAGGCGATGCGATTGGCGAGGCGCTTTTCAACGAAATGGGCGACGGTCTCGCCACCGCCTTCCACGAGGAGGGAAGTGACTTCTTCTTTGCCGATCTTCTGCAAGAGCCAGCGCAGATTGAGGTCGCTCCTAATCGCAGGAGCGGTGAGCACGCAGACGTGCTTGACCAAAGCGGCCACGCGCTTGGCGGGAGCGGTTTTGCTGACGACGATGGTGGTCAGGTGCTTTTGCGCATCCGTGACGACTTTGGCGCTTAAAGGCGTGCGTGCTTGGGGATCGAGGATGATGCGGCGGAAGCCGTGGAGTTTGTCGGGTGCTTTGCCTTTGGCGGGACGAATGGTCAGGCTGGGGTTGTCGTGAATGATGGTGTTCACGCCGACGAGGATGGCGTCGTGTTCGGCGCGCAACTTCATGGCGTGATCGCGCGCGGCTTCGCTGGTGATCCATTTGGATTCGCCACTGGCAGTGGCGGTCTTGCCATCAATCGTCATCGCGGCTTTCAGCGTGACGAGGGGTGTGCGGTAGATGATCCAGTGATTGAAATTGCGATTCAGTGCAGTGGCTTCAGTGGCGAGAATACCTTCGGTCACTTTGATGCCAGCGGTGCGCAGGAGCTTGAAGGCGCGTCCGGCGTGCGCGGGATTCGGGTCGGTGGCGGCGGCGACGACGTGCTTGATGCCGGCATTGATGAGGGCATCGGAGCAGGGTGGGGTGCGGCCATGGGTGCAGCAGGGTTCGAGGGAAACGTAGATGGTTGCGCTCTTGGTGTTCTCACCACGTTTTTCGGCATCGCGCAGAGCTTCGATTTCGGCGTGCGGTTGTCCGGCGCGATGGTGGTAGCCGCGGCCGATCACTTTGCCATTTTTGACTAGGACGGCACCGACGAGCGGGTTGGGAGAGGTGGCACCGGTGGCCTTGCGTGCGAGGCGAAGGGCTTCGCGCATGAACTTCTGGTCAGGTTCCGGCGATTTGGTTTTGGAACGTGCCATACCGAGACTTTACATTACCGGGTTATTCCCCGAACAAGGCTTTCGCAAATTCCTTCGGGTCGAAGGGCTGCAAGTCATCCGCCTGTTCGCCGACGCCGATGAACTTCACGGGGATGCCGAGTTCCTTCTGGATGGCGACGACCATGCCGCCTTTGCTGGTGCCGTCCAGCTTGGTGATGACGAGGCCGGTGAGGTTCACGGCCTTGTGAAATTCCTTCGCCTGGTTCAGCGCGTTCATGCCGGTGGTGGCATCCAGCACGAGGAGGACTTCGTGGGGCGCGCCGGGCAATTGCTTGTCGATGACGCGATGCACCTTCTGAAGTTCCTTCATCAAATTGTTCTTCGTGTGCAGGCGGCCGGCGGTATCGACGATGAGATACTTGGCGTTGCGCGAAGTGGCGGCGGTCACGGCGTCGTGCGCGACGGACGCGGGATCGGAATTGTAAGCGCCCGCGATGACCGGGGCGTTCAGGCGCGTGCCCCAGAGCTTCAATTGCTCGATGGCGGCGGCGCGGAAGGTATCACACGCGGCCATGACGACGAGGTGACCTTCGTCATGGAAACGCTTGGCGAGCTTGGCGGTGGTGGTGGTCTTGCCGGTGCCGTTCACGCCGACAACGGCGATGACCGTCACCCCGTTGGCTTGCGTCTTAAGGCCGCGATGGCCTTCACCGAGGGATTTCTCGACTTCTTGCGCCGCGATATGCGTGACGTCCAAGCCCTGGCCGCCTTGTGATTCGTAAGCCTTGCGGACGGCGGTGATGATCTGGGTGGTCATCGGCACACCGAAGTCCGCGCCGAGCAGGGCGGCTTCGAGTTCTTCGATGGTGCTGGCGGTGAGCTTGGGCGAGCCGGTGACGATCCGTTTGATCTCGTGCACCAGCTTGTCACTGGTCTTTTTGAGGCCCTCTTTGAGTCGTTGAAAAAATCCCATGCGAAAAAAAATCTGTTCTAATTGGCGGCCGGATTGGCCGTCGCGGGGCAGTAGCGCGCCTTGTTCTGTTCGGCACGCTGGCGCAGCTTCACCACGTTGCTGTAGGGAAGGCGGATGGAGCCGATGAGCGGTTTGCCCTTGTTCATGCCGTGACAGTCCGATCCACCGGTGATGAGCAGGTTCTTCTGCTGCGCCATCTGGAGATAATGCTCGCTCACGGAGGTGGAGTGCTTCGTGTGGAAGCACTCGATGCCGTCCATGCCCGCCTCGACGAGCTCGGGGATCATGTCATCGCTGCGGTTCAAGCCCGGATGCGCCATCACGGCCACGCCGCCCGCCTCGTGGATGAGCTTGATCGCGTCGGGTGCGGAGATGCGGAACTTCGGCACCCAACCGGCACGACCCTTTTTCAGAAAGCGCTCGAAGGCCTCGTCCAGCGTCTTGCACACGCCTTTTTCCACCAGCGCACGACCGACATGCGGACGGCCAGGTGACTGGCAGCTCGCGATTCTGAACACGTCCTCCGCCTCGATCGGCACGCCGAGCTGCTTGATGCGCGCCACCATCTCGCGGATGCGGTCCTGGCGGGCGGTCTGGAACTCCGCGAGCGCCTTTGTCAGCTTCTCGCAATGGATGTCCAGGTAGTAGCCCAGCAGATGCAGTTCGTAATCGTCCTGCTCCGCCGTCAGTTCGCTGCCGGGGACGAATTCGATGCCGTGGCTCGCGCAGGCGGCCGCCATGCGGGGGCAACCTTCCATTGTGTCGTGGTCCGTGAGCGAGAGCACGCCGAGATTGAAGCGCTTGCCTTCTGCAGCCAGTTGCTCCGGGGAATACGTTCCGTCCGAGAAACTGGTGTGGAGATGCAGGTCGGCAAACATGGTTTACTTCACGATACGGGCAGGGCGCATGAGTTCGCTGCGCACCTTGTCCAGGATACCATTCACGAAACGGCCGCTGTCATCCGTGGAGAACAGCTTCGCGATCTCCACTGCCTCGTTGATGCTCACCACGGGCGGGATGTCCTCGCGGAAAAGCATCTCATAGATCGCCAGGCGCAGGATGTTCCGGTCCACGGCGGCCATGCGGTGGAGGTCCCAGTTCTTGGCGTACTTCATGATCTCCGCATCGATCTTCGTCCGGTGCTCCAGCACGCCTTTGATCAGCGGTTCCGCGAAGAGCCGCAACGCCGCCTCATCCGCGGTTGTCGCCGGTGTCTCAGGCTCCTCGCCCCAACGCGCCTGGCCGGACTTGTCCTCCGTCACCGCCTCGGGATGCTGGCTGTTGAAGAGAAAATCCAGCGCCGCCGTCATGTCCTCGGGCGGATTCATCTCGTGCTGGAACAGGAACTGGACCGCGCGCTGGCGCGCCCGCCGCCGGGTGCCCAGATTCTGATTCCGCTTTTCGTTTTTCTCGTTCATTGATCAATATTTCGGGACGTTCGAATCGATCTCGTCCGACCAGGCCCCGATGCCGCCCTTCACGCTCTTGAGATACTTGAAACCCTGCTCGCGCAGGAACTTCAACGCCTTCATCGAGCGTCCACCCGCCTTGCAATGGATGTAATATTGCTGGTTCGGGTCCAGTTCCGTGAAGCGCTGCGGCAGTTCGCCGAGCGGGAGCAGGGGCACCCCCTTGATATGCGCGATCTCGTACTCGTCCGGATCCCGCACATCGATCACCTTGATGCCCAGCGCCGGATTATCCAGCGCCTTCTTGAGTTCCTGCACGTCCACCTCATCCGGGTTCGCCGATGGATTCTCCGGCTGTGTCGGGATGCCGCAGAACACCTCGTAATCGATCAACCCTTTGATCGTCGGGTTATCTCCGCAGATCGGGCAGGCCGGATCACGGCGCAGCTTCAACTCCTTGAACTTCATGTCCAACGCATTGAAGAGCAGCAAGCGATTGATCAAGGGATTGCCCTTGCCGAGCGCGAGCTTCAAGATCTCATTCGTCTGGATGCAACCGATGATGCCCGGCAACACCCCCAACACGCCACCCTCGGCGCAACTCGGCACCATGCCCGGCGGCGGCGGTTCCGGATAGAGACAGCGATAGCACGGCCCGCCCAAATGCGGCGCGAACACGCTCGCCTGACCCTCGAACCGAAAGATCGATCCGTAAACGTTCGGCTTCTTGAGAAGCACGCACGCATCATTCGTCAGATAACGCGTCGGGAAATTATCCGTGCCATCCACCACGATGTCATACCCTTGGATGATCTCCATCGCGTTCTCGCTGCTGAGCCGCACGCTATGCAGCACCACCTCCACGTTCGGATTGATGCTCTTGATCGTATCCCGGGCGGATTCACCCTTCAACCGGCCCACATCTTCCGTGCCGTGGATGATCTGCCGCTGGAGATTCGAGAAATCCACCGTATCGAAATCCACCAGCCCGATCTTCCCGATCCCTGCCGCCGCCAGATACATGGCGATCGGCGAGCCGAGACCACCCGCGCCGATGCATAACACGCTGGTGCCCTTGATCTTCTTTTGACCGGCCAAC
Source organism: uncultured Verrucomicrobiota bacterium (assembly GCA_964589735.1). GTDB lineage: Bacteria > Verrucomicrobiota > Verrucomicrobiia > Limisphaerales > JAEYXS01 > JAEYXS01. Next base: position 54,106 of record CAZPUL010000013.1, on the reverse strand, counting down.
CCCACTTCCGGCAGGATCAAGTGCCGGGAATACCGCTTAATTTCGTCGTTACTCAGTTCCATAAACAAATGAATCAAACAAGTTCCCGCAGACTACCGCCTAGCGGGGATAATGCAAGCTGCCACCCCAAGAAACCCATAGGGCACAAATAGCGCTTTTTATCGCGAAATCGCCAGGATAAGCCAGGCTTGGGAAGTCAGGCGGTCTTTTCCCACCGGAATTTCCGTTCTGCCTCCGTGATGGCGAGATCGTTGATGCTGGCGAAGCGGCGTTGCATGTAGCCCTGCGCGTCGAACTCCCAGTTCTCGTTGCCGTAGGCGCGATACCATTGGCCGGTGGCGTCGTGGTACTCGTATTCAAAGCGCACGGCGATGCGGTTCTCGGTGAAGGCCCAGAGTTCCTTCTTCAGGCGATAATCCAGTTCGCGCTCCCATTTCTGCCGTAGGAACTCGATGACTTGGGCGCGTCCGTTCAGGAAGGTGGAGCGGTTCCGCCATTCGGTGTCTTCCGTGTAGGCAAGCGCGACGCGTTCGGGGTTGCGGGTGTTCCAGGCATCCTCCGCGGCCTGAACTTTCTGGCGGGCCGTCTCAAGGGTGAAGGGTGGCAGGGGTGGGCGTGGGTTCATATCAGATTTGGGATTTGAGCTGGGCTTCGAGTTCGGCGATGCGTTCGCGCAAGGGCGCGATGGCGGTCTCCACCTCCGCCTGTGTGTAGCGCGGGGTGATGTATTTCGGGCAGTTCCAGTCAAAGGCGAGCACATCGATGAGGAACAGGCGCTCGACTTGTTTGCGCAATTCCGGCGCGGGCGTGAGTTGATCTGCCAGTTCCGGATGTTCCCGCGCATCCAGCACGCGGACATGGGCGAGGAGCTTGAGACGTTCCTTGCGCGGGTAGTCCATAAGGAACAGGGAGGCGCGCTGATCCGCCGCGAGATTCCCTGTGGAAAGCATCTGGCGATTCCCGCCAAAATCGGCAAACCCAAGCTGGTTCGGCCCCAGCGTCTTCAGAAACCCCGCCGGCCCGCCGCGATGCTGCATATACGGCCAACCATCTTCGGTGACGGTGGCGATATAGAAGCTATCGCGCGCGCTGATGAACTCTGTCTCCTCCGCCGTGAGCAGATCGCGCTCAGGCGGGGGTGGTAGTGTCCGCGAGCCGCCGAAGTAGTGGGCCTGCGCGGCCAGCACGGCGGGCGTAGTGACGGTGGTAAGGAACTTGAGGGCCATAGCGTTGCGGGTAGAGGTGATGAATTAAACGAGGCCGCCGTAGCTCGCATGATCGTCTGCATCCAGATAATCCATAATGGTCTGGAGATCGGTGCGGGCGGGGTTCAGCCGCTTCGCTTGTGCGGCGAACCATTCGAGGTCTTCGGCATCCCCAACCGGCATCGTCTCGAGATAGGCGGACCAGGCGCGGACGTCGTGCGCAGCGTGTTTGGTTGTGGCGTTAGCATTCACCCATTGTAGCACTTCCCAATCGCCCGCACCGGTCTTCACCTGTTCCAGCAGTGCGTCCTGTTTTATGCCCGTGAACTGGAAGAAGTGCTGGTCCATAGGGTTGCCATACTTGTAGTCACCCTGATGGCCGACGAGCAGGGCGCGGGCTTTATCCAACACACGCGGCAGCATGGCGTAACCGCCGAGGCGAACGCGGGGACTGCGTGGCGGCCGCTGGGTGAGGTTGGGGGCGTTTAGCGAATTCATAGGATTTGCGTGTATGGGTTATGGGTGATGGCTCAGTTCGCTTGCGCGGCGGTCAAGGTCGCGTTGAGTTCGCGCCGGGATTGTACCCCGCGCAGTGTCTTCACTGGCTGGCCGTTCTTGAACACGATCAGGGTAGGTATGGATGTGATGCCGAAACGGGTGGCCAGTTCCGGCGATTCATCGATGTTCACCTTGGCCACGAGCGCTTTGCCGGCCTGTTCGGCGGCCACATCGTCAAGCGTGGGGGCGAGCATCTTGCACGGGCCGCACCATTCCGCCCAGAAATCGACGAGCACGGGCGTGGCGCTATTGGTGATGGCGGCATCAAACGTCGTCTGGTCTAGAGATTGCGTTTTCATAAGAGTACTCTGTTTTGGGTTTATCAGTTGAATGGAGGAGCTTAGTGACTGCAGGCGCACGCTTCGTTGGTGCACGTCTCGGCTTCACCGGCTTTGACTTCCGGGAAATCCACCACGGTCTGCGCGACGAGGTTCAGATAGTTCGTGAGGATGTTCAGCGCGACGTTCGCGACCGTCTCGACGATTTCGGCATCGGTGAGTTTCGCGGCTCGCGCGGCCTTGAACTCGGCCTCGCTGATGTCACCGCGCTGCACGACGATGCTGCGGGCGAGATTCAGGATGGCCGCAGTGCGCTCGTCGGTGGCGACGACCTTGCGGGCATCGTTCAATTCCTGCTCATTCAGACCGGCTTTTCCGCCGAGATAGGTGTGAGCACTGCGGCAGTAACCGCAATCATTGATCTCCGCGACGGCGAGCGCGATCTGATGGCGCACCTTTTCGTCCAGGACGCCCGTGGCGAGGCCGCCGCTGAAATTGAGGTAAGCGCCGAGCGCGGCCGGGGAATTGCCGAAGACACGGAAGAGATTCGGGACGACCCCGAGTTTAGCCTGCACGCCGTCGAAGAGTTGCTTGGTTTGGCCAGTGGCTTGGGCGGGATCGAGTTGAGTGATGCGGTTCATATGTTTACTTTTCGTTTGGTTGGTTCAGTGCTGCGTTATTGCAGCGATACCACCTCCCAACACAGGAACCGTGCCAGCTCGTGAAAATGGCCTAAAACATAGGAATCATTGGTTTTTTAAGATAATAGGGTGGTAGATGGGTGTTACGAAATCTCGTATATTACGAATAGTCGTTGCAGCTTGTAACGTAATCTCGTAGTAAAAGAGTGTGAACTGCGTAAGTCTGCCTCAAGTGATGGTTTCGATGGCTCAGAACCGTTCGCTGCCCGAAGTGCTGAGCGCGGTGGTGGAGGGCATCTCGAAGTGTCACAACGTAGTGCTCGCCCGCATCTGGTTGATTGAAGACGGTGATATTTGTGCCAACTGCCGTTTCAGGCCGGAGTGTCCTGACCAGACGAAATGCCTGCACTTGGTCGCCAGCGCCGGTAACGCGACTGACCCCAACGCAGATTACTCGCGCTTGGACGGTGCCTTCCGTCGGTTCCCTTTAGGCGTGAGAAAAATTGGTCGTGTCGCGCGGTCTGGTGAACCGCTCTTGATGCCCAACTTGCGTGGAGATGAGGAATGGATCGCCGACCCGCAGTGGGTCCGCCGGACAGAGGTGAAGACCTTCGCGGCACAGCCGCTGGCATTCCGCGGTGAGGTGCTTGGTGTGTTGGCGCTGTTTGATAAAGACATTCTGGGTGAGGAGGATTTTCAATGGTTGCGCGTCTTTGCCGATCACGCGGCGGTAAGTATCGCGAATGCGCGGGCGTTCCAGGAAATCGCCACGCTGAAGGAACGGCTGGAGCGCGAGAATGATTATCTGCGGGAGGAAGTCAGCGAGGTGCTGGGCGTGCATGACATCGTGGGCAGCAGCGCCGGGGTGAGGAAAGTGCTGCAGCAGATCCAACTCGTGGCACCGACCGATGCGGCGGTGCTTATCAATGGTGAAAGCGGCACGGGCAAGGAGCTGGTTGCCCGCGCCATCCATGAGAACAGTCCGCGCAAAGGACGGGCCCTCATCAAGGTGAATTGCGGGGCCATTCCTGAAAACTTATTTGAGAGCGAATTCTTCGGGCATATGCGCGGCGCTTTCACAGGTGCAGTCCGGGACAAAGCAGGGCGCTTCGAGCTCGCTGATGGGGGAACGCTTTTTCTGGATGAGATTGGAGAAATCCCGCTGGCGATGCAGGCGAAACTGTTGCGGGTGCTGCAAGAGCAGGAAATCGAGCGGGTGGGGGACACACGTACGAGGAAGGTGAATGTGCGGATCGTGGCGGCGACGAACCGCGATCTTAAGGCGGAAGTGGCGGCGGGGCGTTTCCGGCAGGACCTGTTCTACCGCTTGGGCGTGTTTCCGCTGGAGATACCGCCCTTGCGCGAGCGGCGGGATGATATCCCCTTGCTGGCGACGCATTTCATCCGGCAGACGGCGAAGAAGATGAACCGTACGGTGCCGCGCTTCACCAAGGCGCAAGCTGAGGAACTGGCGGCGCATCCTTGGCCGGGCAATATCCGCGAGTTACAGAATGCCGTGGAACGGGCGGTGATCCTGGCCCAGAACGGGCCGTTGCGATTTGAACTGCCGACGGGTGAGCGAGGGCGCGCCGAGATTTCAGCGGCCAAAACTCAGCGCGAAACTTTTTTACCGATTGTCACGCGGGCGGAATTGAAACAGCAGGAGCGGGAAAGCATCGCGGCGGCACTGAAGCAGAGCGGGGGGAAGATTTTCGGGAAGGACGGCGCGGCGGAATTGCTGAACATGCGTCCGACCACGCTGGCGTCACGGATCAAGGCACTGGGATTGAAGCGGAAGGCGGCATGAGCGGGAAGCCGACCGGAAAAAAAGGTGAGATTTTAGAGCTGTGTTTTTGGTGATCACTTTTGCCGGAGCGGCGGGTTTCTAGTTTCCCGTTGCGATGCACAGCGAAAAATCTTCGTTTGTAATTTATTGGGGTTCAATTTGTTGTGAAGCAGGTCCGGTTTATAAGAAAATTTCGATGGAAAGTTGACGATGTTCTGTTAATCATCTGAGTGCTGGCAGCTCGCTGCTGGTAAAGGAGAGGAGTGGTGGTTGGCTCTTTCAGAGAATAAGCAGCCCCCGAATCCTCAAAAGTCATCAAGCATGATGGTGCGTTGTTGTGCATTGTTATGTCCTGCGTTGGCGGGGAGGTGACAATCCTTATGGAACCGTTATGGGACGAGCGAGGTAAGAAGTCCGAGATGCGAAGGCACCGGCACCCTCATCCTCAATCCCTCTCCCGGTCGAAGTTCGACTGCCAAGGGAGAAGGAGGAAGAGGAAAGTTCGTCTCGTAGGATATGTGGGTGTATCGGGCGTTGGATCAGGGCTCGTAAGCTGGAGGGTGAAAGGGACGTCGGGCGGCGTAGGATTTTATGACCGACCGGGGAATCCCCAGTAGCCACTGCGGAACCAGCCGGGGCAGGAGCGGCGTCAGAGTCTGGCCTCCCTATCAGGAGGAGCCATAGGCCAGATACATCCACAGGGGTCGGATGGTTTCATTGCTCTTTGACATAGTTTCCGAAAGGAAAGGCAGAACGACGAAGGTCGAATGAAGAATGGGGGCACCCTCATCCTCAATCCTTCTCCCGGACGAAGTTCGTCTTCCAAGGGAGAAGGAGGATTGGGGAGTGCGCTCGCAAACTTCAAACGTTTTTCGGACTGCATTTCTTTGTGGAGTGGCTGGCGAGGGTTTGGTGCGGGAGGTGTGGACTGATTGCTAGAGTACCGCAGGACAGGATGCAATCGTGAGAGCGACACATTGAACAAACTGGATGGCAGGCCACTTCGGGAAACGGTGAATAATATGAGGGTCGACACCTCACCCCGGCCCCGTTCGAGACGGAGAGGGAGATGGAAAAAGAGCAGTCCGTCCTACCCCTTTTTCCGATCGATCCATTTGTAGCCCTTGCTCAAGGCGGCGAGGGTTTCCTTCAGGCGTTTCGCCTGGGTTTCCGGACGTTTGGCGGTGGCCAGCCAGACGATGTATTCGCGCCGGCAGGACGGGGAGAGTTTTTGGAAGTGGTCGTTCGCCTTTATATTCTTCTTGAGACCGGCAGCGAAGTAATCGGGCATGGGCCATGGGGCGCGATTGCCACGCTTAACCTTGGGAACGGGGGCGATTTCCGGGTCGGCATCCAATGCCACGGCGGCATGCACGAGATCGCGAAAGGCTTCGCGATTGAAGCCATCCAAAGTGGTGAGGCGGATGCTCAGGATGTTCGTGTTGTTCTCTTGCGGAGTGAAAAGCTTGGCCGGGTCGGGCAATTCGGTGCCGCGGAAGAAGGCGATGCCGAGATGCTGCTTGCACGCGCTGATGCCACACACGAGTTTGCGGCCGGTGAAGCACAGCATGTTCCACTTGATGGATTCGGTGAGGTCGGGTTCCCAGGTGAGAATCCATTCATGCACCTTCTCGGCGAGCGGCCAGGAAAATTCTGGACAAGTCTCCAGCCATTCGCCGGGATCTTTGGTGCGGGCGCTGCTGCAGTCCATGGCGAGAGATTATTGAGCCACCATTCCGGCGGGCAATTCCAAGGGGCCGATGGGCTCGTCGTAGTAGTGCAGCCAGGCCTTGGTGGTGGCGGGCTTCACGGCGAAGGTCAGCAGCAGGCGTTGCGGGCCGGGATACTTGCCATCTTCATCCGGGCCGAAGGCGGTGCCGTTCCAGATCTGCACTTCGTGGGTGTTGCCCAGTTCTTTGCCGCCGTCCTCCAGTTCCTCAAGGCTCTTGATGCGGTCGGAGGTGAGGATGAATTCGCCGGGTTCCCAGACGCGGTCCTCGCCCTTGGGGGTGATGGTGACGTCCACCTGGTAATAGTGCCGGGGTCCGTCGTCATCGTCGGGTTCGTGCTCATGGTCATGAGCTTCGTCCTCATCCCCGTGTTCATGGTCTTCTGCCGGTTCCAGCTTGGGCATGGGGATGGCGGTCACGGAATGGACCTCCATGGTGGCTTCACGGAGCGCGCTGGACTTGGCGGAGAAAAGGCTGAGGAAGAATTTTTTGATCATCCGGCCGATGATGATCTTGCCCACCCACAACAAGGCGATGAGGAGGAAGGGGTAGGCGACCAGGCCTTTCCAGCCGAAGTAATGGTGCAACACCACGGCGACGCCGCCTACGAGCGCGAGACAGAGGACAATGATGATGAGGATGAGCCGGATCATAGGTTTCCCATATCTGGATGCGGGTTGATATTTGCTACGGCTGGCCGAATCTAGGCAGGTGCCGCAGAGTTGTCGAGTCCGAGGCGGGGGGAAGGGGGCTTGAACTCAGGCCTTACGGCGCAGTCGAAGGAACTCGCGGATATGCAAGATGTGCAGTTCATCTTTATCGCGTCGTATCGCCTCCTTGCTCTTTAAAATACGTTCGAGTTTTAAAACCGGAATTTTGTGGTCGTGGAGAACAGTGGAGACGGTGTGTTTCCATTCGTTGGCGAACTGGCCCAAACCGGTCACTTCATACACAAAATTCACAGGCACACCGTCTTCGAGATAGACCACTGTTTTGGCAGCCAAGGTGCCACCCAAACTTTTGGCGAGATTCATCACCCGCATGTATTGACGGGAGGGGAGATCAATCCATAAATCGATATCGAGGGTGTTGGCCATCACGCCTTGCGCGACGGCTGCGGACATGCCGATCAGGATGTAGCGGATTTTTTCCGCTTCAAGGGCTTCCAATAGCCGAACGAGCGGACGTTGTTTTCCCAGATGTCCCATCGTTCCTGCGGAGTCGCGGCGAGGCCGAGGGCGTGCAGCGATTTTTGTCCTTCGTCCAGCCCGCGCACGTTTTTCAGGCGCTTTAGCATCCGAGCGGCGCGAACTGGCAGCGGTAGCAGTCTTTTTTTTGCTTCCTTCATGCGGCACTCTTTTAAAGTAACAGACCGCGCGTGAAAGTCACGCGCGGTCTGCTAAAGTCGATCTTCGAGAGAGAGAGGCTTACACCAACAACCCCTTCACCTTCTCCAAAGCCTCATTGACCTTGCTTCCATCCTTACCACCACCACGCGCATTGTCCGGCTTGCCGCCGCCTTTGCCGCCGACGATAGGAGCGATGGCCTGGATGATCTTGCCGGCTTGCACCTTGGCGGTGAAGTCCGGGGTCACGGCGGCGATGAGGGCCACGGCGCCGTTGTTCACACCGGCGAGGACGATCACGCCTTGGAAGTCGGCTTTGATCGCGTCCACGATGGTCTGGACGGTATCGCCATCGGCATTGCCGACATTTGCGGCGATGAGCGGCGTGCCGTTGATGGTCTGCGCTTTGCCGAGGAGGCCCTTCGCGGTCTGGGCGGCTTCGCGCTGGGCGGCGGCCTTGAGGGTCTTCTCCAGCTCTTTCTGATGCGCGAGCATGGCATCGACCTTCTTCTCGATCTCGGCGAGCGGGGTGTTGAGCTTGCCCGCGAGGGTTTTCAGGAGTTCGGCCTGTTCGCGAGCGATCTGGTAGGCGCTGAGGCCGGCGACGGCTTCGATACGGCGCACGCCAGCGGAGACGGCGGATTCGCTGTTGATGCGGAAGAGGCCGATCTCGCCGGTGCCGCGCACGTGCGTGCCACCGCAGAGTTCCATGGAGTAACCATCCAAGGCGGTCGCTTTGCCACCGATCTGCACGACGCGCACCCAGTCTCCATACTTGTCGCCGAAGAACTGCATGATGTCCTTGCGGTCCTTGATGTGGCTGTATTTGACCTCCATCCAGCTCACCGGCGCGTTCTCCACGATGCGCTCGTTCACGAGCTTCTCGATGTCCGCGACTTGTTGCGCGGTGAGCGGGGCGCTGTTGAAGTCGAACGTCAACTTGTCCGGGCCCACGGCGGAACCTTTTTGCGAGGCTTCTTTGCTGGCGACTTCGTGCAAGGCCCAGTGGAGCAAGTGCGTGACGCTGTGATGACGCTCGATGGCGTGACGGCGGGCCGGATCAACGGCCAAGGTCACGCTGGCGCCAACGGCGGGAGCATCGCCTTGTTCGAGGAAATGCAGGAAGGTGTTGCCGGTCTTCTTCGTATCCGCGATGCGCCAGAGTTGGCCGGAGCCGGTCAATTCACCGGTATCGCCCAACTGACCGCCCATCTCGGCGTAGCAAGTCGTCGTGTCCAAAACCACCGCCGTCTTGTCCTTCAACTCGACGACTTCCACGACCTTCGCTTCGGTGTTCAAGGAATCGAAGCCGACGAACTTCGTGGGTGTCTGCGTTTCGATTTGGGAGAGTTCGATGACGGTCTTCTTTTGAGCAGCGCGGGCGAGGGCTTTCTGTTCTTCCATCAATTTATCGAAGCCGACTTTATCAACTAAGAAACCACGCTCGCGAGCCATTAGCTCGGTGAGATCAAGCGGAAATCCATAGGTATCATAAAGCTTGAAAGCAATTTCACCTGACACCTTGCCGTCTCTAAATGTAACCATTTGATTACCACCAGAAGTGACCACCTGTGTCACATTACGGCCTACTTCTGGGGAAAACTTACCGGAAACATATGTTTCAAACTGCTCAATCCCCTTATCCAACGTCCGGTTAAACGCCTCCTCCTCACGTTTCAGCACTTCTTGCACGTGGACTTTCTTTGTGCGGATTTCCGGGAACACATCGCCGAAATGCACGGCGAGGACGTCCACGAGTTTGTAGAAGAACGGTTGTTGGAAACCGAGCGTGCGGCCGTAGCGGACGGCGCGGCGCAGGATGCGGCGGAGCACGTAGTTGCGGTCCGTATTGCCGGGTTGGATGCCGTCAGCAATCGCGAAGCTCAGGGTGCGGATGTGGTCGGCGATGACGCGGAAGGCCACGTCGATCTTCTCCTGCTCGGTGTCGCCCGTAGAACCGGCCTGCGGCAACGTGGAGCCGTATTTCATCCCGCTCAACGTCTCGATTTCGTCGAAGATCGGGCGGAAGATGTCCGTCTCGTAGTTGGAGATCTTGGCGTTGACGAAATCCTTAAAGCCTTTCGTGCCCTGCATGATGCTGGTCACGCGTTCAAAGCCCATGCCGGTATCCACATGCTTCGCGGGCAGCGGCGAGAACGTGCCGTCCGGGTTAGCATTGAACTGGATGAACACGAGATTCCAGATCTCGATGCATTCGGCGGAGCCCTTGTTCACCAAGGCACCCTTGGTATCACCCGTCGGTGTCAGGTCGATGTGAAGTTCGGAGCAAGGTCCGCAAGGACCGGTCTCGCCCATCATCCAGAAGTTATCCTTCTTGTTGCCATTGACGATATGCACGGCGGGATCAAGCCCAGCCGCACGGAAATGGCCGGCCCAGATGTCCCAAGCTTCCTGGTCGAATTCACTCGGATCATTCTTCGACTTGTCCGGGTTGTAGACCGTGGCGTAGATACGGTTGGTCGGGAATTTCCAGACTTGCGTGATGAGTTCCCAAGCCCAGTCGATCGCCTCCTTCTTGAAGTAGTCGCCGAAGGACCAGTTGCCGAGCATCTCGAAGAACGTGTGGTGATAGGTGTCTAGGCCGACGTCATCGAGGTCGTTATGCTTGCCACCAGCGCGGATGCACTTTTGCGTATCCGCTGCACGGGTGTCACTAGAGGGCACCACTCCTGCCCATTGAGAGACGTCCGCCTTGCGTTCGCCGAGAAAGATGGGCACGAACTGGTTCATGCCGGCGTTGGTGAACAGCAGGTTCGGGCTGTCCGGCATCAGGCTGGAGGACGGGACAATGGTGTGCTGCTTCGACTTGAAGAAATCGAGGAACGACTGGCGGATCTGCGTGCTGGTCATGGGGTTCAGTTCTAAGTTTAAAGTTTAAGGTTCGAAGTTCCCGGTGTGCCGCTATTTAGTGGCTTTGGTCGATTCCCGTTCTTGGGAGACTTCGTTGATAAATTTTATGATGGCGAGGCGGGCGGGGTCATCGGCGTTCGCGATGTTGCGCGCGATACTGCCGTGGTCGCGGTCTTTGATGAGCAGGCCTTGCACGCGCTTGTTCCCGGCGGCTTTCATGGTGGAGACGAAATAGACGTTCTCCTCCTGGCGCGTAGCCATGTCCTTGTCGGCATAGAGCACGAGCATGGGCGGCGTGTCTTTGCGCGTGTGGTAGATGGGCGCGGCTTCGTCGGCGATGACGTTGTATTTGTCCAGCTTGCGCTCTTCGCGAATGGTGTAATGCGTGAGCATCTGGCCGCTTACGGGGATCATGCCCGCGACGCTCTCCAGCGGGAGGCCGAATTCTTTGAGCCGCTTTGGGTCCAAGCCCACAATGGCTGCGAGATAGCCACCCGCAGAATGGCCACCGATGAAAACTTTCTTCGAGTCACCACCATGCTTCTCAATGTTCCTAACGGTCCAGGCAAAGGATGCGGCGGCGTCTTCCACGTAGGCCGGGTAAGTCACCTTGGGGCTGTAGCGATAATGCACGATCACGAAACAGATATTGGCATCCACCAACGACTGGGCGATCTTCCGCGTGAACTCCATGTCGGCATCGCCGGTCTTCAAGCCGCCGCCATGAAACCAGACGAGCGTGGGGAAGCCAGGTTTCGCCGGGAGATACAGGTCCAGCTTGCAACGCTCCAATTCGTAGGCGGTGAGGTCGCTGCCGGGTTTGTAGAGGATGTCCCTGGTGACTTTGGCTTCTGCGCCAGAGACCGGTAGGGCAAGGAGCAACGCCAGACAGAACGCGACAAAAAGGCATGAGTGAACGACGGACTGGCGAAGGCCGTTGATCGTGCACATGATGCGTTCAGTTTTCATACATTCAGTCGGGGACGGGGTGGAACCCGTCCTTACCGCCTAAAGGGCTGGACGATAGCGCCCTACCGATTTAGGGCGGGAAGGATAGGCAAAAGGGGGAGAAACGCTAGGGAGATTTTTTCATTAAAATACGAGGGTAGAAGGGCGAAATGATCGAGGACGACGACGAGAACGAGGACGATTACGCCCGCGCTACCGCTTCTCGAAGAGGTAGAGTTTGGCGTTTTGGGCGATGCGGAAGCGGGGGCCATTGAAACCCAAGGCCAGCAGTTCTTTACGCAGGAAGGCCATCATGCCGGCATGGCTCACGATGAGGGTGTCTTCCTCCGCTTGGGAAAGAACTTCTGCTTTTAAGAAACGCAGACGGGCGAGGAAGTCCGTTTTCGCCGGAAGCTGGGAGGAGTGGTTGCTTAACCACGCCAGATGCAGCATTAAGCGCCAGCCGGTCAAGGGGAGGCGCAGCTTGCCCAAGGAGACGGGCACGATGTTCGGTTCGCGCAGTTCGGGCAGTTGCCGGATGGGGCCGGAGAAGGCGGCCTGGGCGGTGGTGAAGGCGCGAGGCAGGTCGCTGGAGAAGCACTTGCCCCAGGCGATGCCGCCGAGGTCCAGCGGACGGGCAATGACTCCGGCACGGTTGTATTCCGTGAGCCAGCGAGTCAGATCAGCTGCGCTCAGCCAGCCGGAAGGCAGGGGCTGGGCGACTTCGAAGTGGCGGATCAATCCTATGCGGACCGCTTTCATAGCGCGGGGAAGGTGGCATCAAGGTGACGAATACTGGAAGATTTTTTAGCCACAGATGAAACACTGAAGAACACAGTTAAATCACCACGGAGGCACGGGGGGACACAGAGGTTAAAAGATGCTTTACTGGTTTCGTTTCTTGAAGATTTTTTCGTCCAAGATACGGCCGTCGAGGGATTTTAGGGCGACGGTGAGCTCGCCGGTTTCTTTTTTGAAGGTGAGGAGGAGGTAGCTGTGTTCGCTGGCGAGGAAGGCGGATTTGGGGTCGGGGTATTTGTCACCGTTACCTTTCAAGGCAGTGTTATAATAGCTGAAGCCATCCACCTCGGCGCGCTCGGCGAAGTAGCCGAAGCCGGTGATGGCGAGGGAGCCTTTCCGGATGAGTTGCCCCCATTTGCCTTTGGCTTGGGCACGGGTGGCGGAGTTTTTCTCATTGTAGATGGTGATGACGTGACCGGCTTTGGTGGCGGACATGGCGTCCTCATACCATCTCAATTGCTCCGAACCTTCCGCCAGCGCATGGCACGTCTGCCAGGTGGTGCCGATATCCTGGATATGATTCAGGTCGAGGGCGATGAAGCGGGCGTCGAAGGCGGGGATATCGAAGGTCCATTTCCATTCGTCGCCGGGGAGTTCGAAGAAGGTGCGGTAGGCGAGGGCGTTGGTATCGTAAACATTATCCGGCGGTGGCTTGGGGCCGCGCGGGCGTATCTCGCGGTCGTGATTGCCGAGGGCGGGCAGGAAAGGTGTGCTGCGAAAGAGATCAGGTTGGGAATCAATGAGGGCGCTGAAGGCTTTGGTGCAATTGGTGACGCCGGCACCGCAGAATTGGTGGAGGCTGGGGACGTTGTCGCCAGCAGTGAGGAGGAGATGAATGTTGTCTTTCTTGAGCGCGGTGAGGTCGGGTTTGGCGAAGCCCCAATCGGCGACGAGGGCGACGCGGAGTTCTTTGGTGGGATAGCTTTTGAAGGTGGCGATATCAGAAACTTGAGAGCCGGTTTTAACGCGGTAGTGGTAGCTGACGTCGGTTTGCTTCAGCGGGATCTCGACGTGGTGAAGAGTGCGGGAGCCGGGGACTTTGACGGTCTCGCCCAGTTTTGCCGAGGTGCCGAATTCGACGAGGGAGTCGCCGGGTTGTTTGGTTTCCCAACTGACGACGAGGTGCGAAGGGGTAGCGGATTTGTGTGTGAGCCAGATGCGTTCGACCTGGGCGGAGGCGCTGGTGACGAAGGCGAGCAAGATTAGGAGCCGGAGCATGAGGGGAGTTTTTTCGAGGGAAGAGGGGAGGTCAATTTCTGTTTTGTGGAAAAGTCAGTTCTGCCTTTCTGAACCCGCATGTGGGACGGCTACGGGTGGAAGCCAGTGAAGCCCAAAGGGTCCGGGCGGCATGCTTGCGTTTTATCGGGTTCTTTGTCACGGTGATGGGCAGGTTCAATTATCCGGCACGCTGTATGAAAAACTTTCTGCTCGGCATCCTTATCCTCCTGTGGGCATCGGTTGATGCTTGGGCGCAGCCGGTGATCGTGGGCGGGAACGATCCGTTGCGCGGTGGCGGGGGCAGCACGGTGCGGAATCTGCGGGTGACGGAGAAATCGCCGGACGGCTCGGAGGCGGTGCTGACGATGGATTATACGTACGACGGTTCGATGGGGGCCTCGGCGTTCGTGGTGCCGGTCATCCAGAAGAAGGGGGACAAGGGCGTCGCGGCGTGGTTCGGGGCGAATCCGCAGACGGTGGGGCGCGGGCGGGGCATCGTGAGTGTGAGAGTGCGGTTCTTCAACGATGAGCCGGGGGTGCCGGCGCAGCTCAAGACGGACGGGGTGAAGGTGCTGTTGATGAACAGCTCCCGCCGGGTGGTGATCACGAGCATCCCGTTTTTCAGCGACATCGACTGGGGCAGCGCCGATGTGCAAAAGTTGAAGGTGGAAGAGCCGGCGGCGAAGCCGAAGACGAAGGCGCAGCTCGAGGCGGAGGCGGAGGCGGCGAAGATCGAGTCTTCACGGATGAAAGCGGAATCGGAAGCGCGGGCGCGGCAGGAGTTGGAACGACGGGCACAGGCGGAGGCGAAGGCACGGCAGGAAGCGCAATTGAAGGCGGAGGCGGAAGCGAAGCGGCAGGCCGAGGCGAAAGCGATGGCGGAAGCGGAGGCGAAGCGGCTGGCAGAGGAAAGGCTCATCGCCGAAGCCAAGGTGAAGGCAGAGATCGCGATGCGGGAGCAGGAGCAGTTGAAGGCGGAGGCGGAGGCGAAGCGTTTTGCGGAAGAGCAGAAGCTGGCGGAGGCGAAGGCCAAGGCGGAGGCGCTGAAGCGGGAGCAGGAACGCCTGAAGGCGGAAGCGGAAGCGAAGGTGCGCGCGGAGGCGGAGGCGAAATTGAAGGCGGAAGCGGAGGCGCGCGCGATGGTCCTGAAGAAGCTGGCGGAGGAGAAGCGCAAGGCGGAGGAGCTGGCCAAGGCGGAACAGGAAGCCGTGAAGCGCAAGCAATTGGAGGAAGAGGCGAAGGCGCGGGCAGCAGCCGAAGCTGCAGCGCAGCAGCGCGCGGCGGAAGAGGCCAAGAAGGCAGCGGAGATCCGGCTGGCGGCGGAAGCAGCGTCCAAGGAAGCCGCCCGGCTCAAGGCGATTGAAGAGGCGCGAGCGAAGGAAGAGGCGCGGGTGAACGCGGAGGTCGCCGCAAAGCAGAAGGAGCTGGAGGCGAAGATCGCAGCGGTGAAGGCGCAGATCGCGGCAGCCGCGGAAGAGGAAAAGAAGGCGAAGGCCATCGCGGAGGCGGCTTTGAAGAAGGCGCAAGCGCTGGCGATCAGCAGCGAGAGCGAGGGCAAGAAGGCGATGGAGCAGGCGCAACTGGCGGCAAAGCAGAAGGCGGAGGCCGAGGCGAAGGCGAAGGCGGAGAAGGAGGCAGGAGAGCTGGCTTTGAAGAAGGCGGAGGAAGAGGCGGCGGCGCTGGCGAAGGTGAAGGAGCAGATCAAGAAGCAGGCAGAGGAGGCGGCGAAGCTCGCTTCGAGCGCGACGGCGATCATCGAGGTGCCGCCGGACATCAAGTCGCAGGTGTTGAACTTGGACGTGGTGAACCGGAGCCTGGACCGGAGCGAGATGACGATCGGGGTGGAGTTCGATTACAATGACAAGTTCGGTTCCAAGCCTCTGCTTGGGGTGGCGGTGGCGAAGACGGGCATGGCGGAGGCGAGCGAGTATTTCACGGCGGAGCCGATGGAGATCAAGCGGTCGCGCAAGGAGACGGTGCTGGTGCCGGTGAAGTTCCAGCCGCCGACGGGGAAGGCGGGGAGTTTTAACAATTACGCGACGGACCGGATGCTGGTATACATGGCGGACGGGGCGACGGCGAAGCAGGTGAATCTCTTTGCCGCGACGATGTTCCTGGTGTGGCGTCCGCCGACGGCGGGTCCGGCCACTCCGGGCAGCAGTCCCGGCAACGTAATCACTGTGGCGAAGGTGGACGGCACGGTGGATATCGATCTGGTGCGGCAGGAGGATGTTTATACGGGCTATGTGACGGTGCGTTACACGACTTCAGGCAATGCGAAGCTGCGGGTGAAGCTGTATCCGAAAGGGAAACCGGCGGCGGCGGAATGGTTCAAGGTGGACGTGTCGCCGATCAAACAGGGCAGCGGGGTAGAGTTGTTCAAGGTGGCGGTGGACCCGCTAGCGAAGACGGATTATGACTTGATCAACATCGACGTGATCGAGGTGGAATTGCTGGGAGCCAATGGGCAGGTGGTGGCGTCGAAGCAGATGGCGCAGACGATGAGCTGGGTGAAGCCGAAGTGAAGGGCGGTCAGAACCTGAGGGAGCTTCTGACCGTAATCATGATAATCTTCCAACGAGGCAGGGAATCTTGCGGCCCTGCTATTTTCCGCTGCCCCAAGGGATGGTGATGCCGAAGCGCGCGAGTTCCTCGGCTTTCTCTTTGAATGCAGGCGGGGGGAGGCTGCCGCTTTTTAGCACCTGTCCATCTTTGAGTTCCAGCACGAGGGCATGGCGACCTTCTTTGCGGGACCAGTCCACGGCACCGGTCCAGCGATGGATCTCGGTCTCGGGCACGGCGACGGTGCGGGTGGGGTAATGGTAGGTGAGCTCCCAGGTCACGTCCTTGCCTTTAGCCACGCGGCGGAGGTCGATGAACTTGCTGCCGAGGGAGAAGTTATACACCCAAGACACGCAGATGAACCAGAGAGCGAAGGTAATGGCCGCTCCTTTGGGCTTCTTCATCAGGTTGATGGGTTTATTGAAGCCGGTTCTAAGCTCCTGATGGAAAGTGGTTTCCACACACATCAAGACGAACAGGCCGATGCCGAGCAGGGTGAAAAAGACGGTCATGGCGATGAAATAGGCAAACTGGGCCCGGGCATCGCCAAAACTAACGACAAAATCTGAGACTTCGGTCACGGGCATGAGATAGGTCGGGAAGGGCGGTTGGTAAAGGGGAATTGAAAGGCATCAGTAATTTTTTCTTGTCTCTTTCCGCGATGACTGGCAGTCAAACAGTGCGCGAAGGAAAAATAAAGTTATCAAACTGATGGTATCAATGAAGCGGACATAATATGTATTGGTCGCCCTCCATTCGCTTCTATTTTGCAGCACAGCGAGCACTGGCAGTAATCCTCCTGCTGGTCATTCTAGACACCTTTTCTGAAGCTCCGGCCGCGGAAGGCGGCACCACCCCCACCCCTAAGCCTTATGTCGTTGTGGTTCTTGGGGCTACGGAAGAGTTAGACTTTTCAGTCTCAGTCTTGACGACCAACCTTTTGCGACTGGGAGTCATCGATGTTGATCGGCAAAATCGAGCTCAGGAAGTTTTTCGCGGTAAGCGGTCGGGGCAGTCGCCAGCCCGGGCAGAGATTGTGAAGATGTCATCCGAAATAGGGGCGGATGGCGTGGTTTACGTTGATAAGATACCTGTAAACAATGGTGATAAGATAATCCGAGTCAGTCTGTACTCCGTCAAATCAGGCTTGGTGCTGGTGTCCACCTTGTTCAGCCGCCATTCGAATGATTTCGAGTTGTGGACGAGAGTGGTGGTAAACAGATTGAATCCCCAATTCCAAAAATTTTCTTTGCCATTTGGAAATGAAAAGACGGTTGTGATCGAAAATATCCTGCCCGGCAATCTGGTTGCTGATCTGGCCAACGAAATGATGGTGAAGGGTTTCAAGGAGGCGTTGAAGCAGCGGTTTTCGGTAGTGCCCGATGTGTTGGTGCAAGATTTGTGGCAGTTGGAACCGTTTGATGGGACCAGTGGATTTGCGTGGGAGAGGAACGAGATCGGGTTAGATAAGAGTTGGCGTATTTCGGGCAGTTTCAGAGCCAAGGGTCAAAGCGGGAGGGAAGTGTGCTTTGATGGAGTATTATTGTCTCCCGACGGTCGCAAGATTGGCATCACGGTTGAGGGAAAGCTGGCGGAACTGTCTGATTTGCTGGAAAGATTCGCTGCTAAAGCTCTGCAAGACATGGGAGCCGCAGATGCGAAGCCGGCATGGCAGCCGACGCAATTGGCTGAAAACCTGTATGATGGAGCGCGCTACGCGAATTCTGTGCAGATGAAGACGGAAACTCATCTACTGGCAGAAACATCCGTGATCTTGGGAAACAAAAACATCCGTTTGTTCGAATTGAGGGTGCGGGCGCTGGCGGCAGAGAATCCAGCGGTAAATTACCCTGCCGGTGCGGGACCCATGAATGGTGTGTTTCGGGATCAAGCCAGACCACCGGACATGTCCCGGTTGAAGTACACCATAAGGGCGCTCGAGTTGCTGGCCGAGGTGGAGGATTTTCGAATGCAGGGAAATAGTCGCCGTTGGCCTGAAGTTGCCAATAACGTCATGAACCAGCATGTAGAACCCGTCCTGGAGCAGTATTTTTATAGCCGGTCACCGGAAGCCTGGAGAAGCCCGCTTTTAAAAGAACTTCGGTCCAGAGCGCGAGGTGTTGAGCATTTGATACACGGCAATACTGACTTGTTGGGAGATAGTCAGGAGAAGATTGACGGCAACATTCATGAGTTACTTGACCGCAATAGCCTGTATTACGAGGATTTGGATTCCTACCTGCGATTCCTCGGTGATTTGATGGAAGACGGCACTTTTCTGAAGATTGTCGCCGCAAGGGATGGCACGGCAGGCCCGCCGATTTTGCTTTGCGACTGGAATCGGCCCGGTTTACCGGAGGATGTGATCACCAAGGAACGGATGATCCATTCGTTATTGCGCTCGAAGAGCGGAAGTGTCCGTGCGGGAGCAAGGTTTCTGGCCTTGTGTCTGGCCGGCTGTGGCTATGAGGTGGAGGACCATCTCAGGGGCTTGCATCAAGAGTTGATGGAACAGCGTGAAAGGCTCTCGGCAGGTGAGAGGCTGGATGCTTATTGGGCCAGTGCCGTAAAGAATGCCCGATCACGGAGCGGGACAAGTTACTCGGATCACATCCAGGCGAGGTTTGAACGGGTTATCACACAGGGTGAGAAAGACTTAACCGCTGCTTTCGAGACGGGGAAGAAGGCCAATCAGGCACTGGTTGAACTTACGCTTTTCTTCCGATTGAGCAAAGCACTTGAGAAAGCCGAAGCGATTCCCGAGGCATTGGTTGAAGAGGCGCGGAACAGCGCCTTCACCCGGGAGCAAACGTCGAGATTGGTTTCGTTGCTGGGTGATTATGGGGCCAAGGTGAGAGGAACTCCGGTGGACAGCCGGCAATCCCTGGTTCTAAGGACCATGCTTCTCAACCGGCTGAAGGAGGATCGAGAGCGATGACTGTTGTTTGGACCGGAGCCGGGTATCGGCATGGAGTATGTGCCCAAGGACTAAGTCTGGGTTTCGTGGTGCTATTTTTAATGACTGTGGGGATCTTAACAGGCATGGCCCAGACTGTAAGGACCGAGGCTGAGTCTAAATCGGGAAGAATATGGTCGCTGGAGCAGATTCTCAGCAAGTGGAAGGAAAGCAGCTTGGAGGATGTGGCGAAAGCAGCTGAGGGAGGTGATCTGACGGCACTTCACTATCTTGGATATTATCATGCGCAAGGGATTGGGGGTACGACAAACTATGCGCTCGGGCTGAAATATTACACACGTGCGGCTGAGCAAGGATTTCCAAATTCTATGCTTAATATCGGCGGGCTCTACCGATTGGGCCAGGGGGTTCCGCTCGATTTGGAGGAGGCGGTCAAGTGGAGTGTCAAAGCTGGAGAAAACGGGCACATGACCGGATACGCCAATGCAGGTCGCATGGTAATAGATTTGCCAGCCTTGAAGCACCACGCCGAACGGGCCCGGGAATGGCTCGAAACGGGAGCCTTTGCTGGCAGCTCGGAATGCCAGGTGGAACTGGCGAGATTTCTATTAAATCCACCCAAGGGTGGCAGCATCGATATGGCCAGTGCGTCTTATATGCTCCGCAAGGCCTACTATGGGGGTAATTCGAAAGCGGCGGGCGAACTGGGAGATTTTTACCGGCAGTATGGCAACGCAGAACTGGCTGCGTACTGGTATCAAAAAGGCGCAGACATGGGGGATGTGCGATCCGAGGTGGGGTTGGCGTGGCTATATTTTGAAGGTAGTGATTCTGAGGCAAAAAAAGGGACCGAGCTGATGACCAAACTCGCGAACAAAGGGGACGCCTTTGCTCAGCGGAATTTGGGGATAATGCTGTCCTCAAGCGCAACAGGGAGAGGAAAACCTGATTATAAAGCAGCCGCAGAATGGCTGCGGAAAGCGGTGGCCCAGGAAGATCCGACCGCAGCCATGCTATTGGCAAGGCTTTACCTGGAAAAACAGATTGAAGGAGGAGCGGCATCTGCAGCACCGTACCTTCGAAAGGCAGCCAAGACTGGACATGCGGAGGCAAGGCTGACATTGGCGAGTCTCCTTTTAGGGAAAGCCGTGTTGCCTTTGCCAGGAGAAGACGTTTGGAGAATGGTCAACCAGCTTTCGACAGATGGATATCCGCAGCCCGCCATGGTCCTGGCAGAACGTTACCGGCGGGGAGATGACGTGCCGGTCGATTTCGTCAAAGCCAGCCGGTATTATTTCCGTGCCCAAGGGTTGGGGCAGCAACAAGCACAGCGCCTGTTACAGGTAATCGCCAAAGATAATAAAGTGCCTCAGGAAGTGACTGAGGAATGGCGCCCAATGCTCGAAGTTCTCGCCCAGGTCCGAAAGGCGTTGCAGAGCGGTGATGGTGAGGCCCTCTTCCGCTTCGGCCAAGGTTATGATAAAATCGAAGCCACCCCCGAAGATGTGTTTGAAGCGAGCCTTTGGTATGGCCTGGCAAATGATGAAGGCCATGCGCCGGCAAAAACAAAATCCGAGGAATTGCGCAAGCGGTTGCCGGAGTCGCGGGCAGAAGAATTCTTGAGGGTGATAAATGATCTGCGGAGGGTGAGAAATGGTTTGCGCGGTAGATGATCGTCAGGGGTGGAGTGCGAATAGTCCGAATGGGTGATGGTGGCGGATAAGGCTTTCGAATACGGTTTAGTCGTGGTTGGGGACTCCGTTGTGGGTTCAGAATCATGGTTGCCCGGCCCGGTTTGGCCGGATTTGGACTGAGCCGATATTGTCAACGGAAACGGCGGCGGGAGATGCGAGTCTCCCGCCGCCGTCTGGTTTTCAAGGACCACCTATTGCTGGTCGCGTTGGAAATGCCTGATTTTACTCAGCCATTTCCACCGCAGCCGGTGTCGTCATGCCAGCATTCTTTGGCGCTGAAGGTGCATGTGCCAACTTGCACCCAGACGCCGCCGAGCAATTCAAACAGCTTACCGCTGACAACCGTGGCCGTAGGGTTTGTGAAGCACTCCAGCTCCGAGGTCAGAGGATCTGAATCATCGCACAACATCAGACTGGAATTGAATTGGCAATCCAAAGTCTGCGTCGGGGTTTGATTGATCTGGCCGTCGACCTGACTGCAAGTCGGGCAGGTGCTGGCCATGGCTATCATGGTGCCGCTTATGATGGTTGCCAGCGTGATAAACGCTGTTCTAATCAGTTTTTTCTTCATGCTTTCTCCTTTGTTTTGTTCGCTGATCGGATGATCAGAAAGAGCAGGGCCGCTGAGGGCAGTGCAAATATCATGATCCGTAACACGCTGCTGCTCGGGCTGGCCGGAGGCCGGGGGGCGGCCTTGGCCGCGACGGTTTCAGTCTTCAATTGCTGTCGATAGCTGGCGCTTTCGGCCACCTGACCGGTGGTGCGCCAGTCACGCTCAATCGCAGGGTTATGGATATAGGCCGCATGCACGCCCCGTGAGCCTATCGGTACGCGTTCATCTTGGACCCGCGTCAGCTCCGTCATGCGTGGGCGATAATCGGCCATGCCGTTAAATTCTTGGAGGCTGTCGAGCGTCCAGATCACCTCAGTGATAGGCGTGGCGCTGTTCCCGTTTTCCACGCCGAACTGTTTAAAGCTGAAGGAAACGGGCAGTTCCTTGCCATGCCAGTTGGTCGTTGCCTGCATCTGGAAGATGGCCCTTATCCTAGCATTTTGATCAGCGGATGAATTGCCCGTTGTCATCGTGTCATCCACGTAGTAAGTAACGGTCTTGGGTCTGCCCCCTCCGTTCGCCAGCAATTCCCACTTTGCATTGGCTGTCAATACGACCGGTTGTGTCCCGGATTTGGGCCGTGACGAAGCAATGCCCCAATAGGGTAGGCGATCTTCGGTTTGGGCTTGCAGAAAATCTGATGAGGCGTAGGCCAGCCAGACCAGTTCAGGGTATCCCCAGCCAGTTTTTGGATAAGGCTGGTTCAGGATCTGGGCGGTGGCTGTGTTCCGGTAATCTTGCTTGGGCGCGGTCTTGGACAGTGCCTTCAGGTTAATCCATTGCACGCTGTGAACGTTAGTACCGTCAAAGCCATATTCGTCGCGCAAAGTGGCCAAAGGCTCGGTGCCAAAGTCGTGATGCCGGACGATGAATTTCCATTGGTTGCCCTTGCAGGCTATCTCGTAATCAGAACGCGCTTCCGGCGGGTTGCTTGGCGAACGGAAAAGCAGGCGATACCGCAAAGTCCCTTTGATAAGAAAACCAGGGCCTTCTGCTGAATTCTGCGTGGTAGCAGCATGGGTCTGCTCTGGCCAGAAATAGACCAGTGCTGCTAGGCTGATAAGTAGTGAATGGATAAACACTTCTTTCCCCCTCATTGTTTTGAAATTATTCGCCTAATCGGGGCTGATGTCAATTGCGTTGAATCAAAAAAGGATGCCGGAATTTAACTGCTAACATTCTTCTGATTTCGCGCATGACTAATCACCTGAACTCTATATATCAATAAGCACAATGATTTTACCTGGTTACCAGCAGCGGACCTGTGTGTCCCGTGATTTGGCCCCGCGAACGGGGAAGAAGGTGTGGTTTTCCCTCTTGGCCCTGGCGGTCGGGCTTAGTGCTGTGCCGCTCGTCATGGATTCCCTGAACGCAGCGGATGCCAAACTCCCGGCGGGAGCGGAGTTGATGCAGCGGGGGCCGCGTCCGGCGCGACCGGCTTTGCCGGCTAGTGTGTTGCCGCTGAAGTTCATCAAGGGCGAGCGCATCGCGTTCGTGGGTGGCGGGCTGGGTGAGCAGATGAATGGCAGCGGGGATTTTGAGACGTTGCTGCATGCACGCTTTCCGCAGTTGGAGCTGGTGGTGCGGAATTTCTGTCGTCCGGCGGATGAGGTGTCCATCCGGCAGCGGTCCAGCGGTTACACGGCGCTGGATAATCCGCTGAGCGCGTTCGGGGCGGACACGATCTTCTGCTTCTTCGGTTTCAATGAATCGTACGCGGGGCCGGAAGGTGTGGCGAAGTTCAAGGCGGATTACGCGAAGTTCCTGGATGATACAGCCAGGGAGTATCCGCGGGATGACGCGGGCAGTGTGCCACGTTTCGTGCTGGTCTCGCCCGCGGCGTTTGAGCCGACGGGTGATAAGTTCCTGCCGGAAGGGACGAAGGAGAATGCGAACCTGAAGCTGTATGCGAATGCGGTGAAGGAAGTGGCGGCGGAGCGGAAGATCGCGTTCGTGGATCTTTACACGCCGACGTTGAAGGAGTTCACGAAAAAGAAGGGGATGCAGTTCAGCAGCAATGGCATCATTTTGAATGAAGCGGGCAACCGTCTGGTGGCGGAGGCATTGGATGAGGGGCTCTTTGGCGGGGAGAATCCGGCGATGGCCGGTTCCTCGGTGTATGAGAAACTGCGGGCGGCGGTGAATGACAAGTCCTGGGTGCATTTGCAGGACTACCGCATGTTGAACGGCTGGTATGTGTATGGCGGCCGTCGCACGTTCGATACGGAGACGTTTCCGCGCGAGTATCTGAAGATCCGCAACATGGTGGCGGTGCGGGATCGTTATGTGTGGGATATCGCGCAGGGCAAGGCCGTGCCCGCTGTGCCGGATGACAGCAAGACGGGTGAGCTTATCGTGCCGCAGCCAGGTTTTGGGCGGCATCCCACGAAGGAGCCGAAGGAACTGAAGTATCCGACGCCGGAAGAGAGCATCAAGACGATGGAAGTGCCAGCGGGCTTCGAGGTGCAACTTGTCGCGAGCGAGCGGGAGTTCCCGGAGCTGGCGAAGGTGAACCAGATCAATTTCGACAACAAGGGCCGTCTCTGGGCCTCGTGCATGGCGAATTATCCGCAATGGAAGCCGGGTGATCCGAAGCCGAATGATCGTCTGCTGATTTTCTCGGACTTCGATGAGAAGGGCAAAGCGAAGAAGTGCACGGTGTTCTACGACAAGCTCATCTGCCCGACGGGTTTTGAGTTCTGGAACGGTGGCGTGATCGTGGTGGATGAGCCGCGCCTGATCTGGTTGAAGGACACGGATGGCGATGATAAGGCGGACATAGTGCAGGTGTTGAGCGATGGGTGGGCCACCGATGACACGCACCATACGATCGGTGCGTTCGAGTGGTCGCCGGGCGGTCTCCTGCACATGCTGGAGGGTGTGAGCCTGAGCACGGCGGTGGAGACGCCGTGGGGTGCGCTGCGGCAGTTCGGCAAGGCGGGCTGCTATGTGCTGGACCCGCGCTCGCAGAAGATCCGCTGGTTCACGACGCCGGGTTACGGCAATCCCTGGTGCTATGTCTTCAACTGGTGGGGTCAGGGCATCGTGGGTGACGGCACGACGCCGCAGCAGCATTGGGATTCACCGCTCAGCACCGCGGTTTACAGCGGGCGCAAGGGCTTGAACACGGTGTTCAATGGCGAGGGCATGCGGCCGAATGTGGGCACGGAGTTTCTTTATACGCGGCAGTTCCCGGATGAAGTGCAGGGGCATTTCATCTTTGCCTGTGTGATCAATATGAACGGCCTGACGCGCTTCCAGATCGAAGATGACGGCGCGGGCTATAAAGGTGCGCGCACGAAGAAGACGGTGGATGGCAAAGAGATGGCGTATGACCTCCTGACGGCGAAGGACAACATGACCTTCCGCCCGACGGACCCGCAGATCGGGCCGGATGGCGCGTTGTATTTCGGTGACTGGAGCGCGGCGCTGATCGGGCACATGCAGTATTCGCAACGTGATCCGGGCCGTGACCAGAAGCACGGGCGTTTGTTCCGCCTGGTTTACAAGGACAAGCCGTTGCTCAAGCCGCTGACGCAGTATGGCAAGAAGGTAAATGAGTTGCTCGATCAGTTGAAGGAATACGAGCCGCGCACGCGGTATCGCGCGCGTCGTGAATTACGCGATCGCCCGACACCGGAGGTGGTGAAGGCGGTGAAGTCCTGGGTGGCCAAGCTGGACCCGAAGGACAAGGAGTATGACCGCCTGCGCCTCGAAGCGCTCTGGGTGTTGCAAGGGCATCACGCGGTGGATGTGGCGTTCCTGCAGGAGATGCTGCGCTGCAAGACGGGTGAAGCCCGGGCGGGTGCCACGCGCGTGCTGGCGGATGAGTGGGAATACCTTTCGAATCCGATGCAACTCATCAAGGCGCAGGTGACGGATGAGTTTCCGCGCACACGCGTGGAGGCCATCCGCGCATTGAGCTATGTGCGCACGAAGGAATCGGTGGAGACGCTGCTGCTGGCGGCGGCATTGCCACGCGATTACTGGATCGATTACACGCTGGAGATGACGCTGGGTGCGTTGGAGCCGGTGTGGAAGGACGAGTTCAAGGCGAATAACATAGCGAAAGATAATGCGGCGGGCTTGGAAGTGTTGAACGAGTTCGCAAATCGCGCGCAGCCTTCGGGCATCGCGACGGCGGCGTTGAAGAAATTCCTCGCGGCGCCGGATATGCCGCAAAAGGACTTGGACAAGGTGTTGAAGGACATTGCCAAGGCGAAGGGAAATGTGGACAACGGCAAGGCGGTGTTCCGCCGCATCTGCATCGCGTGCCATAAGTTCGGCAATGAAGGCGTGGATTACGGACCGGCCGCCAATGGCGTGGCCTCGCGCATGAGCAAGGAATTGATCGTCGAATCCATCTTGGAGCCAAATCTGAAGCTGGATCCGAAATACCTCACGACCAACGTGGAGACCAAGGGCGGCGATGCGTATTCGGGCTTCATCCTGTCGGAAACGGCGGAAGTGTTGAAGCTGCGCATCGCGGGTGGCATTGATCAGGACATCAAGAAATCGGAAATCGCGAAACGCGATACGGTGAAGCAGAGCAGCATGCCGGAGGGGTTGGCCAGCGGCATGTCACCGACGGAGTTCATTGATCTCGTGGAGTTCCTGAACAGCCTGAAGGCACCGGCGGCGAAGAAATAGGGTGCGGTGAAATCATTTAAGGCGCACCTGTGAGGGGTGCGCCTTTTTTTGTTCCGGTTTTTAACCGCAGATGGACGCAGATCAACACGGGTGGGGAAACATCGAACATCCAACGCCCAACATCGAACATCGAGAGAATGGAGTTTGAGCCGCGGTGGCGGCTGAGGAAGGAACTGCCGGCAAGATTCCGGCAGCACATTGCGGTTGGCACACGGCAGGTTGCCAAGGTGTGTTACGTGGGGCATGATTTTCGGCATTCCGTTAAAGAATTTTGTTTATGCGTGATATTTTTAAGTTAGGGCGGATGTTGTTTTTGGGTGTGGGATTGCTGTTGTCGCAGTGGGCGAGGGCGCAGGAGGCAGCTCCGTTGGTCCCGGAGGCTTACGCACGCTCGCTGGTGAGTGCGGGAGATACGGCGCGGTTGCAGCGGGTGTTGGCGAAGGCGCGGGAGGGGAAGCCGATCGTGGTGGGGGTGATCGGAGGTTCTATCACGCAGGGGGCGAAGGCGTCGAAGCCGGAGTTGAAGTATGGAGCCTTGGTAGCGCAGTGGTGGCGGACGAATTTTCCGCAGAGCAAGGTGGAGTTCGTGAATGCGGGCATCGGGGCGACGGGATCGAATTACGGTGCGTTGCGAGTGGGGCGGGATCTGCTGGCGAAGAATCCGGATTTCATCGTGGTGGAGTATGCGGTGAATGATGGGAACGTGAAGGAGTCGGCGGAAACGCTGGAGGGTTTGATCCGGCAAATTCTGAAGGCGCCGAATCAACCGGCGGTGGTGATGCTGTTCACGATGAACAAGAGCGGTGGCAATGCGCAGGAGTGGCATAGCAAGGTGGGGGCGCATTATGGCATTCCGATGGTGAGCTTTCGCGATGCGTTGTGGCCGGAGATCCAGGCGGGGAAATTAAAGTGGGAAGATGTGGAGGCGGATGAGGTGCATCCGAATGATCGCGGGCATGCGTATGCGGCGGAGTTCGTGACGCGGTTCATCGATTCGGTGGTTAAGAAGCCGGGTGCGAAGAGCGAAGTGGCCGCGTTGCCGATACCTTTGTTCAGCGACAAGTTTGAGTTCACGAAATTGTTAGAGGCGGGCGATTTGAAGCCGGTGGCGAACAAGGGCTGGGCGTATGATGAGAAGAACAAGGCGTGGCAGAGCGAGACGCCGGGCAGCGTGATCGAATTCGAAATCGAGGGGACGTTGATCTATGACATGTGCTGGCGCATCAAGGGGCCGATGGGGCGAGCAAAAATCTCCGTGGATGACAAGGCGCCGCAAACGCGTGAGGCGTGGTTCAATCAGACGTGGGGCGGGTATCGCGTGACGAGTGAGTTGGCGCGGGATCTCGCACCGGGGAAGCATCGGGTGAAGGTGGAGTTGCTCGCGGAGAAAAATGCAGAGAGCACAGGGACGCAGTTCAGGATATTGGGGTTGGGGGCTGCGGGTTTAGGGAAATGAGCCCGCCTCTTAGGTCGGGCGCCACCAGATTTTCATTCCGTCGATGTGCAGCCAGCCGATGCCGTTATCAATTATTTTGCCGACTGCCCCGGTGCGTTTCATTCCTGCCTCCGTATCTTCCAGCACCAAGCCAAGAGCGAAGATTTCATTCATGGCCCGTTCAAGTTCTGAAAAGTTATTATCCTTCAATGCGCTATATTCTTTTTCGAAGAGATGGCGGTATTTTTCAAACGCATCTGCGGGATGAAGTGTGCCGATGATTGACGGCATGTCGGCATCGACATTGGTCACGGTGCCGATCAACTCACCATTCAGCCATAGGCGAAAAGTGATATTGTTGGCACTCATGAGGATGGGGAAGTGAACCGCAGAAGGCAGAACCCGGAAGAGGAACGACTGATTGGAATGGACGGCAAACTGTTCACCTCTGTCTCATTTGGTATTCAATAAGTGCACGTTCTTTTGTTTTCGCTACCGAAACAGCGATGCCGTAAACCGATACGGCCAAGAAAGTTGAAATAACCATCCAGATGGAGATGGAATATATGCTCGATAAGCCGTGTGGAGGTGTCGGTAAACTTCGTTCCGTGTCGAGGCTTCGGTGCTCGGCCAGAAAAGTGAGAATAGTTTCGTAACGTCGCGACAGGGCCTTCGCACCAAAATAGCTGGCCACCATGGCGGCAGCGGGTACAGAGAGCAGCCAGAATTCTTCTGATTGAAACGCCATCACAAAAGAGCCAAGAAGCAGAAGGAAGAGGCAAACATACAAAATGTGAATATCCCGCCAATGCCTGCTCCAATGCGGGTCGGTCGATATTTCACGCCACAGAGGATTGAATAAAATTCTATGCCAACGTGCTTTGGGTGCCGATGTCACGAAGTCATCTTAGCATAGTCGGGAAGCTGCGGAAGCAGGAATTTGAGAGGCATGCATGATTGACGCCGGACATTGCGTCTCAACCGAGATGGGACTCATTTCGCCAACCGTGAAATGAAATGCAGTTCACGATCGAAGAACCAGGTTGCGGGGGCGGGGTAGAGATTCAGGGAGCGGAGTTCGGTTTCGATTTTTAGATTCAGTTGCTGGAAGGCGGCGGTCCATTGAGCGCGGGTCCAGTAGTTGTAGGGGAGGACGACGCCGTGGCGGGCGTTGCCGACGTAGTCCATGAAGCGCAAGGTGCTGTGGGCGAGGAAGCCTTCTTGCGTGTGGTCTTTCAGGAGGATGCAGTTCTTCGTCACACGCGCGGCTTCGCGGAGCATGATGGTCGGGTCTTCGGTGTGGTGGAGGACATCGACGAAGAGGACGCAATCGAATGAGTTATCAGGGAAGGGGAGTTTGTGGCCGTCGAATTTCGTGACGGGGATGGCGGTGTGGGGGCGGACGAGGACATCGACACCTTCTGCCGTGATGTCGGGGCGGAGTTCGCAGAGTCGTTTCGTGAGCGTGCCATCGCCACAGCCGACATCGAGCAGACGCGCGTGCTTGGGGATGAGTGGAGCGAGGTGATCGCTCAGCACGCGGATGCGCCGGGTGAAGACGTATTGGCCGTGGATGGCGTTTACTGGATTCATCCGTTCAGCGGCGTTTCAGGCCGAGGACGCTCATGAAGAAACTTGAGAGCACGGTTTGGCATCCTAATGCGAGCAGCACGAAAGAGGGGATGACGGTGCGCAAGGTATCGGCGGGGACGAGGGGGCCGAATTGAGTTTTTTGCCAGCCGAAGATGGCGGAGGCGGTGCCGGCCAAGCCCGCGATGATGAGCAATACGCCCATGACGAGGCCGACTTCGAGCGTGATGTGTTTAAAGAGTTTTTCCATGCGCTCATCTTTGGGCAGGAGGCCGCTGGTGATGGCGAAGGTTTTGGTGAAGACGGCGAATACCACGGATTGAAAACCGATGAGCACGGCGAGTCCGGCGTAGAGCATGGTATGGACATCGAACGTGACGTTACCGATCTTTTGCGGGCCGGGCATGAGCCAGAGGCCAGTGAGCAGGCCGATGAGCATCAGCGCCGCACCGGGGATCAGGAACAGCCAGCGCGGGCTGTACATGAGCATGAAGCGGAGATGGCGCCAGCCATCGCGCCAACTGCGGAGATGCGGTGGACGATTGCGGCCATCCTTCTTCAAGGTCGTGGGGACTTCGCAGATGCGCATTTTCAGCAGCGAGGCCTTTACGACCATCTCGCTGGCGAACTCCATGCCGGTGGTGCGGAGTTCCATGCGTTCGGCGGCGGCTTTGCTATATCCGCGCAGGCCGCAGTGGTAATCTTTGATCTCGGGACAGAAGAACAGGCGGCCGATGCCGGTGAGCACGGGGTTACCCAAGTAATAATGCAGCGGGGGCATGGCTCCGGGGAGGATGCCGCCCCGGAAACGGTTGCCCATGACGAGGTCGTAGCCTTCACGCAATTTCTCCACGAAGGGCAGGAGGTTCACGAAATCGTAGCTGTCGTCGGCATCGCCCATGATGATGTAGCGGCCCTTGGCGGCGGCGATACCGCCCATGATGGCGTTGCCGTAGCCTTTGGCCTTGACGGGGACGACGCGGGCGCCGGCTTTTTCGGCAATTGCCTGGGAGCCGTCCGTGCTGCCGTTATCGGCTATAAGTACCTCGCCCTGAACATGATGCTTTTCAAGAAAGCCGCGGGCCTTCCGGATGCAGACTTCCAAGGTCTCCGCCTCATTCAGGCAGGGCATGAGGATAGTGAGCTCGAGGGCGTCGGTTTCAGGATTTGGCTGGGCGCTGGGCATGTGCTGGGGGAACAGTAGTGAGGGGAGGGGGGAAGTTCAAAGTTCAAAAAAAGGAAACATCCAACATCTAGAAGGCGAAAAGGGGTAAGGAACGAGGGCGACGACGAGCCCGAGAACGAGGACGAAAGTGAGGCACCCGGCATTTTCTGGTGGAGAGGAGGCCTTATTTTGATAAAAAGGTGGGGGAAAGCAAAAACAGTTATTGACGAAAACGGGGCGGTTGCTAGTTTTTCCGGCCCTGACCAGTTCGGGTGTTTAACTATTTACCTGAATGGTTTTGGTTTGTTAGGTGAAAATGGCCAGCCTGCGAACATAAGAGGCTGGCTTGCTTTGCCTCTAAAGCAGGCGTGAAAAGCCAAAATTGGCGGCACGCGGAAAGATTTAAGACATGAAATCGGTATCATTGACGGCTTATCCCCGCACTTTGTCGGGTCGTTTGGATGTTAAGAAGCTGCGCGCCCAAGGGCGTGTGCCGGCCGTGATCTACGGCGGCCAGGCGAAGCCTGAGAGCCTCGAACTGACCCAGGTGGAGCTCGAAAACCTCATCCATCACTCCGTCTCCGAGAACGTGCTCGTGGATTTGAAAGTGGAAGGTGGCGCGGGCGGCAGCCGTCTGGCCTTGCTGCAAGACGTCCAGCACTACGCCTTGACGGGCAAGGTGTTGCATGTGGATTTCCATGAAGTTTTCGCCACGGAGAAGGTGACGATCATGGTGCCGGTGGAGACTAAGGGTGAAGCGTCCGGCGTGAAGAACGGCGGCGGCGTGCTCCAGCATGTGCTGCACAAGGTCAAGGTCAAAGGGTTGCCGAAAGATCTCCCGGAGATCATCGAAGTGGACGTGACCAAAATGGAATTGAACCAGACCATTCACTTGGGAGAGCTGCCCAAGATCGAAGGTGTGGAATACGTCGGTGATGTGAAGCTGTCGGTCATCTCGGTGGCGGCTCCTCGCACCGAGAAGGAAGAGGAAGCAGCTCCGGCGGCAGCTCCTGGTGATGTGGTCGCCATCAAGGAGAAGAAGGCCGACGAAGCAGCGGCAGCTCCGGCGGCAGGTGCCAAGGGTGCGGCAGCAGCTCCGGCCAAGAAAGAAGGCGGCGACAAGGGCAAGAAGTAATTCTTGCCGGGGTAAGGCGGCCAAATGGAGTCGCTATATCTCATTGTCGGGCTGGGAAATCCCGGTGCGCGTTACGCCAATACGCGACACAACGCTGGGTTCCTGTTGGTGGAAGAGCTGGCGGCCAGGTGGGGTGCCAGCTGGGTGGACAACGCCAGTTTGCATAGCCGACTGGCGCAGGGCCGGGTAGGCGGGCGGAAAGTCTGGTTGAGCCAGCCGCAGACTTACATGAATGAGAGCGGGGTGGCGGTGCAGGCGGTGATGAGTTATTACCGGGTGCCGCTGGCCAACGTGATGGTGGTGGTGGATGATGCGGATTTACCGATCGGAGAGATCCGGTTGCGGGGTAGCGGCGGCACCGGCGGGCATCACGGGTTGGAATCGATAGAGAAGCATTTGGGCAGCCGGCAGTATGCGCGGTTGCGGGTGGGCATCGGGCGTCAAGAGCAGGGTGTCCGCCAGATTGTGGGCCATGTGCTCGGAGAGTTCAGCGCGGCAGAGCGGGAACTGTTCGGCAAAGTCGCCAAACGGGCGTCTGACCAGATCGACTGCTGGTTGGAGCGGGGTTTGGGTGTGGCCATGAGCCAGTTCAATGGAATGGTGACGGGTTAAGTTAAGATTTTAATTTAAGCAAACGAAAGATTACAAAGCTGTGAAACGTTACGAAGGTCTGTTCATTTTGGATACGGCGGGCAAAGAAGAGGGCGTCAATGACGTGGTCAACAAGATCACGGAAGAGCTCACTGCCGCCGGCGGCAAGGTGGAAACCATCCAGAAGATGGACAAGAAGGCTTTCGTGCGCACGCCGAACCGCAAGGTCACGGCCGGTTTCTACGTGAACATCATCTTCACGGCCAAGCCGGACAGCCTGAAGGCTTTGCAGTCTAAGCTGTCGTTGAACAACGACATCTATCGCACGATGATCAACCACGCTCCGGTGGTGGTCGCGAAGCCGGCAGTGGCGGCCTAAGCGGTTTTATTGGATTAGCAGCATGGCCAGTTTCAACAAAGTCATCCTGATCGGGAACCTGACCCGTGACCCGGAGTTGAAATACACTCCGAAGGGCACGGCGGTGGCCCGGATTACTTTGGCGACCAATCGGTCGTGGAAAACTGAAACGGGTGAGGCTCGCGAGGAAGTGACGTTTGTTGATATCGATGTTTTTGGCCGTCAGGCTGAAGTCATCGGTCAATACCTGAAGAAGGGCCGTCCGTTGATGGTGGAAGGGCGCCTGAAGCAGGACCAGTGGGATGACAAGACCACCGGGCAGAAGCGCAGCAAGATGATGGTGGTGCTGGAAAGCTTCCAATTTTTGGACTCGGGCAAGAATGCTGGTGGTGGTGAAGGCGGCGGTGATGGTGGTGGCGAGTATGCCCCCCGTGAAGCCCGTCCGCCGCAGCAAGCGCGTCCGAGCCGTCCGGCTCCGGCAGCACCTGCCGCAGCGGCGAGCGATCCGGACATGCCGCCGGTGGAAGATGATGATGTGCCGTTTTGATGCGGCGAAGATTTTAGACGTTAACCTTTAGATTTAACTGATTTATGGCGAAGACAGAAGTTATCCTCACGCAGCCCGTGTTCGGCCTGGGCGCAGAATCTGACCAGGTCAAAGTGGCCGCCGGTTATGCCCGCAATTTCCTCCTGCCGCAAGGGCTGGCGATTCCTTTGACGGGTGCGAATAAGCGCCGTCTGGAGTCCCTCAGCAAGCGTCGTGCGGAGCGCGAAGCGCTGGACCTGAACAACATGCTGGAGCTCTCCAAGGGTTTCACCAAGCTCATTTTGGTCATCAAGGTCAAGACGGGCGAGGACGGCAAGATGTTCGGTTCCGTCACCTCTGGCACCATCGCCGACGAACTGAAGACCCAGTTCGACATCGCGCTGGAACGCAAGAAGATCAACCTCCCGGAAGCAATCAAGTCGCTCGGCGAGCACGATGTGGACCTGAAGCTGCATACAGAAGTGCACGCGAGCCTCAAAGTGCGCGTCGAGAGCCTGAACCCGCCGCCGGCTCCCGTGGTGACCGAAGCTCCGGCCGGTGACAAGAGCGAGAAGCGCGGTCGCGGCAAGTTCTCCAAGTAATCCGCATATTTTCCAGAGAACGGCAGACAGAAATGTCTGCCGTTTTTTTGTTGAATGATGGGTGCTGTGGGGCGCATGGGACTGATAGGTGCTTTTTTTTAAATCAGCCCAAAAATGCTTGTGAATAACTACGGGACAACGTGTGAGTAGCAAGCCAGCAATTTGAGCCAGAAAATCATCGCATCTCGCCGCAAGTTTTGGCTTCATTTCCCTCCCTATGATTGACTCACTCGATGATGGTTCTCCTGTCCCTTCGCAGGAGACGGGTGATTTCAAGAAGTCGCGCCGGCGCAAGCAGGCGCCCGCGGTGGACCTGAGCAAGCTGGACCGTCTGCCGCCGCATTCGCTGGAGGCCGAGCAGGGCGTGCTGGGGTGCATGCTGCTCGCGCCGAATGATGCCATCGGGGTGTGCTTAGAGAAACTTAAGAAAGGGGCGGAATCCTTCTATGATCTGCGGCACCAGATGTTGTACGAGCTGCTGGTCACCACGTACGACAAGAAGGAGCCGATCGATCTCATCACGATTTCCCAAACGCTGCGGGACAACAAGCAACTGGAGGCGGTGGGCGGGGTGGCTTATCTGTCCTCGTTGATGGATGCGGTGCCTTCGGCGGCGAACCTGCCGTATTACGCGGACATCGTGAAGGAGAAGCACCTGCTGCGGCGGGTCATCTCCACGTTCACCCAAACGGTGGCGAATGTTTATGAGTTTGAGGGCGAGATCGACAAGTTTTTGGACGAGGTCGAGCGCGAGGTCCTCAAGATCAATGAGGACCGGGCGATCACGGATCAGGCGAGCATCAAGGATCTGGTGCATAAGGCGATCAATACAATCGAGGAGTTTCATGCCCGGCAAGGGATGCTCACAGGCATCTCGACGGGTTTTGCGCAGTTTGACAAGATGACGACAGGGATGCACCCGGGGGAAATGGTGGTCATCGCCGCCCGTCCTTCCATGGGCAAGACCTCCTTGGCCATGAACATCGCGGAAAGCGTGGCACTGGATCAAAAGCTGGGCGTCGGGGTGTTCAGTCTGGAAATGACCGCAGAATCGCTCGTGCTGCGTATGCTGTGCTCCCGGGCCCGGGTGAACCTGCGGAATCTCCGCGAGGGTTTCCTGGCGGAACGGGATTTTGCCCCTTTGACGGCAGCGGCGGGGCAGTTGGCGGGTTCCAAGCTGGTGATCGATGACACGTCGGGCCTTTCCATTCTCCAATTGCGCGCCCGGGCGCGCCGGATGCACCAGCAGCATGACATCAAGCTCTTTGTCATTGACTACCTCCAGTTGCTAAATTCTACTGCGCGCCGGGCCGACCAGAACCGGCAGCAGGAAATCGCTGATATCTCCAGTGGTATCAAGGCTTTGGCGAAGGAACTGGAAGTGCCGGTGATCGTGCTGGCCCAGCTCAACCGCGAACTGGAGAAAGACCGCAGCCGCAAGCCGCGTCTGTCAGACTTGCGCGAGTCCGGCTCGATTGAGCAGGATGCCGACTTGGTCTGTCTGTTATACGATCCCAACCGGGGAGATGAAGAAGACGCGGCCCAGTTGCGTGAGGATCAGTCCGAGGGCAAGCCCGTCAACCTGTTGATCGCGAAGCAGCGTAACGGGCCGACGGGAGATGTGCCGTTAGTATTTTTGAAAGGGTTTACGCGCTTTGAGAGCGCGGCCCGCATCAGTGACAACGACGTGCCGGAATAACATGCGAATGAAATCTTTGCTGCGCCGCTACTGCATCTTGCTAGCGCTGCTCGTGTACTGGGTGCCGAACGCTCCGGCTCAAAACGCACCCATCGTCAAACAGATCGAGATCCGCCACGCCGGTCCGCCGGCGACGAGCGATGAACTCATCAAGTCGAACATCCGCGTGAAGGTGGGCGATCCCCTGACCCGCACGGCCATCGATGACGACGTCCGCAACCTTTACGCCACCGGGTTCTTCTACAACATCCGGGTCGCCGAGGAGCCAGCGCAAGACGGGTTGAAGCTCGTCTATGTGGTGATGGGCAAGCTGACGTTGACGGATGTCCGTTTCGAGGGCAACAAGGAGATGAGCCTCAGCAAGCTGCGGAAGAAGGTCACCTCCAAGGTCGGCTCCCCGTTGGATGAGCAAAAGCTCTTCACGGATGCGCAGGAGCTCAAGAAACTTTACCAGAAGTCTGGCTACCAGAAGACCGAAGTCACGTATGACGTGATCCCGAACGAGGCCACCGGCCGCGGGACGGTCACCTTCAAGATCACGGAAGCGCCGAAGATCCGCGTGGATGAAGTGACGTTCAACGGGGCCGAGGCTTTCAAACAGAAGAAGCTCCGCAAGACGATCAAGACGCGTGAGCGCTGGTTCATGTCCTGGCTGACGGGCAGCGGCACTCTGAAGGACGAGCAATTCGAGGATGACAAGGAGAAGCTGGCCGAGTTCTACCGTGAGAACGGCTACATCGATTTCCAGATCAAGGATGTGAAATTCGACCAGGTGACCGACCGCAAGGTGGCCATCACATTCGACGTCTTTGAAGGCCGTCTGTACAAGACGGGCAATGTGGAGATCAAGGGCAACAGCCTCTTCCCCACGGAAGACATCATGAAGCGGCTGAAGATGAACTTCGGGGCGAACTTCACGCCGGGCGGTCTCAGCAAGGACATCGAAGCCATCCGCGATTTCTACGGGGAAAAGGGCTACATCGATACGGAAGTGTTCGCACGCAAGACGCCGAACGTCGAGACGGGCAACATGGACATGGTCTATCAGATCGAGGAGAAGGACAAATCCTTCATCGAGAAGATCGAGATCAAGGGCAACATCAAGACCAAGGATAAAGTGCTGCGCCGCGAGCTGGCGGTCGCCCCGGGCGAGGTCTTTGACATGGTGGGCGTGAAGCTGAGCGAGAAGCGTCTGCAAGGCTTGGACTACTTCAGCAAGGTGGATGCCCGGCCGGAACCGACGGATGTGCCCAACCGCAAGAACCTGGTGGTGGGCGTGGAAGAGAAGAACACGGGTAATTTCACCATCGGTGCGGGTTTCAGCTCGGTGGATGCCGTGGTCGGCTTCGCGGAAGTGACGCAAGGCAACTTCGACCTGTTCAACCCGCCGTATTTCACTGGTGGCGGCCAGAAGTTCCGTCTGCGCACGCAGATTGGTACTGAGCGGCAAGACTACCAGATCTCCTTCACGGAACCGTGGTTCATGGATCGCAAGCTGGCTTTCGGGGTGGATCTTTATCACCGCGACCTGGCATTCCTGAGCGATGTCTATGACCAGCAACAGACGGGTGCCAAGTTGAGCCTGACGCGTGCATTGGGCAGTGACTTCCTGATCGGTACATTGAGTTATACCGTTGAGAACATCCGGTTGTATGACATGCCGGGCGTTCAAGCCAACCCGACACCTCCGCCGGCCTTTATTGACCCGGTCTCGCCAGATATTCGTGCGGAAGAAGGCAGCCGGACTGTATCCAAGGTAGGTGCTTCACTGGCCTATGATACGCGCAATAGCTCGTTCCTGCCGGATGCCGGTCAGCGCACTGAGCTGTTCACCGAGCTGGCGGGCGGTCCTTTCGGTCTGGATACGGATTACTTCCGCGTCGAATTGCGTTCGGCCTGGTATTTCAAGGGCTTTGGTGAAGGGCACGTGCTTGAGCTGTCCGGCCGCACCGGTGTGGTGCAGAACTACGGCGACTCCGAACGGGTGCCGCTGTTCGACCGGTGGTATCTCGGTGGCATGTATTCGTTGCGCGGGTTCGATTACCGCGAGGTGGGACCGAAGGATGGCAACGGGGAGCCGTTGGGTGGTGAGACCTACTGGTTCGGCTCGGCGGAATACAGCATCCCGATCATCGACCGCCTCCGTTTGGCGGCCTTCTATGATGCGGGCATGGTGTATGCCAGCGCCTTTAGGTTCTCGCAGGGCATCTACAACACCGGCATTTACAACGACAACGTCGGTATCGGCTTCCGCCTGAACCTGCCGATCGGTCCGCTACGTCTGGATTACGGCATCCCGATCACGTCAGACCCGCAGAACGGCAGTTCCGGCAAATTCCAGTTCGGGGTGGGATATACCCGTGACTTCTAAGAGTTTTTGGCAGAATATAAGATCATGAAAAAGTTGTTCGCAGCATTGTTGGTGGCGCTGGTGACGGTGGCCGCTTCAGCCCAAGGCATAGCCCAGACCGCTCCCAAGATCGGAGTCATCGACCTGAAGAAAGTGTTTGATGGCTATTGGAAGACCAAGCAGGCCGACGTGAACTTGAAAGCCCAGGCGGGCGAGCTGGACAAGCAGCGCAAGAGCATGCTGGAAGCGTATGAACGGCTCAGCGGCGAGTACAAGAAAGTGGAGGGTACGCTCAATGACCAGGCAGTCTCCGCCGATGAGCGCGAGAAGCGCAAGAAGACGGCGGAAGCCAAGCTCATGGAGATGCGGGAAGTGGAGCAGAGCGTCCAGCAGTTCGACCGCACGGCCCGCACGCAACTGGTGGAAAAACAGCGCCAGATGCGGGACAACATCCTGAAAGAACTCAAGGAAGCGATCAGCGCCAAGGCCAAATCCAGCGGCTACGATATGATCATCGACAGCGCGGCCGAATCCACGAACGGCACGCCGGTGGTGATGTTCTGGAACGGGGTGGGTGACATCACGGATGCCATTTTGGCACACATCAATGCCAATGCCCCACCTGAGACACCGGCTGTCACACCGGCTGCTCCGGCGGAGAAGGGTAAGAGCAAGTAATTCATTTTCAACAACTTAAGCAACGCCGTCTGGTTCTCCAGACGGCGTTTTTCTTTGGCTGAACAAGGTTGGCCCGATTCCTGCCAAAGAAGGGATAGCAGAGCTGAAGTGTGACAGGCAGAGTGACACAGGTGATAAAGGCACATCGCCATTTCACACGGAAGGGAAAGCAGACGTATGCAAATGGACAAATTGACGATCAAGGCGCAGGAAGCCCTACAGACGGCCCAGAAACTGGCGCATGAGCGCTCGCATCAGGAGATTGATGGCGAACACTTGCTGGCTGCCCTGATAGAACAACCGGACGGGTTGATCCAGCCGCTAATGCAGAAGCTGGGTGTGACACTGTCACAGTTGTCGAGTGACATCGCCGCCGAGCTGGGTCGCCGCGTGAAGGTGCAGGGGACGAGTTCAGCAGACACTTTCCTAAGCCAAGACCTGAAGAAGGCGCTGGATGCGGCGGAGAAGCAGGCGGGCAAGCTCAAGGATGATTACATCAGCACGGAGCATCTGTTGCTGGGCTTGATGGATTCCGCGAGTCCGGGACTGAAGCGCATCATCCAGAAGCATTCCTTGAAGGCGGAGGCGGTGTTGAAAGCTTTGGCGGAACTGCGCGGTAATCAGCGGGTGACGGATCAGAATCCGGAGGACAAGTTTCAGGCGCTGGAGAAGTATGGGCGTGACCTGACCGCCATGGCACGCGCGGGCAAAATCGATCCGGTCATCGGGCGGGATGATGAGATCCGCCGGGTCATGCAAGTACTCACACGGCGGACGAAGAACAATCCGGTGCTGATCGGTGAGCCGGGGGTGGGCAAGACGGCCATCGTGGAGGGACTGGCACGCCGTATCGTGAGCGGGGACGTGCCGGAGTCGTTGAAGAACAAGAAACTCATCGCGATGGACCTGAGCGCGATGATCGCGGGCGCGAAGTATCGCGGTGAATTTGAAGACCGCTTGAAAGCATTCTTGAAAGAGGTCACCTCGAGCGAAGGGCGCGTGATCTTGTTCATCGATGAATTGCACACGCTGGTCGGAGCGGGGGCGGCCGAAGGCGCAGCGGATGCGGCGAACATGTTGAAGCCGCAACTGGCGCGCGGTGAGTTGCGCTGCATCGGGGCGACGACGCTCGATGAGTATCGCAAGCACATCGAGAAGGATGCGGCGTTGGAACGGCGTTTCCAGCCGACGATGGTGGCGGAGCCGAGTGTGGAGGCGACCATCGCCATCTTGCGCGGTTTGAAAGAACGCTACGAGGTGCATCATGGCATCCGCATCCAGGACTCGGCACTGGTGGCGGCGGCGACGTTGTCACATCGTTATATCACGGACCGTTTTTTACCGGACAAGGCGGTGGACCTGGTGGATGAATCGGCCTCGCGCCTGCGCATGGAGCTGGATTCCATGCCCACGGAGATCGACCAGATCGACCGGCAGATCATGCAGCTGGAGATCGAGCAGACGGCGTTGAAGAAGGAGAAGGATGCGGCTTCGAAAGAGCGGTTGCAGAAGATCGAGAAAGACCTCGCGAACCTGAAGGAGAACGCCTCCCAGCTCAAAGCCCAGTGGCAGAATGAGAAGGCGGCGATCAATGCGGTGAGCATCGTGAACAGCCAGCTCGAAGCGGCGAAAGGCGAGCTGGAAAAAGCGCAAAGGCAGGGGAATCTGCAACTCGCAGGTGAACTGCAATACGGGCGCATCCCGGAGCTGCAACGCAAACTCGCAGAAACGGAGAAGGCGGTGCAATCTGCTTCCAATGGCAAACGGTTGCTGAACGAGGAAGTGACGGATGAGGACATTGCGCGTGTCGTGGCGGCGTGGACGGGTATTCCGGTGACGAAGATGCTGGAGGGCGAGAAACAGAAGCTCATCAAGATGGAAGAGCGGTTGGGCAAACGCGTCATCGGGCAGACGGAACCCATCGAGGCGGTCGCCAATGCGGTGCGACGGGCCCGGAGCGGTTTGCAAGACCCGAACCGGCCGGTGGGTTCGTTCATCTTCCTAGGGCCCACGGGCGTGGGCAAAACGGAGCTGGCGCGGGCGCTCGCGGAGTTTCTCTTTGATGATGAGAACGCAACGATACGCATCGATATGAGCGAGTACATGGAGAAGCACTCCGTGGCGCGGCTCATCGGTGCCCCGCCGGGCTATGTGGGTTATGAAGAGGGCGGGCAACTGAGCGAAGCGGTGCGGCGACGGCCCTACTCCGTGGTGTTGTTTGATGAGATCGAGAAGGCACATCACGATGTGTTCAACATCCTGTTGCAAGTGCTCGATGACGGCCGGTTGACGGATGGACAGGGGCGGACGGTGGATTTTCGCAACACCATCATCATCATGACGAGCAACATCGGCTCGCCGCTCATCCAGGAGTTCTTCAACGCCGGAAAGTCCACTGCGGCGGATCAGGAGGAACTGGAGCGGGTGGTGAAGATGGAATTGCGCGGGCATTTCCGGCCGGAGTTCCTGAACCGGGTGGATGACATCATCCTGTTCCACAGCCTGAAGGCGGATCAGATCCTGGCCATTGTGGACATCCAACTGGAGCGGTTGCACAAGCGCCTCGCGCAGCAGCAGCTCACGTTGCAGGTGGAGAAGGCGGCGAAGGAACTGCTGGGGAGTGAGGGCTATGATCCGCAGTTCGGCGCGCGGCCGTTGAAGCGGACGATCCAGGACAAGCTGCTAAATCCGCTGTCCATCAAGCTGCTGGATGGGGAATTCAAGCCGGGTGACAAGGTCGTGGTGGGCGCGGACGGGGATGAACTGACTTTTAAGCGGAGGTAAGCAGCGATGGTAGGGACGGCTGTCCTCAGCCGTCCGCTGCCGAAGCCTACGGCTTTCGCAAATCTCGATGTGTTGTCAGGTCGAGTGTTTTGATGTCATTACATCAGCTGCCGTTTGATTGCTCTTGGCTTCGGCGCGGCTCGCTGGGACAGCGAGCCCTACCCGGCTTGCAAGCTGGACGCTTGGCATTGGCCGTCTTAACTTGCGGGACGCATGCTGGATGATGTGACGGTGCCGAAACGCTTTTTCAAGGGCTGGGCCATTCCCGGACCGGATGTGCCGCGTACGGATGTGCCGGAGTTGGAAGCGGGCGAGACGCTGGATGCCATCAGCGGTCAGTTCAAATTGTTTCAGTTGGGGAAGGGGCATCGCTTTAGCACGGATGATGTGCTGACGGCATGGTATGGGACGAGCTGGTGTCCGACGGCGCATCGAGTGTTGGATCTCGGCAGCGGCATCGGGTCGGTGGGCTTGATCGCGGCATGGCGCTTGCCGGGGGCGAAGTTTGTTACGGTGGAAGCGCAGGAAGAGAGTGTGCGGCTCGCGCGCAAGTCGGCACACTACAACGGACTGACGGAACGTTATGAGATACGGCAGGGAGATTTTCGCGACAAAGGCATTTTGCGGGAGGATGAAGTGTTCGATCTCGTGCTGGGGAGTCCGCCGTATTTTCCGTTGGAAGCAGGTGTGCTGGGGGATCATCCCCAGAAGATCGCGTGCCGGTTCGAGACGCGCGGAGATATCTTGAATTACTGCCAGGCAGCGGCACCGCATCTGGCGCTGGGTGGCGTGTTCGCCTGTGTGTTCCCAGTAAAACCGGAAGCGCAGAAACAGCGTGTTTTCGCTGCGGCCAAAGAAAATGGATTGAGCGTGGTGCGCTGGCGGCCGATCGTGTTGCGGGAGGGTGAGGCACCTTTGCTCGGTGTGTTCATCCTGATGCGCGTGGAGCATCTGCCGGAAGACATGCGGGGCCAGACGTGGGAGGAGCCGGCGTTGATCATCCGTAAGGTCGATGGCTCAGTGCATCCGGAGTATAAGGCGGTGAAGATGGCCTTCGGTTTTCCGCCCTAATATGAGCAACGAGGCCCAGCCCAAGAATGCGAACGTGTCGCCGATGATGACACGCTTGTTGCGGGCGGCCTCGTGGACCTTGGCGGGAGCGGTGGGCAGCCAGGTGCTGGGCTTCGTGGGCGGGTTGCTGACGGCGCGGATGCTGGGTGGCGAAGGCTTCGGGCAACTTTCCGCTGTGCGCGGACTGTTGCTGGCGTTTGGGTTGTTTTCCGGAGCCGGGTTGGGTTTGGCGGCGGTGCGTTATGTGGCGGAGTTCCGGGAGCGGGACCAGGCGCGGCTGCGGACACGGATTCTGTTTTTGCAACGGCTCTCTTGGTGGTGTGCCATCATAGCCACTTCAGCCGTGGGCATCCTGACGCCCTTGATGGCGGGTGGCTGGTTGGGGGAGGAAAACTTACGGATTGCTTTGTGGCTGGGCTGTCCGCTGGTGTTGTTCAACGGACTGTCGGCCATCCAGAACGGCATCCTGGGCGGACTGGAAAAATTCAGGCTTATCGCGCGCGGCATGGCGGTGGAGTCCGTGGGGAATCTGCTCGGCGTGGTGATCGGGGCGAAGTTGGGGGGCGTTAACGGAGCGGTGGCGGGGGCATGTATCGCGGGAGCCATCGCGTGGTTTTACCGGCATGGTCTGTTGCGGCAGGAGATGGCGGGCTGGCCG
The DNA here is from genome assembly GCA_964589735.1 of uncultured Verrucomicrobiota bacterium. GTDB lineage: Bacteria > Verrucomicrobiota > Verrucomicrobiia > Limisphaerales > JAEYXS01 > JAEYXS01. The sequence goes on along the minus strand of CAZPUL010000013.1, from coordinate 11,646 downwards.
ACGGAAATGGCGACACCACCAGGTTTCGACAAGGCGTGGCTGCTGCACGAGGCGATGCCGTTCATTTTGACGGGCGCCATCACCCAGCCCTTTGAGTGGTATGTCCGGATCATGCTGGTCCGGGAGCCGGATGGGTTTGCGCAATTGGGGTTGTTCACGGCGGCTTTCACGTGTGCCCAATTTGTGCTGTTCCTGCCCCGGCAATTGACCACCCCGGGGGTATCCTTGCTGGCGGGCATGATGGCCAGCAATAGCAGCGAGGAAGTCTTGAGCATGGCGAAACTCAAACTGAGGACATCCTGGTTGCTGGCGGCGGCAGTCGCGATCCCGATGATTGTGCTGGGAGATAGGGTACTTGGCTGGTTCGGTTTTTCGGGTGGAGGTGACGTGCTGCTTATGCTGGTTCTGGCGCACTTGTTGGGGGCATATTCACTGGTGTTCCGGTCGGTGCTCTACGCGGCGGGGAAAGTTTGGGTGCAATGCTGGCAGACGCTGTTATGGGGCGTGGTGCTGGGAGCGGCGGGGTGGTGCCTCCGCGGATTCGGGGCGTGGGGACTGGCGACCGCCTACCTGCTGGCGTTTGCGGTCCACATCATTTTTCAAGGGCTCGCCGCCGGGCGCTGGCTGCAGCCGGAGCAAGTGACGGAAAAAGTCCGTTCGTGATTTGAGATGAGCGTAAACGCCGATTCATCCGTAAAGGACTGTTTCAACCGCCCGATGGCGGAATCCGATCTTCTATGGTTGGAACAGGAGACAAGCGTGACCGAGATGCGCGAGTTGATCGAACGTTATGCGCGGGAAGGTTTGCCGGTGATGAACGGGAGCCTGAGATACAGCAGCTTCAATGAAGGACCAGATCATGTCTTCACGTTGAATCCTTATCGGCAGTGGGAGTATGCCTCGCTTTTGCAACGATTGCCCGAGTTGGGGGACAGGATACGATTTTTGGATGTGGGCGGGGCAGGGGCAGCGCTTGCTTATGTGCTAGCTGAACGCGGTCATCAGGGTGTGGCTGTGGATCTGAACGCCGAACTGGCGGCGACCTGTGCCGATGTGGCTGGCAAACGGAAGCTGCGGCTGGAAGCGAAAGCATGTGACGCGGCTAAAGATTTGTCCGCAGCCGGTGAAGGTTTCGATCTCGTAACACTGGTCTCAGTGCTGGAGCATATCCCTGAGCAGGAATGGCCCATGGTCTTTGCGAACTGCGCACGGGTGATGCGGCGGGGAGGCTGGCTTTATCTGACGTTTGACTACGGAGATTATCACACGGAAAAACCGTTCGGAACGAGTGTGAAAGATATCACCCCGGTATTGGCCGCAGTGAAGGCGGCGGGATTGCAGTGCAAAGGAAACGATCCCGGGCGATTGACGGCAGAGTGGCTGGGGCGCAAATCAGCGCCGGGACATGGGGAGTTTGGGCGGCAGATTTATTTGCATATCGGCCGGGCACCGAGCCTGGCGAAGAGATTGAAACGGCAGGTGAAGCGGGTAGTGGCGCCGCTGCTGCAGCCTCCGACACGATTTGCGAAACACAATTTTTTCCGGATGCTGCTTGAAAAACCTTGAAGCCAAAACGCCGCCAGCACTGCTGGTCGCGGATGCCGCCGGGCATATCCTGGAAAGGATAGCGCTGACCTGGTGTGCTCATGGACGGGGTGAGGCGATGGAAGTGGTGCTTTCGGAAAAGGTGTCGCTCACGGAGTGCTGCCGGCGGGGAGTTGCGTCCGGCGGAATCCATTGGCTGGACCGGCGTCGGGGAATGCGCGCGGCCTCGGCAGCGTTATGTCCGCAGGTGGTGACGATTTACCATCATCTGGCCGGGGAGGAAGAGGAGATAAGCCGACTGGCGAAGGAGGCGGATGTGCTTACAGCCGGTTCCGTATTGTGGCAGGAGCGCTTGCAGAAGCTGACGGGCCAGCCGGTGTGGCTTACGCCACAGAGCGTGGACACGGAATGGTTTCAGCCAGAACCGGGGAAGAAAGCGAAACAGCGGGAGGCAGGGATACCAGTGGAGAGCCTGGCGGTGGGCTTTGTCGGCAAGGCGGGAGCGAATGTGGCCGACCGGAAGGGGACGGACATCTTTTTTCAAGTGGTGATGGCCCTAGCCGGGCAGAGGCCGACGGCAGTGGTGCTGACGGGAACCGGGTGGGAGGCTTTGGCGGGGAGGTTGCGTGCGTGCGGAATCATGGTCGTGCAGAGGAGCTATGACAACTGTAACGCCACCCGTGAGGCATACGGACTGATGGATGTGCTGTTGGTGACCGCGAGGGAAGAGGGCGGACCGGCGACAGTGCTGGAGGCAATGGCGTGTGGAGTGCCGGTGGTGGCGTCACCCGTCGGCCATGTGTCTGAGGTGATCCGGGAGGGGGAGACAGGTTTGTTGGCTGAAAGCGGTAATGTGAGCGCTTATCTGACGGCCTTGGAGCGGTTGGACCGGGGGAGGGAGCTGCGAGAGCGCCTGCAGAGTGCCGGACGCGATCTGGTCGTGAAAGAGCGGGATGACCGGGTGGTGGTTCCGCAGATCGATTTCGCCGGAATCTGGCAGACGGCACGGGAACGGTTCGCACAACGGTCGGGCAGTGAATTACGAAAACGTCAGCAGCGGTGGCGCTGGCTGAACTGGCGGCAAACGCTGGCGGGGCTGGTACGAGGCCGGACCGGTTAAGCGAGGAAGAAGGTCAGGAATTCAGGTTGAAATCCATCAGAACAGCAGTCTTTACTGAAGCGGTTGCCCGGATGGCAGGTATATGACCTGAAAGCAGGGCATGACAATGCTGTTTAATATATTCCGGGCGGGGTCGGGTTGAAAATTCGGATGAAGCTTTCGGTGATCATGTCGGTGTATAATGGCGAACGCTATCTGGCGTCTGCCATCGACAGCATTCTGGGGCAGACTTTCCAAGGGTTTGAATTTCTGATCGTGGACGACGGGTCGACGGATGGCACGGCCGCTTTACTGGCAAAGTATGCGGAAAAGGATGCCCGTGTCCGGGTGGTGACCCACCAGAGCAACCGGGGTTTGACGGCTTCGCTGAATGAACTTCTGCCCCTGGTCCAAGGGGAGTATCTGGCGCGGATGGATGCGGATGACATCAACCTGCCGGAACGGTTTGCGCGGCAGGTGGCGTGGCTGGACGGGCACCCCGCCTGCGGCCTGGTCGGGAGCGCCTACAAGTTCATCGATTTGGAGGATGGTGCCGGCATGACTTTCCTTTTTGAGAACGACCATCATTTCTTGCAGTGGTACCTGTGTTTTCAGAATCCGCTGGCTCACCCGGCTGTCATGGGACGGAGTGCCCTGTTCCGGGCAGTGGGCGGTTACCGGGAGGAGTTCCGCTACGGGCAGGATTTTGACTTGTGGTGGCGCCTGAGTTTTATCACCCAACTGGCCTGTCTGCCTGAGGCGTTGACTTGTGTGCGGCGAAACCCCGCCGGGGTGAGCGGCGTCCACCGGCCGGAACAGCTAGCGGCCAAGCGGAAGATTTTGGCCGAAATGCTGCCCAAGTTGAGTGTCGCGGGCTTGGACGGGGTGCTGGCCGATGACGAGGATAACGTCTCACAACAAGGGACATATATCCGGAAAGTGTATGAAACTTTCACCGCCCGGGCAGAGATACCCGGTCAGGTGCGTGAACTGATCCGGCAGGATGCAGCCATGCGGATGGCGGTGATTTTTTTGAAGCATCCTTTGACCAGTCTTGATTTACTGTTGGAGGCTTTACGGATGGATCCAGTCATGCCCGTGAGGGCGTTGTCATTTGGATTCGGCAGATTGGCCGCCCGGATCGCGCGAAACCCGATAATCAGGTAGTCTCTGGTCGCCGCCCAGATGGTCAGAAAATACGCATGAAGAATTTCATCCACATCAGCCGGTTCCTAGCGATGACCGTGATCGCTGCCAGTTGTTTGCAACCCTTGCGGGCGCAGGATCTGCCTAAGGAATTGAAACCTTACTTTGTGCCACCCGCCGAGTTCGCGGGCAAACTGGGAGATTACCGGTCGCCACTAAAATTCTACGATGGCAAGGAAGTGAAGTCGGCGGCGGACTGGCCGAAGCGACGGGCGGAACTGCTGGCGAAATGGCAGGAGGTGATGGGGCCGTGGCCGAAAGTGCTGGAGAAACCTTTGTTGGAGATCCAGAGCAGCACGAATCGGGATGGCTACATCCAGCACAAGGTGACGGTGCAGTATGGCGGTTTTCAGTTCCAAGATGGATATCTGCTCATCCCGGAGGGCAAAGGGAAATTTCCGGCGGTGTTGGTGCCTTTCTATGATCCGGAAACCAGTGTGGGTTTGGCGGGCAAGCCACTGCGTGATTTTGCCCGGCAACTGGCCAAGCGCGGCTTTGTGACCCTGGCCATTGGTTCACCGGGGGGCAGTGCTTATGAGCCGGAAACTGCGGGGGCAGCCTGCCAGCCGCTCTCGTATCATGCGTATGTTTCGGCGAATTGCGCGAATGCGTTGGCCAACCGTCCTGAGGTGGATGCGAAACGCATCGGCGTGATGGGGCATTCCTACGGCGGCAAGTGGGCGATGTTCTCGGCGTGCCTGAACGAGAAATTTGCCTGCGCGGTGTGGTCGGACCCGGGCATCGCTTTTGATGAAACGCGCACGAGTGTGAACTATTGGGAGCCGTGGTATCTGGGCAAGGAGGCGGGAGTGACGCGTAAGCGCGGTTTGCCCACCAAGGAGAATCCGCGCACAGGAGCCTACAAGGTGATGGTGGAGCAGGGGATGGATCTGCCGGAGTTCCAGGCACTCATGGCACCGCGGCCGTTCTTTGTCTCCGGTGGTTCGGAAGATTTTCCGGCACGTTGGGTGGCGCTGAATCATCCTATCTCGGTTTACAAGCTGCTGGGGCTGGAGAATCGCGTGGGGATGTCCAACCGGCCCAAGCACGATCCGACCGAGGAATCGAACGAGCTCATCTACCGTTTTTTTGAGCATTTCCTAAAGGGGAACTAACCCGGTAATCTCCGGGCGCAGTGGCGAAAGCGAAAATAAAGTTCGACTGGTTTTTGACAGGCCTGATCGTGGCCGTCTTGCTGGCGTGGTTATTCCCGGAACCGGGGGCCAAGGGTGGCTGGCTGCATGCCGATCGGTTGAACAAGTGTGGGGTGGCGCTCATCTTCTTCCTGCATGGGGTCGGACTGTCCTTTGCGGCGTTGAAGGCAGGCACACTGCGCTGGCCTTTGCATCTGCTGGTGCAGTCGATGACCTTCCTCATCTTTCCCGTCATCGGGTTGGGGATCTATCTGCTGACGGCGGGGCACATCCATGATGATCTGCGGCTGGGTTATTTTTATTTGTGCGCCCTGCCTTCGGCGATCTCCTCCTCGGTAGCGATGACGGCGGCGGCGCGGGGCAATGTCCCGGCAGCGGTCTTCAATGCCTCGCTGTCCAGTGTGATCGGGGTGTTCATCACGCCCCTATGGATCGGGTTGTTGCTGAAGACGGGCGGGAAGACGCTGCCTCTGGGAGAGGTGATCCTGGACCTGGTGCAGTGGTTGATCTTGCCGCTGGTGGTGGGGCAGTTGTGCCGGCCCTGGCTGGCAGATTTCGTGCACCGGCACAAGAAAGGGGTGCATGTGGTGGACCGCCTTACCATCCTGATGCTGGTGTATACTTCGTTTTGCGAATCCATGAAGCAAGGGGTGTGGTCGGGGCAGGGGCCGCTGACGGTGATCTTGACGATTGTGGCGAGCGCGGGGCTGTTTGGTCTGGTGATGTGGGTCAACGGGCTGATCGCGGACCGGATGAAGCTGCCGCTGGAGGACCGTATCACGGGCATCTTTTGCGGCTCCAAGAAATCGCTCGCAACCGGTGTGCCGATGGCGCAGCTCATGTTCGCGGGGCATCCCGGGGTGGCTTTGATTTTGTTGCCGATCATGGTGTATCATACGGTGCAGTTGATCATCTGCGGCTGGCTGGCAGGACGGTGGGCGGAGCGGAAGGAGTAGTGACGCCTAATTTAATATACTAGTGTTGAATGATGGAAGATAGCCGTGAATTTCAAGGCCAAGTTCAAAACGAAACTGTTGGTGGGGATGGTCGCCATTATGGTGATGGCCGGTTTTGTTTTCACGCGGGAACAGGCGGAGCGCGGCAGAATCATCAAGCTTGCTCAGACAGAAGCTGGCCGAGGAAATTACTTCGCCTGGAAGTTGATCTCCCGTTGGAAACATGAGGGCTTGCTGACTGATTCTGAGAAAAAGAACTTGCAGGAAACCTGCCGTGCCTACGCCAGGCAAAAAGATTTTGTCATGGCTGAGAGTCCGGGTTGGGAGCCTCTGACCAGAAGCCGATGGGCTGTGGCGACGGACGGCATGTATGACGCTTTCGGTCAAAAGACGGTAAGCAGCGAACTTTTAAGCAGCGCTTGCTGGCCTGCTTTCAGAAAATTTCCGGTGGAATTTTTTCCGGATTTGCTTACGCAGAACCAGCGTTGAAAGTTATGTCGGCAGAGGATGTCAAACAATTAGTGACCTTGTTGCGGCCGGCGAAGCGGATACTGTTTTTCACCGGGGCGGGAGTCTCGACGGGCAGCGGTATCCCGGATTTTCGGGGACCGAACGGGGTGTGGAAGAAGCGGCAGCCGGTGTATTACGATGACTTCATGCGGTCGGAGAAATCACGCATCGAGCATTGGGATTTCAAGCTGGAGGGTTGGGAGGGGTTCCGCGATGCGCAGCCGAATGCGGTGCACCGGGCCATCGTGGAGATAGAGAAGGCCGGGCGGCTGGAGATGCTGGTGACGCAGAACGTGGATGGGTTGCATGCGAAGTCGGGGAACTCGCCGGAGAAGCTCATCGAGCTGCACGGGACCAATCTGCTGATCGAGTGCCAGACGTGTGGGGAACGGACGGATCCGCAGACGCATTACGATTTCTTCAAACGGACGCGCAAGCCGCCGACGTGTCATTGCGGTGGTTATCTTAAACCGGCGACGATCAGCTTTGGGCAGAACTTGCACGAAGGGGACATTGAGCGGGCGAGTCAGGCGGCTTGGCGTTGTGACTTGCTGATCGCGTTGGGGTCATCACTGTCCGTGTATCCGGCGGCTTCGGTGCCGATGGTGGCGGCGCGGAATGGCGTGCCTTACGTCATCATCAATCAAGGCCCGACGGAGCATGATGATGCACGCGAGGTGAGTCTGCGGATCGAGGGGAATGTGGGGGATTATTTGCCTCAGACGGTGGCGGCGGTGTTGTCTTGATGGGGCGAAGCGTTTGAACGCTTTGGCAGCTCATGCAGTGTAGCACCCGCTGCGGCTGATTCCGCTTTGCGGAACACAGCCGCGGTCCAGGAGAAAGCGTTTCCGGGGCGTCATGGACATGTCACGGGAACGTCACCGGGGAGCGGTTGTCATGCAGGGGGAGCATCGGCCATGTTGCGCGACCTGATTCGCCGTCGTTTGGCGGACAGGTTGTTGTAACATGAAAATGAAATGTCGTATTGAAACCTCCCGTCGTATTCACCCCGCCGGCTTCACGCTTGTCGAGTTGCTGGTGGTCATCGCCATCATCGCCATTTTGGCGGGCATGCTTCTGCCCGCTTTGAGCAAGGCGAAACAGAAGGCTGCGCAGACCTCATGCCTGAACACCATGAAGGGCCTGGGCACGGCCATGCACATGTATCTGGGCGATGCTCAGAATGAGATCCCTTACGCCCGCTTCACGATGCTGGGCAATGTGGAAGGGTTGTGCTGGGATGATCTGTTGCAGCCGTATCTGGGCGGCTCGGCCTCCCTGGAACAGCTCAGCGGCAATTACTACACCGCGAACACGAACGCGCATTCCTTGAAGTGGGCGCAGTGTCCGGCGGACAAGGTGCGGCCGAACTCGGCCAATGCCGTGCGACGGAGCTATTCGCTGCCGCAGCATGGTGGGCCGAAGGCGTTTGCACCGGCGTTTGACACGTTGATCTGGCCGCCGAATCCGAACAGCCGCAGCGGTGTGGGCCTCTGCCTGCAGCAGGGGGCCATCCAAGGGACCACCACGGGTCCGAACGGAATGGGTGGGGCCACCTGGAAACCGGATGCGAGCCCGACTGGCATCAACAACACGGCCACGGCACCCAAGGATGCCTGGAAGATCCGGGGCCAGCAGGCGATCAATGCCGCGCTGGTGATGGATAACACGGCGACGTTCGCCATCGTGGAGCGCATCCATCCGGGCAATTACGCGGGGCAATCTTACTATGGTGAGATACCGAACTCGGATTACCAGTTCGACAGCGGCAATGTGGCGCTCGGTTTTCCGAATGGTTCGCATCATGGCAATGACTCCTACAACTACCTGATGATGGACGGACATGTGGAATTCCTGGGCCGCAATTTCACCCTGGGCCAGACAAACATCCTGACCAGCAAACAGACGGGCATGTGGTCCATCACGGCCAAGGATTGAGGCGTTAACTGTCAGGCTGACAGCAATATCCGCGATGGGAGTCCGCATTTAGCGTGCGGGCTCCCATTTTTCATGTAATATTCTCCCGCAGAAGGAGCTTCACCTAATTTTGAAAAATAGTGTAAACAAAATGGCATCCGGTAGCGTCCATTAGTATGTAAGCCATGCTGTCGCCTGTGCCATGAGGGCGGGTTATTGATCAAGCGGGCAGTCGTTAACGGAAAATTGGTTTGAAGACATCGAATAATAAAGTGGTGTGGGCGGGGTTGATCGCCTTGCTCTGTCTTGGCGTGGTGCCGCTGGCCCAGGCGGCGGGGGCGGCCAAAGGGGTGGAGGAAGGCTTTAGCTGGATCAAGTTTCTCGCGCCGTTCCATACCGTGGTGCTGCACATGCCCATCGGTTTCATGACGACGGTGCTGATCCTGGAGGCTTATTCCTTCTGGCGGCCGGCCGAGGCGTTGAAGGGCGTGGTGCGGCTGGTCCTGATCATGACGGTGTTGAGTTCGGCGGTTTCGGCGGCGCTGGGGTGGATGCGCGGGCAGGGCGGGGATTACGATCCGACGACCTTGGAGCGGCATCAGTGGGCGGGCATCAGCTTTGCGGTGGCCACGCTGGTGACGACCGCATTGAATTTTGTTTTGTCTAAAGGGAAGGCGGTGCGGGGGATCTATTATGCCTCCATCGGTTTGTGCATGGGCGTGATGACCATCGCGGGGCATCTGGGGGGCAACCTGACGCATGGGAGCAGCTACCTGACGGAGAATGCGCCCACGTTCATCAAGGACATCGTGGAGAAGAAGCCGGATGCGCCGGTGCTGGCCGAACCGAAGGATGAGGCGACGAAGTATTACGTGGAGCAGATCAAACCCATCTTCGAGGCCAAATGCTTTTCGTGTCACGGACCGGAGAAGCAGAAGGGCGGTTTGCGCCTGGATGAGCGGAAGGCGGTGTTGACCGGGGGTGACAGCGGGGAGCCGGGGGTGAAGCTGGATGATCCGGCGGCGAGCTATCTGCTGCGACTGGTGATGCTGCCCGCCGACCATGACGATGTGATGCCACCAGCGGGCAAGGGCACGGTGAGCGAGGAGGAGATCATGAAGCTGATCCGGTGGATCCGGAACGGGGCGGTGTATCCGGAAACGGTGGCGGCCCCGGCCAAGGCTGAGGCTAAGTGAGTGATCGAAATACCGGTCGCAAACAAAGGTTTCAAAGCGGCAAAAAGAGGGTTGTGCTGGCGGGAAAAATCCTTATAACACTTCCCAACTTATGATTAGTGGCATTTGCATCGTGATCGTGTTGATCGGGTTCGGCCTAGTGGCGGCGTATATGTATGGCGTCCACAAGTTCATCAAGGACGCGGAGCAGAATGGACCGAGCGGCGGGGATTCCTCGCACTCGCATCACTGATTGGGCGGCTGACCATTCCGGTCAGCAGCCAAAGACTGATTTCATATAAGCCCGGCTCCGTTGGTGGTTGGCCACGACGGACCGGGTTATTTTCGTGCCATTTTCCAGCGCCAGCTCGACAGTGTAGAAAGGGGCCAGGTTGTTCTTGTTGGCGTAGGCGGCGATGGCGGGGTAGTCGAGGTCGCCGGTATCGAGGTCTTCCCACCAGATCTTTTCCCGGCTCTGGCGCAGGTGCCAGGAGACGATGCGGGAGCCGTAGTCTTTCAGGGCGTCATCCGGTTTCACGCCGCCGCGAAAGATCCAATGGACGTCGTAGCAGAAGCCGACCTGCTCAGGCTTGGTCAGCTTGAAATTGGAGTGGTATTCGCGGGCGTTGCTGCGGAGGGCGGGGGTGTGGTGGTGGATGCCGAGGCTCATGCCGACTTTGTTCAGCTCCGTTCCCAGAAGTTCTAGCGCCTTGGCTTGGGTTTTCAGTTGGGCGTCGGTCTTCTCCTCTTTGCTGAGGCCGGGGTCGCAAGTGAGGGAGGTGAATCCGGCTTTGCGGGCGGCTTGGGCGGCCTTGATGATTTGCTGGGTGTTGGTTTCCCACTGGTTGTCTTCGTAGATGACGGCGTTGGTGTAGAGGGAGACGGGTTTGAGGCCCTTGACCTTCATCCGGTCGGCGAGCTTCTGGTTGTTCGCGGGCTGGGCGGAATCGAGGGCGGTCTCGGCGTAGTCGTAACCACAATCGCGGACGGCGGAGAGGATTTCGTCCAGATGGTCGGCGAGTTTTTTGCCGTCGCGCTGGTAGTATTGGCCCCAGCCGTAGAGTTGGGTGCCGACGAGGGGGCCGGAGAGCGAGGCAGGGGCGGCAGTGAGTTTGGGGAGAGCGGCCAAGGCGGTGACGGCGGCGGTGCGATGGAGGAATTGGCGGCGGTTCATGAGTGTGGCGGCAGGATGATGCGGTTTTACGATGGGGGCAAGAAATTGAATGGAATCGAACCTCGACATGGTATGTTAGAGCCTCATTCCCCGGTTGAGGACTGACGGACACTGACAGGCAAGCTCAAGGTGTGTTAGTGGAGGGAATGGAGTTAGTAGCGGGAACGGGGAGATTTCGGGATTGATGATATTTGGCCTGGAGGCTGGCGACGACGCCGGCACCGATATGGGGAGATTTGTTCTCGGCAGCAATGATGGCAATGAGGAACAAGTAGTCTATGCTGCGATTGTCGCCTTTGTCCGTGAAGTATTTTTCCATGGCATCCAGAGCTTTCGATTCGGCCGGGGAAATCGAATCGCTTTGGCGAAACGTGGAGAGCAAGGCTTGAGCGGCAGGGATGCCGTCTTTTTCCTCGGCAATCAGAATCTGCACATACCATGAGAGGGCGCGGGTTTGCAGGAATTCGTCAGCCTTAGCCGCGGCTTGTTTAGCCTTGGACCAATCCGTGGTGCTGAGAGCGGATTTTATGTCGATGATGACGCGTTCGAGTTCGAGGTAGCCTTGCTTGGTTTCCTGGATGGTTTTCTTGGTTTTATCGCAGCCGGAGAAAACAAGGCAGAGGGATATGAGGAGTATCAATTGGAGATGGATGAATGCAGAGAGCCTCATGTTTGTAGGGCAATGAATAGCAGAAGATGCAGGTTGTCGCCAGACAGTTTTTAGATGGAAAGGATGGCTGCAACTCTTTCAGAGTAGTGAATTTTTATCGGGTGACCCAGGGTAGCTCCGAATGTCTTCGGAGCAACCCTAGGCTGATTGATGGAATCCCTTCGGGATACTCAAAAGAGTGGTCGCTGAGCTTGTCTCGGATTATCGGACAGAGTTGGGGTAAGGGCATGAGATGTTTAG
>CAZPUL010000012.1:0-108541 GCA_964589735.1 uncultured Verrucomicrobiota bacterium | reverse complement strand
CTAAAAACACCTAGCTATCCCTCGCTCTTGTCCACTACTTCGGGGGAACCTCAAAGGAAGTTTTCCACATATCGCTTGTATCAATCAGATACTTTTGTCGGGGCAGGGCAATGATGGGTGGTTTATCATGAAGTGGGCACCGTTTGAGATTAGCCGAGAGGAGTATCAGGAGTTGTTTCGAGCCTTTGCCGATTTGCAATGCCGTGGCGGTAAGCCGAAGTGAGATGGCTGCTTGCCGGCTGGGGCGACCCCACAATTTCCTTGTCTATCATACTGGCAGGAGGAGGATGCCCTTATGCGCACCAAGATAGCTTTAATCCTTTCTTTGGCCGTGTTGGTTCTGCTCTGTGGCTGCCTGCAGTTCGAGGAGCAGAGCATGTCGTATCGGTATGATGAGAAGTCGGATACGTTGTATATCTTTCAGGAGTACCGGGGAATCAGTGCCGGTCAGGGGGAGGGATTAAGCGAGGATGAGATCCGACAGTTGGAATCGGTGATCAAAACGGAGCGGACGTTCTTTTTCGCGAACTGGATATTTGAATACAACCGGGAAGCGATGCAGGAGGTGCAGAAGGAGGGGGCGGCGGCGAGTGATGATTCCAGCATGACGGCGGCGGAGCGCAAGCAAGTGCTCAGCCTAGTTGAGCTATTGCTGGCGAATGTGAAGGTGGAGAACGGGCCTTTTTACTTCGATGCCAGTAAACGGCTGTGCGGGGTGCAGAAAGTGACACTCAAGAAGGTTTCCGAAGTCGTGCGGAAAGCAAACGAAGTCATGCCCATTGCTTTGAAAGGTTTGGCTCAGAAGCAGGAGGATGCGGCGGACAAAGCAGTGCTGCTGAAAGCGGCCGGGAAGCGCAAGGAGTTCATCCGGTTGGAAAAGAATGTGCTGAGCTTTGTTTGGCCGATGACGCAACCGGAGTATGAGGAAACATTTGGCCCAAAAACAGAAAACCCGGAAGTGATGGCGGCTTTCAAGAAGTCGGGCGGCAAGATCGATTTCAAGGATGATGAAGTTCATTTCAGCTTGGGAACTCCGCAAGACCGCATCACTACCCTGAGCTTGCCGGTAGCCAAGGCGGAGAAAGAGTACAAAGGTTACAAACCCAACGCGGTGGAGGAGGTCAAGAAACGGGCGGTCATCCTGGAAAAGTTTGATGTGGAGGCGGCGCGGAAGGAGTTTTTGAAGTAAGGGGAGAGGGCAATCCGTGATGCGCAATGCAGAAAGCGCGAGCGGGAGGCTGTTTTGGGAAATATTGTGTGAATGTAGTGAGATGCAATGCTACTGGGATTTGAGAATGAAGGGCAGGATTCGTGGCATGTGAGGTTCCCCCTCGCTCTTGTCCACTACTTCGGGGGAACCTCAATGGAAAAGAAATTTTGTCCGAGAATAGTGGAGAATAGCGAGGCTAAGGCTAACGCTGAGGCGTTGAGCGGTGGCAGGGTGGAGGCATGAGAAAGAATAAATTTTGTGCTGATATAGCCGATATAGCCGATATAGCCGATATAGCCGATGTAAGGGTAACGGAGCAGGGGGTTTTCTGGCAGATTGGAGGCGTATGAGAAACAGAAGTGGACGGAAGATGGTGGATAGTGGATGGGGGGATGAGAAAGCCGCTCCAACTATGAAGTCGCGGACGATGAGAACGAAGGACGATGGGGAGGAATTGAAGAAATCCGGCTGGTTTGACGTCTTGATTGAGGTAATGTTTTCCCCAATGAACCCGCGTTTTCAGATAAGAGCCTGTTTGAAAAAGGCTCCAAGACTTTTGATGGGTTGGCTGGCTTGTCTGGCAGGCCTTTCGGTGCAGGCGGCGGAGTCGCCAGGCAACCGTTTCACGTATCTGGAGGAGAATGACCCGTTTTATGTGCATCGCGAGTTTCCGAAACTGACGACGCCGCAGTGGGTGGGCGAGGAAGGCGTGGAGGCGGTGGTGACGTTGGGCATCGATGACATGCGGGAGCCGGAGAAGTATGAGGCTTATCTGCGGCCCATCCTGGAGCGGCTGAAGCAGATCGATGGGCGCGCGCCGGTGAGCATACTGACGGTGAATGTGAATCCGCAGCATGCCCAGATCCAGTCGTGGCTGAAGGAGGGCTTGTCCATCGAGGTGCATACGCTGACGCATCCTTGTCCATTGCTGCAGAAAGGGAACTTCGAGGCGGCGGCGAATGTTGTGCATGGCGGGGCGGATCTGCTGGCGCAGATCATGGGGAACAAGCCGGTGGCGTATCGGATGCCGTGCTGTGATTCGATGAACACACCGAGCCCGCGCTTCTATGCGGAGATATTCAATCGTGCCAGCGCGGATGGGCGTTTCTTGCAGATTGATACTTCGGTGATGAATTTTCCGACGGCGAAGGATACTTCACTCTCGAAGGAACTGGTGGAGATGCCGGATGGGACTTTGCGATTCTATCGCTACAAGGTGCAGCAACCGGCGAGGCAGGGGCAAAAAAGCCTGAAATCCTTTGCGACAACCATCGAGGATTATCCGTATCCTTATGTGATCGGAAAGCTGGCGTGGGAGTTTCCGCCGACGGTGCCGAGTGATTGGGAGGCGTTCAATCTGCGCGGGCCGAATCACGCGGAGACGCTGGCGGACATGAAGGCGGCGCTGGACATCGCAGTGAAGAAGCAAGGGACGTATAATCTGGTGTTTCATCCGCATGGGTGGATACGGAACGCTCAGATCGTGGAGTTGATCGATTACGCACAGAAGACTTATGGGAAGAAGGTGAAGTTCCTGAACTTCAAGGAATGCCTGGAGCGGCTGAACAAGAATCTGCTGATGGACCAGCCATTGCGCGCGGCGAACGGGCAGGACAATGGCGTGCGGTTGCTGGATATCAATGGGGACGGCTATCAGGATGTGATCATCGCGAATGATGACCTCTGCACGTCGCGCATCTGGAACAAAGCCATCAAGCAGTGGAAGAACACGGGATTCTTCACCTCACTGGCCGCGAAGGACCGCAAGGGCAACAGCACGGAGACGGGCGTGCGGTTTGGTGTCGTGGGCAAGCCGGGCAAGGTGTTCGCGATCGTGCGTAACGAGAAAGAGTCGGGTGCGTATACTTTCAACGGGGAGACATGGCTGGGTGAGCAGGTTTACTTTACGGGTTTGCAAGTGGAGGGCGAGGCGGTCTTCACCAGACAGAAAGGCGTGGACCGTGGGGTGCGCTTGCGGGATGTGGACAAGGACGGGAGCTGCGAGTTGATCGTGGGCAATTCGACGCAGAACGCGGTCTTCTCGTGGGACGAGGGCAAGAAAACTTGGGAGCGGCGCGACTTCAATCTGCCGCCGGAGACAGCCATCGTGGATGCGCAGGGGAAGGATAACGGGTTGCGGTTTGTGGATATCAATGAGGATGGGTTTGAGGATGTGATCTTTTCCAATGCGGAGCGGTATTCGCTGCATCTGTATGTGACCAATCCCGTGCCGCGCTTGGGATGGTTCCCGGGCTGGTCCTATCAATCGCGGGCGGGCAAGCGTGGTGAGCCGGGTGAGATACCGATGATCGTGCGGGCGGGCGAATATCGGAACAATGGGGCGTGGTTCCACTCGGGGCATATGTGGATACAGAACGAGGACACGGCGCAGTTGCCTGATGTGGTGGACCGGCGTTCGTATCAGCAGTTGCTGGCATGGGAGACGCCCGCCCCGAAATCGCCGGAAGAAGCGTTGAAGACCTTCCAAGTGTTGCCGGGTTTCAAGATTGAACTGGTGGCGAGTGAACCGCTGGTGCGTGATCCGGTGGCCTTCGAGTGGGGTGAGGATGGCAAGCTGTGGGTGGTGGAGATGAATGATTATCCGCTGGGCATGGACGGCAAGGGCGCGCCCGGTGGCACGGTGAAATATCTGGAGGATGTGGACGGTGACGGGCGGTATGAGAAGCTGACGGTGTTCCTCGAGAAGGTGCCTTTTCCCACGGGGGTGATGCCGTGGCGCAAGGGCGTGCTCATCAGCGCCGCGCCGGACATCCTGTATGCGGAGGACACGGATGGCGACGGCAAGGCGGATGTACGCAAAGTGCTGTTCACCGGCTTTCGTGAGGGAAATCAACAGCATCGCGTGAATGGATTTCAACTCGGCTTGGACAACTGGATCTACGGAGCGAACGGTGATAGTGGCGGGCAGGTGAAGTCGCTGCTCACGGGCAAGGTGGTGGACATCAACCGGCGCGATTTCCGGTTCAAGCCGGACACGGGCGAGTTCGAGACGCAGGCGGGGCAGACACAGTTTGGCCGGGTGCGGGATGACTGGGGCAACTGGTTCGGAAACAACAATCCGAACTGGCTCTGGCATTATCACATCCCGGAGCAATACCTGGGGCGTAATCCGCTGGTGAACGTGCGGGAGACGCGGAATTACCTGGCGAATTATAATGACTCGAAGCGCGTGTATCCCATCAGCAAGCCGATGACGCGCGTGAACCAGCCGCAGTCGATGAACTATGTCACTTCGGGCAACAGCCCATCGCCATATCGCGATGAGCTGTTCGGGCCGGAGTTTGCGACGAGCGTGTTCGCGAGCGAGCCGGTGCATAACGTGGTGCATCGTGAAGTGTTGACGCCCGACGGCGTGAGCTTCACCAGCCAGCGCGCGAGGGGTGAGGAAGCGAAGGAATTTTTGGCATCCACGGATCATTGGTTTCGTCCAACGATGACCAAGACGGGGCCGGATGGCGCGCTGTATGTGGCGGATTACTATCGCTTCGTGCTGGAACATCCGGAGTGGATCTCGCCGGAGGCACAGAAGGCGTTGGACCTGCGTGCGGGCGAGGACAAGGGACGCATCTATCGCGTGTATCCGGAGAATGTGAAGCTGCGAGCGATACCGCGACTGGATCGCTTGAGCACGGCGGAATTGGTCGCTGCGCTGGACAGTCCGAATGGCTGGCAGCGGGATACGGTGCAGCGATTGCTGGTGCAGAAGCAGGACAAGGCGGCGGTGGAGCCGTTGAAGAAGATGATGGTGGTGAATGCCTCGGCGAAGGTGCGGTTGCAGTCAATGGCCACATTGGATGGCTTGGGAGCGGTGGATCTGGCGCTGCTCAAGGCAGCGTGGAAAGACCAGCATGCGGCGGTGCGGGAACATGCGGTGCGCTTGGCGGAAAGCAAAGCCGGGGAAGTGAGTGCGGCGCTGGCAAGTGGGGCAGGATTGCCGGAGTTCAACGGGCTGGCAGGAGATGAATCGGCCAGAGTCAGGTATCAATTGGCGTTCACGCTGGGTGAAATCGAAAGGGGTGGTTCCGTGCTGGCCAAGCTTGTGCAGCGTGATTTCAATGATGAGCTGTGCCGTCTGGCGTTGCTGTGCTCACTGCCAAGGCATGTGGAGATGGTGGCGACCGAGCTTTTCCAGCAAGCCAAGCCGGACGCGCAGGCGCTGCGGGCGGTTTTCGCCACGGCGGCGGCAAATGCTGATGGCAAGCTCTTGGAGCAATTGCTGCGGAAGCGCAGCGCGCCAACGGCGGATGAGGAACTGGTGGTCATCACCGCCGGAACGCTGGAAGGATTGCGGCTGCGGAAAGTATCTTGGAGCCAATATCAGCAGGGCATTTCGGAACCGGGCATCATGCAATTTTTCGAACGGGCATTTGGGTATGCGCGCGGCACGGTGGGCAAACGTGAAGTGAACGAGACGGGACGTCTGACGGCACTGGAGCTTTGCGGGCAGAGTTCCGCCGCCGCGGCAGAAGAAAGCAAACTCCTGCGTGGCCTCTTGGTGCCGCAAGAATCCCAAGCGGTGCAGAAGGCGGCTTTGGCGGCTTTGCGGCGGATCAGCGGACCGGCAGGGGCAGAGGCGCTGGTAGAAGCTTGGCCGGCTTTCAGTCCGGCGTTGCGCGGGCTGGCGTTCGAGGCGTTCGCGGGACGGCGGGATTGGCTGGGGATTTTTCTCGATGGGGTGCAGTCGGGCAAGATACCAGCAGGCCAGATAACCCCGGCACAGCGGCAGCAGTTGCTGAACTTCCCGGCGCTGGAGGTGAAGCATCGGGCAGAGCAATTGCTCAAACCGGCGAACCAGGACCGGCAGGCGTTGGTGAAGAAATATCTGGCCGCGGATCGCATGGTGGGGCGACGGGACAAGGGCAAGGAGGTGTTCGAGCAGAATTGCGCGGCGTGCCATAGATTGGGCGGATTGGGGCAGGAGATAGGGCCGGACCTGGGCATGGTCGGGACCAAGGCGACGGATGCGTTGCTGATGTCGATCTTGGACCCGAACCAGGCGATGGAGGAGCGTTACACGGCTTACACGGCCGAGTTGAGCGATGGAGAGGAGGTCAATGGGGTGATCGTGGCGGAAACTCCAGCGGCTTTGACGCTGAAAACGGCGGCGGGGACCGAGGTGGTGGTTAACCGCTCACGTTTGAAGAGTTTACGCAGTTCCGGGCTGTCCCTGATGCCGGAAGGATTGGAAGCGGTGGTGGATGTCCAGGGGATGGCTGATTTGCTGGCTTTTTTAAGGAAACCACAATGACTTTTAAAGGAACTAATGGGTCGGGAAAATTTGGGGTGAGAATTCGATTGCCCATTCCGGTTCAAGAGTTTAGAAACGCATCGGAAGGGTGTTCTGTGAGGCCATTTGGGCCGGTCAACTAGAACCCTTGCTAAGGAACACACAATGTCAACTCCAGCTCCTGGAAATCAACAGTTCGATCTGGGCGAAGCGATCAACAAACTGTCCGAAGGGCAGAAAGTGTTTGGTGGCCGCTACACGCTCATGAAGATCGTGGGTCGCAGTACGCTCAGCGTGGTCTGGCTGGCGTGGGACGAGAAGCAGAACCGCGACGTCTCGCTGAAATTTTTCCCGGCTTTGGCGAAAGAAGATGCCTCGGCCCTGGCCAATCTGAAACGCGAGGTCAAGAAACTGCAGGAGGAGCTGAAGAACCCGCAGTTGGTGGCGATCTATGATGTCGAGGTGGATGGACTGGTCGTGGCACTGGCCACGGAGTATGTGGAGGGTACGACACTGGCGACTTTGCGGGATCAGAAGAAGAACAAATGCTTCGCGCCTCAGGAGATGGCGGACATGCTCCAGCAGCTCTGCACGGTGCTGGAACAAAGCCATACGGATTCCCAGATCCTGCACGGCAACATCAAGCCCTCGAACCTGCTGATCACGCAAAAGGGCCAGCTTAAGATTGCAGATTATGGGCTGGAGCCGGTGATCAATGATTTCATCAGCCGCACGACGGAGGCCAAGCCGGCCGGGCGCAATCTTTCCTACTCCAGCCCGCAGAAGGCGTCTGGTGAGCCCTACCGTTTGTCGGATGAGATCTATTCGCTGGGTGCCACGGTCTACGAATTGCTGACCAGCCGGCCACCGTTCTACACGGGTGATCTTTCATTGCAGGTGAGCCAGAAAGTGCCGCCGCCGATGGTACATCGGCGCAAAGAGCTGCGGGTAATCGGTGAACCGGTGCCGCGGGTGTGGGAAGAGACCATCGCGGCGTGCCTGGCGAAAGATCCGGCCCAACGGCCCCAGTCCATCAGCAAGCTGGTGGAGGGATTGGAACTCGAAGCGCCGCCCAGTGCCGAGATACAGGAGGCGCCGGTGGCGGCACCGCCGCCGCAGAACAACAACAAAACGATTTTTATCGCGGTGGCGATCATCGTCCTGTTGGGAGCTATCGGTGGCGTGCTGGCCGGACGGGGCAAGAAGAAGGCGGCAGCAGACGCGGCAGCAGTCCAGCCGCCCAAACCGCAAGCTGTGGTGGACCAGCAAAAGATGCTGGATGAGCAGGCGGCGAAGGCGCAGAAGGATTTGGACGCCAAGCAAAAGGCTGCTCAGGACGAGGCGACGAAAATGAAGGCCGAGCAGGCACGACTGGCCCAAGAGGCCGAAAAAGCGCGGCTCGCGGCGGAGAAAGCCAGCCAGGAAGCGGAAAAGAAGCGCAAGGCGGCGGAAGCCGAACTGGCCAGATTGATGGCTGAAGCAGAGAAAGCGAAACTGCAGGCCAAGCAGGTGACCGATGAGGCCAGCAAGAAAGCGGCAGCTGACGCGGCGGCAAAGCTGAAGGCTGCGGAGGAGGAGTCGAAGAAGATGATCGCTGAGACCGAGCGCTTGAGGGCAGCCGAACTCAAACGCATCGAGGATGCCAAGAAGATGTCCGTGGATACTGATGCCAAGCGCAAGGCGGCGGAAGCGGAAGCGGTGCGGATGGCCAAGCTGGCCGAGGATAACCGTATCCGGCAGATGGCGTTGGCAGCGGAGAAAGCGAAGCGCGAGGCGGAGGCCAAGCTGATGGCCGAGCAAACGGCCAAGCAGGAAGCGGCCCGCATCGATGCGGAAAAGAAGGCCCAAGCAGCGGCGCTGGCGGCCCGGCGGTTTGCCGCGGGCAAACCTTGGTTTAACAGCCTTGGCATCAAAATGGTTCCGGTTGGGCAGAATGTGGTCGCCATCTGGGAATGCCGTTATAGTGATTACGATGCTTTCATCCGGGATGCAAAGCATTCCGGCGGCACTGGCTGGAAGAGCCCAGGGTTCAAGCAGGACACTTCAGAGCCGGTCGTGAATGTCAGCTGGGATGATGCCCAGGCTTTTTGCAAATGGCTGACCGAGAAGGAGACGAAAGAAACGTTGATCAGCGGTTATAAGTACCGTCTGCCCACCGATCAAGAGTGGAGTGCGGCCGCGCAGTTGTCCGGAGAATCCGGAGCAACGCCATCAGACCGTGATCGCAAGATTGTCGGGGTCTATCCGTGGGGCAATGCCTGGCCGCCGCCGGCGGGTGCGGGTAATTATGAGAACCGTGTGTCCTATGACCGTTATGAGCATACTTCACCGGTCGCGATGTTTCTGCCGAATCCCAATGGCATCTATGATCTGGGCGGTAATGTGTGGGAATGGTGCGAGGATACGATGGGCAATGGCAAGGTGGTGCGCGGTGGTTCTTGGCAGGGGTATGAACCGGGCCTGCTCTACTCCAGCGCGCGCAAATCTCTTCCGGCCGGAGAACGTAAACACGATGTGGGATTCCGTATCGTGCTGGTTCCTTCCAAGTGAGCCGGACTAGCGGACAGTTTGCAAAAGCATGGGCGGCTTCGACCGTCCATGCTTTTTGATTCCTTATAACAAAACAGCCCCGGCTGGTTGGCCGGGGCAGGTGAGGGAGGGAAAGCAGGTCACTTCTTGTAAGCCAAGGCGCGCTTTTGGCCTTCGGCCACTTGTTCAGGAGTCATCTTGTAGAGTCCCACCATGGAGTCACGGCGCTTGGCAGCGTCATCGCTGCCTGTGTTGGCGGCGATTACCAGCCATTTATAGGCTTCGGAAAGATCGCGAGGCACGCCTTGGCCGAGCGAGTATGCATTCCCCAGGGAATACTGGGCGGGGGCGAAACCGGCATCGGCAGCCTTGCGGAACCAGCGGGTAGCTTCGGCATAATCCTGACCGGTGCCCTGACCGCTGAAGAGCATGCGTCCCACTTGAAACTGCGCTTCCAGCACATTTTGTTCAGCCACCTTCTTATACCATTTGAACGCCTCGGCCAGATCAGGAGCTTTCAACCCGAGACCCTTTTCGTAATACAGACCGACCTTGAACATGGATTGTATATGGCCAGCCTCGGCCGCCTTCAGATACCACTTCAAAGCTTCTTTGTCGTCCGGCTTAGACGTGCCGACGCCCAAGGCTTCCAGAAAACCCATCTGATGCATCGCCTCCGGATTGGTCTTGGCGGCGCGGGTGTACCATTTGACGGCTTCTTTTGCATCGGCCGGGACGCCCACACCCAGCTCATAGCACAGGCCGAGCTGGTATTGTGCGGTCGCGTCGTTTTTCTTCGCGGCAGCGGTAAGCTGCTCCACGGGCGGCAATTGGCCTTGGGCCCGGGCGTCAGTCCATGGCACCAACGTCATACTGGCGCTGAGCAAAATAACGGCGGTGGCTTTAGGTAGAAGGTTCCGGCCTTTCATAGCTGTCGAGTAAAAACCTGTGCCGCAGAATTTTCAAGTCGCGAATCGCCCTCACGCACCCTTTTTTGGCTGGTCCCGGCGGGGGAACAAGGCGACGGGATCGCTACATTGATGGCCGGTTGGCAGTTTACCCCAAACCGCCTCGGTCAGCTTGTCCGGCTGTCCGGTCAGACCGAGTTGCTGATAAATGCGGCCGGCGGAGTTCGGGATGAACGGCCAGAGCAAGACGGCGATGATTCGGCAGCTTTCGATGAGATTATACATGATCTCATCGCGCCTGGCCTTCTGGGCGGTATCCTTGAGTTTGAACGGGGCCGTTTGCTCGATGTACACGTTGCAACGGGTGGAGTAGGCCAGCATCGTCTCAAGCGCATCCTGCAATTCATTCGCCTGTAGCTGGGCCCGGAACTTGTTCACCGCAGCTTCTGCTTCCGGAGCCAGCTCATGGGATGCGGCTGGGACAATGCCTAAGTTGTAGTTTTTAAGCATCGACACCGAGCGATTCAGCAGGTTGCCGATGTTCTTGGCCAGATCCGCGTGATAACGCTGGCTGAAGCCTTCATCCGTCCAGTTGCCATCTGGGCCGATGGCCAGTTCACGAACAACGTAATAGCGGAAGGCGTCCAAGCTCCAGTCATCGATGACGGCGACGGGATCGACGATGTTGCCCGTGGACTTGGCGATCTTCTCGCCGTTCTTCTGCCACCAGCCATGCACTAGGATCTGCTTCGGCATCGGCAGGCCCATCGCCTTCAACATGATGGGCCAATAAACCGCGTGGAATTTCAGGATGTCCTTGCCGATGACATGGATGTTAGCGGGCCAGAGCGCGAGTTGCTCACTGCCTTGCGCGAAATCTCCCGGCTTCAATCCCAACGCCTCGCACACGACCGGATCGCCATGAGCGGCGGGAATGCTGATGTAGTTCACCAAGGCATCGAACCAGACATACGTCACGAAATCCGGCGCAAAGGGCAGGGGGATGCCCCAGCTCAATCGCGCCGCTGGACGGGTGATGCACAGGTCTTCGAGCGTGTTGTTCTTCAGGAAGCCCAATACTTCGTTGCGGCGATAGCTTGGCTCGATGAAAGAGGGATTCGCCTCGATGTAGTCGATCAACCATTGCTGGTGCGGCTGCATCTTGAAGTACCAATTATCTTCTTCCAGCTTCGTGACCTCGCCGTAAATCGCGTCAAATGTGCCGTCGGGCAAGCGGTCTTTCTCCGTCAGGAAAGTTTCCTGCCGGGCGGAATAAAAACCGGAATAAGTCTGTTTATAAAAATGCCCTTCTGCATGCAGTTTGCCCAGGATCGCCTGGACCACTTTCTTATGCTGCGGTGAAGAGGTGCGGACGAAATCGTTGTTGGACAGCTCCAGCTTGCGGACGAAGGACTGCCAGCTCATGGCCAGTTCATCGGTGTAAGCTTGCGGGCCTTTGCCTTCCGCCATCGCAGCCTGCTGGACCTTTTGCCCGTGCTCATCTAGGCCGGTGAGGAAGAAAGACTCACTCCCCAGGCTGTGCTGTGCGCGGTTGATCACATCGGTGATCACTTTTTCATAGGCGTGCCCCAGGTGAGGCTGCCCATTCACGTAATCGATGGCCGTCGTTATGTAGAACCGTTTATTCATTCGGACGGGGGGAGCATGGAGGACGTCGGGGAGCTTGGCAACAGCTTGCGTGCGTGCCTTTAGCGCAGGATTAGCAGTCCGGCGACTCCCGCCAGCCCCGCCAGCAGCCAGATGACCAGCACGGCGGTGGGTTTGCTTAGGCCACGACGGACTAACCGATGGGAGAGGTGATTGTTATCCCCGATCCAGAAAGGCTTGCCCAAGCGGTAGCGGATAATGACCACACAGACGAGGTCGCCCAAGGGCACGGCGAGGATAAGCAGAGGGACGAGCACGGCCAAAGTGTTCGGATGTTCGGGCGTATGGAAGGAGGGTAGAATGGCCAGCACTGCGAGCAGGTAACCCACCAGATGACTGCCCGCATCACCAAGGAAGACGCTCGCTTTAGGGAAATTATACGGCAGAAAACCGAGCAAAGCTCCGGCGCTCAAGGCAGCGAGTGAGGCCACCAGATATTGCCCATGGATGGCCGCGCTCATGCCGAGGAACCAAGCGCCAATCAAACCGAGGCCACCGCACAGGCCGTTCATGTTATCCATGAAGTTGAGCGCGTTGATGAGCGTGAGGATCCAGAGCACGGTGATGACGAAACCAAAGATGGGGTAGGGGACGAAGAGAGTTACGCGCACACCTACAGCGGCCACCAGTGAGGCGATGGCCAGTTGACCGAGGAACTTGGGCGCGGCTTTCAGTTCGTGCCGGTCATCCCACCAGCCGAGCATGAGCATGCCGAAGGCACCGAATAAGATGACGCCCAGTTGCAGCGCGCGTTTCTCGATGCCATAACGCATGGCTTCGAGGCTGTCTGTGTTCAGGCTCAAGGAACGAGCAAGTGATTCCCCGAGGCCGCCGCCAAACAGCAAAACGATGCCGAGCAAAATGGGCACAAAGAGGCCGGTGGCCACGGCCAGACCGCCGGCCAAGGCAATCGGCTCAGTGTGGATCTTACGGTGTCCGGGGTCATCCACATGATTCGTGCGCTTGCACCACGCACGCCAGAGCGGCAGGCTCAGCGCGCTCACCAGCGCAGCTGCGGCCAGTGACAACAGATAGATGTTCAGCGGAAATTCCACGTTCAGCGCCCAGTCTTCGCTTTCAGCAACCGTTGATACAAGTGAAACAAATCATCCACCATGCGCTCGACCGGGAACCAATCTTGAACCAAGGCCTGTCCGTGTGAGCCGAGCTTTTGACAGAGCGCCGGTTGCTTGGCCAAAGCTGTCAAAGCCGCTTCCAGTTTCACAAAATCTTTCGGCTGGATGAGGAAGCCTGTCTCGTCGGGCAAACAGATTTCGCGCGCGCCATCGCAATCATACGCCACCACCGGTTTGCCAGCGGCCAAGGCTTGGGGCAGGGCGCGGGGTAGTCCTTCACGCAAGGAGAGATGAACGAGGGCATCCATGATGCCGACGTACCGCGCGACTTCCTTCGGTGGTACCAGTCCGGTGAAGATGAAATGCTTTTCGAGACCGGCCTGCTTGATCTGCGCTTCGAGGGATGGGCGTAGAACTCCATCGCCGACCAGCAGGAATTTCACTTTCGGGCAAGCGGCCACGATCTTGGGAGCAACGGCCAGCAGGTCATCGTGCCCCTTAAGTTCGAACAGGCGGGCGATCTTGCCGATGACGAAATCATCCGACGAGATGCCGAGCTGCTGACGCAGGGCGGCATCATTCTTTGCTTGCTGATACGGTTGCAGATCGAAGCCGCTGAAGACGCGCGTGTATTGTTCCGGACGACCGATGCCCGCCGCGAGATATTGCTGCGTCATCGCGTTCGCCACCACCACGAAATGGTCCGTGGCATCGGCAGCGTAGCGTTCCGCATTGGTGAAGATGAAATTGGCCAGCGCGCCTTGGAAATTGCCGAAGGACGGGCCATGGATCGTGTGGATGATGATCGGGACACCCGCCCGGCGGGCCGCAAGTCTTCCTAACACACCGGCTTTGCCGCTATGCGTGTGCACGACATCCGGGCGGCGTTGCTTCAAGTATTCCGTCAATGTCACCAGCGCCCGCCAGTCTTGCCAGGGGGAGACAGGGCGGATGAGATGTTCATTGTGCGAGAGGACACCGGGCAGATCATCGAAGAGACGTTCCAGTGAGCCTTCCGGTCCGGCGGTGGGACCGGTGATGAGGTCACAGTCGAGACCATGACGAGTGCGCAGACCCAGCACACTGGAGACAGTGTTCTCCTGTGCGCCGCCCACGATCAATCTGGTGATGATGTGCGTGACCCGCATTGACTGGCCCGGGCGTTATGGCCACGGGAATGCGCGGGAGGTTAGCGACGCCAGCGGGAGGCGTCCAACGCAAAGCGGTCAACTGCCTTTCAGTTGCTTCAGGCGTTCCTGCACATGGAGGGCGTCTTTGGAGCCTGGTGCGACTTTGGTGAGAAACTTCTCGTAATGGCTGATGGCCTCATCCCTTTTCTTCTGACGGTAGGCGATCTCGCCCAAGAAGAAGTAGGGGACGGGACTGTTCGTCTGGAGCTTCATCAGCTTGAGGTAGCTGGCCTCGGCTCCGGCCAGGTCGTCCAACTGCAATTTGGTGAGAGCGTAGTTCATCAGCACGGGCACGTTCTCCGGGCTGATCTGCAGGGCTTTTTCCAGCGCGTTCAGGGCTTTTTCCGGCTGCTTGGTCTCCAGATAGATGGCCCCTTCATTCTGCAAGGCTACGACGTTGTTGGAGTTCAGCACAAGTTGCTCCTTCACCACGGCGAGCGCCTTGCTGAAGTTCTTTTCCTGCAGATAAACCCCCAGCAGGCCGGTCAATGGCACATCTTCTTTGGGGTGTAACTTACGGGCGGCAAGCAATACCTCCTCGGCCTGATGCAGGTTGGTCATGGCCAGGTAGGCCAAGGATTCCTGACGGATGAATTCCAATTTGGCTGGTACGGGCAGATTGCCGAATTCGGGTGATTTCCCCGCTGATTGAAGGATCTTGAGAGCCAACTGAGGTACCTGCCCTTTTTGCAGGATGTCAGCATAGGTCAGCAGATATTCCAGGCGATCGGGTTTTGCCTGTACCACGTAGTCCAGTTGCTCGGCTGCCTGGCGCAACAAGCCGAAGCCCAGCAGGGTTTTGCCCAGCTCAAACTGGAGCTGGGGTACACACAATGCGCCATTCTCACGCAGCAATTTGCTCCAGGTCAGGTTGTGGCTCCATTCCTCAGACTCCGCCTTGCCATCCTGGTTGATTTGGGCCGTGATATTGGCTGGATTTAGCATCAAGGCGTCAGTGAAGAATTTCGCCGATTCGTTGGTCTGCCCTGCACGGTGGAGAGTGACGCCCCATTGGTTGAGTGCGCGCGAGAGGTAGCGGCCCACGATGGCGGCATCGCAGCCGGACTTGTCTGTGAAGGGTTGCAACTGGTTCAGGTAGCTCCGTTGGTCGGCCCAAAAGTCATGGTTCAGTTTTAGCTCATCCTCGGAAACAGGCGGTGCGATGATCTGCCCGGCTTGGTAGAGCACCAGTTCATGGATCACTCCGCGCGGCTGTGGATGGTAATACTCGAGGATGTGCGGGCCGTTCACCGGGTGGAGGTAGAACAGCCGGTTACTTTGAGCATGGAGACCGATCAGTTGCGCCACGGCGGGACCGGGCAAAGGCTCGGGGAGCGACTTGCCATTGACGAGATCGGTCCATCGACCGGGATAATGCTTCGCCAGAATGCCCTGATAGCGCGCGTAAGGCAGTGAGCGGGTATCCAGCAGGAGGTGCGGGTTCTTGCCGTTGGCGGCGTAATGCGCTTCCAACAACAGGATCAGATGTGGTTCTTCGCTGAGCAGGACGGCGCCGGTGTCCGGCAGTTGCGCGGCCATGCGCTGCGAGTATTCCTTGAGCGCCGGGGTGTTGTTGCCCTGGATGGCCGGCAGGTTGCGGTAGAGCAATGCTCCAGCCATGAAAACCGGACCGATCCATATGGCCACAGTCACCACCCAGCTCATGGCACTGCGGAGACCGGACTGGCGCTTCCAGCCGCGCTGCTCGCTTTGCCGGAAGATCAGCAGGAAATAGCCGCTGTAATAGCCGATGTTCAGCGCGATGAGGTAGTAGAAGGTGAGAAACGGAATGGCCATGCCCGTAGCCATACCCATGGCCCGTGGACTGTAGGTCGGATCGAACATCACCCAGATGCTGAAGCCGAGGAACATCGCGTGGATGAGGTAGAACATCAGCAACGTGAGAAACGCCGCAATGGGATTGGCCTCACCCATGTTCGAGGGCCAGCGCACCACCATGGAGAGCAACGGTAGAAACACCACAAAGGAAAGAATCAGCGGCAGCCAGGCCGGAATGCTGCGCAAGATCAGTTTTTGCTGGCCCAACTGCTCCCGTAGCAGCGTGCCGAATTCGCCCATCCCCCGGGAGCTCTCCACGGCCGGCATGAGCAGATATAGCGACAGCCCCAGCAGCCCGAAGGCGGTCAGCTTGGCAAGAAATTTAAGGTTGAAGAAAGACTTGCCGCGAAACCAGATCAGGGAGACGAGGAAAACGGGGAAGAAACTGATCATCGCCCAGTTGTTGGTGGTCGCCACGCCATAGACGAAGACGAATTGATAAAGCCAGCTTACTTTCTGCTCCTGACGATACTCCAGCAGACAGCGAATGAGGTGCGCGAACAGCAGGAGGTTCAGCATCTCCCCAGTGGCGGCCGTGGCGTGCTCCCAGAACGTCAACTGGAAGCCTAACGCGAAAATGGCAAACAAGGGCGGAAGCCAGTTGGTCGGGATGCTCAGCAAACCGCCAGGAGTGCGTTCCCGTTGACGTTGCTCGCGGGTCCGGTCTTGGGGCAGCAAGGCCACTGTCCGGGCCAGAGTGCCCAGCGTGAGCGCGGCCAGCACCGCCGAGAGGGCATTCATCAAGGCCGGGGCCGTGCCAGCGGGCAACCAGGTGAAAGGCAGCGTGACCAAATACATCAGTGGCGTGGTGCTATGCGAGGTCCACCAGTCCCAGCCGAGGAGTTTCCCGACCACCGGCAGACTGCTGAGAGTCACCCAGCGGTTCGCAGTGGCCAGATAGACCGCCAGTGCGGCCAAAACGATCAGCCATGGGAAAATCTTGAGCGAAAAGCGAAGGGTCGGTTTTTCCGTCACGGTCATAATAATTCAGGCGCGCCAGTTGACGCGAATTCTAGCCTGCTGACAAGCCGATTGACCGTCAGCAACGTTACAATTCCCTTACATTTCAAGCACTTACGGACTGGTGCAATCGCAGATCTGCCACGCACTCCACATGCTGCGTTTGCGGGAACATGTCCAGCGGCACCACTTGCACTACCTCATAGACCCCATCCGCGCATAATAGGTTCAAATCTCTCGCCAAGGTCGCGGGGTGACAGGAAACATAGAGGATTTGTGCCGGTCGATTTTCCCGGAGACATTTGATTGCACCCGGATGGCAGCCCTTGCGCGGCGGGTCGATGATGACGGTTGTTTTCTCTGCGGAGAACTTGGTCATCAGCTCGGGTAGCTCCACCTCCGTCTGCCCGGCGATGAACTCGCCGTTCGTGATGCCCCGGTCCGCGATATTCTCACGGGCGGCCTTGATGGCCGGGATGTCAAGCTCTACCCCCACGAAGCCCTCGACATACTTGGCCAGCTCAATGCCGAAGAAACCGACACCGCAGTAGGCATCCACCAGGAACTTGGTGCCGGCATCCTTGATGCGATCCCGCACCGCCTCAATGAGCTTGGGCAACAGGAAGAAGTTGTTCTGGAAGAACGAATGCTCCGGCACATGCCAGCCTTCCGGCGGGATGCGCAAGACGACCTTCAGCCCACCCTTCGGCGGTGGGTTCGCGCGCACCGCTGGGATTTGGTCGCTGAGCACTTTCTCCGCGATCTTGCATTCCTCCACATCCACCACGAACCGGCTGTCCTGCGCCACGTAACCGATGTGCAGTTTCTTCAAGCGCCCGTTCCACTGGCTGCGGATCATGATGCGATTCCGGTAACCGTAAGGTTGCGGGCAGGGGATGACGGGGGCGACCAGTTCGGGAGGAATGCTACCCAGTCGCTGGAACAAGTCGGCGATCTGCTTCCGCTTGAACTCCAACTGCGCGGCGTAGCTGATGTGCTGATACTGGCACCCGCCGCACTCCATGTAATATGGGCATTCCGGCTGCACGCGCAGGGGGGATGGCTTGATGACCCGCACCAGCTTGGCGCGGCCAAACTTCTTCTTCACCTCTGTCAATTCCACTTCCACTTCCTCGCCCGTGATGACGAAGGGCACGAAGATGACGAACTCATCCAGCCGGGCGACACCCTCGCCGCCAAAGGCCACATCCTGCACCGTGACGACATGGCGCGAACCCGGTTTTAATAGCGAAACATCCAACATGAACGGTTGTGATGACAAAACCAGCGCCAATGGGCAAGGGGGAATCACGGATTTGGTGTTTTACTCAATCGCCTCTAACCGTTAGAGCAGTGCCCGTCATACTGTGAAGAAGTACCTCCACGTCGCCAATGTCGGCTTGCAGAACACGCTCGTTTACCGCGTGAACTTCTTCTTTCGCGCCGCTTTCGGCCTCGTGCCCCTCATGGCCACCATCTTCATCTGGCGGGCCGTTTACGCCGGGAAGACCTCGGGCGATGACGTCGCCGGCTACACGCTGGCCCAGATGATCTCCTACTACCTCATTGTGACGGTGGTGAACACTTTCACCGCCGTCACCGAGGACGACTGGCAGATCGCTGCCGATATCAAGGACGGCAACATCAGCCAGTTCCTGCTCAAGCCCATCGATTACCTCACGTATCGGCTGGTCCTGTTCGCGTCCGGTCGGCTGATCTACACGATTGTCGCGATCATTCCCGTCGCCATCTTCATCTTTTTTCAGCGCGATTTCTTTGTCGGTCCGGCCAGCGGCACGCACCTTGTAGTATTTATGATTTCCTTGGTGCTCACCGCGCTGTTGCAGTTTTTGATCTCCTACACGCTCGCGCTGCTGGCCTTCTGGGTGTTGGAGGTTTCCACCTTCATCTTCATCGCCTTCGCCGTGGAATATGCCGCCAGCGGCCAGCTCTATCCCTTGGACATTTTACCGCCCTTGGTCACGAAGCTCATGTTCTTCACCCCGTTCCCGTATCTCATGTTCTTCCCCGTGAACGTCTATCTCGGCAAGATGAACGGTTCCGAGCTCTGGGCCGGTCTGGCCATGCAAGCCTTCTGGGTCGCCATGGCTTACATGCTCGCCCGCCTGGTCTGGGCGCGTGGCATCAAGCACTACTCCGCCGTCGGCGGCTGATGATCACTTGATGAACGAAACCCTCAAACGTTACGTCAGTATCTACGCCATGCTCTGGCGGAACTCCGTCGTGCGCGAGATGGGCTTCAAGTCGAACTTCCTCATGTGGCTTGTGGTCGAGCTGCTCTGGTTCGCGCTGCAACTCGTCTTCGTGGGCGTGCTCTACATGCACACCGAGCACATCGGCACCTGGACGAAGTGGGAGGTGGTCATGCTCTTCGGCGCGAGCCACTTCATCCAGCAACTCTTCACCGCCTTCTTCCTTGTGAATTTGGCGAACGTCTCGGAGCTCATCCGCACGGGCAAGCTGGACTTCATGATGCTGCTGCCGGTGAACACGCGCTTCCTCATCTCCTTCAAGCAAGTGGACCTCGGCGGCTTCATCAGCGCGGGCACCGGCGTGGCCGTCATGATCTATGCTTGCCGGAAGCTCGGCCTCGTGCCTGAGGTCGCCCACATTGCCGGCTTCCTGCTGCTGAGTGTTGTGGGTTTGCTTATCCATTATTCGCTCATGTTCCTCCTCACCAGCGTGAGTTTCTGGACTGTGCGCGCCCAAGGCATCGTATGGGGCTACTACAACCTCTTCAACATCTCCCGCCAGCCGGACGAGGCGTTCAAAGGCTTGTTTAAGACCTTTTTCACCTTCGTCCTGCCGATGATGCTCGTCGTGAATGTCCCCGTGCGCGTGCTCATCCAAAAGCTGGGTTCGCCTGGCCAACTCGCGCTCATGCTCCTGATGGCAGCACTGTGCTGGTTTGCCTCGGCAGCATTCTGGAAGTTCTCGGTGAGCCGGTACACGAGTGCGAGTTCATAGCAGAGCGGGAACGTTGCTTCAGCTTTAGGAAGCATCTAGTCACATGTCCGCTTGAGCTTGTTCCTGACAATCTCCCCGAAATTCCGCGGCAACGTGATCACGCACACGCCCACCACGATCACCGCCGCCGCCACGATGGTCTGCCCTGTGAGGTGTTCATCCAGCAACCACCAGCCGAGAAACACGGCGACGATCGGATTCACATACGCATACGTGGCCACGAGTGAGGGATTGCACACCTGCAAGAGCCAGATGTAGGCGCTGAAACCGACCCACGAACCCATCACCACGAGATAGGCGAAGGCCGCGAGCGAACGGCCGCTAAAGCCGTCGAGATCGGTCTCGGCCAGTTCACCGCGCAGGAGGCCCACGAGCAATTGGGAGGCCCCACCGCAAAGCATCTGCATCGCTACGCCGAGCAAGGGTGAGGTCGGGCGGGCATTGTGCTTCATGAAGAGCGAGCCGCCCGCCCAGAGGATGCAAGCGAACACGAGCGCGATGACTCCGCCCACATGGATGCCCGCACCATGCACATCTTTGCCCTGGCCCATCACCAGCAGGATGACGCCCGCGAAACCGATGGCGATGCCCAGAATGTTCTTCCCGCTCGGCCGTTCACCCTGCGGCCGCGCCCAATCAAGTAATGCGATCCACAGTGGCACGATGGCGATGATGAGGGCGGCGAGACCGCTGGTGACGTATTGCTCAGCCCAGACGACGAGGCCATTGCCACCCAGCAGCAGCAGGATGCCGGAGATGGCGGAGTTCTTCCAGTGTAGCAAGGTAGGCCGGGCATCTCCGCGCATACGCATGAAGGCATAGAGCAGGGCCCCGGCGATGAGGAAACGCACGCCCGCCATGAGAAAGGGCGGCAGCGTCTCCACCGCCACGCGGATGGCGAGATAGGTGGAACCCCAGACGGTGTACAGGGCGATGAACGCCGCGATCAACAGGCTGCGGGGCGGAGCGGAGGCAGTGGTAGTGGTGCTCATGTTATTGGCCTCCCGAATGATCCGATATGTCGCGCAGCGGAAAAAAGAAAACCCGCCGCGAGTATCACGGCGGGTTTCGGAAAGTATCTGGTTTTTACATTCGCGAATCCTGCCGGGGCATCGCCGGACGCTTGGCTACGCAAGCCCAAGCCACAACTGGCCAGGCTGCTTTGATGCAGGCCGGACGCATGATGGTTTGGGACAGATTCACGAACACGCCGCGCAAGGTGTCATCTGCTTGCTAAATTGTCAACGGCAGCGCGGAAGCTCAAAATGCCAAAGCTCCAAGGCAGTGGCTCGTGTGCGCGATTTTTATGATGTTTCCCTTGAGCTTTGAGCTTTGAATTTTGAGCTTGGCTCGCCAAGATACCCGCACTTTCCCATGAAACTCGGCATCATCAACAGCGCGTTCCAACAGGCTGGCGTGGACACCGCCACCGGCCTCAAGCATATCTCCCGCATCGGCTTTGATTGCGTGGACATTTTCACCGAAGCCGTCGGCATCTCGAAGAAAGAGATTAGCTTGGTGGCGAACACGTGTGGGAAACTTGAGCTGCCCATCATCTCACTACCCGTGGTGTCGGTTGGCTTGATCGATTTCAACGACCCCGTGCGCGCGTATCATGTCGAACGGACGAAGAAGTTCATTGATTTGGCCAAGACCTGGGGTGCGAAAAATATCCTGCTCGTGCTGGGTGAATACATCTGGCAGCGCGAGGTGATCCCGGCGGAAGCACAGTGGCGATATGCGGTGGACACCTGCCGTGTGTTGGGCGATTACGCGGCGAAGAAAAAAGTGGATATCGCACTGGAACTGGAACCCTTTCGACTCAGCCTCCTGAACAATGTGCCTGAAATGGTGCGCTTCGTGGACGAGGTGAATCACCCGCGCGTGAAGGCGAACATCGACATCAGCCATCTCGTCCTCTCCGACACGAGCCCGCACGATGTGCGCAAGCTGAAGGGCAAAGCCATCCACGTGCATCTCAGTGATTGCGATGGCAAGGTGCACGGCGATCTGCCGCCCGGCCGAGGAGTGGTGAAGTTTGAACCGTATCTGCAAGCCATCAAAGAACTGGAGATCCCCGACGGCGTCGTCTCCATCGAACTGGAGTATTCACCCGATCCCAAACGCATCGTAGAATGGGTCGAAGAAGCCTACCGCGAAACCGCCAAGCGCATGGATATCGTCGGGATGAGAGGGTAAAACCGCAGAATACGCGGAATAAACGGAAAATGGAGGAGTTAATCTTCTTGGCGATATCGGCCTTGCTCGGCAACGATCCGTTCGATTTCCGCCTTTGGATAGTGGCCGAAATTGACCAAAAGCCCCAAACGCATGCCTGTTGCCTTCAGGTAGTTTTGTAGCTGAGCACGATGCTCATCGGTCAGGCACGAAACAGCTTTGAGTTCCACGATGATTTTCTCGTAACAAATCAGATCGGGTTGGTACTTCGAACGGAGTGGACGTCCCTTGTATTCCAGTATGAGCGGTTGCTGGGCTACGAAAGGTATCTTGCGTAATTCCAATTCTGCTTCCAGGCATTCCTGATATACCGGCTCGACAAAGCCACTGCCCTTTTCCCGGTAAACTTCAAAGCATGCCCCAATGATTTCGTAGGTCAAATCACTGTGCAAAAGTTCCTTGTTCATGCGAACTTTTATAGGCTTTTAAGCCAATAGAAAAGTCACTTCTTCGGGTTCTTTCCGTGTGGTCCGTGTATTCCGCGGTTTGCTACCTCTTTCCCCGGTTTTCGTTCACGTAGGCCAGCACTTTTTGCTGGTCGCCATCGACTTGCCAGACGAAACGCAGGAAGTCTGCCAAGTGAATGTTCACGCCGCGCAGGAAGGGGCGGTCGCCGCCGCAGCCATACATCAGTTCCGGGGGCATCTCGCCACGCAGCTTGGCCTTCGCCTTCTCGATGATGCGCGGGAGCCAGGGGATGCCGCCGAGCGGAGCGGACTTGGCGGGCAGGGCGGCGGAGTCGATGACCTTGCCGCTGGGCTTGCCGTGCTGGACATTCAGGAAATACTCACGACGAACCTCGGTGACGAGCAGCACATCCGAATAGATGGGCTCACCACCCCGGCAGAAGTCTTCCACGAAATCAAACAACTCCTGGGCCGAGCAACCGATGGAGGCCAGAAACTCCACTTCTTCCTTGCTGAAGAGATCCTTGGCGCTCTGCGTGCCATTGTTGTAGCGCAAGACCGCCGCGTCATAGACCTGTTTGAACCGCTCTGCCCAAATATAATTCTGCATGGAGAAAAGATAGCAGCGGTTGATGACTTTGGCCAATCGTCATCTGCCTTTTTTGCTGCGCGGGTTGTTCGCGGCGGTGTCTTACTTCAGCAACACCTCCACCGCCTTCTCCAACTGCAAATCTTTCCCCTTCGCGACGGATTCGGGGTCGTTGTTCACGCGGTGGTCGGGTTCGAGTTGCTGGTTCTCCAGATACTTGCCCTGCCGGTCCTTGATGCCCACCTGCGGGATGCCGAAGTAGATGGTTTTGTCCATCTGCGTCTCCCACCAGACCGCTGTGCCGGTGCCGGGTACGGGCATGCCGACGAGTTCGCCCAGGCCCAGCGTCTTGTAGAGCAGGGGGAACATGTGTGCGTTGGAGTAGTTGCTCTCGCTCATCAGCACCACGGTCTTCTTCTGCCACTTCTGCATGGGGTCATGGCCGATGACGTTATCGCGCGGGATGTAGGTGAAGTAGGCCTTGCCGCTCAACAGGTCGGCGAGGTCATCGTGCAGCCAGCCGCCGCCATTGAAGCGTGTGTCGATCACGATGGCCTGCTTGTCCGTATTGCGACCCAGCACGTCGGAGTAGAACTCGCGGAAGGCGGAATCGCCCATGCTGCGGATGTGCGCGTAGCCGATCTTGCCGCTGGAGAGCTTCTCCACCATCTCACGGCGTGACTTGAGCCAGCGTTGGTAGAGCAGTTCATCTTCCTCGCCGCCGGAGATGGGTTTCACCGTTTCTTCCCAACGCATGGCATTGGCCGGGTCGAGCAGGGAGAGCAGCACCGGCTTGCCGATCTTGCGATTGAGCAGGGGATAGGGGTTCGTGTTTTCCGCGATGGCTACGCCGTCGATCTTCTCGATGACATGGCCCGCCTTGATCCGGGAACCGGCCTTTTGCAGCGGCCCATTCTCCAAGACCTCCAGAATTTTCCAGCCGGGGCCCTTGCTGCCGTCCTCGAAGAACGCGCCCAAGCTCGCTGTATTGTCGCCACCGCTATTGGTCGGGCGATACCCGCTGCCCGTGTGTGAGGCGTTCAATTCACCCAACAACTCGCTCAACATCTCGGCGAAGTCCCAGTTGTTGTCGATGTGCGGGAGGAAGCGGCGGTAGGCTTTTTCGTAAGCGGGCCAATCCACCGCGTGCAGGTCCTTCACGTAGAACTTCTTCGCCACCTGTCGCCAGGCGTGCTCGAACATGTAGGTGCGCTCGGCGGCGCGGTTCAGTTCCATCTCGGCGCTGAAATTCACAGAGGTCTGTTTCGCCGAGCTGATCTCGATTTTCGTGATCTTGCCGCCAGCGAGGACGAACACGTTCTTGCCTTCCTCATCCAGTTGCAGGCGGCCGGATTCCGCGCCCAGTTTCACGAGCAGCTTGGTCTCGTTCTCCCGCGGCTTATGCTGCCAGAGATCGTGGCCTTTCTCGAACTTGGCGAGGTAGAGCAAGGTCTCGCCATCCGGGGTGATGACGGCATCCGCGAGGTCCGAGGAATGGATGGTCAGGCGCGCAATACGCTTCTCGATGCCCTCCAGCTCGATCTTCACGGGATCAACTTTCTTCTCGTCCTTGTCCTTCTTCTCATCCTTGGCCGACGCGTCTTTTTTGGTATCATCCTTTTTCGCTTCGTCGGACTTTTTGTCCTTGTCGTCAGCGGGTTTCTTCTCGCTGTCTTTCTTCTCTTTTTCTTTGTCTTTCTTTTCCTTTTCCTGGAGCAATTCGTAATCGGCCTTGCTCTGCTTGAAGCGGTCAAAGGCGTCCTGCGTGAAGAACATGCCGTAGGCATCCACATTGGCGCCCCAACTGCCGTGGCTGCGCATGCCGTGACGATCCGTGAACCACAGCAGCATCTTGCCCTTCATCATCCACTGCGGGCGCTCGTCCTCGTAGCCGCTCTTCGTCAGGTTCACGGGCGGCTTGCCTCCGGCGGCATCCAGCAGGCCGACTTCGGCGGACCAGCGGGTCTTATCGAGAAAATTCACGAGGAACCACTGGCTGTCCGGCGACCAATCGAACCACTGGTCACCATCCGTATACGAATAATTCGCATCACCCGGCAGCACGATGCGGGTCTGCTTGCTCGCGAGGTTCAAGACCTTCAGCGTGGTTCGTTCCTCCAGATAGGCGACTTCCTTGCCGTCCGGCGAATAGCGCGGCTGAAAGGTCTCCGCCGGGTCATCGAGCAAGGCGGTCTCGTTGATTATGGTGGAGCTGTAGAAATGCAGGTCATCCTCGCGGGCGATGCTGGCCTCGTAAATGTTCCAACTGCCATTGCGCTCACCGGCATAGAGCAGTTTGCGGCCATCCGGGCTGAAGCTGACGGAGCGTTCCTGCTCCGGGGTGTTCGTGATGCGTTTGGTGATCTTGTGATCTATGGAGACGACGAAGATCTCGCCCCGCACGACGAAGGCGACTTCCTTGCCCTTCGGAGAGACGGTCATCTCCGTGGCGTCGCCGGTGAGCGTGGTGAATTGGGAATCGTTGCGCTTGCGATCCGCCGCGATCTGGATGGGCACCTTCTGCGGTTTGCCACTGCCGCCCTTCACCAAGTAAATCTCCCCATCGTAGCTGTAGCAGAGATCGCCTTTCCGGGAGATAGAGAGGAAACGGGCGGGATGCTTGGTGTGTTCAGTGATTTGCGTGGCCTTGTCCGGCGCGGCGAGAGACATCTTCCAGACGTTGAAGGAACCGCTCTTTTCGCTCAGGTAATAGACATCCTTCTCGTTCGCGCTCCAGACGGGATTACGGTCTTCACCTTCGAACGTGCTCAGCTTGGTGTGTTTGCCGGATTCTTTTTCATACACCCACACATCGCGCGCGATGGAGGAGGTGTGATGTTTTCGCCACTCGTTCTCATAGCCCTTGCGATCGTGATAGAGGAGGCGTGCACCGGCCTTGTCGAAGCGTGCGTCTTGCGCGGGCGTGGTGAGAATCTGGAGCGGACGGCCACCATCGACGGGTATCTGATACAGCTCCTGCAAGGTGCGGGAGGGGAACTGCTGGTTCAGCGGCGAGTCCATCCGTTGCGAATAGAATAGCACCTGCTTGCCATCGGGCGTGAAGTCCGTGGGATAATCGGCGGTGGAGTGAAAGGTCAGGCGCTTGGCTTCACCGCCTGCAGCCGGGATGAGGAAGATATCGAAATTGCCGTGGCGATCCGAGGCGAAGGCGATGCTTTTGCCATCGGGCGACCATACGGGCATGAAGTCGTGCGCCTCATGCACGGTGAGGGGAATGGCGGGGCCGCCTTTGCTGGGGACGGTGTAAAGATCGCCGCGATAGCTGAAGACGATCTTCGTGCCGTCCGGCGAGATGGCCGGGTAGCGGAGCCAGAGCGGATCGGCGGCGTGGGTGGCAGCATGGAGACCGAAGACGGCGAACAGCCCGAGAACGAAACGTGGCAGACGTGGCATAAATCTTAGATTTCATCCAGAGGCGTCCATGGCCTGCTGGGATTCGGGCGAGAAGGTAGCGGCTTTAAGGGAGGGGGAAAGGTTAAAAGGTGTGAGTCTTGAATGGTGCGGGAATGAGAGTTAGAGCCTCCTTATCCCGCAGTCGCGGGACTGCTACGGTTGGGAAATGGCCACAATGAGGGAATTACGGATGAACATAAGTGCCTTTATTATGTAGTTTTCTCCAACGGAAACTGACGCGAGTTGTTTGAAATCCTTCGGAAAAGCGGAAAACCGCCGTTCGTGGTGATTATTTGAAACGGGTTACAAGCTGGTGACACGGCAAAATGCCGTTGACCCTGTGCGGCCCGGTTCACTATCTTTACAGCCCGTTAACCACTCTATTAACTCTATGAGCAAAATTGTTCCTTTGATCAGCTCCGGCACGGCCGGTCCGCTGGGCGTCCTGCATTTGCCGCGTTTGTGGCAGAAAGTTTCCCTCGAAGCCGCTGGCAAGCTGGCGGATGGCTATCCGGGCATCGGTGCCGGCTATGACTCCATGGTCATCGGCGCGCTGGGTCTGAATGCCGACGCGGTGAAGAAGTTCATCGCCGAGAGCAAGCCGACGTACGTGCAGTTCGAATCCTGGATCAAGCAGCAGCCGGGCGTGAACCTCACGAAGGGCAACATCCACAAGCTGAATGTGTCCATCGCCGGTTACATCCACGCGGACGACACCCGCAAGGGCATCCTGAAGGCCAACGGCCTGAATGATGACGGCTCAGTGCTGCCGGACGCGATCAACCTGAACAACCTGGACGACTGGTATGAATTCTGGTCGGCCGAGCTGAAGTAGGCCGCGATTCTTTTTCATGAAAACGCCCGGTGGCCTCTGGCTGCCGGGCGTTTTTGTTTGGGTGGAAATCCGGATCCGGACGTAATAGGGTGGTCGCCAGCCTGTCAGTAAACTATGTACACAATCGCCAAGCAGTGGTTATGGTTTTGTTTCGTCTCCCTTTTGTTTCTGCAGCCGAAGGCGACTGCTCAAAGCACGAACAAGTCGGTTTATTTCACGGCTGACTTTGAGTCAGCGGACTGGTTCAAGGCGTGGGGGGCGCGACAATTGCCGGAGAATTGTGAGCTGGTGACGAGCGATCCGGAGAGGAAGTTCGAGCCTCTCAGCGGCAAGGCACTTCGCGTGAAGGTGAACAAGGACGGGCACTATGGCACGAGCGTGGAGTATCAGTTCAAGAAACAGACGGGCAGCGAGCCGGAGGAGGTCTTCTTCCGCTATTACTTGCGGCTGGGGGATGACTGGACGGCGACGCAGGGTGGGAAGTTTCCGGGCGTGGGCGGGACTTATGGGAAGGCGGGCTGGGGCGGTCGCCCGGTGAACGGTACGGATGGGTGGTCGGCGCGCG
The DNA here is from genome assembly GCA_964589735.1 of uncultured Verrucomicrobiota bacterium. Taxonomy (GTDB): domain Bacteria; phylum Verrucomicrobiota; class Verrucomicrobiia; order Limisphaerales; family JAEYXS01; genus JAEYXS01. The sequence continues at coordinate 80,877 of CAZPUL010000012.1, read as the reverse complement.
GGCAGTTCGAGGGGCGCAAGGATGGCAAGACGCCGATCGGTTATTACTGCTATCACATGGACATGAAAGGGAAGTACGGCTCGCAGTGGATCTGGGACAAGGACAAGCTGGGTTATCTGGAGAACAACCGTTGGTATTGCATCGAACAACAGGTGAAGCTGAACACGCCGGGGAAGGCGGATGGCATCATGCGCGGCTGGGTGGATGGGAAGCTGGCGTTTGAGAAAACGGATGTGCGGATGCGGAGCGTGGATACGTTGAAGGTGGAGATGGTTTGGTTGAACATCTATCTCGGCGGGACTTGGACGGCGAAGGCGGATCATCATGTGTACATCGATGAGGTGGTGATCTCGCGGGAGCCGATCGGGGTGAGGAAGAGGGAGTGACGCGAATTCCGCGAATTTACGCCAATTGATTTTAAACAAAGAGCCAAACTCTCAGGTCTATCAGAGAAGCATAGATTTTTAAGTGATGATTGAAGCACCAGAATTGCAGCAGGTGGACCGTACGTATGTGCGGTATCGCGGGAAGAAGCTGATTTATTTCGCGGGGTGCGATTATTTCCGGCTGGCGAGTCATTCGAAGGTGTTGCGGGCGGTGAAGGAGGGAGTGGACAGGTATGGGCTCAATGTGGCGGCATCGCGTCGCACGACGGGGAATCATGTGCTCTATGGGAAACTGGAAGGAGCGCTCGCCAAGTTCTTCGGAGTTAAGGATTCCATTCTAACTTCCAATGGTTATCTGACGAATCTGGCGGTGGCGCAAGGGCTGGCGGGGGAGGTGCAGCACGTGTTCATCGATGAGCGGGCGCATGCGTGTCTGCAAGATGCGGCGCAGTTACTGGGGTGTCCGGTCACGGTGTTTGCGCATCGCTCGCCGGGTTCACTGTTGACGAAGTGGCGGGATGCGGGGCAACCGAAGCGGAGCCTGGTGATGACGGACGGGATGTTCGCGCATGATGGTTCGCTCGCGCCGTTGAAAGACTATCTGGCGGTGATGCCGGAGGATGCGTTGTTCCTAGTGGATGATGCGCATGCGGCGGGTGTGTATGGCACGAAGGGGCAGGGCAGTTTGGAGCAGGGGAAGCTCTCGCGCAACCGGGTAATCCAGACGGTGACGTTGAGCAAGGCTTTTGGGGTGTATGGTGGCGTCATCCTCGCGCCGACGAAGTGGCATGAGTTGATTTTGGCGAAGAGCCGGGTGCTGGTGGGGAATACGCCGATGCCGTTGCCGCTGGTGAACGGGTGTCTGGCGGCGGTGGCGGAGCGGCAGCGCGATGCCAGTTTGCGCAAGCGGTTGTTCGCGAATATCCAGTGGTTGCGGAAGGAGTTGCACCGTGCGGGTGTGGCCATTCCGGAAGAGGCCAGTCCGATTTTTCCCATCGTGCCCAAGTCCAAGGTGGAGGCGGAGAAGCTGAGGAAAGCGTTATTGAAGGCGGGGATTTATCCGCCGTTCATCCAGTATCCCGGCGGGCCGGAGAGCGGGTATTTCCGGTTCGCGATCTCCAGCGAGCATACGCGGGAGCAGTTGCAAAAGCTGGTCGAGGCGCTGGCGTCTGTATAGTCTCGGTGCTTCATGGCTGAGACTGAAGCAATCGAATTTTTTAACCGTTACACCGGCAAGGTGGAGCGGGAGCAGGTCTATGGCGGGGCATGGCTGAACTGGGCCTATGGGAATCCGCTCGGGAAACTCTCGTTGGAGCTGGTGGCGAAGCGGGCGTTTTTTTCACGCTGGTACGGGTGGCGGATGGATCAGCCTGCAAGCCGGGAGAAGGTGCAACGATTCATCAAAGACTTCGGGGTGAACCCGGCGGACTTTGCGGATGCGCCCGAGGTTTATCAAACGTTCAACGAGTTCTTCTATCGCAAGCTGAAGCCGACGGCGCGTCCATTGGATACGAATCCCGATTCCGTGGTGTTTCCGGCAGATGCGCGGCATCTGGGTTTTCAGGATGTGTCACAGGTGGATGGAGTCTTTGTGAAGGGGCAGCGGTTTGACCTGGCGGCGCTGGTGGGTGATGCCGCACTGGCAGAGCGGTATGCGAAGGGGGCGTTGGTGCTCTCGCGGCTGTGTCCGGTGGATTATCACCGGTTTCATTTCACGGCGGCGGGTGTGCCTGCCGAAACGAGGCTGCTGAACGGGCCGTTGTATTCGGTGAATCCGATCGCGTTGAAGCAGCGGCTCTCGTATCTGTGGGAGAACCGCCGCTGGCTGACGGTGTTGGAGTCGGATCAGTTCGGGCGCGTGTTGCTGCTGGAGATCGGGGCGACGAATGTGGGCTCCGCAGTGCAGACGTTTTCGGCGGGCAAGGCGGTGGCGAAGGGGGATGAGAAAGGGTATTTCAAATTCGGCGGCAGCTCGACGATCACGATCTTTGAGCCAGGGCGGATCAAGCTGGCGGCGGATCTGGTGGATAATTCGCGGCAGTGCCGGGAGCTGTATGCGCGGGTGGGGGATGGGATGGGGCGGTTGCAATGACGAAGGGATGAATAGGAAGTTAACCGCAGATGGACGCGGATGGGCGCAGATATAAAAAAGTGAGAACGAGAGAGCAACTTTGATTTGATATGACCGCTGCCGAGCTTGTTCAACAAGTCCGATTGTCTCGAGATGTTCCAGCGGAAATTACAGCCATGCTGGAGGCTGTAATCTCCACAAGCGCATCCAGTGAAGGTGTTGATGCTCATGAAGAGTTCCGGTTTGAAGTTATCAAGGAAGTTGCTGCAAATCTGAGTCAAGATGATCGACACTTTGTGCGGTATTTGCTGGGACAGGAGATTATCGCGCACGGCGAAGCATGGTCGGTAAGCAGCAGCATTGTATTGTGCGCTGGGCTATTGTTCGAGTTGCGGCATGCGGAAGACGCCTTGCTGATCTGGAAAGCCAAGCAGGTTTCATTTGATACGCATTGCGGCATACCGGTGGAGCTTTTGGTCGGAGCTGGCGTTGATAAAACATTGGGCTATTGGCGAACCCAGACTTCCAGCGAGGCAAAAGACCTGTACGAGTTCTTAAAAGAGGCCGCTTATGCCGGGGAGTTTTCCGGGTTGGACGAATTTAGAGAGGAGTTCAAGGAACGCATGACGGATTTAAGGGGATAACATCTGATTGAAATTGGTGAGGCGGTCTTCATAATCGGGTGCATTCAATCTATGCGCCTGACATCTGTTTTTGCCCTTGCCACATCGTTGGTGGTTTCGTTCGCTGCTTTTGCTGCGGATGAATATCCGGTTCATCCAGATTCCAAGAAACAGGAGGGGGTGCCGCAGGGGGAATTGATCAAGTTCAGCTTCGAGAAGAGCAAGGTGTTTCCGGGGACGATACGCGATGTGACGGTGTATGTGCCGAAGCAGTATGACGGCAAGTCGCCCGCGTGCGTGTATGTGAACCAGGACGGAGTGCAATGGGGCGCGCCGACGGTGTTCGACAATCTGATCCACAAGAAGGAGATGCCGGTGATGATCGGGGTCTTCGTGGTGCATGGCCGGGTGAAGGAGGCGAACACGAATGCCTTGCCGCGGTTCAATCGTAGTTACGAGTACGACGGTCTCGGCGGAGATTACGCGAAGTTCGTGCTCGAAGAATTGCTGCCGGAAGTGGAGACGAAGAAGACGGCGGATGGGCGGGCGATCGTGCTGTCCAAGAACGGCAATGACCGGGCGATCGGTGGCTCCAGCAGCGGCGCGGTGTGTGCCTTTACGGCGGCGTGGGAACGGCCGGACGCGTTCAGCCGGGTTTTCAGTGTGGTGGGCACATACGTGGGGTTGCGCGGGGCGGATGAGTATCCGATCCTCGTGCGGAAGTCGGAGCCGAAGCCGTTGCGGGTGTTCCTGCAGGATGGCAGCAATGATCTGAACATTTACGCCGGTGATTGGTGGATCGTGAATCAGGCGATGCAGCGGTCATTCGCCTTCGCGGGGTATGAGCATTCGTTCGTGTGGGGTGAGGGCGGGCACAATGGCAAGCACGGCACTGCGGTGTTCCCGGATGCGATGCGTTACTTGTGGAAGGGCTGGCCGGAGCCGGTGAAGAAGGGGCAGGGTTCGCCGCAGTTGAAGGACATCCTGATCCCCGGTGAGGAATGGCATATCGCATCCGAAGGTTACAAAGGCACCGAAGGCGTCGCGGTGAATGCAAAGGGTGAGGTGTTCTTCAACACGGGCGGGATGAAGAAGACGATGAAGCTGGTGGACGGCAAGGCGGTGACATTCGTGGAGGATAATAATCTGGGCGACGGTCAGCGCTTCGGACCGGATGGGCGGCTCTACACGGTTTGCGCGGCGACGAGCAATATCGTGGCATATGCGACGGATGGGAAAGCGACGGTGATCGCGTCCGGGTTCAAAGGCAACGACCTGACGGTGGCGAACAACGGGAACATTTACGTGACGGAATCGAGCTGGGATCGTGTGAGCCCGAGCAAGGTATGGTTGGTGAAGCCGGACGGCACGAAGAAGGTGGTGGATTCGGGATTGATCTTCGCGAACGGCATCACGCTGTCGCCGGATCAGACGTTGCTGTATGTCTCGGACATGAAGACGCGCTGGGTTTACAGCTATCAGGTGAAGGCCGATGGCACGCTGCAGCACAAGCAGAAGTACTACTGGCTGCATGAGCCGGACAATCGCCAGGATGCGGGCTCGGACGGCATGCGGGTGGATCGTGATGGGCGGCTCTGGGTGGCTACGGCGATGGGTTTGCAGGTGTGTGATCAGGCGGGTCGCGTGAACTGCATCATCCCGACGCCGAATGGCCGGGTGTCGAACCTGGACTTCGGTGGCGAGAACCTTGACACGCTGTATGCGGCGTGCGGACCGTTGATCTACAAACGCAAAATCAAGGTGAAGGGCGCGCCGAATTTCATGCCGCCGTTCAGACCGACCGCGCCGAGGCTGTAATTTTTGCCTAGAATTGTTTCTGGTCTTAGCTTAGCTTCGTGAACAGTTGCTCGATGCCACTGGCGGTGGTGTTCAGCATCCTGTCTCATGGAGGACAAGAAACCATCTCTTTCCCTTACGGTATTGCGTTGGGTGACGCTTTTTGCGCCACCTGTCGCACTGATTTTACTGTGGGTGAGCCGAAGTATCGGCTGGCGTCAAAAGCTGCTGGGCTCTGTCGGCATCCCGCTCTACGCGATCATCTATTTCTCCGCCATCTTTTGGGGACTGCATGTCTTTTTTGGAATCGATCTTTATGAATGGCGCGGCGGGTATAACCCGACCATCACGTTCAATCGCACACTGACGGATCACGAGGCTTTGGAAGCCCGTTTGCAGCAGCAGGTGAGGGTTGTTACGGCGAGCAATGTGGTTTCAGGAGGGGTTTACTGGACGGGCTTTCGTGGGCCTCAGCGCGAAGGAATATATACAGAGCAAGCGATCAATACGGCTTGGAACACCACGCCTCCCAAACTGCTCTGGAGGCAACCCATCGGTGGCGGTTATGCTTCGTTTGCGGTAGCTGATGGGCTGGCATATACCATCGAGCAGAGGCGAGCGATGGAGGTGGTGGTGGCTTATGAACTTCAGACGGGGCGGCAAGTGTGGACGAATGCCTGGGCGGCGGAGTTCCGCGAATCTATCGGCGGTGACGGACCACGCGCGACCCCTACTTGGGCTGATGGCCGGCTGTATGCGCAGGGAGCGAATGGTGAATTGCGCTGTCTGGATGCACAATCGGGTGCATTGATCTGGCGGCATGATATTACCAAGGAGTATGGCGCGCCGCTTTTGGAATACGGGTGTGCCGTCTCGCCTTTGGTAGTCGATGATCTGGTGGTGATCTTGCCGGGGGCGACGAACGGCCATTCCATGGTGGCCTATGATCGGGAAACGGGCGCACTGAGGTGGGCAAGCGGCGATGACCGGCAAGCGTATGTTTCACCGACAGTGGTGACGCTGGCCGAAGAACGCCAGATACTGGTGGTCGCAGCCAAGCGAGTGATGGGCGTGGCCATAGCCGATGGACGGGTGTTATGGTCTTTCCCCTGGGGGGAGCCGTTGATGGGGCGGAACATCGCCCAGCCGGTGGTGTGGAATGGCAACCGGGTGATGGTTTCGGCAGGTTACTTTGTGGGGAGCACGGCTATGGAGGTGACGCAGGTCAAGGGTGCGTTTCAAGCGCGAGAACTTTGGAAGAATAGGAATCTGAAGAACAAGTTCAGCAGCTCCATCTACTGGCAAGGGCATGTCTATGGGTTGGATGAGGAGATTCTGACCTGTATCGAGGCGGACACTGGCGAGCGTAAATGGAAGGATGGGCGGTATGGTTACGGGCAGATCATCATGACAGAGGGGCATCTTATCATCCTGTGTGGTAACGGCGATCTGGCGCTGGTCAAAGCCACCTCTGAGCGGCATGAGGAAGTGGCACGTGTTCCGGCGATCAAAGGCAAGACATGGAATCATCCGGTCATCGCGGATGGGAAATTACTGGTGCGCAATCTTTTCGAGATGGCGTGTTTTGATCTGTCCAAACCATGATCCGGAGAGTGCGGTTTCGGTCTTGTGCCGTATGCGCGGAGGGATAATCATCAACTCATACCCATTATGAACGATCGAACCATTTCCCGGAGAGCTGTCCTTAAAGGCAGTGTGGCGTTTGCGGCGGCGGCTTTTGCGCAGCGGCCATTGTCGGTATTCGGTTTTGGAGAGCCGGAAGAGGGGGCGGTGCTGGTGCCGTTCACTACGCCGCAGCCGAAGAATCCAAACCGGCCGATGGTGCAGTGGGAAGAATTGAAGACTTGGACCACGCCCAACAAGGATGTGTACGTGGTGAGTCATTACAACACGCCGACCATTGAGGCGGACAAGTGGACACTGGACATCACCGGGTTTGTGGACAAGCCGAAGACGTTCACGCTGGCGGAGTTGAAGCAACGGCCCCAGAAGGAAATCATGGCCACGCTGGAATGCGGCGGCAACGGGGCGAGCCCGAACTTCATGGGTGCGGTGGCGAATGTAAAGTGGAAGGGCACGCCACTCGCGCCGATTCTCAAGGAATGCGGCATCAAGAAGCGGGGCATCGAGGTGGTGTTCATCGGCACCGACGAGAAACGGGAGAAGATCCGGGAAGCGGAGTTTGACATGCGGTTCTCGCGGAGCCTGTCGCTGGCAGATGCGCTGCAGGACAAGATCATGCTTTGTTGGGAGATGAACGGGCAGCCGCTGGCGAAGGAGCATGGGTATCCGCTGCGGCTGATCGTGCCGGGCTGGTACGGTGTGGCGTGGGTGAAGTGGTTGTCACGCATCGAGGTGCAGGACCGCCGCTTCATGAGCAAGTATATGGCGCGTGAATACGTGACCATTCGCGGGGAGGAACAGGCGGATGGGGATGTGCTGTATCGCGAGACCTCGGTGAGTTTTATGAATGTGAAGAGCATCGTGGCGCGCGTGCTGAAGCTGAAGGACGGGACTCTGCGCGTTCAAGGTGCGGCCTGGAGCGATGGTACGCCGATCCGGTCGGTGGAATTGAAGCTGGATGATGGGACGTGGCAGAAGGCGACTTTGGATAAAGCCAACCAGGCGGAGTATTCATGGACGTTCTGGAGCTATGACTGGAAAGGGGCGGGTGAAGGAGAGCACACGCTGGTTTCACGGGCGACGGATGAGGACGGCCGTGTGCAGCCAGCGGCAGAGGAGCCGACAATCAAGCTGAAGAAGACTTACTGGGAGGCGAACCAGCAGGTGGTGCGGAAGATCAAGTTATAATCAGGAAGCGAGGTAAAGTGCGGAGCGCCATGCCACAGAGCATTGACAGTGGAGCCAGCTCGCGCAGTATTCAGGGCATGCAATTTCTCCGTATGCGTGCTGCTTTGGTGGCATTTATGTGTTTCTCTTTCACGGCTGCCGTGCTGGCGGCGGATGATTACAAGCTCGGACCGGATTCGCAAGTGAAGGCAGGGGTGCCGCAAGGGAAGGTGGAGAAGTTCACGCTCAAGGAGAGCAAGGTGTTCCCCGGCACGACACGCGATTACTGGATCTATGTGCCGGCACAGTATGATGCGGCGAAGCCCGCGAGCTTGATGGTTTTCCAGGATGGCGGCGGCATGGTGAGCGCGACCGGGCAATATCGGGTGCCGGTGGTGTTCGATAACCTGATCGCGGCGAAGGAGATGCCGGTGACGATCGCGCTCTTCATCAATCCAGGGACTTATCCGGCGGCGGAGAAGGGGCAGCAGGCACGCAGCAATCGCAGCTTCGAGTATGATTCGGTGACGAATCTGTATGCGCGATTCCTCATCGAAGAGATGCTTCCGGATCTGGAGAAAAAATATAACATCAGCAAGAATCCGACGGACCGGGCGATTTGCGGGAACAGCTCGGGTGCGATCTGCGCCTTCACGGTGGCGTGGGAGCGGCCGGATGTTTTCGGCAAGGTGGTGAGCCACATCGGCAGCTTCACGAACATTCGTGGCGGTTATGTCTATCCGTCATTGATTCGTCGGACGAAGCCGGAGAATGCGAAGAACTATTATCTGCCTTCCGCGATGAATTTGCTCGAAGGCCGCCGCAAGATCCGCGTGTTCCTGCAAGATGGTTCCACGGATCTGGACAACATGCACGGGAACTGGCCGCTGGCGAACCAGGACATGGCGGCAGCGCTGAAGTACGCGGGTTGGGATTACAAATTCGAGTTCGGTGACGGCGGGCACAACGGCAAACATGGCGGAAGCATCTTCCCAGATACGATGCGGTGGTTGTGGCGGGATGCGGGTAAGTAGGGGTAAAGTACAGAATATACCCAGAATACACGTAAAAGAAAGCTTTAAGGAGACGCTCTGGGAACGGGGCGTCTCTTTTCATTTTTAATGATTCTGTCTCCAGATAGCGCACACAAGCCTATTGGTGATGGGAAAATCGATGGCAGGATGGTGACAGGAAAGCGAAATTTTGTGTAGCTGGAGTGAGTTGTAGCGAGTGGAGTGATAACGATGGGGGTAAGGCGTGATTGAATGAGGGCATGACGAAACGAACATTTTGTGACGATGCAGCCGATGTAGCCGATGGAAGGCTAACGGAGGCACCGTTTTGGGGGCAGGGTGAATGCGTGATTGGTGAATTTTGTCTGAGAATAACAGAGAATAGCGAGGGGAGTGATAACGGAGCGCGAAAAAATGTGATTGGATAGAAATATGACAAAGCTGCTGGGAGAAAGTGAGAGGCTCAGATGGCCGTGGGGGGAGACGTTCAGTTCCGTCTCCTTACCTCGTCGGCTACGAAGGGAGAGGTCAAGGACGAGGACGACGACGATTACGAGAACGAAGGGAATAACGGCAGGATTTTACAATGGGTGGGACCGTTTCATCCATTGCGATGAAGGCAAACTAAAGGTATCTAAGTAACGATGCACATGACGGGAAAAGGAATGACCGCGATCTGGGCTGCTTTTATCAGCCTGAGCGTGGGTTCATGGGCGGTGCTGGGGGCGAGCCCGGCGGGGAAGGTGGACTTTGCCAAGGACGTTTTGCCCATCTTGTCGGATAAGTGTTTCCATTGCCACGGGCCGGATGATGAGGGGCGCAAGGCGAAGCTGCGGTTGGACACGGAGGAGGGGGCGTTCCGCGTGAACAAGGGCGTGGCGAACATCGTGAAGGGCAAGCCTGACCAGAGCGAGTTGATCGTGCGCATCCTAAGCAACGATGAGGATGAGGTGATGCCGCCGCCGTCATCGCATCGCACGCTGACCGAAGAGCAGAAGCAGACCTTGAAGCGCTGGGTGGAGCAGGGCGCGCCGTGGGGCAAGCATTGGGCGTATACGGAGATCGCAAAGGTCACGCCGCCAAAGGTGAAGAATACGCGGGCGGTGAAGAACCCCATCGACCAGTTCATCCTCGCGCGGCTGGAGCAGGAAAAGCTGAAGCCCTCGGGGGAGGCGACGAAGGAGCAATTGATCCGGCGCGTGACGTTTGATCTCACAGGCATGCCGCCGACATTGGCTGAGATCGATGCGTTCCTGGCGGATAAATCGCCGAATGCTTACGAGAAAGTGATCGACCGCTTGCTGCAATCGCCCGCTTATGGCGAGCAGATGGCGCGGGAGTGGCTGGACCTGGCGCGGTATGCGGATACTTTCGGTTATCAGGCGGATGTGGACATGAACATGTATCCGTGGCGCGACTGGGTGATCAAGGCGTTCAACGAGAATCTGTCGTATGACCAGTTCATCACGTGGCAGCTCGCCGGGGATCTGCTACCGAAGCCGACGCGGGATCAATATCTGGCCACGGCGTTCAATCGCTTGCACCGCCAGACGAACGAGGGCGGGAGCATCGATGAGGAATTCCGCGTGGAGTATGTTTCGGATCGCGTGCACACGATGGGCACGGCGTTTCTGAGCCTGACGCTGGAGTGTGCACGTTGCCACGATCACAAGTACGATCCAATCAGCCAGAAGGATTATTACTCTTTAGGAGCGTTCTTCAACAGCATCGATGAATCGGGATTGTACTCGCACTTCACGCGCGCGACCCCGACCCCGGCGTTGAGCCTCTACAAGGATGACCAGGAGGCGAAGCACTTGCTGCTCAAGACGCAGATCGCGCAGCAGGAGGCGAAGCTGAAACTCATCGCGCAAGAGGCGAAGAGCCGTTTTGAGACTTGGAAGAATCCTGGTGCGGCGATGCCGGAAGTGCGGCCCGTGGCGCGGTTTGCGCTGGATGAGATCAAGGATAACAAGACGCCGAATGTGCAGGGCACCAATGTGGCGGTGCTGGTAGATGCGCCGAAAGCGGTGACGGGCAAGCAAGGGCAGGCATTGCAGTTCAGCGGGGACAATGAGCTGGAGTGCAAGGGTGTGGGCGAGTTCAAGCGGACGGATGCGTTCACCTTCACGCTATGGGTGAAGCCGACGGAGAAGTTGCCGCGGGCGGTGGTGTTCCACCGGTCGCGGGCGTGGAGTGATTCCGGCAGCCGCGGGTATGAGCTGGTGCTAGAGGAGGGCAAGCCGTTCTTCGGACTCATCCATTTCTGGCCGGGGAATGCAATCGGGGTGCGGGCGAAGGAGGCATTGGCGTTGAACGATTGGTCGCACATCACGGTGACATACGATGGTTCCAGCAAGGCGGCGGGCGTGGCGCTGTATGTTAACGGCAAGAAGCAGACGATGGAGACGGTGCGAGATGGGTTGACGAGGGATATCATCCATCGCGCCGAATGGGGTGATGCGGAAGCGGGGAACATCCCACTGACTTTGGCGGGGCGGTTCCGTGACAATGGCTTCAAGAACGGGATGATCGACGAGTTCACGGTATATGACGTGGCATTAACGGAGATCGAGGTCGAGGGTCTGCTGGCGACGGCGGGGCAAGCCAAAGTGGAAACGGATGAGCGGTTGTTCGCGTATTATCTGAACCGCCACGATGAGGCGTATCAGCAAGCACAAGCGGAGTTGAAGCAGTTGCGCGTGGCGGAAAACACGCTGGTCTATGGGGTGCAGGAGATCATGGTAATGAAGGAACTGCCGAAGCAGCGGCCGGCGTATCTTTTGAAGCGCGGGGCGTATGATGCGCCGGCGGACCAGGTGCAACCGGGCACGCCCGAGCGTATCATGGCGATGCCTGCCGAGTATCCAAAGAACCGGCTGGGACTGGCAAAGTGGATGACGGACCCGCGCAATCCGCTGACCGCGCGGGTGGCCGTGAACCGCATCTGGAAACTGCATTTCGGGCGGGGATTGGTTTCCACGGTGGAAGATTTCGGGGCGCAGAGTCAGCGGCCGACGCATCCGGAATTACTCGACTGGTTGGCGCGGAAATACATGGAATCGGGTTGGGACCGGAAGGCTTTGCATAAGCTCATCCTGATGTCCGCGACGTATCGGCAATCCTCGGTGCCGAGTGCGGAGCAGATGGCAAAGGACCCGGAAAATCTGCTGCTGGCTCGCGGTGCGCGGCATCGCTTGGCGGCGGAGCAAATACGGGATGCGGCACTGGCGGTAAGCGGATTGTTGAATCCGACCATCGGCGGGCAAAGTGTGAAACCATATCAGCCAGCGGGGCTGTGGGAAGAAGCGGGTACGGGCAAGACCTACGTGCAGGACAAGGGCGAAAAACTGTATCGGCGCAGCCTTTACACATTCTGGCGTCGGACTTCACCGCCGCCGTCCATGGTGAGCTTTGATGCGACGTCGCGCGAGATCTGCACGGCGAAGCGGGAGACGACTTCGACGCCATTACAGGCTTTGGTGTTGTTGAATGATCCGCAGTTTGTTGAGGCGTCACGGGTGCTGGCGGAGAAATTGGTGAAGACGGAGCCGCAGTCGGTGGAGAAGCGGATCGGGAATGGGTTCCGTCTGCTGACGGGGCGCGTGCCGGATAAGCGCGAGGTGGAAATCCTGCAGGGATTGTTTGCGGAGCAGAAGGCACGGTTCACCACGAATGGTGAGGCGGCGCAGAAGCTTTTGAAGACAGGTGAGGCGAAAGCGGACGCAACCCTCGACGCTGCCGATGTGGCGGCGACGACGATGCTGGTGAGTACGTTGATGAATTTTGACGAATTTGTGATGAAGCGATGAATACGAACCATCAATCACTTTGCACCGGGCCGTTGGATGCGCTGGGTTTGAGCCGGCGACAGTTCCTGAACCGCTTCGGTCTGGGGCTGGGCGGCATCGCGCTGGCGAATCTTGTGAACCCGGTGAGTTCGTTTGGTGCCGTGGCGCAAGCGCCGGACAAGGGCATCTTGAACGGACAGACGCATTTTCCGGCTAAGGCGAAGCGAGTGATCTATCTCTTCATGAGCGGCGGACCGTCGCAGTTGGAGACGTTTGATTACAAGCCGTTGCTGAATGAACGAAATGGTGAGCAGTTGCCGGACTCGGTGCGCAAGGGGCAAAGGCTCACGGGCATGTCGGGAAATCAAGCTTCGCTGCCGCTGGCGGGGTCCATCTACAAGTTCAACCAGCACGGGAAGAACGGGACGTGGATCAGCGAGTTGCTGCCGCATACGGCGAAGCAGGTGGACAACATGTGCATCGTGCGCTCGATGTTCACGGAGGCGATCAATCACGATCCGGCGATCACATTCTTGCAGACAGGGTCACAGCTTTCCGGCAGGCCGAGTATCGGAGCGTGGCTGCATTATGGCCTGGGCAGCGATAACGAGAATCTGCCGTCATTCGTGGTGTTGATCACGAAGGGGAAGACGGATCAGCCACTTTACTCACGCTTGTGGGGCAGTGGTTTCTTGCCGTCGCGGCATCAGGGTGTGCAGTTCCGCTCGGGCAAAGATCCGGTGCTTTATCTGAATAATCCCGAGGGCATCGACAGTGAAGGACGACGGATGATGTTGGACCGTTTGCGCGAGTTGCACGAGCACAGCGCGACGAAGGTGCAGGATGCGGAGATCGATACGCGCATCGCGCAGTACGAGATGGCGTATCGGATGCAGACGAGCGTGCCGGATGTGATGGATCTCTCGAAGGAATCGCAGGCCACGCTGGATATGTATGGGCCGGATGCGAAGAAGCCGGGGACGTTCGCGGCGAATTGCCTGCAGGCGCGGCGATTGGCGGAGCGGGGGGTGAAGTTCATCCAGCTCTATCATCAAGGGTGGGATCAGCACGGTGGTTTGCCGGGCGGCATCAAACGGCAATGCCAGGAGACGGATCAACCGGCGGCGGCGTTACTGCAAGACTTGAAGCAACGCGGCATGTTGGATGACACGCTGGTGGTATGGGGCGGGGAGTTCGGGCGCACTAATTATTCGCAAGGCAAGCTGACACCGACGAATTATGGACGCGATCATCATCCACGTTGCTTCAGTATCTGGATGGCGGGCGGCGGTGTGAAGCCGGGCGTGGTGTATGGCGAGACGGATGAGTTCGGCTACAACGTGGCGAGCAAAGGTGTGCACGTGCATGATTTTCACGCGACGATGCTGCATTTGCTGGGCATTGATCACGAACGGTTGACGTTCAAGTATCAGGGACGTTATTTCCGGCTTACAGACGTGCACGGACATGTGGTGAAGGATATTTTGATTTGAGTGAGGAGGTTTTTATCGAGGTGGCGTTCTTAGGTGAATGCTGCTTAGTTAGGAGGTGATATGGGTTTGCGTTTAAAGAATAAGGTCATTGTCATCATCGGCGGCACGAGTGGCATCGGGCTGGCGACGGCTGAGGCGATCGTGGCCGAGGGGGCAAAGGTGGTGGCGGTAGGATTGGACCGGGGGACGTCAGCAAAAGCGCAGAAGCTTTTGGGCAAAGCAGCGAAGGTGACCACGGCGGATGCGACTGATCCGAATACGGCGGTGAAGGCCATCCGCACGGCGCTGAAACATTTCGGCGGATTCCACGGGCTGTATCATGTGGCGGGTGGCAGTGGGCGTCGCATGGGGGATGGGCCTTTGCATGAATGCACGGATACGGGCTGGTCCTATACGCTAGGGGTTAATCTGGATTCGGTGTTTTACTCTAATCGCGCGGCGGTGCAGCAGTTCCTCAAACAAGCTTCTGGTGGCGTGGTGCTGAATCTCGCCTCGGTGCTGGCGTGGTCGCCATCACCGAAGTTTTTCAGCACACATGCGTATGCGACGGCGAAGGCGGGGATCATCGGGCTGACGCGAGCTTCGGCGGCTTATTACGCGACGCAGAACATCCGCTTCAATGCACTCGCACCGGGACTGGTAGCCACGCCGATGTCCGAGCGCGCGCAGACGAATGAAGCGATCATGAAGTTCATCCGCTCAAAGCAGCCGCTGGATGGGGGACGCATCGGGCAGCCGGAGGATTTGAGCGCGGCGGCGGTTTTCTTGCTGTCGGACGAGGCGAAGTTCATCACCGGCCAGGTGCTGGCGGTGGATGGCGGCTGGGAAGTAACAGAGGGAGGTGCTTAATTTCGCGGTTGTAGTCCGGCGGAATGGCGGCAGATTGGAGGCGTTGATGAAAATTGAACCTTACGCGTTAGGCATCGATCTGGGCGGTTCGAGCGTGAAGGCTGTCGTGGTGACAGCCCGGGGAGAAGTGCTGGTCAAGCGGCAGGAGGATTTCGATGCCACCACAAGCATGGCCTGGGCAAAACGCATCTCGGCCATTGTGCGTGGATTCACAGCAGAGCAGGGGAAGGATCCGATTGCCATTGGGCTTTCGGCTCCCGGTCTGGCCGCGGCGGATGGTAAATCCATTGCGAATATGCCGGGGCGTCTGGCGGGATTGGTCGGGCTGGACTGGACAAAACATTTGCAGATGGAGAAGACCGTGCCGGTACTTAATGACGGTCATGCGGCCTTGCTCGGTGAGGTTTGGATGGGCGCGGGCAAAGGCTGCCAGAATGTCATCATGCTGACGCTGGGCACGGGCGTGGGCGGAGCGGCGATCGTGGATGGGCAGCTCTTGCGCGGGCGCCTGGGGCGCGCAGGGCATCTGGGGCATGCGAGCTTGAATCCGGATGGTGAGGCGGACATCTGCGGCACGCCGGGAAGTCTGGAAGTGGCCATCGGGAATTGCACCATCGCGGAACGTTCCGGAGGACGCTTTGCTTCAACACATGATCTCATCGCGGCATATAAATCGGGCGATGCGAAAGCCAGGGAGATTTGGTTGAAGTCGGTGAAAGCACTTGCTGCGGGCGTGTGCTCATTTATCAACATCCTGGACCCGGAAGTGGTCATCATCGGCGGTGGAATCGCCAGGGCGGGAGATGCGTTGTTCAAGCCGTTGGAAGAATTTCTGGAACCGATGGAATGGCAACCGACGGGCACTCGCGCGAAGATCGTGCCAGCGCAAGTGGGTGAATACGCCGGGGCCCTCGGCGCGGCGTATCACGCGCTGTGCTTCAACAACAAGCCGCAACGGCAGGGCAAATGGCGGATCGACCTGGTGCCGTATGTGCACAAGGCGGGGTAAGCGTGCGTAACTTGATTTTAATTCTGGAGGACAATCAGGAACGCAGGGATGGTTTCATCGCAGTTCTCACGGAGTTGGCTCCCGGGTCCGAAATCATTTTCTGGAATAACGCGCGGGTGATGATCAGGGAGTTGCCTGTTCACTTGGGAAATGCCCGGTTGATCTCACTGGATCATGATCTCAATGAAGTGCCTGCTTCAGAGGATGCTGCGGACGGATTGTTGGTGGCTGAATTTCTTGCCAGGCAAGCGCCGGTCTGTCCTGTCGTAGTGCATTCATCCAACTACGAGCGCTCCCTTTCCATGGTGAATGAACTTAACTATTCAGGCTGGCAAGTGGCACGCGTGGGACCAGTCTGCACAGACTGGATCACCACGCTTTGGAAGCCGGTCATCGCCAAATTACTGATTACGAGCCAAGGGGCTTAAGGAAGTTCCTTCAGCCGTATCCGCCGGTATTCCATTATGCCACGGTCGCCCTCCAGACCGATAGGACCAGTCGCAGGAACCTTCATCGCGGCGTTCAACACTTCCCCATTGCAGGTGCAGTGTGCGATGCCATTCGTCACCGTTACCACCACTTCGTTCCAATCCTGCGGCTTATATTGCTTCAAATCTTTGTAAGGACCGGCGATGGGGAAATCACGGCATTGCAACTGCGGTTGGCGGATGAAGATGCCACTGTCCGCATTCACGCCAGCGCGGAATTCCAGTTTGAGAATGAAATCTTTCGGGAACTGCTGCGTTGTCCAGATCTGCTGGATCTTCCGATATTCGGGCGGATAGTTCACGATGAGCACACCGTTCTTGGCAGTGTAACGGCCATCGATGCTCGTAGCCTTGCCATCGAAGTTATTCGTTTTATAGCCCCAGCCCGTGAGGTCTTTTCCGTTGAACAGGCTCTTGAAACCTTCCTCTGGCTTGAACGTGTCAGCGGGAGATTCCAGCAAGCCGAGCACTGACAGGGCGGGGCGCAAGGCGG
Source organism: uncultured Verrucomicrobiota bacterium (assembly GCA_964589735.1). Taxonomy (GTDB): domain Bacteria; phylum Verrucomicrobiota; class Verrucomicrobiia; order Limisphaerales; family JAEYXS01; genus JAEYXS01. Next base: position 64,053 of record CAZPUL010000012.1, on the reverse strand, counting down.
AGGCCCATTTGGCGTAACCTTCCTTGTTCGGGTGCAGAAGATCCGGGAACTCCTCTTTCTTCGCATCACCTGCCGCATCCGCAAAGAGTGGCCACGTTTCGATCAAGGTCACTTGCGGATTGCCCTTGATGGCGGCGAGATAGAGATCATTGATTTTCTTGATCTTGTCCGCCGGACGTTTCTTCGTATCGGAACTCGGGAACACCTGGTTCAAGATGATCGGCATCTTCGGGTTGTGTTTTTGAAATTCGGCCAGCAACAACTTGAGATTCGCCGTGATCGTTTCAGGATCGGCTTGTTCTTCGAGATCGTTGGTGCCGATGAGCAGCACGATCGCCTTGGGTTTGAGCGAGAGCACATCTTCTTCCAGTCGGATCAGCACGCCGCGCGTCGTATCCCCGCTGATGCCGCGGTTGGCGACCTTCATGCCTGGAAAGCTGTTGCCCAGATTATCACCCCAGCCCTGCGTGATAGAGTCACCGAGGAACACCACGGCGTTCTGATCCTGCTGCACGCGTTGCGCCCACCCCGTGCGCTTTTGCACCCAGAGTTTTTTGAACCAATCGTATCGCCGGATCGGCCCAGCACCGGGCAGTCCGTCATCTTTCTCGGGAATCTGGTAATGTGCCGCGTCTTTCGTGGCTGCCTGCTGGGCCGGCAGGGTGAGGATTGATCCGGCCAAAGCGAGAACGAGCGTGAGTGAACGCAAAGTTTTCATGTGTATGCCCGGAATGGTTTGCTGATTTGGGGACGGGAGGCAAGAGTTCGTTGAAAAGTTAAATGTGTTGAAGCGTGATTCGCATTCACGTTTTAACGCTTTTGACGATTTAACCGATAACCGCCCTCAATCCAGCGTCTGCCGGTAACGCTTGATGCCGATCGTCATCACGATGACGAGGAACACGGCAATGGGCCAGATATGGGTATAGGCTTCGGTCAGGGTGTTGCCCTTCAACAGGATTCCGCGGACCAAGCGCAGGAAATGTGTCAGCGGTAATACGGAGCCGATGTGTTGTGCCCATTCCGGCATGCCGCGAAAGGGGAACATAAAGCCGGAGAGCAGGATGGAGGGCAGAAAGAAAAAGAACGACATCTGCATCGCCTGGAGCTGATTCTTCGCGATGGTCGAGAAGGTGATGCCGACGGCCAGATTGGCCGCAATGAAAACCAGCATCAACCCGAGCAGCAGGGGTATGCTACCGAGCATGGGCACGTTGAACAGGAACTTGGCAGCCACGAGGATCAGGCCGGTCTGGATGTAGCCCACCATGATGTAGGGGATGATTTTCCCGAACATGACCTCGGCTGGCCGGGCCGGAGTGGCGAGGAGATTTTCCATGGTGCCCCGTTCGCGTTCCCGAGTGATGGCGAGTGCGGTGATGACGATCATGGTCATGGTGAGCACCACACCCATCAAGCCAGGCACGATGTTGTATTGGGTTTTCCCTTCCTGATTGTAGTGCCGATGGATCTGCATCTCCACCGGGCCGGGCTTGTTGCGCAGTTTTTGCAAAGGCCCTTTCAGGTCGCGGTCGAAGACATCCGTCACCAACGTATTGATGGCCGCGATGGCATTGCCGGTGGCGGCGGGGTCCGTGGCATCTGCCTGCAAGAGCAGCCTGGGACGCTCGCCCCGCATGAGCTTGCGCGAAAAATCCTCCGGGATGTGGATGACGAACTGCACATCGCCCTCATCCAGCAGGAACTGTACTTCACGCTCGGATTCCGCCACCATCACGAGATCGAAGTAACGGCTGTTCTTCAAGCTCCAGATGAACGTGCGTGTGAACGGACTGTGATCCTGCACGATGATGGCCGTGGGCAGATGCTTCGGATCGGAATTGATGGCGAAACCGAAGAGCATGAGCTGGATCATCGGGATGCCCACCATCATGCCGAAGGTGAGGCGGTCACGGCGCATCTGGATGAATTCCTTCACCACCACCGCCCACAGGCGCTTGAACGAGAAACGGGTGCCGCTCATTTGAAATTATCCTGTGCGCGCTCCATCAGGCTGATGAAGACGTGTTCCAGGCTGGACTCGACCTGATTCCAGCGGTAGGGGGGTGTCATCCAAGGCTGGATGGCCGCCCGCAGGGTCTCACCCTGATGGCTGCTGACATGCAGCGTATTCCCGAAAGCGACGACTTGCTCGATGCCGGGCAGCTTGCGCAATTCATTCGCCAGCTTGGCGAGATCGGGCCCGGCGACCTCCCAAGTGGTGAGCTTCGCGCCGGAGACAACGTCATCGACTGTGCCGCTCGTCAGCAGGTTTCCATAAGCAATGTAGGCGAGGCGATGGCAGCGCTCGGCTTCATCCATGTAATGCGTGGTGATGAGCACCGTGAGCCCTTCGGCGGCGAGTTGATGGATCTCTTCCCAGAAATCACGACGGGCTTTCGGATCTACACCGGCCGTAGGTTCATCCAGCAGGAGCAGTTGGGGTGTATGGATTAGCGATGCGGCGAGGGCGAGGCGTTGCTTCCAGCCGCCCGAGAGCTGCCCGGCCAATTGCTTGCGACGTGCGTGCAGACCGAGCTTGTGCAAGCTATCGCTGACGGCTTGCTGACGATTCGGCACTTGATAGATGCGCGCTATAAAATCGAGATTTTCCTCCAGATTCAGATCTTCGTAATAACTGAACTTCTGTGTCATGTAGCCGACGTGTTTCTTGATCTCATCAGACTGCTTGAGGATGTCGTAGCCGAGGCAAGTGCCTTGGCCTGCGTCCGGTTTGAGCAAGCCGCAGAGCATGCGGAGGAAGGTGGTCTTTCCGCTGCCGTTGGGCCCGAGGAAGCCATAGATCTCACCACGACGCACCTGCATGGCGATACTGTTCACCACCGTTTGCGCGCCAAACCGCTTCGTGATGCCCGAGACATCGATCACGAGTTCAGCATTGCTCTGTGCGGTTTCCGTCATGCAGGTGTGTGATGCTAAGAACCGGGACGGACATCCACGGGCTGGCCGGGATGGAGGGTGGCACTGTCAGCCGGGTTGAATTGCGCCTCGATCATGAAGACCAGCTTGGAGCGCGTCTGCTGGCTGTAGATGACTGGGGGAGTGAACTCCGCTTGGGTGGCGATGTAACTCACGGTAGCCGCATAGACTTTATCGGTTCCATCCAAGGTGACTTGAACGGGAGTGCCTGTCTTGAGCGAGGGCAGCTTGTCCTGCGGCACAAAGAACCGCACTTTGATGTTCTGCGGTGGCAGCAGGGACACGATGGGACTCCCGGCGCTGACGAACTCACCCGGGCGATAGAGTGTGTCATGCACGGCGCCTTCGACCGGCGAAACTTGCTGTTTCTGATCCACGGACCAGCGGACTTTTGCCACCGTCGCTTCCAGCATGGTGATCTCCAGCTCAGCCGCTTTGATCTCATCCTCACGTGCACCGAGCTTGGCGGTGGCGATGTCCGCTTGGATGAGCCTGGCTTCGGCCTGATAGTTCTCATATTTCGAGCGAGCCTGATCAAGCTGCTCCTGGGAGATGGCGCCGCTGTTGCTCTTCTGCAGTGTGGTCAGGCGTCCCAACTCGCGTTCGGCGAGAGCGGCAGCGACTTTGCTCTGCGCCAGCCGGGCTTCGAGGGCGGCGATTTCGGTAGGGCGACGGCCTTTGAGCAAGTTGTCGCGTTTGGCTTTCGCTTGCGCTAGCTTGTGTTCGGCTTCCTTCTGGGCCGCAGTTTCCGCGGCACTTTCCAGTGTGAACAGTGGTTGATTGCTCTTCACCGCGTCACCGCGCTTCACGTTCAGCGTCGTGAGGGTGCCACCAAGCGGGGCGGAGACGTAAACGTATTCGCCCTCGATGTAGCCTTGCCACGAACCGTTGGGCTTTGGCTTGCAGCCGACCAAAAGCAGGACGGCAAGGCAACTCAAGGCAAGGGCAGGGAGGTGGTTAAATCGTTTCATGACAGCCTCAATCCTTTTGTTCACCGAGGTCCAGGTTCAGCAAGTTGGTCTGGATATGTGTCAGTGTTCGCATGGTGGTTTCGATATCCTTGGGGGATAGGCCTTCGGTGGCATGCTTGGCCATTTGCATGGCTATGGGCAACAGGCGGTCGCGCAGTTGTAGCCCTTTTTTGGTGAGCCAGGTGCAGACCTTGCGCCGGTCATCGGGGTGTCCGCGCCGTTCCACAAAGCCCTTCCGCACAAGTCCATCCAGCAAGCGGGTGGTGGTGGTACGCTCGCGGATGGCAGCGCTGGCGAGCTGGCTCTGCGTCTGGCCGTCCTGTTGCCAGAGATGATGGATGATGGCCATTTCCTCGGGCGTGAGTGAATGACCTTCGAGCTTGAGCTTCTCGCGCATGCGCACGCGGATCAGATAAGCCGTGCGGTTGACGATAAACCCCAGCGGATGGTTCAGATTGTTGATGGCAATAGCCTCAGCCGTTCTTTGCACACTACAATAAGTGTATTATGCACATAATTTTGTCAAGGTCTGTATAAATGCCTGAATTCGCAGTTTTGGATTGCTCAAAAGACCTTCAAGGACAAACTGATACGTAAACTATGAGCGATATCATTTACCCCCGCAGCCCGCGTGAAACGATGAGCGGCTGGATGCATCTGCCGCGTTATATCGACAAAGTTCGCCTGCATCTTGCCGGCAAACTGCACGCGGACTATCAGCCGAATTTCGGCAAGGGTTTCGATGGAACGTGGTTGAAAGCAGCCGGACTGGTGCATGAACAATTCATCGAGCTGGTTAAAGGGACCGTTACCGATGGTGAGATAGCGGATTGGGTGGCCAAGAACGTGAAGAAAACGGATGAGGAAAAGAAAGCTCACGCCGATGGCATGATGAATTATCCCAAAGCCGATGATGCCGCTATGCAAGATCGCTTGAAACAGCGCAAGGAATCCGCCGGACTGTCACATCGCGATGATATCAAGACCTTCGTTGATTTCATCGATGCGGATGAAAAGCGCAAGTAAGCGGAGCGCGCCGATAATCTAAAAAGCAAAAACCCTCGTCTGCAATGTGCGGACGAGGGTTTTGTGTTTAGAGATGAATTACTGCTTCGGCTTCAACTGCGGGAACAGGATCACATCGCGGATGCTTTCCTGGCCGAGCAACATCATGCAGAGGCGATCAATGCCGATGCCGATACCGCCAGCGGGCGGCATACCGTGCTCCAGCGCCACGAGGAAGTCCTCGTCCAGCTTCTGTTGCTCGCCACCTGCTTGATGCTCCAGTGTTTCGCGCTGTTGGATCGGGTCGTTCTGTTCGGTGTAACCCGGAGAGATCTCCTGCCCGTTGATGCAGCACTCGAAGACCTCAACCGTAGTCGGGTCATCCGGCGTGAGCTTAGCCAACGGCACCAACTCCTTCGGCAAATGGGTGACAAAGGTCGGATTGATGAGCTTCGGTTCGATGAGCTTCTCGAACACTGCACCAGTCACTTCAAAATCTTCATAGGCTGCGGCGATATCGCCCCCGAGCTTCAAATCTTCCATCGCCCGGCGACGACGTTCAGCCGATGTGACCTCAAACCAATCATTCCCGGCGACTTCGCGCACGAGGTCTTTGTATTTGGCCCGGCGCCAGTGCGTCAGGTCGATGGTCTTGATGACTTTGCCTTCTGCGTCTTTGTGCTCGATCACCAGTGTGCCCAAGACTTTCTCGGCGATTCCTTTGATCAGGGATTCCACCGTCTCCATCATGGTCTCGTAATCACCGAAAGCGCAGTAAGCCTCCAGCATCGTGAACTCCGGATTATGGCGGCGGGAGAGACCTTCGTTACGGAAGTTCTTGCCGATCTCGAAAAGGCGATCGATGCCGCCGACGAGCAGGCGCTTGTGATACAGCTCCAGCGCGATGCGCAGGTAGAACTCGCAACCCAGTGCGTTGTGGAAAGTCTTGAACGGTTGTGCGGCGGCACCACCGGGGATCGGCTGCATCGCGGGTGTTTCCACTTCCACATAGCCACGGGAGTGGAAGAAATTTCGGATCTCATGGACAATGGCGCTACGCTGCAGGAACACCTTTTTGACGTCATCATTGGCGATGAGGTCGAGGTAACGCTGACGGTAGCGCACTTCCATGTCTTCCAGTCCATGCCACTTGGCAGGAGGGGGACGGAGCGATTTGGCGAGGATGGTGAAGGCTTCGAGCTTCACGGAAATCTCGCCGGTCTTGGTGGTGAAGAGGGTGCCCTTCACGCCGATGAAGTCCGCGAGGTCGAGGTGGCGGAAGATGTCGAATTGTTCTTCGCCGATGACATTCTTCTGCGCGTAAACCTGGATGCGACCGCTCTGGTCTTTGATGTCGATGAACATGGACTTGCCCATGTCGCGATGCGCGGTGATACGTCCGGCCAGTTCCACCGGGCGGCCTTCCGTGTAGTTCGCGCGGGCTTCAGCGCATTTCTCCGTGGGCGTAAACTTGTTACGGAACGGGTCGATGTTCTTGCTGCGGAGCGAGGCCAGCTTGGCCTTGCGCTGTTCAATCAACGAATTTGTCTCGTCCATACTCAATCCAGTCAATCAATAGAGCCTCGTATAGAACACGGAAGCACACGGGATGTCCAAGGTTTTTGGCAAAGCCTTACCCTCCGTATCCCCACGGAGTTTCCGTTTCATTGAACAAAACCGGGCCTTACTCTGTCCATTGCTAGAGAACAAAAAGGCTGTCAGAATAGTCCGACAGCCAGAAATCCGGGAACTAGCCGGACTATGAAAACTGATCGATTTATGAAATACTTGCGCATGTCGTTGGCGGGCCTGACGGGAGCCATCGTCGGGGGAATCTTGGTGTTTTCTGCCTATGAAGGGGTCACCCAGGAAAAGGCGGTCGCCAAAAAGAATGAGGCCCCGAAGTTCAACATCCAGGAAAAGGCTGTTCAACGGACCGGCCCGAATGCCGTGACCTTCGCCCCGGTGGTCAAGAAGGTGGCCCCCAGCGTCGTCAGCATTTATTCCACCAAAACCGTAAAGGTGAATGCCCGGCGCAACCCGCTCTTCGACCATCCCATGTTCCGTGATTTCTTCGGTGAAGACGGCGCACCGCAGGAGCCCAAGAATAACCGTTCCCGCAAGTATGAGGAAACTGGTTTAGGTTCCGGCGTGATCGTCTCGGAGAACGGCTACATCCTGACCAATAACCACGTGGTTGATGGCGCGGATGAGATCAAAGTGAGCCTGGCCGGGCGCAAGGAAGAATACGTGGCCCAAGTCATCGGCAAAGATGAGAAGACGGACATCGCCATCCTGAAGATCGAGGCCAAGGGACTGCCGGCCATCACAATGACCAGTAGTGACAATCTCGAAGTGGGCGACGTGGTGCTGGCTGTAGGCAATCCGTTTGGCGTTGGCCAGACGGTGACCATGGGTATTGTCAGTGCGACCCAGCGTCGTGGCTTGGGCATCGTCGGCTATGAGGACTTCATCCAAACGGATGCCTCCATCAATCCGGGCAATTCCGGTGGTGCGCTGGTGGATGCCGAAGGTCGCCTGGTGGGCATGCCCACGGCCATTTTCAGCCGCAGCGGTGGCAATCAAGGCATTGGTTTCGCCGTCCCGGTGAACATGGCCCGGTTCGTGATGGAGCGCCTGATCGATGGCGGCAAAGTGGTGCGTGGCTACATGGGTTTGTTGCCCCAACCTATCACGCCTGATCTGGCCAAGCTCTTCAAGCTCAAGTCGCTGAACGGTGCTTTGGTCGGTGAGGTTGTTCCCAACAGCCCTGCATCCAAGGCAGGTTTGAAGGACGGTGATGCGATCATCGAGTTCAACAACCGAAAAGTTGCTGATGATAATGAACTCCGTCTCATGTCCTCGCAGACGGCTCCGGGCACCAAAGTGCCAGTGAAATTTATCCGCGACGAAAAAGAGAAAACAGTCGATGTGGTTTTGGGCGAGCTGCCGACCAATACCATGGCGTCTGCTTCGCCAGAAGGCAAAGCCGCTCCGGCTCCGCGTGAAGACGCGCTGGAAGGCGTGGAAGTCGGTGATCTGGACGCCCAGTCACGTCGCCAGTTCGGCATTCCGAATAACATTCAAGGCGCCTTGGTCACGAATGTGGACCCTGACTCCCCGGCGTTTCGCGACGGTCTCCGGACGGGTGCCGTCATCCTGAGCATCGGCCGGAAACCGGTGAAGAACGCGGACGATGCGGTGAGATTGAGCGAGGGGATTTCCGCCAAGCTGGTCCTGCTGCAGGTCTGGTTCAACGGCGGCAGCCGGTTCATCACGGTGGACGAAAGCAAGAAGTGATAGTGTGCATGGTGGGTTGTGAGTGCGGCGGTGCTGTCAGAGGATGGCCCCGCCGCTTTCTTTTGATTCATTTGCGGCAAGATTGGAGTAGTGATAATGGTGGAGACGGCGTAGGAATAGGCATGGATTGAAGACGGAAACACGTCGATCCAAGAATGGGAAATTTGGGAAACAGCAGCTATGTCAGTGCAGTATAAGGACTATTATCAAGTGCTCGGGGTGGCGCGCACGGCGTCTGAGGACGACATCCGCAAGGCGTTCCGCAAGCTCGCGCGCGAGTATCATCCGGACGTGGCAAAGGACAAGAAGACGGCCGAAGACAAGTTCAAGGAGATCAACGAGGCTTACGAGGTCTTAAGCGACCCGGAGAAACGGAAGAAGTACGATGAACTGGGTGCGGACTGGAAGCAGGGGGCGGAGTTTCGTCCGCCACCGGGCTGGGGTGGCCAAGGCCAACGCCGCCGTCGTCGCAGCAATGGCGGCGGTGGGACCAGCGCGCAGGATTTTGAAACACATTTCGGCGGCACTGGCTTCAGCGATTTCTTTGAACAGTTTTTCAGTTCTGGAGGCCAGGGGCGGAGTTATGGGTTTCGCAACGCGGAGGATTTTGTCGATGAGCAGACCTCCCAGCGCGGCAGTGACCTTGAAGCCGACATCATGGTCACTTTGGAAGAAGCGGTGCGTGGTTCCGTGCGCACAGTGAATTTACGGCGCAACGTGCCGTGCGGCCATTGCCAGGGCACCGGGGTGTTGAATGAGTATGCCTGTCCGCAGTGCCGGGGCGAGGGCTATGTCACCAAGCTGGATAATTATCAGGTGAAGGTGCCAGCCGGAGTGCGAGCAGGTCAGAAACTACGCTTGGCCGGCAAGGGTGAGATGGGACATGGACGCGGCCAGGCTGGCGATCTGTATCTGAATGTGCGTTTTGCCCGCCATCCGGACTTCACGGTGGATGGTTCTGATCTGGCCTATGACTTGGACTTGGCTCCGTGGGAAGCAGTCTTGGGTACGAATGTGGATGTTCCTACCTTGCATGGCAAGGTTGCCATCAAGATTCCCGCCGGGACGAACAACGGCCAGAAACTCCGCGTTCGCGGCAAAGGTCTGCCAGTGAAGGATGGCGGCCATGGTGACCTCTACGTGGTGGTACAGATCAAGATTCCGGCCAAGGTGACGGATGCCGAGAAGGAACTGTGGGAGAAACTGGCGAAGATGTCTGAGTTCAAGGCGCGTGAGTGAGCTGGCGGGGAGTGCTGGGGCAAATCCGGGCACCCCTCACCCCGGCCCTCTCCCCTCCGAGGGGCGAGGGTGAGGGAGCATTGTGGCGCTTTCCTTGGTTACTGATGATCGGGTCAGTGCGTCCGTATAAGCCTCTGCTCACTGCAGGACTTTGACTGTGTCTCCGCGTTTCAGTTTCAACTGGTTGGCTGCGGAACTGCCGTTCACCGCGATCTCCAGAAAGCCGGCCGAGCTGAGGATCGTCATGGCTTGGCCCGGTTGACCGGCGGCATAGCAATCTTGGGGTGGACCTAGCTTATGGCGTTTGACGATGATGCTCGCCGTGGCCCATTCAGCTTCGCGCAACAGGTCTTGCGCCAGATTGGTGATGGCGTTGCCGAACCGGTCGATATGGATGATTTCGCCCGCCAGACTTTTTCCAGCGCGCTGAGGATTGGGCCAAGGCAGTTGCACCCAGTCGTTAATTTTCGGTCCAACTTGGTTAAACTTCTTTCCGGCGCTCAGGTGAGCGGCCGTGGGGGCGAAGATATCGCGGCCATGAAAGGTGCGGCTCACGGGCTGCCGGAAGAATTTTTCATTCGTGATCTGCCGCAGCTCGACGATGTTTTCCTGGCGCAACGCCCAAGTGAGCACGCCGTTGTCTGGTCCGATGAAGATTGCCCGCCTGGTTTTCACGGCGATGGCGCTGCGCTGGCTGCCGACGCCGGGATCGACCACGGCGACATGGATGGTGCCTTTGGAAAAATAGGGGGCCGCTGCCATGAGCGCAAAGGCACCGGCCCGGATGTCGCCGGGTGCGATCTCATGGGTGATATCGACTGGCAATGTGCATGATTGGATGCCCAGAATGACGCCTTTCATCGTGCCGACGAACCAGTCTTGTGTGCCGAAGTCAGTGGTAAGGGTGATCACGCTCACGGGAGGAATTCTATTTGCGGAAAGCGGAATTGAAACGAACATTATCTCTCAAATGGCAAAAGCTGAACGCAAGGTAGTGGTGATCACGGGCGCAACGCGCGGGCTGGGGCGCGCGATGGTGGATGAATTCATCTGGCAGGGGCATACGGTCTTGGGTTGTGGCCGGTCAGCCGAGCAGGTGGACGCGCTGGCTAATGCCTATGGCCCGCCGCATCTTTTTGACATCGTGGATGTCACCGATGATGCAGCAGTGAAAAGATGGGTTGCCCGATGCATCGATCATGCGGGTGCGCCGGATCTTTTGCTCAATAATGCTGCTATCATCAATCGCAGCGCGCCGCTTTGGGGTCTGTCTGCACAGGAGTTTTCCGAGGTCATCGATATCAATATCAAGGGCGTGACCAATGTCATCCGCCATTTTGTGCCGGAGATGATGGAGCGGGGGCGGGGGGTGATCGTGAACTGGAGTTCGGGCTGGGGGCGCTCCACTTCGCCGGAGGTCGCGCCGTATTGTGCCACGAAATGGGCCATCGAAGGACTTACTCAAGCACTTGCACAAGAACTGCCGGAAGGGTTGACGGCGGTGGCTTTGAATCCGGGCATCATCAATACCGAGATGTTGCGCAGTTGTTTGGGCGTTTCGGCGGCATCCTATCCTTCGCCTGATGAATGGGCGAAGCAGGCGGTGCCTTATCTGCTTTCGATCGGCTCACGGCACAGCGGCCAGCAGTTGACGGTGCCGGGGACGCATACTTGATTCACTCGATGAGCGTCGTCGCTTCAGAGATGCACGAGATTTTGCCCGGCGTCTTTCGCTGGGAATGTTTCTCGCGGGAGCATAAGGTGGAGCTGACCTCGTATGCCGTGCTGGTGGAAGGGCAGCTTTACATTTTTGATCCGATTGAGCTGGTCGCGGAGGCAAGACAGCGTTTGCTGGCAAACCATTCCGTCGCGGCGATCGTGCTGACGAATGAGAATCATGAGCGCGCGACGGCTGCTTGGCGCGACCTCACCCAAGCACCGGTCTGGTTGGGGAAGGGGGCCAGTCTTGAGCTGTCTCATGTGCAGCGTTTCCCGAATGAACCAACCAAATGGGGGCCGTGGATGGTGACGCCTTTGCCCGGTGGACCGGGCGGTGAGGTGGCTTTGCGCTGGCCGGAACGTTCCTTGGTTGTGTTGGGTGATGCGGTCTTCAATCTGCCGAAGTATGGTTTCGGATTGTTGCCGGAGAAGTATTGCGAGGATCAGCGCAGGCTGGGGGAATCTTTGCGGCGATTGACGGAGGAACCGTTTGAGACGGCTTTGTTCGCTCATGGGGTGCCGATCTTGACGGGGGCATCGGCTAGAATCCGTGAGCTAGCGACCTAGTAGGTGACGTCGGTTGTGCCTTGAACTTTGACTGGTCGCATCTACCTTTAGCGTTATGGCGAAGGTGCTCAAGAAAAACAGCAAAGCCAAGGCCATGATGCTTGGCGTGGGTTTGGATGCGGATGGTCACAAGCGGGTGACCAAAGGGGATAACTTTACCCTCGTGGGCGGGAGCAAGGATACGCACGAGGAGATGACCGAGAAGGCCATCAAGATCAATGAGAAGCTGAAGGCCCGTGGCAAGACGTTGGAATCGGTCAGCCATGAGGAGTTCGATGACATCGCGCACGCGGTCGGGTTGAGGCGGAACAACAGTCAGGCGAACTGAGCGGGAGCGGTGGAGTGATTTTGCCGCCAGTTTCTTGACGTGTGGCCGGTGCGTGGTTAGTTTGCACGCAACGATTCCACTCGAGGCGTAAACTGATGTTGGCGGTCGCATACCATCCTTATCTGTTTCTGGCCGTTTTACTTGGGATAGCCGTCATCTTCCCGCTGATACCGCTGGCGCTCGCCAAGCTCTGGTCCAAGAAGTTTTCCCCGCCCAAGCCCGGTCCGGACAAGAATGCGACTTACGAGTGCGGTCTGGAATCCAAGGGAGATGCCTGGGTGCAGTTCAAGTCGGAGTATTACCTCTACGGCATTTTGTTCCTGATCTTTGATGTGGAGACGGTTTTCCTGCTGCCCTTCGCGGTGGCGTTCACGAATCTGTCCGCTGGCGCTTTCATCGCCATCATGTTTTTTCTGCTGCTATTGGCGGAGGGATTGGTGTGGGCGTGGAAGAAGGGTGTCTTGAACTGGAAGTGACTCATGGATGAAGGGCTGCGTAACGAATTGAGCAAACAGGGCGTGTTCACCACGACCTTGAGCGATATCTACAACTGGGGGCGCCGCAGCTCGGTGTGGCCGCTCCAGTTCGGGCTTGCCTGTTGCGCTATCGAGATGATTGCGGCCTCCATGGCGCGTTATGACCTCGCACGTTTCGGTGCGGAAGTGTTCCGTCCCTCACCACGGCAGGCGGATCTCATGATCGTGGCGGGCACGGTGACCAAGAAGATGGCTCCCCAAGTGGTGCGGCTCTACAACCAGATGCCGGAGCCGAAGTATGTCATCGCGATGGGGGCGTGTGCGATTTCAGGCGGGCCATTCAAGCAGGGTTACAATGTGCTGAAGGGCATTGACCGTTATATACCGGTAGATGTGCATATCCCAGGTTGTCCGCCGCGACCGGAAGCGCTTTTGCATGCGTTCATGACGTTGCAACGGAAGATTGATGGGCAGGTGATGGAAGGCAAAGCACGTCCGCGCCATCTGGATCCGGATGCGCCGAGTGAGTTTCCTGTCCCGCAGTTCGGCGAGCATGACTTGGTGCCGCCGAAGAATGAGAAAGTGTGGGAGCCGGCGGTAGTGATTCGGAATGGCTGAAGAACCATGAAAGATATCGAGTCCATCAGGCAACAGATCGTAGCGAGCGTGCCCGGCGCGCTGGTGACGCTGGTGCCGAATGACTCGCCGGCGAATCAGCCTTCCTTGCTGGTGGATGCGGCGCATGCCGTGGCTGTGGCGACTTATTTGCGCGATGGTTCGGAATTGCACTTCGATTATTGCTCCAACGCCACGGGCGTGGATTGGCTGGATACGGAGCAAAAGGTGAAGGTTAAACAGATGGTGGATGGCGTGGAGAAAGAGGTCGAGCAAGTGACCAAGAAGCCGGGCTATCTGGAGGCGGTTTATCATCTTTACTCCATGGAGCAGCGGCATGGTCCCTTAGTGCTGCGGTTGCGCACGGGCAATCGTACGGATCAGACAGAGTTGCCGTCGCTCACGCCGGTCTGGCGCAGTTGCGAGTTTCAGGAGCGGGAGATTTACGATCTCTACGGCATTGAGTTCATCGGACATCCGGATTTGCGGCGCATCCTTATGTGGGATGGCTTCAAGGATTATCCGATGCGCAAAGATTACGTGGAGCCTGATGATTACGAGTATGAACCGACGCCGCACGACGAAGTGATGGAAAAGGCAAGAGCGCATCATCAAACGGGGGTGAAACCATGAGCACCGAGATCATGGCCGAGCCGCCGAAGAATTATGAAGTGCACCCGAAGGTGTCGGGTGATTTCGATGGCGACGTGGGCGATCTGCTCGAAGTCTCGATGGGGCCGCATCATCCGTCCACTCACGGTGTCTTCCGCATGGATGTGGTGCTGGACGGCGAACGCGTGGTTAAGCTGAAGCCGGTCTTCGGTTACCTGCACCGCAATCATGAGAAGATCGGGGAAGGGGCCAGCTATCTCGCCTCGATGCCATACACGGACCGGCTCGATTATTTTTGCTCGATGACGAACAACTGGGCCTACGCCTTGTCCGTCGAGAAGCTGGCCGGTTTGCAAGTGCCGGAGCGGGCGGAATACATCCGGGTCATCACAGCGGAGTTGACACGGTTGGTGAACCACACCTGTCTCATGGGGTTCCTCGTGCAGGACATGGGCGCACTGGGTACGCCGCTGATGTATGCCTTCCGTGAGCGGGAAAAGATCCTCGATCTGTTCGAGTCGCTTAGCGGTGCGCGCATGATGTGCAATTACATGCGCTTCGGTGGTTGCCGTTGCGATCTGCCCGCGGGTTGGCTGGAGCAAGCGCAGCAGGTGGTGGATGAGTATCCGCGTTTTCTGGATGAATACGAACGCCTGCTCATGGGGAATGAAATCCTCATGGCGCGCAGCCAAAATGTGGGTGTGCTGCCCAAGGCATTGGCTATCACTGCGGGCATCACGGGGCCCATGTTGCGGGCGAGCGGGATGAACTATGACATCCGCAAGGTGGACAAGTATGGCATCTATGACCGCTTCACGTTCCGTGTGCCGCTGGGCGATCATGGCGATGTCTATGACCGGTTGATGGTGCGATTGCTGGAGATGCGTGAATCGGTCGGCATTTTGCAACAGGCGTTGAAGGCGATCCCCGAGGGGCCGATCGTGGATCCGAAGGCCAAATTGCGCGGGTTCAAGCCCAAGGCGGGCGAGGCGTATGGCCGCATCGAAGCGCCGAAGGGTGAGCTGGGTTTTTATCTGATCAGCGATGGCACGCCGAATCCCTATCGTTACCGCGTGCGCCCACCGAGTTTTGTGAACCTGACCGTGCTGGAAGACATGTGCCTCGGTCATTCCGTGGCGGATGTGGTGATCATCTTGGGCAGTGTTGATATTGTATTAGGCGAAGTGGATCGCTAACCCGAAACAAGAAACTTAAAACTCGAAACCCAAAAAGAGAGATGCTCGGCGAAGGCATACTGAAAGGCATGGTGGAAACGGCGAGAAACTTCGCCGGGAGCTACGTGTCGAAAGATCGCCTCACGACGGTCGAGTATCCCGAGCAGCGCATCGCCCCGAAAGAGAATGCGCGGCAGTTCCCGTTCTTGGTGTTCGATGGCAATGATCCGCAAACTGGCTTGCGCTGCGTGGCCTGCCAGATCTGCGAGAAGGAATGTCCACCGAAGTGTATCTTCATTGAGAAGAGCAAGGATAAGAAGCCGGACTTCGTCGGCAAGCCGCAGATCTATCCGGCCACGTTTGATATCGATATCTCAGTCTGCATGAGCTGCCAAATCTGCGTGGAGGTCTGTCCGTTCGATGCCATCAAGATGGACCAGGCATATGAACTTTCGAACGATGATCGGTTTGGCGGGTTGCTCTTGCGTAAGACGGACTTGGCGAAACCGAACGACTATTTTCAAAAGCTGCATCCGAAGGATGCGGCGGAAATCGATGCAGCCAGGGTGACGGCCAAGGAACAGGCCGAAGCCAAGGCGAAGGCAGATGCGGAGGCGAAGGCCAAAGCGGCGGCGGAAGCAAAGGCGAAGGCGGCAGCACCACCAGTGCCGCCAGCAATTCCGCCCACGGGCGCATAAGGGATCACGGGCATGGATATTGGCGAACTGATAAACCTCATCTTAAAAGACCCCGATCAGGTCTTCGTGCTGACGAAGGCTTTCGTCGTCGGCAAGTTCCCGGAAGGTGCACAGCCCCTCGTCTCCATTTTGCTCTCGATCATGCCCATCCTCAGCGTGTTCCCGGGCTTGTTCGCGCTGACGACCATCTTGGAACGGAAAGGACTGGGACGTATCCAGAACCGCTTGGGGCCAAATCGAGTTGGCCCGTTCGGTATCCTGCAACCTGTTGCGGATGGTATCAAAGCACTCATCAAGGAAGACGTGGTGCCGCGTGCGGCGGACAAGGTGGTGCATTTCCTGGCCCCAGTGGTGATCGTGATTCCGGTCATCCTTTCTTACGCCGTCTTGCCGGTGGGGCGGAACATGGTGGCGATTGATCTGGATGCTGGCCTGCTGTTCTTCTTCGCCGTGGGTGCTTCAACGGAACTCGCGGTATTCATGGCGGGATGGTCGAGCCGGAATAAATACTCGCTGCTTGGGGCTATGCGTGCCATCGGGCAGATGATCAGCTATGAGATTCCGCTTATCCTTTCGGCCATCGTCGTGGTCATGGCCGTAGGATCGCTCTCTACGACTTCCATCGTGGATGCGCAGGCGGGTTATTACGGTTGGTTGCCGAATTGGTATGTGTTCACCCCGTGGGGATTCGCCGGATTCCTGCTCTTCGTGACTGCGGCAACGGCAGAATCAAATCGCTCGCCGTTTGATATCCCGGAAGGGGAATCAGAAATCATCGCCGGCTATTTCGTGGAATACTCCGGGTTCAAGTTCGCGCTCTTTTTCCTTGGAGAATACCTCGGTTTGTTCGCCGTGAGCGGATTGGCCATCACGCTGTTCCTCGGTGGCTGGCATGCGCCGTTGCCGTTCTTGGAGTGGATACCTTCGTGGTGTTGGTTCTTTGCCAAACTCATGTGCTTCATCGTGCTGTTCATCTGGCTAAGAGGAACGCTGCCGCGTCTGCGACAGGATCAGCTTATGAACTTCGCGTGGAAATTCATGCTGCCGCTGGCGCTCATCAATATTTTCGTGACGGGCATCTGGCGCTTTTTGGAGCCGGGTTTCATGCGTTGGCTCGTTTGCGCAGGCGTCTTGGCGGCGGCTTATTTGTTGTTGGGCCGGGGTTTGACTGCTGCCCGGAATGTGGCACCACGGGAATATCGTTACGCGGAAAATTGAACTGAGATGGAACTGGCCTTTGTCATCATAGCGACGATCACGCTCGGGGGAGCGGTGGCGGTGATGTCTTTGCGTCACTTGGTGCATTGCGCGTTGGCGCTGGTGGTCACGTTCGCGGGACTAGGCGCGATGTATCTGCTGTTGAGCGCGGAGTTTGTGGCCTTTGTGCAATTGCTCGTCTATGTGGGCGCGGTGGCGATTCTGATTGTGTTCGCCCTCTTGCTGACGCGAAGCGCCACGGTGGAGCCGCATCAAAGTCTGTTGCAAAGCAAAGTGGCGGGCGTGGGTATCTCGTTACTGGCATTTGGAACCATCGTAAGTGCTTTGGTCACTAGTGGACACTTTGACAAGACCCAGCTCGCGGCACCTGTGCTGACGGTGCGACGTATCGGTGAAGAACTGATGACGCGCTATGTGCTGCCGCTGGAAGCCATCGGCTTGTTGCTCACTGCAGCGACGATTGGTGCGGTGGTGATCGCCATGGAAGAGCGCAAGGGCGCGGAGCAGTCGAAGTCCGCAGATGAGGCGGCGCACAGCTCGGAGGACAAGCACGGATGATCCCGCTGCATTACTACCTCATCGTAGCGGCGATGCTCTTCTGCATCGGGCTTGCGGGCGCATTGATCCGGCGCAATGCCATCATGGTGCTGGTGGGCATCGAGCTGATGCTGAACGCCGCGAATCTGAACTTCATCGCCTTCTGGCGTTATTCTCCGAATCCCGACGGCAACCAAGGGGTGATGTTCGCCATCTTTTCCATCGCCATCGCAGCTGCGGAGGCGGCGGTGGGACTGGCATTGATCATCGCGCTTTACCGGCATTATCGCAGCACGGATGTGGCGAAGGAGGATAAGAAATAATGGATAACGCCGCCGCCATGCTTTGGCTGATTCCCGCGCTACCGCTGCTGGCGGCAGTGGTGACGACCTTTTTAGGCAAGGAGCAGCGTAGCTTGGCGTCGGGAGTAGCAATTTGCGGTATGGTTGGGGCTTTCTTGCTATCCGTGAAAGCGTTCATAGCTGTGCTGGGGCAGCATGGTGTGCCGGTAGTGCATAATTTTCTGTGGCTGGAATTCGGTGAAACGCAGATGCAACTCGGCTGGGTGCTCGATCCTTTGAGCGCGATGATGCTGGTGATGGTGATCTTCGTTGGCACGCTCATCTTCATCTTCAGCATCGGCTACATGGCGCATGATGAGCGGTTCACGCGGTTCTTCTGTTTCCTTTCGCTCTTTGCGGCTGCGATGCTGGGCCTGGTCATCGCGAATAATCTGCTGCTGCTCTTCATGTGCTGGGAGTTGGTGGGGCTAGCGTCCTATCTTTTGATCGGGTTCTGGTATCAGAAACCTTCGGCAGCGGCGGCGGCAAAGAAGGCGTTTATCACCACGCGTATCGGTGATATCGGTCTGTTCCTCGGATTACTTTGGCTGTATCGCGAGACGGGGACGCTGCTCTGCTATGATAATGGTGCTGGATGCTTGGAGCAATCGGCGCTGACGAAGCTGGTTGGACAAGTGGCCTTCGGAGGTATGGCGGTGAGCACGGTGATTTCACTTCTGCTATTCTGCGGGGCGATCGGCAAGAGCGGTCAGGTGCCGCTACATGTGTGGCTCCCGGATGCGATGGAAGGTCCGACGCCGGTGAGTGCGCTCATCCATGCGGCGACGATGGTGGCTGCGGGCGTGTTCCTGATGGCGCGCGTGTATCCATTACTCGCCATAACACCTGATGGTCCAGCGAATGACACGGCGGCTTTGCAAGTGATAACGTGGGTGGGGGCGATCACGGCGGTCTTCGCGGCGTTTATCGCGATGGCGCAGAATGATATCAAACGCATCCTCGCATACTCTACGGTGTCGCAGCTTGGGTTGATGTTTGTGGGGTTGGGTGTGGGTGGTGTGGCGGTGGGCATGTTCCATCTCATCACGCATGCGTTTTTCAAGGCGTTGCTCTTCCTTGGCTCAGGTTCGGTGATTCATGGGTGTCATGAGGAGCAGGACATCCGCAAGATGGGCGGATTGAAGCAGTTTATGCCGGTGACGTTTGCGACTTATGCGGTAGGTATGATGGCACTTTCCGGTGTGCCGTTGCTGGCGGGCTTTTGGAGCAAGGATGAGATCATGCACAAGGCGCATCAGTGGCCTGCTTCAGAGATACCTTACTATCTCGTGTTGGTGGGCGCGTTTCTGACGGCGTTCTACATGACACGGCAGATGGCGTATGTGTTTTTTGGGGCTAACAGAGCAGCCTCGGGTCATGGGCATCATCAGCCGCATGAGAGTCCGGCGGTGATGACGGTGCCGCTTATTGTTTTGGCTGTGTGCGCGACCTTGATCGGTTTTCTCGGCACACCGGCATGGCCTTGGTTTGAGTCGTTTGTGCAGGGGCATGAGGCGCAATTCGATTGGCATAAGTTGTCGCATGCGTTGCCCACGATGCTGACGTCGATCGTCATTGCAGGTGTGGGTATTGCGGCAGGCTGGGGATATTATGGACGGAAACCTATTGATACGGCGAAGCCAGATCCGTTGCACGGATTGCTGCCAAATGTCTATCCTGCTTTGGAGAAGCGATTGCTGATTGATGAGCTGTATGAGGCGACGGTCATCGCGTGGCAGAAGGCTTGGGCGAATGGGTGTGATTGGCTGGAGAAGATAGTGTGGCAGGGTGTGATGATGGCGGTGAGCATCGGATCGCAAGTGCTCGGCTGGGTGAATCGCATCATCGACGAGATCGTGATCAATGGCGGATTAAATGCGAGTTGTGCGAAGTTGCAGGAGTCGGGTGGTAAGGTGGAACTCGCGCATCGGGGAAATATCCAGCGGGCGCTGCGTGGATTGGGCATCGCGCTGACGATCCTCGTGCTGCTGCTGTCATGGGGGTGTACTAAATCATGAGCGGCTTCTCTCCATTGACTTTGCTGATGTTGCTGCCGTTGCTCGGCGGATGCGTGCTTTTGGGGTTGGAGAAACAACAACGGGCATTCGCCCGGCATCTGGCGTTTGGGGTGAGTCTGCTTACGCTGGCGCTGGCGCTGTTCATCGGCAGCCAGTTTGATTCCACGAGCGGCGAATTGCAGATGGTGGAACGGCATGCCTGGATGCCGTCTCTGAACGTGGAGTATTTCGTAGGCGTGGATGGGTTGAGTTTGGTGCTGCTCCTGCTCACGGCGTTGCTGGTGCCGATGAGCATGTTGGCGGCGTGGAAGCAGGAGGAGCGGACATCGCTTTTCTTTGCGCTCATTCTATTCCTGCAAGCAGGCTTGTTCGGGACATTCACGGCGTTGAATTTCATCCATTGGTTCCTGTTCTGGGAGTTGAGTCTCGTGCCGGCATTCTTCCTCGTGAAGCTATGGGGCGGACCGGAGCGAGGTAAGGCGGCGATCCAGTTCTTCGTCTATACGATGGTTGGCAGTGTCGCGCTGCTACTGGCATTTCTAGGAATGTATCTCGCAGTGGGGACGTTCGATTTCATCCGGCTGGCGGAACTGGCGAAGAGCGGCGAATTGATGGCGCGGATGAGTCTGAATCTGGGCTGGTATGATCTGAACAAGGAGCAACTGGCATTGGTCATCGCTTTTGGCGTGTTTCTCGGGTTGGCGGTGAAGGTGCCGTTGATGCCCTTCCATGGCTGGCTGCCCAAGACCTATTCCACGGCTCCGGCCGCAGTGACGATGCTGCTCACGGGAGCGATGTCCAAGATGGGTGTATATGGTTTTCTACGTATCTTGCTGCCGATCTTCCCTGAGCAAATTCTAGCGGTGCAAAACTGGCTGCTGTGGCTGGCCATCGCGACAATCGTGATGTCGGCACTGGCGGCTTCGGCGCAGACGGATTTAAAGAAGCTGCTGGCGTATTCTTCCATCAATCACTTGGGCTATTGTCTGCTGGGCATCTTTGCTTCGGTCTCCAGTGGAGCAGGCAGTCAGGGATGGTCGGTGGAGGCCTCGGCAGTGCTAGGTGGGACGGTCTTGCAGATGTTCAATCACGGCATCACTGCGGCACTGCTATTTTGTTTCGTGAGTTATCTGGAAGATCGTGGGGCAGGGGAAACAAACCTGACGCGGTTTGGTGGATTGCGGGCGGCGATGCCGGTGTTCTGCGGTTTAATGGGAGTGGCTACATTTGCTTCATTGGGATTACCAGGGCTGAGCGGGTTCGTGGGCGAGTTCCTGATCTTCAAAGGCACGTTTGGACTGGCCGCTTGGGCGGCGGTATTGGCGACGCCAGGGTTGCTTATCACCGCCATCTTCCTGCTGCGCATGTATCAGCAGGTGTTTTACGGGCCGCTACCAGAGACGCACGCAAAGTGGCAGGATCTTGATCTGCGTGAGCGGTTCACGGTGCTGCCTGCATTGCTACTTGTTTTAATTCTGGGCGTGTATCCGCAACTCCTCATGGGGGTCATCAATCCAACGGTGATGAAGTTGGTAGAAGGGCTGGCGAGGTGATATGAGCGCGCTGCCTTGGACCATCTACGCGACGTTTCTGGGAGCCTTGCTGGTGACCTTACTGCCAGCGGGTAATCAGCGGCACATCCGTTTTGCCGCCTTGGGAACTGCTTTGGTTGGGTTGTTCATTGGCTTGTATGCGGCGGCAAATTTCGATGCCGCTGAAGGCGTGGTGACACTGAGCAAGCACAAGTGGGTTACGGCCTTTGGTGCCGAGTATCATCTGGCGGCAGATGGCATCAGCGTGGTGATGGTATTGCTGACGGGCATCGCAGCGGTGACAGGCGTGCTGTTCTCTTGGAATGTGACGCATCGGTTAAAAGAGTTTTTCGCGTTCTTTCTGCTGCTCATCGGAGCTGTTTATGGCGTGTTCCTTAGCTTCGACCTGTTCCTGTTTTTTGTGTTCTACGAACTGGCGATCGTGCCAAAATATTTTCTCGTGGCGATTTGGGGCGGGCAGAACCGTGAGTATGCGGCGATGAAGCTGGTGCTGTATTCCTTCGTGGGCAGCGCGCTAGTGCTGGTGGGGATTGTAGCGACGCTGGTGGTATCTGGGGGGCATACAGCGAGCTTGGAGGCTTTAGGACAGATTCAATTCGCCGAATCATTCCAGCATTGGGTGTTTCCGCTGATGTTCGTGGGGTTCGCCATTTTGGCTGGTTTGTGGCCGTTCCACACGTGGGCACCGACAGGTCATGTGGCGGCACCGACGGCGGCCTCTATGCTGCTGGCAGGTGTCATCATGAAGTTGGGAGCGTATGGGGCATTGCGTGCGGGTGTTTGTCTGTTCCCGGAAGGATTGCTCGCGTGGCAGAATGTGCTGGGGTGGCTGGCGGTGATTGGGATCGTTTACGGGGCTTCCGTGGCGTTGGTGCAGAAGGATTTTAAGTTTGTCATCGGCTACTCAAGCGTGAGTCACATGGGTTTTGTGATTTTGGGACTGGTGAGCATGAATGCCATCGGTTTGGCGGGAGCGATTCTGCAGATGTTCTCACACGGTATCATCGCGGGGCTGCTGTTCGGTGTGGTGGGGCGGATGGTGTATGAGCGGGCACATACGCGAGACTTGAATGCGCTGCAGGTGATGAACCTCAGCAAAGCATTGCCCTTCGCAGCCGTGACGTTTGTGCTGGCGAGCTTGGCCTCGATGGGTTTGCCAGGCTTCAGCGGATTTGTGGCGGAGTTTTCAGTGTTGATCGGAGCGTGGGCATTGGACCCGACTAAGGCCGTGGTGGCAGGCGTGGGCATCGTGATCGGTGTGGCTTTCACGTTGCGCGCGTTGCAGACGGCGTTCTTCTCAGATGCAGAGCCGGTCGCCGATAAGCATCAAGAGGAGATGGAACCAATCACAGTGCCTGAACGTGTGGGTGCGCTCATCCTGCTGGCGACGACGTTGATCGTGGGCTTGTATCCGAAGATTCTTTTGGACCTCATCCAACCGGCTTTGACATCGCCGCTCTTTGAAGCGCTTCGGAAGGGAGGCTTGCAATGATTCCGGTGAATTATGGCCATCTGGTGATGGGGTTGATCCCGGAGCTGTTGCTGGTGGCTGCGGCGCTGGCGATCTTGGGCGTGGACCTGATGGTGTTGCGGGAGCAGTCCAAGCGCGTGCGATTTGGCTTCGCGGCGGGCTTTACGGGTTTTGCTTCTTTGGCGGCAATTTTCTGGATCACGACCAGCACGGAGCCGATGACGTTGCTTGGTGGCTCTTTCATCGTCAGTCATTTGACACAATGGGTGAAGGTCGGTTTGCTTTTGTTGACGGCATTGACGGTGGCGATGTTCGTGGATGGAGAATTTACCGAGCACATAGGCGAATGCGTGGCGCTGATCCTGATGGCGACGGTAGGCATGATGTTGCTGGTGAGTGCGGGGGATCTGCTGTTGCTGTTCGTGGCGTTGGAGTTGGTGAGTCTTTCTTTGTATTCACTGGTAGCCTTCGACAAGCGCAGCCGGGAAGGGACGCATGCCGCGTTGCAATACTTCCTGTACGGCGGCATGGCGGCAGCGTTCATGCTGTTCGGATTCAGTCTGCTCTATGGCTTGACCGGTAGCACCTTGATCGCGGAAGTGGGCAAGGGGTTGGCGGACAAGGCGGGGGATCCGGTGCTGCTGGTGGCGATGGTCATGGTGATGATGGGGCTGGGCTTCAAGGTAGCCGCCGTGCCGTTTCACCTATGGGCACCGGCAGTGTATCAAGGGGCACCGGGACCTGCGGCTGCGCTGGTCGCATCGGGGTCCAAGCTCGCGAGCTTCGTGGTGGCGGCGCGGCTGATGTTCGCCGGATTCACTGGCGTGGAAGGTGATGCGGCGTGGCGCAGTTATGTGCAGGGCTGGATGCCATTGCTGGCGGGCATCGCAGCGTTCTCCATGGTGCTGGGAAATCTGGCGGCACTGGCACAAAGCAGTCTGCGGCGGTTGCTGGCATTCTCGGCGGTGGCGCATGCGGGCTATATGCTGCTGGGGATACTGGCGGTCAAAGAAACCGGACTCCAAGCAGTGGTCTATTACGCATTCACCTACGGCGTGGCGACAATCGGGGCTTTTGGTGTCGCGGTGTTGGTGGAGCGGAAACGGGGAGGGGATTCGCTGGGTAATCTGGCGGGGATGTCCAAGCAGTCGCCATTAATGGCGGTTTGTTTGATGGTATTTATTTTATCGCTGGCGGGGATTCCGCCGCTGGCCGGTTTTGTCGGCAAGTTCCATGTGTTCCTCTCGGCAACGGCGGTGAAATCGCCTGGCCTTGGTCTGCTGTGGCTGGTGGCCTTGGCCATCGCGACAAGCGCTATCTCGCTCTATTACTATCTGCAAGTACTCAAGCAGGCATGGGTGGTGAAAGGAGATGAGGCAGCGACCGATCTGAAGCCCGGCGTGGTGACGCTGGTAGTGCTGTGCCTGCTGGCAGCGCTGACGATCGTGCTGGGGTGTGTGCCGGAAGTGATTTTGGGGCCATTAGCTGAGGCGCTTAAGCACAGTTGGTAGAAAAGAAAAACGGCAGCCACTGGCTGCCGTTAAATTTTTGTTCCTTAGGCGAACTTTTAAAGTTTCGCTGCTTGAGCGGAAGGTTGAGGCTTGAGCTTTTTGTATTCAGCCACCATCGCATCGACCTTCAGCTTCTCGGCTTCGAGTTCCCTTTTGGATTTCTCCACGCGGCTCTCGGCGGTGGCGACCTCGGTCTGAGCCTTCTTGGATTGGGCGATCTGGGCTTTGATTTTCTTGTCCGCTTCGATTGCTTCTTTCTCGATGGCCACGAGCTTGGTCTTGGTCGCTTCGATCTCTTCGTTGCATTTGGCTACGGCGGCTTCGCTCTCGGTCACTTTCTTTTGCAACGGCTCAAGTTCTTTGCGGAGAGTTTCAATCTCTTTCTTCAAGGCTTCCTGGGTTTCAGGCTTGGCTTTGGCGAGAGATGCTTCAGCCTTCTTCACCTTGGCTTCAATCTTGCCCGCAGCCTTTTGGGCACCCTTTAAGGCAGCAGCGGCTTCATCGGCAAATCGCTTGTCGAACTTGGCAATATTCTTCAGGCCATCCCAACGGTCGGTGACATTCCCGGCCTGTTTCTTGGCCCGGGCGATATCTTTGTCGGCGGTGGAGACGATGCCTTTGGCTTCCTCAATGGAACCAAGCAACTTTTGATGCTCAGCTTCCTTGGCTGCATAAGCATCCTTGGCCGCATAAACCTTTACATTGAATTGCGCCGCTTGAATCTCGCCCAGCTTGGCCTTCTTGGTGTCGATTTGGGCCACGGCCATCTGGATCGCAGCTTCCATATCGCTGATCTTCTTTTTGGCGGCATCCAGCTTCACCTTGTCAGCTTGCTGTCCCTCGACGGCGGCGAGCTCTTCCTTGGCCGTAGCCAGATCAGCCGTCAATTTCTCCACAGTTGCCTGGGTTGTTTGAAGCTCTTTTTGCACCGCTTCCAGACGTTGCTCCAAAGTGGGCGGGTTGGCGCTCAGTTCACCCAGAAGTTTGCCGTCCTCGGCGTTCCAGACGAAAATATTGCCGGCCCAATCGCTGGCGATGGCGCGTTTGCTATCGTGGGTGAAAGTGGCGCGGACGGGAATATCGTTAGTGACGGCGAAGGATTTCTTTTTGTTGCCGTTGGCGTCCCAGATGGCGACCTGCTTGTCGCGACCAGCGGTGATGATGTTGCCGGTCTGATCAAAGCTGCCTGAGAGCACGCCGCCATTATGGGCATTGATGCTGCGGACCTGCTGTTCATCTTCCACCTTCCATGTGCGGGCAGTGCCGTCTTCACTGGCGGACAGCAGCAAGCCTGAATCCGCACGCCAGCTCAGTTGCGTGATAGAGCCGCGATGACCGCGCATGGAGTAAAGTTGTGTGCCGGTGGAAGGTTCCCAGACGAGAATACCGCCGACACGGTCACCGGTGGCAAGATACTTGCCGTTCGGGCTGAACTCAGCCGCCGTCACCCAGTCGGTGTGCTTCTTCAGACTGTATTTCTGCAGACCGTCAGCCGTGGAATAAATCTTAACCAGCTTGCTGGGGCCGCCGAGCGCGATCCATTTCTGGTCGGCGCTGAGGTCGGAGGCGAGTACGGTGTCGAACTCTTCGCCCACCGTGATAACCTTATCGCCGGTCACCACGTCCCAAACCGTGGCCAGACCGATCTTGGCCCCTTCACCGCCGGCGGCGAGGAGCATCTTGCCGTTGCGGCTGAAACGCACTTGCGCAGGATGGCCGCTGGGGAATTTGACTATGCCAGAAAGTTCAAGCGTATCGGTGTTGTAAACCAGCACCTGATGCTGGCCCGTGATCGCGACGACCGGTGCCCATGGACTCGAAGCCATGCCGAGTACTGCGGTGGTACGGCCTGTGCGAACGGCGGGTTCCAGCAGCCAATCTTGGGGCAGGGCAGGTGGACCATCGGGTTTGCCGAGCTTGGAGAGGTCCACCGCCATGTCCACTTTGGGAGCGGAGGAGGCAATGGCTTTGCTGCCGGAGTTTTCCAGCAAGCCGCCCGCGATCCACTTCTTGATCAGTTCGAGTTCTTTGTCGGAAATCTTGCTGTTCGGCGGCATCTTGGGCTCTTCTGAATGGGAGGCCACCTTGAAGAGTTTGCTGCCATCCGGGTCACCGCTCATCAAACCGGGACCGGAACTGCCACCACGCAACGCCGCACCAAAGGTGCTGAGGTCCAAATCACCCTTGGAGGCATCCTGGCTGTGGCATTTGAAGCAGTTGTTACGGAAGATAGGAACGATGTGATCCTGGTAATTGACCTTCTCCTGGGCACTGGCTTCCGTGATGAAACCAACTTGCAATGCGGCGATGCCAATCCCACCCAAAACGATTCTTTTCCAATGCTTCACCATACTCAAACAACTTAAATCAATGGTTGAACATGAACTCTTTCGAGTTCAGCAATGAC
This sequence comes from uncultured Verrucomicrobiota bacterium, assembly GCA_964589735.1. GTDB lineage: Bacteria > Verrucomicrobiota > Verrucomicrobiia > Limisphaerales > JAEYXS01 > JAEYXS01. The sequence goes on along the minus strand of CAZPUL010000012.1, from coordinate 37,352 downwards.
CAGAAGAGGTCGTTCAGGGATTCTTCCTGCTTCTCTTTCTGCACGAGGAAAGGTTCCAGCTTCTCCAGTTCCATCGGAGTGGGTTTGCGTGCCAGCGTGCGGAGGTAGAGCTCTTCCACGATCTCGTTCGGCTGTTTGCCGGCGGTGATCAGTTTCTTGATGACCCCACCGCTTTGAACTTTGGTGTTCACGGTGTCACCGTTCAAGAGGTGCAAGGCTTGCGAGAGATTCGGCTCCATCTTGACTTCACAGGAGCAGACGGTCTCGCGCGTGGCGCGACCGAAGGTGGTGAGGAAGTAGCTGGTCACATTTCCATCCGCGATCTGCACGGCGCTCATGCCTTTCGGCGTCTTGTTGAAGCGATCCTGTGATTCGGTGACCTGATTGATGGCGTCCAGCAAGATCTCCGCACGCATGCGGCGGATGCTGCCTTTGGCGAAGTTCACGGTGTCCGAGGCATTGCTCTCATTCGCCTGGGTGGCGAGTTGGTAGGTGCGGGAGTTCGTGATGTCACGTACCAGCGCCTTGAAATCATAGTTTGACGCGGTGAAACGCTTGGCGAGTTCGTCCAGCAATTCCGGATTCGAAGCCGGGTTGCTGATGCGGACGTCGTCCACCGGGTCAATAATGCCACGACCATAGAAGTGCGCCCAGACGATGTTCACCAGGTTACGGGCGAAGTAAGGATTCTTAGGCGAAGCGAGCCATTCAGCGAGCACCGCGCGACGGTCTTTCCCCTGCACGTCAGCCTGGCCGCCACCGAGGAAGGTGGGCGGGACCGGGCGCTTGGTGACCGGGTGGTTGATCTCGCCGCCGCCGCGATTGAACACGATGGTGTCGCGCGGGTCTTCACCGCGTTTGCGGCCGACTTGTGAGAAGAAGGAGGCGAAGCCGTAGTAATCGTTCATCGTCCAGCGGTCAAACGGATGGTTGTGGCATTGGGCGCACTGGATGCGCATGCCCATGAACACCTGGGCGACGTCCTCGGACATCTTCATCACATCCGTTTCCAGTTTGTAATAATTGGCCGGGGGATTGTTGAAGGTCGAACCGTTGGCGGAGACGATCGACTTCACCATGTCATCCACGGGCACATTGCTGAGAATCTGTTCACGCAACCAGTTGTAGTAGGTCATCGTGTTTTTCTCAGAGAAGTAATCCCCATTGTCCTGAACACTGCGGACGCGCAAGAGTTCACCCCACTTCATCACCCACATGTCGGCGAATTCGGGTTTGGCGAGGAGTTCATCGATGATGCGCTCACGCTTGCCGGTGCTGATATCGGATTCGAAATCTTTCAGCTCCTGCACAGTTGGCAGCCGACCTATGATATCCAGATACAGGCGGCGTAGGAACTTATTGTCGGCCACCACACCAGAAGGTTCGATGCGCAGCTTCTTCAGTTTGTTGTAAACAAGCTCGTCGATGTAATTCTTGGCTTCGACGTCCGGGAATTTGAAATCCAACCCCTTGGGCACCACCAGCACTTGCGCGCCGACGCTGAATGTCTCGAAACGAGCCATCACGAAAGCTTCACCGCGTTCTCCGGCGGTCAACTGTCCTTGCGGGGTCACCTTCACCGAGACGTCATTGTTGCTCGAGAAAGCGGCCAGCGAAGTCACATCACGGTCAGTGCCGTCGGAATACTTGGCACGCACCACGAGACGTTGTGAAGTGTTGGAGCCTTCCAACACAGCTTGTGTCGGATAAATCTCCACGCTGACAGGCGAGGGGATGTCCTTTGGGTCTTTAGGCGCACCCGCCTGAATCCAGCGGAGCACGGTTTGATAGAGTTCGCTGTCGGTCTCGAAGAGCTTGCCGCCGGTGTGCTGCACCTGGCCGGCACCCTTGGTCAACAGCAAGCTGTCCTCAGGGATGGCCAGGTTGATGCGACGACCGATTATTTCACGGGTTAGGTAATCGTAGTCACCGTCAGCGTTGTAACCGAACAGAGAAAGGCGGAAGCCGTCTTTGCCACGGGCAGCCCCATGGCAACCACCGGAGTTGCAACCGGCCTTCATGAAGACCGGCATCACATCAAGCACGAAGCTGATAGGGCGCTCTTCCTGGGCCTTGGAAATTTTGACCGGGACAGTGAGTTTTTGGCCTTCAAAACTCACCTTTAGTTCCGTCTCGCCATCCGCCACCGGATGCACGGCGAAATTCTCGATCTTGCCGAGCGTGGCGTTGGCGAGGCTGATTTTGGCCTTCGCGGTCACATCGCGCGTCGTGCCGTTATCATAGCTGGCATGCACCACGAACGACTGGCGGTCGCGCTTGGTGGTCAGGTTGATGTCCGGGGGGTAAATCTTTATGTCCACCAATTTGCCTTCCTTGGCAGTGAGAGAGCCCACAGCCAAGAGGGTGGCGGTCAGGAATGTCAGGCAACGCTTCATGATCCGGATTACTGCTAGCTAATAAACTTCAACGGAATCGTCCAGCAAGAGGACTTTGGTAAAAGCTGGCTTGACGCGTGCGCCAAGCCAGCTCTGTAAAGAATATCCATCATCACGCGATGAGGTCGTGCAGGACCTCGCCGCCGTCCACGATCTCGATCGGACGCGCGCCGGGGGCGATCAGTTCCTTTTCACCATCAATGCCGATCTGGTGATACACCGTCCGGGCATAGCTCTGCACGCTCACCGGATCCTCGTCGGGTTCGGCACCCGTCGGGTCGGAGGAGCCATAGACAAAGCCGCGTTTGATGCCGCCACCGGCCATCGCGATGCTGAACACTTTCGGCCAGTGATCGCGACCAGCGGTCTTGTTGATCATCGGCGTGCGCCCGAATTCCGAGGTGACCATCACCAGCGTGGAATCGAGCATGCCGCGTTCATCGAGGTCGCGGATGAGCCGGGCGAATGCCTGGTCGAACTGCGGCATCGTGCGGTCCATCGCGCCCTTGATGTTGTCATGGTGATCCCAGCCGCCGTAGGTGAGGGATACGAAACGTACACCCGACTCGACGAGGCGGCGGGCGAGAATCATGCGCTGGCCAGCGGTATTGCGACCATACTCGTCGCGCAACTTCGCGGTTTCCTTTTCGATGGCGAAGGCATCACGCGCCTTGTCGGAGGAGATCATCGCGTAAGCACGTTGGTAGAAGGAATCCATGCCGGAAAGGGCATCAGACTTCTCGAGCGAGCTGAAGTGCGCGTCCACCGCCTCACGCATCGTGCGGCGCTGGGCGAAGCGCTCATCTGTGACGCCCTTGGGCAGGGTGAGGTCACGGACGGCGAAATTGCCGTTGGCCGGATCGCTGCCGAGGCTGAATGGGCCGTAAGCGGAACCAAGGTAACCAGTCCCGGCATAGGGGGTCGGCACATTGGGCACGACCACATAAGGCGGGAGATTCTCGCGGGAACCCAGTTCGTGCGACACCACGGAGCCGAAGCTCGGGAATTGCAGGGCGGGGCTGGGGCGGTAACCCGTGAACATGTTGTGCGTGCCGCGCTCATGGGCGGCTTCGCCGTGCGTCATCGAGCGGATGACCGTCAGCTTGTCCGCGATGGCCGCCGTGTTCTTCAGGTGCTCGCTGAAATATTGGCCCTCAATCTTCGTCTTCACCGTGCCCAACGGGCCGCGGTACTCGATCGGAGAACCGATCTTGGGATCCCAAGATTCCTGATGCGCCATGCCACCGGGGAGATAAATCTGGATGACGGACTTGGCCTGGCCAGCTTTTCCGCCGAGCTTCTGGCCTTGCTTGGCCGCTGCCTTTACGGCGTTAGGCAGCGTCAGACCAAAGGTGCCCAAGAGGCCGACGAAGAGGAATTCGCGACGGTTGGGACGCCAGATATGGTCACGGCTGTTGCACCAGCTGCCTAGGTTTTGGTTGCTCATATTTACCTATGGTTGTGTTGATTAGGGCTTGGGACAGTATAAAACTTTTATCTCGGCTGATTGCAACTCGCATCTCAGCCTCTTTTCTATTTTTCGCTGTGTGCTCCACGTTTATTTGCACACCAGCTCCTTAGATTCGACGGGCCGTGACCACAATAGGTTACGACCATTATTTGCCCTGTTCCAAACAGGGCGGTGTCAATACAGTCTGACGCACTTCAACCGGGCTTATTCATTCAGTCGTAAAAATTATTCTAAAAATTTCAGAAAACTTTTTGCAACTTTGATTGTTCCCGCAGACTTGCCGCTCAAAACCTACTTAACTAATTCTACGGCAAAGAGTTTCGTGCCATCGCGCACATACAGCTTGCCGTCTGTGTAAGCCGGGTAGCTCCAAGTCTTGCCGCAGGCTTGCAGTCGGCCCAATTCGTCATATTTGGTCGGATCGGCCTTTAACAGGCGTAATTCCCCGGCATCGCTCATCACCAGTAGTTTATCTTGGAAAGCCATGACGGAGGCGTAATCGCCGAAGCCGGGCTGATTCCACTTCACCTCCCCAGTCTTGAAATCAATGCACAGAAACTCAGTCTTGCTGCCCGGCCCCAAGCCATACAGGTAGCCATTCACCAGCACGGGGGTGGCGATATTGATTTTCAAGGCCGGGTTTTTCCACTCCTCAGTGGCTTGCAACCCGTTGGGGCCCTTGGAGATGCGGTATTTGATGAGGCCAATGGAATGGGAGGCAACCGTAACCGTATCCCCATCGATGATTGGGGTGACGATGTGGCGCTTGGCTCCGCTCTTGAGGGGCGTGCGCCAGAGGACTTTACCGGTGGCTACATCAGCACCCAGCAGGGCATCCGCGCTGAACCAAACCACCTGTTTCACTCCTGACAGTGTCGCCACTACGAGCGAAGCATAGGCGGCGTTGTCCTGACCGGCCTTCCAGAGCACTTTGCCGGTGTTTTTGTCGAAGCAGACGAGCGCCCCGCCTTCGGGGCTGCCCACCGGGAGGAACAGCCGATTGCCATCGATGACCCCGGAGCCGTTGTTCCCATGCCGCCGCGCGGCGGTCTCCTTGGCGGCCGGATCGTTCTGGTTCAGGAAGAAGGTCGCTCCGAAATCCTTCGCAAAACTGGTCTTCCACACCGTTTTGCCGTCCTTGAGGGACAAGCAACTAAACTCGCCGTTGCAGGATTGCACGTAAGCCTTGTCACCATCGATCATCGGGGTGCAACGCGGACCAGGGCCGTAGGTGTTCTTGAAATCGACCGATTCGGCGAAGGGGGTGGACCAGAGTTTCTTGCCCGTGGTGATATCGACGGCGTTCGCCACTTCCTGTTTGTTCTGCTCATCCAGAAACAAGAGGGTCTTGCCGGCGATGACCGGGGAGGCCTGGCCTTGGCCCACATCCAGACGCCAGATCGGGGCGGTGGACTTTGGCAGTGCGGTCAGCGTGCGTGAAGTTTCGGTCACGGCCCCGTCCCGGTTCGGTCCGCGCCACTGCGGCCAGTCCGCCGAGGCGGTCAGACAGGGCAGGGCAGAGGCAAGGCAAAGCGCTTTATGGAAGATCGGTTTCATGGTTGGTGTGCGAGTCTTTGACGGGATACCGCCGGGGTGCATTCAGGTCAAGGCTGGGTGATGAGAATGTGGAGCGCGTCCCCTCCGCTAACCAAACCTCACCCCTGTGAAACCACCTCGGCACATGTACATAAGTGCCGAGGTATTCTACCAATTTCCCCCTTTTTGAACCCAAACAGCCAGCCAACCTCCACCGTCACCAACCACCGCCCTTTCCTCACCCGCTTTCAAAGTTGATCTGCGGGAAGCGGTCTATGCGGTGGACAGTTTGAGGTAGGGTTTGCGTCATCACCCAGAGGAAAATCAAAACCGAGCTGTATGCAGGAGTTCGGTTTTACCTGAACGCATTGGTCATGGGAACGGAGCCGGTTGTGGGCCCGATCGATCGAACCGTGAAAAGTGAAGGCCGGGACATATTTAGGATGATCGGACTCGACTTGTGCTCGGGATTTTGGCAGGAAAATCCAGTTGGGAGATGCATGCGAAACCCAGTCGTGCGCCTTTAAAAGGAAAACGTGCCCATGAAAAAATGCCCTTATTGCGGTCGAGAGTATGCTGATGATGTGCTGCATTGTGTCACGGATGGTGAGAAGCTGAACCGCATCGCGGGAACACCTTCAGTCAAAGGCGCGGACACTCCGGCTGAAACAAAATTTGTTCCGCTGGAAGAAGATGCCAAAGCAGTACATCAGCAACGGGCAAATCGGGATATGGTGGTAGGCGGGCTATGGTGTGGTGCGGGCATTCTGATCACAGTACTCACGTATTCTTCAGCCAGCGGTCCGCAGGGTGGCACGTACTTGCTGGCTTGGGGCCCGATTGTCTTCGGTGGGATCCAATTCCTGCGGGGATTGTTCAGCCGGTGAATATCTGTGAGTGTGTTTCATGAAGGATGGACACCCCGCGCATCATTTACCGAACAGCTCCTTGAACCGTTTCGCCGCGTTCGGAAAATCCGTCTTCTCCTTCCCATCCGCACCCGGTGAGATCTGGTGTTGGCCATCTGGTGCCTGCGCGTCGAAGTAGCACTGGAACTCCACATTGTTCTTCGGGTCCGTCATGAAGGCGTGCATCTGCCCGATGAAATGCACGCTATCCAGTCCGCCATGCTGCTCCGGCATGTCCACGCGATTGTTCAGCCCCCATTCCGGGATCACGAACGGCTTCTTGTGTTCCTTCACGAACTGGCTCCAGAACGCGAGCCCGTGATTGCCGTTCAGCAGCGCTTCCTTCCACACCTTCTCGCGTCGCGCTTGGATCATCGCGGGCGGGGCGTCCTTCGGCCACGGATAACCGTCTTTGATCCATGATTCATCATAGACATCCAAGCCTACATAATCCACGAACTCATCGCCCGGCCACGCTTTCTCAGCCGGGAACTGCTGATAGCCCAGCTCGGGCTATGGATTAAAACTTCATAACTTGAACCGCTGAAGCCTACGGGTGACCGGCTGAAGCAGAACTGCCTGGCCAGTCATTCCATGTTCAAATCCACATGGTCGGCATTGTCATTAAGTTCCAGCCGGACGGATTTCTCGGTGATGTCGATGCACTTCACTTTGATCGTCTTGCCTTCGATCTTGAGGACGGATGTTTCACCGATGCTGAGCGGAGTGCTGTTGATGAGTGCGGTCCGTTTTTGCGCACTGCCGATGATGGATTTGAGCTTCAGCAGTGGCAGGGCGGCGGCGATGGCCCGCGCGGGCGGTTGACCGGAAACAGTAGCCACTGGGGCTTCTGCAGCCGGCGGGGTGGCTTCCGCCACGTAGTTGCTGGCAGCTTTCCGTTCGGCTTGGGCCTTTTCCAGAAGCTGCTGTTCCTCGACTTTTGCGTGGTGGCTTTCAGCGATCATCTTGCCCATCACGATCCCGGTCCCGAAACTGAAGAAGAAAATGATGACCAGAAATGTCAGGATGGCATAGTTGGAAAATTTGCCATACTCACCATCCGCCTCCGCCTCGTCGGTGGCCTCCCGGGCGGCCAGCCAGCGTTGCCGGATCAAATAGCAGGCTCCCAGAAAGACGGGGATGCAGAGGGCATGTGCCGGCTTCAGCAGACTGGGCATCATGAAGAGCAGCATGAGGCTTGCCCCCGTCCAGACACCGGCGAAGAGCGGTACCAGGCAATATCCTAGCCCCGGCAGCGTTCGTAATGTCAGCCCGAGTGAGATGATGGTCATAGTTGGTAAATCCCTTTCCTCCGGCGCAAACCTAGGGTTGTGGCTGGATACCGGTCAATCTCGAAGCGTTGAAACTGACGTCGTTGCCAAGAAAGGGTGTGCTTTTTTGACCATGCTTGATTTTAACCCTTCGTAAAGCCATCTTCTACCTATGCGGCGTTTATCTCTATCCTTGTTGTTGTCCCTTTCGTGCCTGGCAGCGGTGGCGGCCGAATCCAAGTCTGCCCCATCGATCGTTGATCCCAAGAAAATCGCTGCAGTGAACAGTTTCGAGCGCGGCCTGCATCTGCTGGATGTCGCCACCAATGAGAAGGAACGTGCCGAAGCCACCACGCTGATCACCGGCGCGGCCGACGCGGGCTATCCTGACGCCCAGTTTTTCCTCGGCTTGGTCATGGAAGCTTCTGATGCCGCCAAGGCGCGTGAGTGGTTCGTCAAAGCGGCGACTTCCGGTCACGTCCGGGCGGCGGCCAAGGCGGCGACCATGTTCGAGCAAGGCAAGGGCGGGGCGGCGGACAAAGAGCAGGCCCTCAAGTGGCACCGGGCCGCCGCGGCTGGCGGCGTCTCCGAATCGGCCTTCAAAGTGGCTCGCGCCAAGGAAATCAGCGGCAAGGGCAGTCCATCGGAAACCCTCGCGCTCTACCAGAAGGCGGCAGCCACGGGCGACAGCGAGGCGAACATGCGTCTGGGCGACCTCTACTTCACGGGCGATGCCGGGGAACGCAATCTGTTCGAAGCCTTCAAGTATTACCGCAACGCCGCGCAACTGAAGAACCCGAAGGCCTATTTCAAGATGGGCTACTGCTATGAGCGCGGCCACGGCGTCGGTCAGAGCAATCAGGATGCCGTCTATTGGTACCAGCGCGGCGTGGATGCCGGCGACCTGAACTGCATCGCCAACATGGCGCGTTTCTACGAGAATGGTTTGATCGTGGACAAGGATCCCGTCAAGGCGGCCCAGCTTTATCAGATCGCCGCCGAGCAAGGGGAAGCTTTTTCCCAGCTCAGCCTGGGCTCGCTCTATCGCACCGGGCAGGGCGTGAAGAAAGATCTGGTGGAAGCCTATCGCTGGATCAGCCTCGCGAGTTCGCGCGGTTTCGGTAAGGAAATCCTGGTCTTGCTCGAGAAAGAGATGACGCCGGAGCAGCTTGCGGAAGCGAAGCGCCGAGCTGAGAGCAAGTAACCGGTTAGCCAGCCAGCCAAGTCTTTATGACTTCTTGAGGTGCCGTCAGGCTTCGGCTGTAAACGGTGAACTGCCGTTTTAGTTCGGGGATAACATCTAAGACATCTTCAGGATATTCGGTATCGACGAACACCCGGAGTGCAGATCTTTCGCCATGACCTGCCACCAGTTCGACTTCTTCACCGCTAAAGATGGCGACCATGAAGAAAGAATCTCGGGAACAGGCAAAGTCAGAGATTAGAACGTCCCAGTGTGGTTCTCCAGCTAGTTCCGGGAACCTGGACAGTTCTCCTTCATGCACAGTCAGGTATCTCAAAAGGCTTTCCTTGACCTCGCCGATATTAAGTCGGTTTGGTGAATCGGCTTCGGCTGCCTCTTTCAGGATTGATTCCAGAAGTTCATTGAGGTGGTTCATGGTTGTTCATTGAGTTTTGTGTCCAGCCACTTGAGCGCGCCTTCATGGTCGGTGAACTTCCCTTCCAGTTGCGCTTCAAACGCCGCTTCCAATATCCTGCCGAATTCCTTGCCCGGTGACATCCCGCGGGCGATGAGATCTCGCCCCTGGAGGATGGGCTTGGGCGCAGCTGCTTGCAGGCTCAGTTCTTCAGCTTTCGCGAGTAATTCCTTGGCCCCTTTGGGCAATCCCGGTGGTTTTGGCGGACGCCCGCTGTGATCTGCTTCAATCACTAGGCATAGACCTTCAATCGTCTCCGGCTCCAACCGCTTTGCCAGCCGCCGTACCCCTCGATCTGACACTGGATTCAAGTGCGCCAGATGATTCACCACCAATGGAATTACACGTTCGCGGATGGCCGTCGGCGCACTGATCCGTTCCAGGAATTTTTCCGCGAGCGGTCCACCGGCTTCTTCATGCCCGGGCGAGACGATACGCCACACGCCGTCTTTCAAGGCGCGTGAGGTGGTCTGCGGCTTGGCAAAATCATGCGCCAGGATGGCCAGCATATAGACGATGCGCGAGGTCTCATCCAGTTGCTGCCAAGTCGCCAGTCGGGCCATGGCATCACAGCACAGGCTCGTGTGGATGAAGACATCCCCTTCCGGATGCCACTCCGGCTCCTGCGGCACATCGATGAGCGCCTGCACTTCGGGGAAATGTTCGATCCAGCCGGTATCCCGCAGGAAGTTCAGCCCGCGCGAAGGCACGAGGCTTTTGGCCGCCCACTTGAACCACTCATCCCGCACACGTTCCACGGCCAGTTCGCGATACGTGTCCTTGATGCTGTGGCAGAGCTTCAGCGTTTCCGGCGCGGTGGTGAGATCGAATCGCGCGGCGAATTGCATCCCGCGCAGCACGCGCAAAGGGTCTTCCACAAAAGCCTCGCTCGTGTGCCGCAGGATATGCTGCTTCAGATCAGTCACCCCGCCGTAGTAGTCCAGCAACGCTCCCTTGCGCGGGCTGAACATGAGCGAGTTGATGGTGAAATCGCGTCGCGCGGCGGCTTCCTTTGGCGTGATGCCGGGATCGAAGCTGATGGTGAAACCTTTGTGTCCGGCGGCGATCTTGGAATCACGCCGCGCCAGGGAAAAATCGTAAGTGTGGCCCGCTTTGGTTGTCAGCTTGGCGACGCCAAAAGAGCGACCGACGAGGTCCACGCGTCCCCAGCGGCTGAGGGCGTTTTCGAGTTGTTCATAAGTGACGCCGAAGACTTCCACATCGAAATCTTTCTGCGGCAAACCTAAAAACCAGTCGCGCACACAGCCGCCCACCAGATACGCCTCCTGCAAGGCGTCTGTCTCCAGCAAAATGCGCTCCAACTCCGTTGGCAGCGGAGGTGTGCTGGTTTGTGATGCGTCGTCCATGACTCAGCCTATCCTGGAGAAACTACCGGGCGGCATCACTGGGCCGCCCGCAGCTTGGCGCGCAATTCCATCAGCAGCATGCCCAGCCGGTTCTTGCCGTGGCCATCGGCGCCATCGCCCCAGTAACCGTCATTCGTGGTGTGCTCCACGATCTCGGCATCGCCGGTGGCGAGCAGCCGCTCGCGCAGGTGCGGATGCTGGGTGAACTTCGCCAGCAGCGCTTCCCGCATCAGGTCTTCCTTCACTATTTCCCAGTCGGAGCGCATGGGGTAACTGCGGTCACGGCCCATCTGCGCGGCGGTTTGTGAGGAAGGCTCCCGCCGGATGTTCTCCTCCTGCGGAGTGCCGGTGAATTTTTGGGCCTGAAAATAATGCTCCACGGTCGGCCAGGTCTTCCCGTGCAACTCAATGGGGTAGGGCGAGTGATTGGAGAATTCTCCGTAGGCGTCTTCCGGCCGGAAGAAAAAGATCACGTGCTCGCTCATGAGATGTATTTCGAAGGCACATACTCCGTGAGCCAGACCCCGTTTGCACTCAAAAAGAACGGATGCCCCTCTGCGTGCATTCTCCCGGCGGCGATCTGGAGAATCACCGGCTGGCCGCGCCGTTCACCCACTTTGGTGGCGGTTTTTACATCTGCGGAAAGATGCACATGATGCCGCTCGCCTTTATGCAAGCCCTCGCGGCGGATGGATTCCAGAAACTTTTCCACCGTCCCATGAAAGAGGATTTCCGGTGGTGTTACTGGAGTCAGACCGAGGTCTACTTCCACGGAGTGACCTTGATTGGCCCGGATACGCTGCCCATCTTCACTGAAAGCGAAGCGTTTCTTGTCACTGGTGGCTACGATCTCAGCGAGATCGGTATAGTGAAGTGTGATACCGTGCTGCTCGCAGGCGGCGATCAGGTCGATCACCGGCACCCAGCCCTCCCTGTCCAAAGTGATGCCGATGCGTTCCGGCTCATGCCGCAACACCAAGCTGAGAAACTTGCTTGTCTTGACGATTTGCTGAGGACTCATGGTCAGTCCTTACCCTGTCCAAACTTATGCGATCCGGTGTCTCCAGCAATTCTGAAATGAGTGCCGCCAGGTGTTCGCCTGTCAAGGAGCCCAGCGGATGATCACTGCCAGTTTGCCGGTGCCAGTCTCGATGGTGCTGGAGGGCACACGAGGTTTGTTTTCGACAATGAATCCGGTGTAGGAATCCTTGAAGGTCACAGGATGGGAGGCCGGTTCAGGATTTTGTGCGGCAAGGCGCAGCGAGGACGCGAGTTCACTGTCCTGCTCCAGTATCAGCGCCGCTTCGCCATCATGGCGGCTGGCCAGTTGTGCGGCGAGACGTTCCGTTTCCTCGATCGGACCATGCGGCAGCGGGCTGATGCCGGTCACGGTATAAGGTTTGGCCGGCAGACCGTGATAGATGGGCACTTTCTCCTGGGTGCGGGCAGCAACAGTCGAGCCTGTGGGCCAATTTGATTGGGCGCCGCGGAATGAGGTGAAAGAATTGTGGCTGGCGCAACCGTTCGCGGCCAACAGAACCAACAGCATTAAAAATTTCTGAGTCATCTATCGCTCCTTGTAAAAAGGTTACAACGGGAGCGATTAGATAAGCCATGCAGTCCGGCGGCTCAACAAAAAAGAGCTGTGGAGGTGAAAATACTGGGGTGAAATGAATGCCTCGAGTGCGACTTAGACTTTAACCGCTCCCGTCGCCGCTGGTTTCATAGTGGCCAGCAGTTGCTTGGCTTCCTCGTTGCCTTGCTCGGCGGCAAGGTCGATCCAACGGAGCGCTTCGCTTTCCGTGCCTTTGGCACCTTTGCCGCGGGCGAGGAACTTGCCCAGCAGCAACTGCGCATCCGGACAGTTCTGCTCAGCGGCCATGCGCAGCCACTTGATGGAAAGCGGATAATCCTTCGGCACACCGCGACCGACGGAGTACATGACACCAAGATTATACTGGGCATCGCGATGGCCCAATTCGGCGGCCCGACCGAACCACAAGGCCGCCTTCATGGTGTCAGGGTCACCCAATTTGCCCTCGATATGGTAGACGGCGAGGCGGAACTGGGCTTCGCTGTCGCCCGCCTCGGCTTTCGCCCGGGTCTGACGGATCTCTTCTTCCGGATTCAGTGTCTTACGTAACCAACCAAACATGTATCATTGTATAGCAGGTTGTTTGCCGTTCTCAGGCGAAAAGCAGGAAAAATGAACCGGTGTAACTTGTTGTGGCGGAGTTGCTCCGGCGGGGATCAGTAAAGTGCGGTGGAAAATGCGCGGTGAAAGCGTTCGGAGATGGGATGGCGGATGCCCAATAATTGGAAGATGGCCTTGCAAGCGGCTTTGGCGGCTTCGTCATGGTATTTGCGATCGACTCCCAGGACCTTGATCCAGTTCTCCAGGGCGGTGGCGTAATCAAGCTGGGCGAGGGCGGTCAGTGCAGCCGCGAAGGCGTCGCGGCCTTTGCCTGCGGGGATCTCGTGGGCGGTGACGCGCAGTTGGGCGAGTTCGCGGAGGGCGTTGGCCTTGGCCGCGTTATCGGAAGCATCGGTGAGGGGTTTCAAGGTGACACTGACAGCGGCGGGATTCAACGCCAACTGACACTCAGCCATCAGCAAGGCGGCGGCTTCATCACCAGAGTCGAGGGCGAGGGCGTTTTCCAGCAGCTTCATGGCATCGGGCAGCAAGCCTTCGCTCACTAAGCGGCGGGCTTCCTTGACTACGCCGGCATTGGGTGAGGGGAGATGCTTGGCGAGCCAGCGGCGGAGTTCGGCTTCGGGATAGGCACCGACGATCTCATGCGCGACCTTGCCGTTGATGAAGAGCTTCAGGGCCGGAATGCTGGAGATCTGGTATTCCATGGCCAGCTCGGGATGAGCCTCAGTATTCAGCTTCACGAGTTCCCAGCGACCGAGGGCTTCAGTGGCGAGCTTTTCGAGAATGGGCCCGAGCATCTTGCAAGGACCACACCAAGGCGCCCAGAAATCCACCAAGACCGGCACCTGCTGGCTGCGTTCCAAAACGTCTTTCGCAAAATCCTTCAGCTCGTAACTCATAACCTATACGTAACGCGTAATGCGGAAGGCGTAAAGGTCACAGGAGCTTTTCTTGCGGCACAAGGGCTTGCTGATAGTCAGCCACGAGAAATTTTTTGCCTTTCTGGATGACCTTGTGGCCCTCGGCTTCGAGATGGGAGCGCAGGAATTCAATGCCGCCGGGATACTTCGGATTCAGTTCGCCACCGGCTTTCAAAGTGCGCCAGTAAGGGGTGATGCGTTTGCGTCCTTCCGCGGCGGCTTCGGCAGCGGCATGCGCGGCGATCCAGGAGAAGATGCCGGTGGTGATGGGGCAGCCGACTTCCGTGCCGTGCTGGCGGGCGAGGGCGGAGCGGAGTTCATTGATGGTGACGAGTTTTCCTTTCGGCACCTTTTGCATCAGGGCATCGACCTCGCGCGGCGCGGGGACGACGAGAGTGGCGCCTTTCCAGCGGGCGCGATCGGCCGGAGCGATGTTCACGACTTTGGGCAGGTCCTTGTCATCGGCGAGTTTTTCACGCCAGGTCTTGCGTGGTTTCATAGGCAAAAGCGGATTGTTATCGTGATAATATGAAGCGGTCGGGCATTTGTCGAAATCAGAATGACACCCGGCGGGTTAGAGCGTTTTTAAAACCGCTCTAAAATGGCTGGACAGTTCGTGGCTTGAACCGCAAAAGATTTTCCACCGTATGAGCAGCAGCAAGCCATTGCCGGATGTGAAGTGCCCCAAGTGCCAGAAACTCGGACCTTGGCTGGCTGGCAAGTACGGTCCCTTCTGTTCGGACCGTTGCCGCTTGCTCGACCTGGGGCAGTGGCTGGATGAGGAACACAAGGTTTCCGAACCCCTGAAGCCGGAGCATTTCAAGGATTACGAAGAACTGCCACCGGGCGAGTATCTGGACAAACCGGAACGGGGTAATGACGAATGACCAGTGCGAGCCATTTGGTGATTGGACATTCCTTGTTCATCTGGAAAATACCCGGTATCGCCGCTTGATTCCGAAACGATTCGGGCGTAGTTAAAACAAAGCGACAGCCCCGGCTGGTTTACCCGATACCAGCGCGGTGAGTGCCGTGAAGCCCGATTATGCCGGAGCCCACATCACAGGCCAGCCCAGCGAGCGTGCAACCGCGCTTTGGTTCGCGGGCGTCGCGTTGGCTCATCTTGATCGCGCTCGTCATCACCACGGCCGCCGTCACTTTTGCCCAGCGTTCCCGTGACCCCTATTCCCGTTCGCGCAGTAGCGACCCGCGCATGGGCGTGCCGGAGTGGGCGGTGGACAAGGAGCTTTCCAAAGACATCTTCACCTTTGTGCGGTTGCAGTATTCCTCGGCTGGCGGTCGCTATGGCGGTGGTGGCTGGGGTGGGCGCCGCTGGGCGATCGATTACCCGGATGCCGAGTTGAATCTCTCCTATCGGCTGCAGGAGATGACCTCGCTCAAGGTCAATCCCAACCCTATCGTGCTCGAGATCACCAGTCCCGATCTGCTAAACTACCCGTGGTGCTACATGGTGGAACCGGGTGGGTTGCAGTTCAGTGACGAAGAGGTCATCGCGTTGCGGAAATACCTGCTGAACGGCGGTTTCATGATGGTGGATGATTTCTGGGGACCGGACGAGTGGGAGAATTTCTACTACGAGATCAAGCGGGTGTTCCCGGATCGTGAACCGGTGGAGATACCCATGGATCATCCCATCTTCCACTGTGTTTTCGACCTGAAGCTGGAGAAGAACAACATGCAGGTGCCGAACGTGGGCACCGGCACGCAAAGCCAGTATACCGGCCGGACCTGGGAAGATGACCGGGACCGGAACGTCCATTTCAAGGCCATCTCGGATGACAAGGGCCGCATGATGGTGATGATCTGCCATAATACCGACAATGGCGACGGCTGGGAGCGCGAGGGTGAGAATGAATATTACTTCCGGGAATTCTCCGAGAAGAAAGCCTTCCCGCTCGGCATCAACATCATCTTCTACGCGATGACGCACTGACCGTACGAATGGACATCAAGCGACACGAATACGGACAGTGCGGCCAGCGTCAGTTTTCAAAACCATTCACCACACGCGGTGTTCACTCTTGGGTGAAGCATCTACCGGGGAAAGGAAGCAACAGTGGAAACAACAACTGAGGTGGCAGCCCCACCAGTCACGGAACCGTCGGAAGAACAGCTCGTGGAACAGGTCATCAATGGCAAGGTGCGCATCGATGCCGAGCTGTCCAAGGTCATCGTCGGCCAGAAAGACGTGGTGGAGGAGATCCTCATCGCGTTGTTCGCCGGGGGGCATTGCCTGATCACGGGTGCGCCCGGCTTGGCGAAAACCCTGCTGGTGAAATCCATCGCGCAGGTCTTCCATCTGAAATTCCAGCGCGTCCAGTTCACCCCCGATCTGATGCCGGCGGACATCACCGGCACAGAAATCCTCGAAGACTCGGGGAACGGACGCCACATGGCCTTCGTGCCGGGCCCGATTTTTGCGAACATGATTCTGGCGGACGAGATCAACCGCACGCCACCCAAGACGCAAGCCGCCTTGCTGGAAGCGATGCAGGAGCATCAGGTGACTGCGGCGGGCGTGAAACACAAGCTGCCGGAGCCATTCTTCGTGCTCGCCACTCAGAACCCCATCGAGATGGAAGGCACGTATCCGCTGCCCGAAGCGCAGTTGGACCGTTTCATGTTCAACGTGGTGATCGATTATCTGCCGGAAGATGATGAGGTGAAGGTGGTGCTGCAGACTACGGCCCGGCGTGCGGAGCCTATCGAAGCACTCTTCACGGGTGAGGATGTGCTGCGCTTCCATGATCTGGTGCGCAAGGTGCCCATCGCGGAAGATGTGGTGCGCTATGCCGTGCGATTGGCTTCAGCTTCACGCCCGGGACAACCGAACACGCCAAATTTCGTGGCTGAATGGGTGAGCTGGGGCGCGGGCTTGCGGGCGGCGCAATTCTTGGTCCTAGGTGCCAAGGCACGGGCGCTGCTCCAAGGTCGCACCCATGCCACCGTGGCCGACATCAAAGCATTGGCCGCTCCCACCTTGCGGCATCGCGTGCTGGTGAATTACCGCGCGGAGGCGGAAGGCATCACCGTGGACAAACTTATCACCAAACTGCTGGAGTCCGTGCCCGCTCCAACGTCGCCAGCCTAGTAAGCTATGGCTGAAGCCGTCACCAGCGCTGCGGTCCCGACGCCCAAGCAGGCCGGGTCGTTTATCGATCCGCAGGCGCTGATGGCGATCCGCAATCTGGAACTGCGCGCTCGGATTGTGGTGCAGGGTTTTTGGAATGGCTTGCATCGCAGTCCCTATCACGGCTTCTCCGTCGAGTTCACCGAGTACCGGCAATACACGCCCGGTGATGATCCGCGCTATTTGGATTGGCGGCTCTACGCGCGGAGTGATCGCTATTACATCAAGAAGTTCGAGGATGAGACGAATCTACGCTGTTACTTGCTGGTGGATAACAGCCGCTCGATGAGCTACGGCTCGCTCACGTACAGCAAGGCGCAATACGCGAACACGCTGGCAGCGACCTTCGCCCACTTCCTCTACGGCCAGGGTGATGCGGTTGGGTTGCTCACCTTTGATGAACGCATCCGCGAGTATCTGCCGGCGCGTTATCGCACGGGCCATCTGCGGCACATGATGCTGGCCCTGGAGAAACCGGCGGGCGGCACACAGACCGACCTGGCGATGCCGCTGAAGCGCATCGCTGAACTGGTGCGCAAGCGCGGGCTCATGGTGTTGATGTCGGATTTCCTGACGCCTTTGGAGACGTTTGAGCGCAGTCTCTCCCAGCTCACCGCCAGCGGGCATGAAGTGATGGTGTTCCAGGTGCTGGACCCGTCGGAGCGAGATTTTGATTTTGAGAAGGCGTCATTCTTCCTCGATGTAGAATCCGGGCGTGAGCTGTATATCGAGCCTGATGAAGTGCGGGCGGATTATCTCGAGAAGCTCAAGAAACATCAGGAAGCATTGTCGGCGATCTGCCAGAAACTCGGAGTGGGTTTCCGGCCCGTTTACACGGACAAGCCGTTGGACATCGCCCTGTTTGATTATCTGCGGGAGCGCATGCAGCGCGGCAAGGTGGTGAAGCAGCGCAAGGGGGGCTCTGGTAAATGAGTTTCCTCACGCCACTGTTCTTGATGGGCGCGCTTGCGATCGCCGGCCCCATCATTTTCCATCTGGTGCGGCGGACGACGAATGACCGGTTCACTTTCAGTTCACTGCTCTTCCTCCAGCCGACCCCGCCGAAGCTGACGCGTCGCAGCCGCATCGAGCATTGGCTGTTGCTTCTGCTGCGCTGCCTGGTGCTGGGACTGCTGGCCTTGGGTTTTGCCCGGCCTTTCTTTAATGATCCCACCCGGGCGGGAACGGATGGCAATCTGGCGCGGCAACGGGTTATTTTGTTGGATGTCAGTGCCAGCATGCAGCGTGATGGCGCGTGGAATCAGGCCCGGCAAAAGGTGGAGAAGCTGCTGGCGGATGCCCGGCCTACGGATCAAGTGGCGCTTTATACTTTTGACCAGCAGGCGAAGGCGCTCGTGTCCTTCGAGCAATGGCGGCAGGCGCAGGATGGTGAGCGCAAGGCGGTGGCCGGGCAGCGATTGGCGGATACCAAGCCCGGCTGGCGCGCGACACATCTCGGCAATGCGCTGGTGACGGCCGCGGAAGCACTTGAGGAAGAGGCAACGCGCACCGAGTTGAAGCGGTCGGCGGTGCAACGCGACATCATTGTGGTGACCGATCTCCAGGAAGGCGCGAAGCTTGATGGTCTTCAAGGCATGCAATGGCCCGAGGGCTTGAAGGTGGAATTTGAGAAGCTGGATTTGGGCAAGCGCAGTAATGCCGGATTGCAACTGGTGGCTGAGGGCGAGGAGACCACCGCATCCACGGCGGAACAAACCATCCGGGTGCGCGTGAGCAATGCCACTGATGCGCGGAAGGAACAGTTGCAGGTCGGCTGGGCGACGCCGGATGGGCGACAGATTTCTGGAGTGGCGGTGAATGTCAATGTGCCGGCCGGGCAGAGCCGGGTGATTGCCGTGCCGCGTTCGATCGAGAACGCCCAGGCGGAGAAGATCTTGCTGACGGGAGATGATGAGTTGTTCGACAACTCGGTGCATGTGGTGAAGCAAGAGGCGGATCGGGCCGCCATACTTTTCCTGGGCGAGGATGATCCGGCGGATACGAAGCAACTGCTCTTCTATGTGCAACGCGGCTTGCAGACGACGCGTTCGCTGGCGCTGGATGTGGTGAACCGGACGACGGTCAGCTTTCCTTCCGCCGCAGAACTGGGGGCAGCCCGCTTGATCATCGTCGGGCAGATTTTGACCAGCGCACAGAATGCCGAGCTGCGACGGATGGCGGAGAATGGAAAAACGGTTCTGGTAGCCCTCAAAGATGTGAACATGGCCGCGAGTGTGGCCAATCTGCTGGACGTCCCCAGTCTGCCTGCCGAAGAACGCAGCGGTTCGCGGCATGCCTTGCTCGGGCGGGTGGATTTCACGCACCCGCTGTTCGCCCCGTTCGCCGATCCCCGGTTCAGTGATTTCACGCGCATCTATTTTTGGAAGCATCGGCAGGTGGACTTGGCTGGCGTGACTGGGGCCAAGGTGCTGGCGCAGTTTGATGACGAAAGTCCGGCGTTGTTTTCGGTGACGGTGGGGAAGGGACAGATTTTCGTGCTGACCAGCGGCTGGCACCCGACGGACAGCCAGCTCGCGCTGTCGTCCAAGTTCGTCCCGCTCCTGTATTCCTTCCTCGAACAGGCGGGCACGGTGGCGGCCCGGCGAGCGCAGTTCGCGGTGGGGGATGAGGTGCCTATGCCCTTGGAAGCGACGGCGGCTGCCCAGATCACCCGTCCAGATGGTGAGAAACAGGCCCTAGGCGAGCGTAAACTGCTGGCGGGAACGGAACTTCCGGGCATTTACGGCGTTCAAGAAAGTGGGAAGAACTGGCGTTTCGCCGTGAACCTGCCAGCGGAGGAAAGCCGGACGGCGGAGTTGCCGTTGGAAGAACTTGAACGGCTGGGGATTCCGGTTCATAGTTCAAGCCTAGTAACACCCCAGCAGGCTCAGGCACGCCAAGAAAAGTTGAAACATGCCGAGCTTGAGAACCGTCAGAAGTTATGGCGCTGGCTGGTGGTGGCCGCACTGGCCGTGCTCCTGATGGAAACCTGGCTGGCTGCGCGCCTGACGCGCCCGGTCCAAACAGTCACCGCATGATCGCCGCCGAACTGAAACAACGACTGGACCCCATCCTGGCCCGGCATGAGGCCGTGCGCCGGTGGCGGGCATTGATTTTCTGCTGGCTCGGCGTGGCGGCGCTCGCCGGGTTGATGCTCTGGCAGCATAAGGCGACGGGCTGGACTTCGAACCGCGCCTGGATTGTGGTGGTTGCGCTGGGCGTTGTTGGGGCCTTCGGCATTCTCTGGAAACTTAAGCAGACTTCGCTGGATTACCGCTGGCTTGCCCGGAGATTGGAGAAGTCGCATCCCGAACTGCAAACTTCCTTGCTGGCCGCCATCGAGCAGAAGCCCGAGGGGGTGAATGGTGATTTCAGCTTTCTCCAGAAGCGGCTGTTCAAAGAGATCGGTGAGCGCTGCGAGGAACAGGCTTGGGGAGTGGAGACGGAGAATGCCCTGAGCAAGCTGCGGGTTGCCAATACGGTGGTTTTCATGATCGCTGCCTTGACGGTGGCCGCCGTTTCTTTTTTGCCGCCCTCGCCTGATGGGTTCGTGGCGGGAGGCAAACAGGCGGGCGAAGTCGAGATCTCGCCGGGTGATGCCGAAGTGGAGCGCGGCGCGGGCATGGTCGTGCTGGCACGCTTTCCCGGAGCGGTTCCGGCCGAGGCGACGTTGATCCTGACACCGGCCACCGGCCAGCCGCAACGCATCCCGCTGAGCAAGAATCTGAACGACCCTATCTTTGGTGCGAGCCTGCCCTCGGTGCAGGGTGACATGAAGTATGAGGTGGAGTACGGCCGGACCAAGACCCGCGAGTTCGCGGTGAAGGTCTATGAGCATCCTGCCCTCCTGCGCGCGGATGCCACGCTGAAGTTCCCTGAATACACCGGTCTGCCCGAGCGCAAGGTCGAGGAGACCACCCGCGTGAGTGCCGTGGAAGGCACGCAGATGGAGTATGTCTTTCAGATGAACAAGCCGGTGACGGAGGCGAAGCTCAAGGCGTTGAATGGCGATGAACTGGCCCTGAAACAGGATGCCGCCAAGCCCAATGTCTGGGTGGCGAACTTCCCCTTGGAAAAATCCCAACGTTACAAGCTGTTGCTGCGTGATGCGGATGGGCGAACGAACAAGTCGCCGTCTGAAGTGGTGTTGAATGCCATCGTGAACAAGCCGCCGGACATGAAGCTGCTGGCGCCAAAGGGCGATCCGCGCGTGTCGCCGATCGAAGAGCTTCGCTTTGAGGCACAGTTGACGGATGATTTCGGCGTGAAGTCGTACGGTTTGGCTTACAGCCTCGCCGGGCAGGAGCCGAAATACGTCGAACTGGGCAAGGATGTTCAAGCGAACCAGAAGAAGGTTTTCCAGCATCTGCTGGCGATGGAAAAACTGACGGTGGAGCCGGATGAAGTGGTGTCTTACTTCGTGTGGGCGGATGATTACGGTCCGGATGGCAAGTTGCGGCGGAACATGGGCGACATCTACTTCGCCGAGATCCGTCCGTTCGATGAGATTTTCCGCCAAGGCCAAGGTGGTGAAGAAGGCGGTGGTGGTGGCGGAGGAGGCGGCTCGATGCAGCAATTGGGCGAACTGCAGAAGCAGGTGGTGATCGCGACGTGGAAGCTGCAACGGCGTGAGACCAAGGCGACGCCTTCGGAACCGTTCAAGAAAGATATCGAAGCCGTCCGTCAGGCGCAGGAACAGATGCTCCAGCAGACGGAAGAAAAGGCAGGCGAAGTCACCGATCCGAATCTGGCGAAGTATGTGGACCTGGCGATGAAGGAGATGAAGAAGGCGGTGGAGCAGCTCAGCCAGGCAGAAACGAAGAATTCCGCCAAGCCGCTCCCGCTGGCACTTTCTGCCGAGCAATCCGCGATGCGGGCCCTGGCCAAGTTGCAGCCGCGCGAGACAGAGGTCAGCCAGAGCAAGAAGAAAGGCGGTGGCGGAGGTGGTGGCGGTAAACAGAAACAGCTCGACCAGATGGAGATGAAGCAGGCCGAGGACCGTTACGAGAAAGAGAAGCAAGCCACGGCCATGCAAAACGAGCAGCAGAAGGAACAATTGCAGTTCCTGAACCGGTTGCGCGAACTGGCCCAGCGGCAGGATGATCTGAACGAGCGCCTGAAGGAATTGCAGACGGCGTTGCAGGAGGCCAAGAATGCCGAGCAACGGGCGGAGATCGAACGGCAGTTGAAGCGGCTCCGTGAGGAAGAACGTCAGATGCTGGCGGACGTAGATGAACTGCGCCAGAAGATGGACGAGAGCCAGAGCGCTCAGCAGACCGCCGAGGCGCGCGAACAGTTGGACAAGACACGCGAAGATATCCGGCGCGCTTCGGAAGAGATCGAGAAAGGGGCGGTGTCCCAGGCCTTGGCGGCGGGTAACCGGGCGCAACGTGATCTGGAGCAGATGAAGGATGAGATGCGCAAGCAGACCTCCAATGAATTCGCCGAGGCCATGCGCGGGATGCGCGATGAAGCACGCAAACTCTCCGAGAAACAGGAAGAGCTCGCCGGGCAGATGCGGGAGGACACCAAGAAGGGGGCGCGTAAGAGTCTGACGGATGCGAATGACAAGGAAGGCGTGACGGAGGGGTTGAAACAACAGCGCGAGCGTTACAACGAACTGGTGAAAGACCTGAAAGAAGTGACGCAGGCGGCGGAAGTCTCCGAGCCGTTGCTGGCCAAACAGCTTTACGAGACGGTGCGCAAAGCCGAGCAGGAGAAGACGGAGAACCTTTTGGAGATGACGGAGGAATTGTTCAAGCGCGGCTTTGCGCCGCAATCACAACAATATGAGGAGAAGGCGAGGGCCTCGCTCGATCAGGTTCGCCAAGGTGTCGAGCGCGCGGCGGAGAGTGTTCTCGGTAATGAGGTGGAGGCGATGCGTTATGCAGAGCGGCAGTTGAAGAATCTGTCCGAGCAGTTGGAGAAGGAGATCGCGAAGGGTGATTCCTCGCTGGCGCAGGCTGGGCAGGGCAAACGCGATTCATCTTCGACGAATCGTCTGGCAGCGGCAGGTGCAAGCAATTCCACGAACCGGCTGGCGGGTGGCACGAATCAATTGGCGATGGCCGGTGGTAAATCTTCGCCGAAGGGCAAGGACGGTCAGCAACCGGGCCAGAATGGTGATCAGAAGGGCCAAGGTGGCAAAACTGGTGAAGGCAAGCAGCCCGGTGGCGAACAAGGCAAGGATGGTCAGCCAGGTCAGGGTGGACAAAAAGGCAAGCAGGGCGAAGGCAAACAAGGCGAGGGCCAAGGCCAAGGTCAGGGTGAAGGGCAAAAGCAGATGGCCAGCAACCAAGGCCAGAAAGGCAAGGGGCAAGGTCAGGGCCAGGGTGAAGGCGAAGGTGAGGGCAAAGGCGAACAGCCCGGTCAAAAGGGCAAAGGTAAAGGACAGGGGCAAGGCCAGGGTGAAGGTCAGGGACAGGGCGAAGGCCAGCAACCTGGCCAGGGCCAAGGTCAGGGTGGTCAGAAGGGTGGGAACCAGCGCGGCGGCAATCAGCAGATGGCGGGTGGCGGGCGGGGCGGTTCCGAGGGTGGTGGTATTGATTTGTTCAACAATCGTGATGGCGGTTGGGAAGGTGGTCCTTTGACGGGCGAGCGCTTCACGCAATGGAGCGACCGTTTGCGCGAGGTCGAGGAATCGATCGATTCGCCCGAGCTGCGGGCCGAGGTGGCGCGGGTGCGTGACCGGGCACGGGAAGTGCGTGTGGAATTCAAGCGGCACAGCAAGGAGCCGCAGTGGGATCTTGTGCAGGCGGAGATCTCCAAACCGATGGCGGAGATTCGGGCGAAACTCCAGCAGGAGATCGCCAAACGGGAGTCGAAGGAGGCGCTGGTGCCGATCGACCGTGACCCGGTGCCGGGCCGGTTCAGCGAGCTGGTGCGCCGCTATTACGAAAAACTGGGTGGTAACGATTGATGTTCTGGGCGGCGATATTTCTTTCCGCGAAAAACTGGCTGCCATGGGCTGCCGGTTTTTTGTTCTTGGCCGGGCTGCTGCTGGCGTGGGGTTATCACCGCACGCGTCTGCAAGGCGGTCTGCGCTTCGCGTGCATCAGCCTCAAGATCCTCGGCATTGCCCTCCTAGCCCTCTGTCTGCTGGAGCCGATGTGGTCCGGTGAGCGTGCGGTGCCGGGGGCGAACCAGTTGCTGGTGGTGGCGGACAACAGCCAGGGGATGCAGATCCGGGACGAAGATGCGGGCAAGACCCGTGGCGAGCGGTTGCAGGCGATGCTGGAGGATGCCGAGAAAGGCTGGCTAGGCGGGCTTAATGAGAACTTCAAGGTGAGGCCTTTTCTCATCGATTCTCGCTTGCAGGCCGTGGGTGATTTCAGCGCGCTAGATTTCAAGGGTGATGCTTCTTCGCTGGGTTATGCGGTGAAGACCTTGGGCGAGCGGTATCGGGGGCAGCCAGTCGCGGGCTTGCTTTTGCTGACGGACGGCAATGCCACGGACGTGGACGAGGCGATGGATTTCACGGGCTTGCCGCCGGTCTATCCGGTGATCATGGGCAAGGGAGAACCGGAGCGGGATCTGGCCATCCGCAAAGTCTCGGTGAGCCAGACTTCGTTTGAAGATGCGCCGGTGACCATCCAAGTGGAAGTAAGCGTGAACGGTTACAAAGGCGAGAGCATCGTGGCCAGCGCGGTGGAGGTCAGTCCGGGCGGGACGAACACAACCATGCTCTCGACGACGAATGCATCGGCGCTTGAGCGGGTGAAGGGGCAGACACAAACGGTGAAGGATGACACGCAGCCGCTGGTGTTCCGTTTCCTGGAGCGGCCGATCTCGCAGGGCAGCACCTTTTACTGGATCACCGTGGCGGCCAAGGGCGAGACGCAGGTGAGCGAGGCGACGCTGTTGAACAACCAGCAACTGGTGGCGGTGAACCGCGGCGAAGGGCCGTATCGCATCCTGTATGTGTCCGGCCGGCCGAACTGGGAATTTAAGTTCCTGAACCGTTCGGTATGGGACGATCCGCAACTGGAATTGATGGCGCTGTTGCGAGTGGCCAAACGGGAACCGAAATTTCAGTTCAAGACGCGCTATGGCGAGACAAGCAATCCGCTATTTCGTGGGTTCGATCGCAAGACGGAGGAGACGGAACGTTATGATCAGCCGGTGTTGGTGCGTTTGAATGCGAAGGACGAGGCGGAGTTGCGGGATGGTTTCCCGAAGAATCCCGAGGACCTGTATCGCTATCATGCGGTGATCCTGGATGACTTGGAATCGGAGTTTTTTACGCAAGATCAGATGAGTTTGGTGCAACGCTTCGTGAGCGATCGCGGTGGTGGGTTCCTGATGCTGGGTGGTCAGGAATCGTTCAACCAGGGCAAGTATGAGAACACGCCCATCGGGGCCATGCTGCCGGTTTATCTGGACGGCAATACCGATGTGGCGCCGGTGAGCAATCTGAAGCTGTCACTGACCCGCGAAGGTTGGTTGCAACCGTGGGTGCGCTTGCGGGCGAATGAGGGGGAAGAAAAGGAACGCTACGAGGCGATGCCGGCCTTGCAGGTGATGAACCACACGCGTTCGGTGAAGCCGGGGGCGAATGTGCTGGCAACGGTGCAGAATGGCAGCGGTGAGAATTACCCGGCGCTGGTCGTGCAGAAGTTCGGTTATGGCCGGACCGCCGCCATCACCATCGGCGATTTGTGGCGCTGGGGTTTCAATGACGAACACATGATGGCCGACTTGCAGAAAGCATGGCGGCAGACCTTGCGCTGGATGGTGGCGGATGTGCCCGAGCGGGTGGAGATCCGGGCGGAGCCCTCACGGCAGGAGGGGCACGGAGCGGTGCGGTTGAAGGTGCGGGCGCGCGATGCCGTGTTCAAGCCATTGGACAACGCCACGGTTACAGTGAGCATCAAGTCGCTGCCTTTGCCCACGGCGACGAACACAACGGCGATGCCGGAGATCAAGCTGACGGCGGAACCATCCCTGAGCGAGCCGGGCTTATATGAGACGGTGTTCATTCCGCGCGAACCGGGCGGTTATGTGGCCACAGCCATCGCCACGGATGCGAATGCGGTCACCGCAGGCACGGCCATGGCGGCGTGGGCGAGTGATTTCGCGGCCGAGGAATTTGCCTCACTGAAACCGAATCGCGGTCTGATGGAGAAGATCGCCCGGCAGACGGGCGGCGAGGTGATCGATGAGGACAAGTTGTCTGCGTTCGCCGACAAGCTGCCGCAACGCAAGGCGCCGGTGATGGAGACCACGGCGCAGCCGCTGTGGCACACCTCCTGGGTGTTCCTGCTGGCGCTGGCGTGTTTCCTGGCGGAGTGGGGATTGCGGCGGAAATCGGGACTGGCATGAAGTATTTGAGATTCATATTGGGCGGTTTTCTTTGGCTGCTGGCACTGAGCCAGGTGCAAGCCAATGGGGTGGACCGCCCCACGGTCTTCGTGGTGGTAGGCGCGGCGGGTGAAGATGTCTATGGCAGCCAGTTCGTTAAGTGGGCCGGGCATTGGCGCGAAGCAGCAACGAAGGCGGGGGCCAGCTTCGTGGCCGTAGGCTTGGAAACGGACCAGAACAAGGACCACGAAGATTTCCAAGCCAAGCTGACGGCGGAACGGAAGGATGGAGCGGGGGAGCTGTGGCTGGTGTTGCTGGGACATGGGACATTTGATGGCAAGGAGGCGAAGTTCAATCTGCGCGGTACGGATTTCAATGCGGAGGAATTGGCGGAATGGCTCAAGCCATTTCAACGTCCCATCGCGATTATCAACACCTCGGCGGCGAGTGCGCCGTATCTGTCCAAACTGTCACTATCTGGCCGCGTCGTCATCGCGGCGACGAAGAGCGGGTATGAGGTGAACTATGCGCGTTTCGGGGAATACATCTCCAAGGCGATCGCGGATAAAGAGGCAGATTTGGACAAGGACGGCCAGACCTCGTTGCTGGAGGCGTATCTCATGGCATCCCGCAAAGTGCTGGAGTTTTACGAGACAGAAGGCCGCATCGCGACGGAGCATTCGCTGCTTGATGATAATGGCGATGGGTTGGGTACCCCGGCGGATTGGTTCCGTGGAGTGCGGGCGATGAAGAAGGCCAGCAACAATGCCGACCTGGACGGTTTCCGGGCTCACCAGTTCCATCTGGTCCGCAGTGCGGAGGAGCAGAAGATGCCGGTGGAACTGCGGGCCAAGCGTGATGAGCTTGAATTGGCCCTGAACAAGCTCAGGGAGAAGAAGGCCAGCATGCAGGCGGCGGAGTATGACCAGGAGTTGGAAACGCTGCTGGTCCAGTTGGCCCGGGTGTATGAAAAGGCGGGACTGCTGAAGAAGGAGTGAGCATGCTGTCCGGTTGGCGGTCGGACAAGAATGCGATTGCTAAACGCTGATTCATTCCTTCCAATCCCCCCATGGCGGGTGCTGTCAGGCTGCATGCCGGGGAAGCCGGAGTGATGATCTCCGTTTCATTGCTCATGGTGGCGGCTTCGTGGTTTCACTGGTGGGGTATGGCCATGACGGAGGTCATCGGCTTCGTCACCGGTGGCATCTGTGTGTGGCTGGTGGTGCGCCAGCATATCTGGAACTGGCCCATCGGCCTGGCGAACAACGTGGTCTTCTTCATGCTCTTCTGGCAGAACCGTCTGTATGCGGACATGGGCTTGCAGGTCGTTTACTTCGGCCTGGGCAGCTACGGCTGGTATCAATGGCTGTATGGCGGAGCGAACCGCACGGAACTCCAGGTCAGCCGCACTACTAAGGCAGAATGGCTCGCACTGGCGTTGCTCATCCCGCTGGTCACTTGGGGGCTGCGTGAATTGCTCATCGTGGTGAATGGCGCGGCGCCGTTTTGGGATTCCTTCACCACGGTGTTGAGCCTCGCAGCGCAGTATCTCCTATGCCGGAAACGCTACGAGAACTGGTTCTTCTGGATTGCGGCGGACATCATCTACGTGCCGCTTTATTTCAGCCGTGACCTGCCGCTGACCGGCACCCTCTACGGTGTGCTGCTGCTCATGTGCCTGTTCGGACTTAAGCACTGGACCGTTAGCCAACGGCAAGGGGAGGTGGTGGCGGCATGAAAAAGCACTCGCGCGGAGTGGTCATCGGGAAATTTTATCCGCCGCATCGCGGGCACAAATTTCTTGTCGACACAGCCGCTGCACAATGTGCGCACCTGACGGTCATCCTCTGTGGCAAGCCCACGGATAGCATCGACCCGGAATTGCGCGGGGCCTGGTTGCGCGAGATCCATCCCGGCGTCGAGGTCATGGTCATCGATGACCGGTATGATGCGAATGATTCCAAGGTCTGGGCGGAGAACACTATCCGCTGGCTGGGACGCGCGCCCGATGTGGTCTTCACCTCGGAAGATTATGGCGATCGTTATGCCGCTCTCATGGGGAGTCTGCATGTGCAGGTGGACAAGGCACGCATGACCGTCCCCTGCAGTGGCACGGCCATCCGGAACGATCCATGGCGGAACTGGGAATTCATCGAGCCGCCGGTGCGCGCGCACTTCGCCCGGCGGATCTGTGTAATGGGTGCGGAATCCACCGGTACCACGACTTTGGCCCGTTCTTTGGCCGAACATTATCAGACGGAATGGGTGCCGGAGTATGGCCGGGAATTGAGCGAGTTGAAGCTGCAGCGAGGCGAAACAGAGTGGTGCAGCGAGGAATTTATCGAAGTAGCGCGCGAGCAATCCCGCCGGGAAGATGCGGCTGCCCGGCGCTGCAACCGGCTCCTTATTTGCGATACCAATGCTTTTGCAACGGTGCTCTGGCACCGCCGCTACATGGGCACGTACAATGAAGAGGTTGCGCAGATAGCGAACGCCCGCAGATACGATCTCTACCTGCTCACGGGTGATGAGATACCTTTCGTGCAGGACGGTACCCGTGATGGCGAGCACATCCGCCACCGGATGCATGAGTGGTTTGTGGCGGCATTGGAAAAGCAAACCGTGCCGTGGGTTTTGCTGCGTGGTCCGCAGAAGCAGAGATTGGGGCAGGCGATCCGTGAGATAACTGGGCTGTCCACGTCGAATCTCATTTACAAACCGGCTACAATCGCATGACTATCAGGGCATCGCCGCGAAGCACGCTTGGACACAGATACCGATAAAACCTTGAGCAAACTGGCCTCCGGGCTGAGTGCAGAATCTCTGCGCCAGTTGGGCTATCTTTTTTGTCTCATCGAGTTGAAGCACGGGGAGACCCTGTGTGAATCCGGCCGCCATTCCCGGTCCCTCTACGTCCTGCACAGCGGGGTCCTGCGCGTATCCGTGAAACGCGGGAGCAGCGTGGTGCATGTGCCGGCCATGCGGCGCGGCGATTGGGTGGGGGAGGTTTGCCTGCTGGACCCCGGTCCGGCCACGGCGGATGTATCTGTCCTCGGCAGCGCCGCAGTGCTGGAGTTCACGCATGAGGCGCTGAAGAATCTCATGACACGTGATCCGGTCGGAGCGAGCCAGTTGCTATCCACGCTCATGACCGATCTGGCGCAACGTCTGCATCGTACGAGCGACAGCCTTATCAAGTTTGAGCGCAGCACGGCCTTGCTCGCTGATCCGCCAGCCGAGAAAAAAGCGACGGAAGTGGAAGGCCTGTTCGCCAATCTTTTTGGCATCCATAAAAATCAACCGCACGCCAAGTGAACCAAGCCCCCAAGACCTCTGAGCAGGTGCCAGTTATCGACTGGGCGGCTCTCCGGCATCATCTACCGGTGGAAGCAGCGGCGGATGGGCATGTGTTCTTCCGTGAAGGGGAGGAGTGTCACAAGGGAGGACGTGCCATTTACGCGGTGATCTTTGGGCAGATCGAGATTTCCTCCGAGGGGGCCGGTGGCCGTGTGCCGATCGTGCGCACGTTGAAGCCGGGAGACATCTTTGGTCTGGTGGGATTTCTGGCCACGGACCGGCACACGGCCACCTGCAAGGCGAAGGGTGAGACCCAAGTGGTGATCATCACCGCGGAGAAGCTCAAGGAATTGCAGGGCAAGAACCCGGCGGTGCATACCCAGTTGCTGTGGGCCTGTGCGAACCAGCTTGCCCGCGATCTGCGCGCCTGCAATGAGCGTCTGCTCACGGCGTTGGGCAATGCCCGGCATTAAGCCGGAAGCTTCACCCCACGGTTTTTTCCTCCCGCTTACCGGTGATTCCGTTTAGCCTGCCTCCGCAATGGCATTTATTGGCAAACGCAACCTCCTCCCGATCATCCGGGAATCCGCGCCCGGGCTTTATCTCGATGCGGGTGAGCTGGGTGAGATCCTTTTGCCACGCCGTTACATCCCGCGGGACATCGCGCCGAAGGACAAGCTGGATGTTTTTCTCTATCGCGATTCCGAAGACCGTCTCGTGGCCACCACGGAAGTGCCGTATGCGGAGGTGGGCCAGTTCGCTACGCTGGAAGTCATCAGCATCAATCCCAAGGTGGGGGCGTTTCTGGATTGGGGGCTGGGCAAGGACCTGTTGCTGCCTTTCCGCGAGCATGAGAGTCCGCTGCGCATTGGCCAGTGGGTGGTCGTCTATGTGGTGCTGGATCCCAAGTCGGACCGTATCATCGCGAGTGCGAGACTGGGCCGCCATCTCAGCAAGGAAGCGCCCGGTTATCGGGATGGGCAGCCGGTGGACCTCCTTATCACCAGTGAAACGGAGATGGGCTACAATGCGATCGTGGAGAATTCCCATCGTGGGCTGCTCTACAAAGACAACCTCGCGAGCCCGTTGCAGATCGGGCAAAGGATCAAGGGGTTTGTGCGCACCATCCGTCCCGGCGGCAAGATCGATCTCAGCCTGGATGCGTCCGGTTACCAGCGCGTTGCCTCGCTCACAGACAAGATCGTG
Organism: uncultured Verrucomicrobiota bacterium; assembly: GCA_964589735.1. GTDB lineage: Bacteria > Verrucomicrobiota > Verrucomicrobiia > Limisphaerales > JAEYXS01 > JAEYXS01. Next base: position 6,716 of record CAZPUL010000012.1, on the reverse strand, counting down.
CAAGCCCTCGAACGTCACAAAGGACATCTGGCTTTTGATGACGACAGTTCGCCGGAAGCCATCCGGCAAACCTTTGGCGTGAGCAAGAAAGCATTCAAGCAGGCGCTCGGCACGCTCTACAAGAGCCGGCGCATCCGCTTCAAGAAACCGGGCATCGAGCTGCTGGACAACTCCGCCTGGCAACCGGGCAAAAAGGAATGAGGTTTATTGCGGGATAAGCCCGCATCTCATTCATAGTTGCTGACGACCACAGTCTTTACAGGTGTATTTGAGGATGGGAACGTCTGGATGGGTAGCCCAAGCCGTCTTATTTTCAGACTTCCCTTTTGGCGTGCGACTCCTAAAGTCGTGCGCTTTGAATTTTGAGATAAATAGAAACTGATTATGGCAGCAGATACATCCGTCGCACAGGCCGTTGTGGCCCCACCCTTGAAACCGCAATCCATGAAGGTGAAGCTGGCGTCCACGCCCGCGAACCCGCCGAAGTATGCCGTGACGCTGAAAAGCGTTACGGGGCAAGAGGTTGTCGCGGGTGATCCGCGTGCCACCCGCGCCTTGGTTGCCTTGATGGACGTGCATGCCGTGGTCGGTGGTGCGGCCTGCCATTGGGGTGGTCCAGCCGCCTTCGCCGAGATCAATGCCGCCATCCATGCCCTCATGTTCTCCGTGAAGGGCCGGCAATGGCATGAGGCTTACAATTTTGTCAATGACGCCGGTCATGCCGAAAACGGCCTGTATGCGTTGCGCGCGAACTACGGCTTCGATGGCACGAACTTTGAGAGCCTGAAAGGCTTCCGTGGCATCCATAGCAAGCTCACGGGTCACGGTGAATCTCACATCAACCCTGAGGGCGTGTTGATGAGCAACGGTCCGCTCAGCTCCGCTTTGCCGCAGGCGCAGGGGCTCGCGCTGGCCGACAAGGTCATCGGTAACGACCGTATCACGATCATCACGGTGTCCGACGGTGCCTCCATGGAAGGTGAAGCGAAGGAAGCGTTCGCGGCCATCCCGGGTCTCGCGGCCAAGGGCAAGGTGAACCCGTTCGTCATGGTCATCTCGGATAATGACACGAAGCTCTCGGGCCGGATCACGAAGGATTCCTTCTCCATGCAGCCGACTTTTGAGGCGATGGACGACCTCGGCTGGAAAGTCATCAAGGTGGCGGAAGGCAATGATCTGCAAATCGTGTTCAACGCCTTGGAAAAAGCCGTTGCGGATGCGAAGGCGAATCCGAACCAGCCGGTCTGCCTGTGGTTGAAGACGGTCAAGGGCTTCGGCATCAAGGCCACGGTGGAAAACTCCGCCGGTGGTCACGGATTTCCGCTCGCGAACGGTGAGAAGATTGGTGACTGGTTGACGGAACTCTACACCGGCTCCACCGCTCCGGAAGAACTCGTGAACTGGGGCAAGGCACTCCGGGCGGATTGGGAAAAAGCTGAGGCCGCCAAGAAGGCCAAGGCGGAAGCGGCGGCCGCGAATCCGGCTCCGGCGGCACCCGCCGTGAAGAAGGACAAGATCCAGGCGGGTCTGGCCAAGGCGGCCATCAAAGCGGCGGTGGATGGTTACCCGGTCTATTCTGTTTCTTGCGACGTGCAGGGTTCCACCGGCATCAGCCCGTTCCAGAAGACGTTCCCGGAACGTTTCGTGGAAGTGGGTATCGCGGAGGCGAACATGGTGAGCGTGGGCGCGGGCTTCTCGAAGCTTGGGTTCATCCCCATCGTGGATACGTTCGGCCAGTTCGGTGTGACGAAGGGCAATCTGCCTTTGACGATGGCGGCGCTTTCGCAGTCGCCGGTCATCGCGATGTTCTCGCACGTTGGTTTCCAGGACGCCGCTGACGGTGCCTCGCACCAGGCGACGACGTACTTCGCGGCGGTCTCCGCCATTCCGCACACGGTGGTCATCGCGCCGTCCTGCTCGGACGAAGCGGAAGCCCTGATGTATGCGGCGATCAAGAATATCGCGGATGACCGCGCGGCCGGTAAAGACGGCGAATCGGCCATCTTCTTCGTCGGCCGTGAGAACTATCCGCTCTACTGGGTGGAAGGCTCGAAGTATCAGTGGGGCAAGGCGCAAGTCATCTCCGAAGGCTCGGACGTGGTGCTTATCGGCTGCGGTCCGCTCCTGAACAAGGCGATCGAAGCGGGGAAGAAATTGAAGGCCAAGGGCATCAACGCCACGGTGATCAACAATCCGTTCGTGAATCTCGTGGACATCGAGACCATCGGGGCTGCCGTGAAGGCCGCGAATGGCCGCCTGGTCACCATCGAAGATCACCAAGTCGTCTGCGGCATGGGCGCACAAGTGTCGCACGCGCTCTCGAACGCGGGCATCGCGCATCGCGTGAAGTCGCTCGGTATCCATGGCGAGTTCGGCCAATCCGCCTACCTCGCGGAAGAACTCTACGTGAAGCACGGCCTGACCGCGGACAAGATGGTGGAAGCGGCAGAAGCGCTGATAAAGTAAGGCGTAATCGATTCAACAAACAACCCCGCGTTCGGAAACGAGCGCGGGGTTGTTGTTTTGTGGGCAAAGAAAAACCCGTCTGAAACGTTACGGTTTCAGACGGGGGTGAGGGAGAGGTTATGCTGATGACTAGCCGCTGACCGGGCCGCCATCTTCGCGGGTGATCGTCAGGGTGTCGGAGAGCAGGGTCGTGACCGTGGTGGTGCCGCCATCGTCATCATCGTCGTTGTCACCATGGCAGCCCTTGTGGCCTTTGCTCTTTTTCTTGCTGGAGTGGCCGGAGCGCTGATTGTCGCAACGGTCATCATCGTCATCATCGCCGCCGGTGGTGGTGATGAAGTTGAGCTGGGCCTGAAGCACCGCGTTGTTGATGCCGGCCAGGTTCACGGTGAACGCGGAGGTTCCCGTGGTGGTGTTGGATGGCACGGAGAACGAGCCCACGGGCACGCCATCCTGCAGCAGGACGATCACGGCGGAGGAATTCGCCGGAGCGGTGAAGGGCAACTGGACGGTGATGGAAGTCTCGGTGGTGATGACCACGCTGCCGACGGGCGAGATGCCGATGGCGGGCGTCACTCCGGAGGGTGAGCCGGAGCCATCATCGTCATCGTCGTCACAATCCCGGTCGCGATCGCGGCGGTCGCAGTCCCGGTCGTTACGGTCACGATCGCAATCACGGTCCCGGCTGTCATACCGGTTGTTCTTGCTGGATTTTTTGTTGGAGGCGCTGGCGCTGTCAACAGCGGCCAGCATCATGGTGGCCACGAGCAGCAGGCTCGCGTACTTCAGCATCTGACTTTTCATGTGTGTTTGTGGGTTATGATTTAACTAGGGTTATGAGTACGACTTTGCCTTGCGGCATAGAACCTTACAGCTCTGTCAAAATAGAGCCATAAGAATCTATTTTAGGAAAGCATAAACAGAGCCAGAAAGCCCTTATTCTCATGCTGGAGAGATGGAATCGCTTATCTATGAGCGACATTTGGGTTTCTTGCATGGTGGGGAGCAAGAAAATGCCGGTCGAACGGGCTGACGGGCTGTTGCCAATCAAGGGGGAGTAAAATCACCCCCCGGTAACAATCAAACTTCCGCTTTTTGACCCAAGATCGGGACGATCACTTCGGCACCCGGTTTCAGTTGCTTCAGGGTTTCGGCGAAGGGCAGGGACTGCTCTTCTTCACCGTGGACGACGAAGATCTTTTTGATGTCGCCGGTGAGTTTGCGGACGTAGTTCTTGAGTTCGTATTTATCGGCGTGGCCGGAGAAGGAATCGACGGCCTCGATGCGGGCGCGGACTTGATGCGGCTCACCGAAGATGTTCACGGGGCTTTTGCCGGAGCGGATCTGGGCACCAAGAGTGTGTTCGGCACAGAAGCCGATGAAGAGGACGAGGGTGGAGGAATCGCCGATGTGATTTTTCAGATGATGCCGCACACGACCGGCCTCGCACATGCCGGAGGCGCTGATGATGATGGCGGGTTCCTTGAGGTCGTTCAGCTTCATGGACTGGGTCATCTCCCGGATGTAGGTGAGATTCTCCATGCCGAAGGGGTTGGTCTTGTTCCGCAGGAAATCGTAGGTCTTCGCGTTGAAGCATTCGGGATGCAGCCGGTAGATCTCCGTGGCGTTCACGCTGAGCGGGCTGTCCACAAAGATGGGGATGCGCGGCAGCTTGCCTTCCTCATTGAGCTGGTTCAGGGCGAAGACGATGTCCTGGGTGCGGCCCACGGAGAAAGCGGGGATGATGATCTTGCCGCTTTTCTCGACGGTCTGTTTGACGAGTTCCAAGACCTTGTCATAACTGCCGGATTTGGCGATGTGGCTGCGATTGCCGTAGGTGCTCTCGATCTGGAGGAAGTCCACGTCTTCCACGGGTTCGGGATCGCGGAGGATGTCGTCCTCACCGCGGCCGATGTCGCCGGAGAAGAGGTAGCGGTATTTGCGACCGTTCTCACGGATGTCCAATACGACTTGGGCAGAGCCGAGGATGTGGCCAGCGTCTTTGAAAGTGAGCGTGATGCCATCGCCGATGGGCATGGGACGGTCATAGCCGAAGGCGACGAACTGGTGCGTGGCTTGCTCGGCATCCTCGATAGAGTAGAGCGGTTCCACGGGCGGCTTGCCTTGCTTCGCGCGTTTCTTGGAGACGTATTGGGCGTCCGCCTGCTGGATCTTGGCGGAGTCGGCGAGCATGATGCCGGCGAGATCGCGGGTGGCGAAAGTGCAGTAGATGTTCCCGCGAAAGCCCTGCTTGCAGAGGTTGGGGAAATTACCACAGTGATCGATGTGCGCGTGGCTGAGGATGGCGCAATCGATCTTCGAGGGGTCGAACTGGAAGCAGCAGTTGCGCGAGGTCGTCTCCTCGCGATGGCCCTGGAAAAGGCCGCATTCGAGGAGGATGCGCAGGCCGTTCACCTCCAAAAGAAATTGCGATCCGGTGGTGGTGCGGGTGGCCCCGAGGAACAGGATTTGCATGGGGAAAGAATGAAAATTTAGGAGAGTGATGTCGAGAGTGGAGTCGGGGGGAAGTGAATGAGAGAAATTTATCAGCCACGGATGGAACACGGATTTAACACAGATGGGGGAAACTAATGGGGATTCAGTGGGTGAGTTGAAATATGCTTAGGGGCAAAGCTGCCTGTTTCATGTGCTGCGGCTGGTTTCCTTGTTGGGAAACACAGCCGCGGTCCACGGAAGCATAGGGATTGTTCTTGGTGTTTTGTTTCGGCAGACTGCGGGGCAACGAAACGATCATGTCGCAATCATCCTCATCGTCGCCCAAAGAATTACCTGGCTTGCGGGTCACCGTGGACAAGGTGGTCTATACGCAGCATCCCTCGGCGCCGCCGGACCGGCCGCATTGCTTCGTCTATTTCGTCACGATCCATAATGACAGTGAGCGCGTGGTGACGATCCAGCGGCGCAAGTGGGTGATCAAGGATGATACGAAGGACGTGGTGATCGTGGAGGGCGATGGTGTGGTGGGGCAGACGCCGACGATCATCCCGGGGGATAACTTTTCTTACAACAGCTTTCATTTGATGGCCGGGAAACATGCCGTGGCCGAGGGGGCGTATCTGGGGCAGGATGAAGAGGGGAATGCGGTGGTGGTGCGGATACCGAAGTTTGAGATGCGCGTGCCGGCAGATCTGGGTGGTGGGCTGGGGAAGATGTGGGCGTGAGGGCGGGGGGATATGCAAATCAGCAGCAATCATTTCAAATTCAGCCAACCGTCAGGTTGGTCGTGTGTTTCAGATAAGGGGCGTCATATTTTCCATAGTCCCAATCGTGAGGAGTTGATCGTGTCAGGTGCCAGCATTCAAGGCACAGGGGAGACTTCGGAATCGGAGGAGATGGTCGCCAAGCTTTTCCAGAATGCCGAAATGGCGGCACGTAAAGCAGCATCTCATCCGGCTTTGGTGGTGCAGAAGGAGTTCTGCCGAGATGAACGCTTAAAGAACGCGGACATTTGGACCTTACTGTGCGAAACGGTGGAAGGGGACGTCTTGTTTTATCAAGCTGTCGTGAGAAATTCTAGAGGTGTCCTGATTGTTACTTTTGAGGCTGCCAATAAGGAGGTCGCCAGAGATCAATTCGATAAGTTCCTGCGTTCCATTGAAGGTTGAAGTTGCAGGAGTCTCAGGGGCTTGGGCAACGCCCAATTTAAGGACGCGGCTACGAATCAAGGTCTGAAGGACTGCTTCATATCGTTTTGCTTTTATTCTGCTTCACCAATCCGTGTATGAAGCGCGCTTACAGCGCTTGTGCTGTTATGAACCGGTCACATGGGCCGCTGGCCCATGCTGGTATGAGGCCGGGCCTTTGGCCCTCGCTTGAAGTGTGTTGTGAAGGTTGAAGACGCGGCTTGGTCAGGTGGTTTCGGTGAAGACTTCCCAGAGGTCGGCGCGGTGGACGAGGGGGCAGGGAGTTTTCCTGTTGCTGGTTTTGCTTATTTGAGTTGCTGCGGGCGAGACGCGCCGCGCTCCAGTGGAAGGAGGAAACGCAGCAGGGATGCAGCATAACCCGCACGCTGGAAGCGTGCGCTACTTTAGAACGGGCGGGGCTGCTAAGGTGGCGGAAAAATATTTTCGGTTGGAAGTTTTTGAAGGGGAGGGGATTAGGGAGTTTGATTTTTAAGGCATGAAAAATTTATTGTGATGGCGAGTTTTGGTGATAGTCTTTTTGTTGCTGGCAGCTCGCTGCTGGTAAAGGACGGGGCGAAGCCCGGTTTCGAGTTCCTAGTTTGAAGT
>CAZPUL010000011.1:45048-116408 GCA_964589735.1 uncultured Verrucomicrobiota bacterium | reverse complement strand
ACAGGATGCTACTGCGAGAGTGTCACATCAAACAAACTGGATGGCAGGCCGCTTCAGGGAATGTATGAATTATGAATGAGGAAAAACCGACTAAAGGCAGGTTCGTTAAGGAGGTTAAAGCGCAAAATGGTTCACTCGTGAAAAGTGTTTCACGGTTCACGGGATGACCCTTTAACGATTTAACCGTCTTTAACGAATCGGGGGCGAAGGCTAGGGCACCAGGCGGATGCGGAAAAAGCGGTTCGAGAGCGTGGTGACGTTGGTGTCCAGCACTTCGATGAGGCTGTTCGTGGCGGTGTTCGTGATGAAGGGGGTCCAATTGGTGAGATTCCCGGACACCTCGGTCACATACACGAGTCCGGTGTCGGAATTGAACCGGAAGACGAGGTTGCTCACGCCGGAGATATTGGTGATGGCGGGGAGCGTGTTGGTGAACGGGGTGTAGAGGCTGAGGCTGATGCGCGGGGAATTGGCGAAGACTTCCAGGTTGTCATAGGCCTGCGCCCGGACCAGGTACTTGCCCGCCGCCGGATTCGACCAAGTGATGCTGTAGGGAGCGGCGGTGCTGGTGCCGATGATGTTGGTCACGGTGGTGGTATTCGTGCCTAAACCGTAATGAAAGATCACCCGCCGGATGCTGCCATCTTCATCATCGGCCGAGGCCTGGATGACGAGATTGCTTCCCGCCGGGCGGGCGACGCGCAGGGCGAGGTTGGTGATGGAAACGGTCGGAGCGGCGTTCACGGGCTGGATGACCGTCACGGTCAGCGTGGTGTTCCACCGTGTGTCGGTATAGACGTAAGTGCCGTCCGTGGTGAAGGTCTGCGAGTATTCCTGGCCTTTGAACTGCGCCTGGCCGAGCAACAAGACGCCGTTGTGATAAACGGTGTGGTAGTCGTCCTTGAACTTCAAAAAGAGGGTGTCACCCACCGTAAGATTGGGCAAAGAGGCAGGAATGAACTGGGCGCCGTTGACATCCACTGAGTACGTCAATGCGGCGGCACGAAAAGAGCAGCCGAGCAGTGCGAAAAACGCGACCCCCAGGGCAAACCAGACCTTGCAACAACGTGTCATTCAATACTCGGTTGCCCCGTATGTAAGGCGAAACCTCTTGCTTAAACAAGCTTCATGGCAGGTAGTTGCGCAGAAAGTTGCCCGCGTGACCAAAGCGTAACGAAAACCCCGACAGGCAGCCGCCCATTCCGGGAGGCCGGAACGGGCGGGCAGAATGCAACATCGACAGAGTTATCGGCCTTACTTCAGCGCCTTCACGAACGGCTTGCCCACGGAAGCGGCCGGTTGCTCCACGCGCAAGGCGGCGGAGAGGGTCGGGGCGATGTCGGTGATGTAGAACTCGTCCGCGTAACGGCCGGGCTTGAACTGGCTGCCGTAGAAGCAAACGGGCACGTGCGTGTCGTAAGAATAAGGCGTGCCATGGCTCGTGCCGCTGGGGTAACCGCTCATGAGCAGGAAGGGCTTGGTGACCATGACGACATCACCACTGCGCTCGGCGTTGTAGCCGTTAAAGACGATCTGGCCGAGTTGACCCGGCGTGCGGCCATCCAGCAACTGGTCCCGGCTGTAAACGGCCTGGAACTTGCCGGTGTCCAGCGCCCATTCGCGGATGAAGTTGCACAAGTCGGCCGGCGAGAGCTTCTTCTCGTTGAGGAGATCGTGGTTGAAGTAGAGGTTGCCCTCCACCGGTTTCGGCGTGAGGAAGTATTTGCCCGGGCCGAACTTCTGGTCGAGCTTGCCGAGCAGGTCCACCATGAGTTCGGTGTCCTTCACGCGGGCAGCGTCAAAGCCGTTCTGTGCCGCCTGCTCCGGGATGGGGGCGACACCGTGATCGGCGGTGAGAACCATCGTCACGTTCTGCATGCCGATCTTCTGATCCAGATAGGTGAAGAGGTCGGCTAATTGACGATCGAGCCGCAGCGTGATGTCCATAACTTCCTGCGAATCCGGCCCGAACAGATGCCCGCAGTAATCGATGGAAGAGAACGACACGCAGAGCACATCGGGCTGTGCGCCTTGGCCGAGTTTTTCGCCTTCGATGGCCGCCTTGGCGAGTTCCAGCAGCAATTGATTGCCGTAAGGCGTGGGCATGATGGTCTCGGCGCCTTCGCCTTTCGAGTCGTTGATCGTGTGCGGGAACGTGCTGGTCTTCTCGCCCGCCAGCTTGCCTTCGCTGATGGCGTCATCCTTCATGGTGTAATGCTTCGTATCGATAAGATGCGTCCATGTCTTGCCAATGTATGAGGCAGGTAGCTTGCGCGCGTTGAAGGCCTGCATCCAAGCGGGCAGCTCATTCATGTAATACGTGCTGCTGACGAATAAGGCGCTCTTGGACTCGAACCAGTACGCTCCAGTCGGCTTCTTGCCTGCGGGCAAGACCGCCCCGCGATCTTTCATCGAGATGCCGATGACTTTGGAGCCGTAATGCGTGCGCATGCTGTCCGAGAAAGTCGTGCCCATGAAATTGCGCGGTGACATCTGGCCCTTGGCCGTCGTCGTGCCCACGCCTTGCACGGACTTGTCCTCCACGCAATACATTGAGCGGCGCGTCTTCTTGTCGAACCAGTCGTTCTCGATCACCCCATGCACTGCCGGCGGCGACCCGCTCAGGAACGTCGCGTGGCCCGGTGCCGTCTTCGTGGGATAATACGGATAACGCGCAAAGGTCATGAACGCGCCGTCCTTGGTGAAGGTGCGGAAGCCGTTCGTGGTGAAGTGCTGGTCGAAGCGCTCAAGGTAATCATACCGGAGCTGGTCCACGAGGATGGCCACGACGAGCTTGGGCGTCTCCGCCTGGAGTTGTGGAGCGGCCAGGAAAGCCAGAGTGGACGTGCAAAGAATAAGGAATTGCTTCAGCTTCATAAAGTAAAGGCAGCAGCACAGACTGTCGCCTGCGGCATAAAATTCAGATTACCTGCACACAGAAGCAGACCTTGGAGAGACGTTCAACGGGAAAAGGGCAGCCCCTATGCCTGCTTGGAGAACATCTTCAGCCCGATCACGCCTGCCACGATTAATCCAAGGCACAAGAGCCGTCCGATATCTTTGGATTCTCCCAGAAACATCATGCCGATGATGGCCGTGCCCGCCGCGCCAATGCCCGTCCAGACCGCGTAACCAGTCCCCACCGGAATGGTCTTCAACGCAATGGACAGCAATCCGAAGCTGAACAGCATGCCGATGATCGTGGCCACGCTCGGCCAGAGCCGCGTGAAACTATCTGTGTATTTCAAGCCGATTGCCCAGCCGATTTCCAGCAGGCCCGCGATGATCAGATATACCCATGCCATAGTCTTGCCACCAGTCATCACCATAACCCGGACTGGAAACGGGCGGTTCTTGGTCAGGTGCAAGCGGTCGAAAAAAGAAAGACCACCTGCGTGATGGCATCTACGGATGTGAGACATCCGCCATCGATGCCTTCGGTGGCTGATTCAAAGATACACCTTCTTGCCTCAGAAACAAGGGAGAGAAAGTTTGAACCAAAGATCGCGTTTTTAGCAGGCAAACTTCAACGGCCAAACAACGCGCTGAAATTGAAATTAAAGATCAGATGCAATCCCGTCAGGAACGTGAAGAGATAGACCAGCCGCATGAACACCCGCTCCGACACCTTGCGGTTCAGCCAAACGCCCACCCACACACCGACGGGCAGGATGGGCAGAAGGATGAGGCTCTTGAGCAGCGTCTCCTTGTTGATCAAGGCGTTTGCGGCCAGCACCGGCACATCGATCATCGTCCGGTCCAGTACGAAGAACGGCATCTTGATCCAGTTCACGCAGGTGAAGATGAGGATGTTCGTCGCCACGAAGACCTCCTTCGCCAGTTTCTGCGGCACCAGATACAGCGCCGCCACCGGCCCTGCCCCATGCGCGAACGTGGACGTGATGCCGATGCCCAGTCCGAACGGCAGGGCGATCTTATGGTTCGGCTTGAACGCGCTCTCCGCCGCAAAGATGCGCTCCTTCGTCAGTTGAAAAATGACGAACACGATGGCGAGGATGCCGATGACGACGTTGAACTGCCGGGCCGAGAAATGTCCGATCAACTGCACACCCACCAGCACCCCGATCAGCACGCCAGGCAGCAGATACAGCACGTTCCGCTTCTCCCACTTGCCCCAGTAATGATACAGCGTGAAGGCATCCCCCGCACAGAGCAGCGGCAGCAAGATGCCCACGGCATCCTTCGGACCAAAAGCCATCACGCACAACGGCGTGGTGAGCATGCCCAGGCCGCCACCAAAGCCCGCCTTCGACAGGCCGATGAACAGCACTGCCGCATACGCGATGACCCAACTGGAGATGCTCGCATCCGCCACGCCCTTTCGTGTAGGGGGCGCAGCCATTGGTGTCGAGCGTGAACATTTCTCTCACTTCATCCTGGTTCCCGTCGTCATCCTCGTCCTCGCAATTGATTGGCAAACCTCTTCTATCTGCTAAACTCCTTCCCGACAAATCGCCCTGACACATGAAAACCCTTACCGCTTTGCTGGCCGTCGCCACCTGGCTGACCGCCTCCTCGCTTGCTGCCGCTCCGGCTGCACCGGAAGTGAAAGCCGCCTTGACCAAGGCCACCAAGTTCATGCAATCCATCTCCACGGAAGGCGGCTACCTCTGGCGTTACTCCGAGGACTTGAAGCTGCGCGCCGGTGAAAATAACGCCACCGCCACCCAGATCTGGATCCAGCCGCCCGGCACGCCCGCCATGGGCCAGACTTTTCTGCGCGCCTATGCCGCCAGCGGTGACCAACTCCATCTCGACGCCGCCCGCGGGGCCGCCCTCGCCCTGGCCAAAGGCCAGCTTGAATCAGGTGGCTGGGATTATCTCATCGATTTCGCCCCGACCAACTTCATCCACGCCTATCACCGCACGGACGCCGGCAAGCTCACTGCCGCCGAGGCCGCCAAACGCAAGAACATCTCCACCTATGATGACAACAACACCCAGGACGCCCTGCGTTTCCTGATGGAATACGTCGCCGTGGTGAAAACCTCGGCCAATCCCGCCGACAAGGAGATCCGCACCGCGCTGGACTACGGCTTGAAGAAGATGCTCGAAGCGCAATACCCCATCGGCGCCTGGCCGCAGCGTTACGACGGCAAACCGAAAAGCGCCACCGAGTATCCGGTAAAGAAAGCGACCATCCCGCCGACCTATCCGCGGGAGTATCAAAAGGAAGATTACAAGGGCCACTACACCTTGAATGACGGTGCCCTCGCCGATTGCATCGACATCATGCTCACCGCACACAAGCAGTTCGGTGACGCGAAGTATCTCGCCGCCGCCAAACGCGCCGGCGATTTCCTACTGCTCGCCCAATTGCCCGAACCGCAACCTGTCTGGGCCCAGCAATACAACCGTAACATGGAACCCGCCTGGGCGCGCGCTTTCGAGCCACCCTCGGTGACCGGCGGTGAAAGCAGTGGCGCGATCCGCACACTCATCCGTCTGCATCTCGAGACCGGTGATGCGAAATACATCGAGCCCATCCCGCGCGCCCTCGCGTGGTACAAACGCTCGGAGATCGCCCCGGGCAAATGGGCACGTTACTACGAACTCACCACCAACAAGCCCATCTACGGCGATCGCGATGGCAAGATCTACTACCGTCTGCAGGACATCAGCAAGGAACGCCAGACCGGCTACGGCTGGGAAGGTGATTTTGGCCAACCCAGCGCGGTGCGGCAATGGGAACAGTTGCAAAAGGAAGGCCGTGAAAAGATGGCTGCCCGGCTGGTTCCCAAACCGATGTCGGACAAGAACCGGGCCGAGGCGCAGACCAAGCTCGCCCCGCGCGTGGAAAAGGCCCTGAAGGAACTGGACGCCCAAGGCCGCTGGATCACCGAGGGCAAGTTCGTGAAAGAGGTCAAGGACCTGGAATTCGGCCGCCGCATCGAGACCCGCACCTTTATCGAAAATATGCGGACGCTCAGCACCTATCTGGAAGCGGTGAAATGACGGATGGCATGAGCCTTGTCCGTTCCGGACGTTTCCCGTAACGTTCCCGCATGCGACGCATCTTCTTTGACTATCAGGCGGGCACTCCGGTGCGCCCCGAAGTCTTCGAAGCCATGCGTCCGTGGTTCACCGAACGCTTCGGTTCCACCTCCTCCTTTCACCAACAGGGCTTGCTGGCCCGCCAGGCGCTCACGGATGCCCGCACCCAAGTCGCCCAGTTCCTGAACGCCGATGCGCCGGAATCCATCATCTTCACCAGCGGTGGCACGGAAGCCGTGAACCTCGCCATCAAAGGGGCGGCGTTCGCAGGCAAACGCTTGGGCAATCACCTCGTCTATTCTGCCGCTGAACACCCCGCCGTGAGCGGCTCCATCGCGTGGCTGGAAACTCAGGGCTTTAAGGCGACCAAAGTAGCCGTGCAACCAGATGGCAGCGTCACTCCGGAATCTATCCGCGCCGCCCTCACCGATGAGACCATCCTCATCTGCCTGCATCATTCCAATTTCGACCTCGGCACCATCCAGCCGGTAAAGGAGATCGCCGCGGTGGCCGCTGAACGCGGCATCCCGGTCTTCGTCGATGCGAACTTCAGCGCGGGCTGGCTGCCCATCAACGTGCAAGCCCTCGGCGTGCAACTCCTCTCGCTCAGTCCCGCCCGCTTCTACGGGCCTAAAGGCGTCGGCGTGCTCTACCGGAATCGCCGCACTCCTTTGCAGAATGTCATGCACGGCGGGGTGCAAGAAGATGGCCGCCGTCCCGGCTCGGAGAACCTGCCCGCCATCGTCGGATTTGGTGTCGCCGCCATCCTTGCCCAGAAGGAACTGCCTCAGCGCGCCGCTCACGTGCAGCGTTTGCAAAAGCAGCTTTGGGAGGGCCTGAAAAAATCAGTTCCCGAAATCACCTTTAACGGCCCGTCACCAGGTTCGCAGCGGCATCCGGCCAATCTCCATTTCAGCCTCGCTGGGATGGAAGGGGAAGCGGTCGTGTTGCGTTGCGACCTGAAAGGCATCGCCCTGCACAGCGGCACTGCCTGCGTGACCAAAGCCTTGAAGACCTCCCCCGCCCTCGCCGCCATCGGCCAGTCACCCTCACTTGCCAAAGGCGCTGTACTGCTCACGCTGGGTATGGAGAATACGGACGAAGACGTTGATCGGTTTCTGAAACTCTTCCCCAGCATTGTCGCCGAACTGCGCGCGATGATGCCGTGATAAGAGAATCGCTCTTCGCCCCGCTCACCTCGCCCCTTTTTTAGATTCCTCCGCCCGGCGGTGTCTCCACCGGCATCGGCGAATCCCCTCCGCCCTTGCCCACCACGATGTGCACCGGCATACGCGCCATCTTCTCGAAGATCTGCCCCTTGCGCCGCAAAGGCCACCATTCATACAGGTAGATTTCCATCGGCCGCCACATCGCCACCCACCCCGCGATCATCAGGCTCTCCCGGATGAACGTCAGGAACGTCCCCGGATTCTCGCGCAAGGCCAGCAGCTCCACGCTGAACAGACACGCACCCAGGAACAGCAGCCCGATGATCAGGCTCGTCCGTCCCGTCTTCATCAGCCGTTTGAACTCCATCCAGTTCAGTTTCGCACGATAGGCGAAATAATGGTGGATGGCCTCCGTCGTGGTCTTCAACGCGTCCGGCATCTCCGGCAACTGTTCCAGTTGGATGACCAGCTCGATCGGCTCCTTGCGCGGATACTCCTGCGCCCAGCTCACGATGAACTCCTCCGCATCCTGATCCAGATCCTTCTCCTGAAAAGGCGAAGGGTCCATCGAATTGAACAACTGGCTGATCTCCCGCAGATGCAGGCGGATCTTGTGATGATGGACCGGTTTCTTCATGGATCTCGCCCGGAGGGTAAATGAAAAGGAGGCCGGGGGAAAGCAACGACTGCCGTTCCCTCGGTCTCCACCTTCCGCCCCTGGGGACTCCCCTCCGTCAGGGGCGCGTTAGTTACTCCACCTTCAACGTCATGGTCTTCGTCTGCGGCTGCTGCATCTTCGGGACATGCACCCGGAGCGCACCATCATCGAACTCCGCCGTCACTGTCGCCGGATCCGTCCCTGCGGGCAGCACCAGACTCTGCACAAAGCTGCCTTGGACCCGGAGCGGATTCCCACCGTCGGACTGCACCCTTAGCCATTCCCCTGCGAGCTTGAGGACTCCGTCTTCCACCGTCACCGTCAGTTCCTCCCGCCGCAGTTCGGGCAGCTCCGCTTTCACCACATACTCCTGCGCTTCCTCGGTGATGTTCACCTGCGGCCTCCACGGCGAGGGCGCCGGTCTTTCCAACTGTTCCTTTCCGGTCTTCAGGGGAGGGCGACCGAAATAGGTGCCGAGACGATCCTGTAACTCTTCCATCTCTTTGAAAGGATCCCAATGTGCTGCCGTGTTCATAACCCGCTAACCCTTTCCGGTAGGGTGGTGTTACGTGGGACCGGCCACCTACCGCCACCGATCCCCGGGAACCTCTGACTCCGCTCTCCAAACCGGCTCTGACCAACTTCTACCGACCTCTGACTCTTTCCCTCACTGTCCCTGACTCTCTCACCGTCTCTACCACTGCTCTCTCAGGTTCCACTAGATACTTAATCCACCGGGTAGAAGGTCGCTTTGCCTTAATTGCCACAAACTGTGTGCAGGTTGCCTTGCTGGGTTGGAAACTCCGGAAGAAGCTGGCGGGAAGCTCGGATCGGGATCAATTCGCCACAGCCTGTTCGCGCAGCACCTTGATGACCGCTTCCTCCACTTTGTTCAACTGGAAGGGCTTGGCGATGTGCGGATTGCCGGTCGAGGAAAGAAAATCACGGGTATCTTCACTGACCACGTCTCCCGTGAGGAAAACAAAGCGCCGGGTCAGCCCGGGTTTGAGCTTGATGGCCCGTTTGTAAAACTCCTGGCCATCCATCATCGGCATGCGGAAATCCGAAAGGACCACGTCGAAATCTTCGTTCTCGATCACGTTCAAAGCCTGCTGCCCGTTGTGGCAAAGCTCCGCCTGATAGCCGAGAAGCCCGAGCATCTCCCCCAGCAACTCCGCGATGGCCCGTTCGTCATCCAGGATCAGGATGCGCACGTTCTCTGCGTGCTGCACGCTCGCCCGGAGATTTTCTTTTTCTTCTTTCACGGGTTCAGCCGCCGGTTCTTCAGGGCCCTGCCGTACGGGCATCTCCAGCACAAACCGCGCCCCGCCGCCGCTCGCCTCTTCATAATATATCCGGCCTTGGTGATCCGCCAATATGCTGTGCGCGATGGACAGCCCCAGCCCGGTGCCGGTGCCGACTTCCTTCGTGGTGAAGAACGGCTCAAAGATGCGGGCCACATACTCGGCCGGGACACCCGGCCCGTTGTCCTGCACCGCCAGGATGATATTGCCATTTTGCAGCGTGCTGGTGATGAGCAGACGCCGCGGCATGGGGACTTCCACCAGCGCATGGATCGCGTTGGTGACGAGGTTCACCATCACCTGCTGCAATTGATCCGCATCCACCATGGTGTTCGGCAGATCGGGATCAAGCTCGAAGATCAAATCTACACTGGCCACCCGCAGGTCGAACCGGCGCAACTCCGCCACGCGCTGGATGAGTTCGTTCAGGTTCGTCATCCGTTGCTGCGCGGGTTGTTCACGGGCGAAGGAGAGGAAGTTGTTCACCAGCTTGGCCGCCCGGTTCGCTTCCGAGGCGACTTTCTCCAGATCAGTGCGCGTCTGGTTGTTGATGTCATGCCGGGCCAGAACCAGTTCCAAGTAGCCCTTGATGACCGCCAGCGGATTGTTCAGTTCATGCGCCACACCAGAAATCAACTGGCCCAGGGCGGACAACTTCTCCGCCTGCCGGAGCTGCTGTTCCAGCCGGGTACGCTCCGTCAGTTCGCGCATGAAGAACTGGTAGGCCGGGCGGCCATCGAACTTGATCACGGCCCCGTCCACTTCCGCCGGCGTGCTGCTGCCATCCCGCCGGGTGATCTTCACCTGCCGGGCCTGGCGCAAGGCCGAGAACCATTCCGGACCGTCCACCGGCTTCGGCTTCCCATCGCTCAACTCCAGAAACGTGGACAAGGGCTGCGGGATGCTGTCCATCCGGGAAACCCCCAGTAGACGGCGGGCCGTCTGGTTCAGTTCCAGCACCCGCATGTCCTCCGTCCCGGCGATGACGATGCCTTCGCTGGCCTGGTCAAACAGGCTCCGATACCGTTCTTCGGTAGAGGCGATGCGCGACTGGAGCACTTCCGTTTCACTCTTGTGCGCGCGCATCTGCTGCAGCGCCAGTTCGTTACGCGTCCGGGCCTCCTCCAGCACCAGCACGATCATGCTCACCGCAATAAAGAGCTGGACCACGGCGGAGATGAAATAGCCTGCCGTGATCAGATACTCGGAAGCCTGCAGGAATGGGTAGGCGGCCATGTAAACCGCCCAGAGAAAAAAGCCCACGCTCAACAAACCCGACCCGATGTAGGGCTGCCGCAAGCGGAATTGGAGGAAACAGAATGAAGTGATGAGGCTGGTCAGACAGATGAGCCCGAAAATGGGCAACTGGGCCTGCAACGAGTCATCCAGATAAAAGGATGTGACAAAACTCCACACCAGCAGAAATCCCATGAACAGCGCCACCTCGATCTGCCGCACCGCCTGGTTCAGGAAACGCGCACTGCCCCATAAGAGAAAGACCGCCGAGATGCAGATGCACCAATGTTTGAACATCACCAGCAGCGGCCGGTCCGGGGCATTCTGCAGGCTGAGGCTCAACGTCAGCCAGATGGCGTAGAACATCCAGGCCACTGTCCACGTGGTGAAATAACGCCGCTTGGTATATCGATTCAGGTAATAAAAGAGGCCGACCAGCACCCACACACTCAGGAGTGAGATGATGATGGCGGGCTTCAGATATTCCCGCGAAAAATACAGATCGATGCCAATGTCGTTCACGATATTCGTCTGGCCACGAACGGTGGCCTTGCCACGGGCGCAGCAGATCGCCCGTAACGTTTAACTGACCGGTGCGCTAGGACTAACACACCGGGGCGGGGTCTCCGCCAGCAAAATATGCTTATCGTCTGCCACAAATTCATTCCGATACGGTTTACATGCCGGTCGCCGCCTTCACCGCGGCATTCGCGCCACGCAAGATCCGCCTCACTTCGGCCACCAGATGCGGCAGAGCCACTGTCTTGCTCATATACCCGTCCGCCCGTAACCGCATCGCTTCCCGCATCAACTCGTCATCATAACCCATCCCGGTCAGGATTAGTACTGGTAGTTTGGGGTATTTCTCTTTTAACAATTCCAACACCTCTAGACCATCCGCATCGGCCAACGCCAGGTCCAAGATGACCAATTCATAGAACTCACTGTCCAGTATTGAGACTAGGCCTGCCGCATCTGTCAGCACAGATATTTCAAAACCTTGCGCTTCGAGATAAGCTTTCAGCGTTTCTCCAATGATAGACTCATCATCTACTACCAAAATCCGTTGTTTCACGTGTGTCTCCGGGTTGCCAATCAACCAGTTTCTTCCGGTTGTCTCTATTGATTAGCAATCCGTGGGCCATTCTCAGGCAATCTATCCTGTATCTGTGCCACCTAGTGACACTTATTTGCCCCTCGTGACGTCAAAACCGAACCGGAACAGAACAGGCATCATAGGCACACTTCGGATCATGATTCTCCGGGCAAACGGGTGAAACACCCCCGCCTGCAACCAATTCGCCCAGCGCAAGCGCTTGCCATAATCTCGGGTATAACCTTGCCGGACAAGCTCTTGAGCTTCCCGCCAATCAAAGCCACCGTGGCAATATTTTAAGATATCTTGAACCGCGGACCAAGCAGATTCGATAGCTAAAGACATCCCGTTACCGGTAACGGGAGGAATCATCGCCACCGCATCTCCGACACTTAAATCCGCACTGTCGCCATTCTGGAATGGCCTGATTGGCAATCCCGCCACCACACTGAATGATGTTTTATCAAAAGTGATATTTGATAGCTTTTTCGTTAAAGTATACTTACCATCACCAGTTAACCGGTTTTGCCAAGTTTCTTTCAGATCAGCCATGGTTTCCCGGGTTCGGAACAATCCACAAACATTCACCCGGTTCTCTTCCACCCGGCAAAGCCCCACATAGGCATCCGGCCCCAAGTGCATCTCCAGATCCGCTTCCAGCGTCAGGTCTAGGGCATGGGCCTTGATCCCGATCCAGCGCCATCCGGCCACTTCCGTCTGCACCTGTCGTCCCGTTGCCCGGATCACCCCTTCCCCATAGCCATCGACATAACGGGTCCCCGTCCGCAAATCCCCGCCTAGCCGAACAAAGGCTTCCGCCAGCAACGCATCCAGCCGGTAGCGGGAGAGGCACAACGCCGGTGTCGGCATCGCCATCACTTTGGTGGTGGAATCTCCGCCGAAAAACTTGAGCGTCCGCGCTTCCCGGGCACCCGCCGCCATTAGTTGTTCATACACCCCCAACTCGCGCAGGATTTCCACCCCACGCCCGCTCAAAAACTCGCCACATACCCGATGCCGCGGATACTGCCCCGCCTCATGCAACGTCACCGGCACCCCTTCACGCCGCAACACTATGCCCAGCGTCAACCCCGCCAGACCGCCGCCGATGATGGTGATGGGTTTCATCGTTTCACGAAGAGCCGGAGGTTTTCCGGGTACCAAAACAATGGCTGAACAATCCGCGCGGCTGCTCCCTGCACGTCCAGATTGGATCCGCCGGCCATAGCCGTGAAAGTTCATCCGCGCGAAAACCCGCTTTCACACTGATAGCCGCATCATGCCGGGTCACGTGATTGCAGCCTATCAGCCCGATCAATTTTGTAGTGCAGAGCGCAAAGACTGACCGCTCCGGCTCACATGCGATGAACACGCTGCTTTTTGCCGCAACCAATTTTAACAACGTCCGCAATCGGTCGTCCTCGAAATGATGCAGAAAGAGATTCGTCGTGATGAGATCAACTGACGGCGTTGCTTCTGTCCCCAGCCAATCAAACACATCCGCCGTGACCACTTCCAAACGGGAACTGAATCGGCGTAACTGCGCCAAAGTCTCCTCCGTCACCACCGGCTGCCGGTCGAGCAGGATGAGTCGTTCCGGCCGCCACGCTGTTCGCTCCAGCAATTGCCGCAGCAACAATCCATCACCACACGCCAGCTCCACGATGGTTCGCGGCGGCGGCAACTCCAGTTCCCGCGCCGTCGCCGCCAGCAAGCGCACACTGCCCATCAACCCGTTGAGCCGCCGCAGATCACCCCGCGAATGCACCGCCTCCGGCGCACTCGCAGGCAATTCATCCAACCACTCCGGCTCCAGCTTTCTCGCCACCAAACTCATGATCTCATGCCATCCATTAGCACATGTAGGCTACCCCTCACGCACCCTTAGCTTTTTCCCGTGTATTCTGCGTATTCCGTGGTTCAACCCTCCACCCTCACCAACGCTCCATGACAACTGAACCCTGCCCCAAACGAACTCAACCACCACAACCCGCCCGGATGCCCACCGCGCAAAGCGCGCTCCAGTACAAAATACAATGAAGAACTGCTGATGTTCCCGTAATCGTGCAGCACCGACGCGCTCCATTTCAAATCCTCCTCCTGCAATCCCAGACGATCTTGCAATGCGCGCAACACATCCCGCCCACCCGGATGCAGCAACCACGCCGCAATCTGAGACCGTGAGATCTTGTTCCGCTCCAGCACCGTCGTCAGCACCTCTTCCACAAACTTTGCCGCGATGCCCGGCACCTGGCGCGCCAGCAGATTGCGCAAGAGCCCGTTGCGTTGCTCGAAGCGCAGATAATCCCGGTCTGGCGGGCTCAGCACCGTATCCGTATCCAACCATTCGACTCGGCGCTGATGTACCGGTGCTTGAGCGGAAACAATGGCCGCCCCTGCTCCATCACCGAAGAGACAATTGCTGATCAGCACGCCCGGATCATCATCCACATAGAGCGCCGCGCTGCACACCTCCACGCAGATGGAGAGCACGTGCTGCGCGCGACCGGCTGCCAGCAACGCCTCACTCGCACGCAGATTCGGTATTGATGCCCCGCATCCCTGCCCCACCAAATCGAGCGCCAGCACGTTTGCCCGCAAACCCAGACGCTCGGAAACATAACTCGTCAATCCCGGGCACAAGTAGCCCGTGCAGGTGCTGATGACTACCGCGTCGATTTCCTCCACACCCAAGCGGGCATCCGCCAACGCTTGCTTTGCTGCCTCAGTGCACAAGACCGGAGCCGCCACTTCAAAGCGCTTGTGCAAAATATCCGGCGTGATCTCGAACGCACTGCTTAATGGCGCGACCGCGAAATGCCGTGTCGCGATGCCGTTTGTACCCAAGAGCACTTTCCGCAATATGGCCCGCGACCGGTCGGGCAAATGGGCAAAAGGAGCAGCGGCCTGAAACGTCTCCCAACACTCTGCTTGAGTGTAGCGATGCGGCGGAACCGCCGTGCCCAGTCCGGCAATAAACATAGGACGTAAACTAGTGCATGTTTCACCCCAATGCCAATAATCCTGAAAAACCCCAAATCCAAAGCTCCGAACAGCAAAGAAACTTCAAAGCTAAATCTTAAAAAGCATAACGTGCGATTTGAAGTTTGCCGTTTTGATTATTCTCCGGAGTTTGGCGCTTTGGATTTGGGATTTTCCCTCGACACTTGCCCCTTTCCCACCAACATGTCCTCACCGTATGCGTACGTGCGTCATCTTCAACCCGGTGGCGAAAGGCGAGAAGGCCAAACGTCTCCGCCGCCACCTGGATGAAATCGGTTCGCAATGCGCCTTGAAGCTCACATGGGCGGCAGGCACAGCCAGCCTCCTCGCGGCTGAAGCCGTTCGTGACGGTTTTGAAACAATCGTCGCCGCCGGCGGCGATGGCACGGTAAATGAAGTCCTCAATGGTATCGCCAGTGTCCCCGAAGGATTGAAGTCGGCCCGCCTTGGCGTGTTGCCCTTGGGCACCGTCAACGTTTACGCCAAGGAATACGGCATCCCCACGGATGTCACCAAAGCGTGGGCCATCATCCAGCGCGGCAACGAACGCACCATCGATCTCCCTTGGGTGGAGCATGGCCCGCCGGATAAACGGGAACGCCGTTGCTTTGTGCAACTGGCCGGAGCAGGACTTGATGCCCGCGCCATCCAGCTCGTGAACTGGCAGATGAAGAAACTCGTCGGCCCCATCGCCTACGTAGTCGCCGGTTTCCGTGCCTTGGCCGAGAAGCCGCATCATATCGAGGCGAAGAACTGTGTGAACTCCGGCACCGGCCAGTTGGTGCTCATCGGCAACGGCAAATATTACGGCGGCAAATTCCCCGTCTTCCCGGATGCTGATCCCGCCGATGGCCTGATCGATGTCTCCATCTTTCCCCGCATCGATTTCCCCATGCTCTGCCGCCTCGGCACCACGCAACTCACCGGTGCTCACATCCAGAAAGCTGGCGTACAATGCTTCCGCACCGACCGCCTGGAACTCACCGCTTTAACCGATACCCCTCTCGAACTCGAAGGCGACACCATCGGCTCCCTCCCCGCCAAGATCACTGTTCAGCCAAGAGCCCTGCGGATAGTGGTACCGTAATGATTGTCCGCCCCAGGACAAATCATTAACTCCCTTTGCAAGGATTTGTACCGGGGGTAAATCCAGTGCAATTTTCTGTTTGCACCCAATGCCCAGAGATCGTTGTCTGGCTGCAATCATAATAAGTATAAGTGTAGGGTGCTATGCCCATTGTAATACCATTGCATCTCACCAAGTCATACGTAACGGAATGCCCGAAACTGGTGGGACCGCCAAAATCTGTCGTCCCACCTTCCGACTCCGCTGGCGTGATATCCACCAGGGTATCTTGGTAAATAGTGCTTGAACGGATGTAATAAGCTGTGCAAGTCGTATTAGCCGTGGGTGGCCCGCAGGAAATTGTGGTGTGTGAAGTTTGATACCCTGCCGCCAGGCACATATACTGGTCGTAGTCATAGCAATTGGCGAACACAAGCAGTCCGCTGGCCAGCATCGCTGCCAGACATATCCACGATGTTTTTTTCATTGATAGCCCTCCTTTTTAACATGTTTTTTTCCGAAATAAACCAGCCCGGCCAGAACAACTCCGGACAACAGCATCAATACTGGCAGCATCCAACGCATTCCTTCCACCGGTTTCGGCCGCAAATCAGGCGCAGCGCCCATAGTTACCTCTTTCGTTCCTGTCTGACTGACTGCGAAAACTTTGCTGTTCGTGTGCAGGATCACTTTCGTGGATTGGTTGGTAAATAGCGTTGGTAAAAAACGGTCGTGATTCCCGCCCGCATCACCCAACTTTATCGTGCGTATATGAAACTCTTGCGTTCGGCTCTCCCCACCATTCAGCTCCAAGAAAGGTTTTATCACCGCGGGCAACCAGGCATGAACATCTTGCCGGTATTCATAGTCGACTCCAAACTGGAATCGCTTGCCATCTTGCTGACCAGCATCTCCAACCAGCCATGTCATGACCTTCTTGGGCAACCCTTCGGCCGTTTTAGTTTTTACTTTGCCCTCGAAGCGCAAGCCGCCTTCGCCTTCTGCAGTAAAGGAGTCTCCTTTCCATCGTATACTTGATCGGATGATGCGGTGATCCAACCCCAAACCCAAAATGCTGTCATACAACTTTCGCCCGGCCAGATAGCCGTCATGATTCACAGCATTACGGCTGGGCCAAAGATTCAACTGATTGCTGGAAAGTTTCCAAAATTTATCATCCACGGCCCCTTCAAGAATGTGCCCTGGTAAATGCCTTTCCGGCACCTCGCCCAAGACGTCCATTTGCCTCAAAAAGTAGGCGTTCGTTTGAAAGCGCAGAACAAAACAGCTTCCAGCCAGCCGCCCGCCGGTGCCACCCGGAGGAGGAGGGGGCAGGTCATCCAATTTCAAAAGCAGCTTCCGTTCAAACGTTACCTCGTCAATTGCTGGCGTATTGGCCAGAAACGCCTGATAATCTGCCATTAAATTCTTCTCTGCAGCTTCGACACCCTGATAGACCCAAAATCCTCCTGTACATAGGCACAATAAAAACAAGCAGCCCACTGCGCTTAAATTATTTTTCATTTTAGAATGGATATTGGATCTACAATCAAAACCTCCCTCAGTCCTTGATTTTTCAAACCCTATTTATTTACTGGTTGGCTGTCAACCGTATTAACTAACTGTATATGAAAACGTTGTCTATTTATAACCACTCCCATCTGTTTCATTGACCAATTTCGCACACAACCACATCGGCACATACCCAATCACCCCGAACGAACAATCGATCAACCGCCAATACAACGGTATCCCGCGCACCTCACCGAACACCAGCGCCCAAGGGATCACCAGCACGCACGCGATCTTGCCGAACTCGAACAGCCACACGTTCCGCACCGGATCGCGCCACGCTCCGATGAAAGCGATCGCGATTACTATGTGAGCAAAAGCCAGCCAGTCGAAGCCGTACGCCAGAAACGGATGCTTCGCGTTCATTTCCATGAGCCCCTGCGCCACGCGATAGATCCAGTGCCCCAAGCCTCCCTCTGGTGCTGGCCCGTTCAGATCCACATCGAGCCACCCTGCCATCAGCTTCAGCTCCGTCTCCAGCGGGATAGCCGTCAACCCGCTGAATACCAGCCCGACGATCATCACCGCCACACAGAGACGGATGCGTTTTAGATTTGTCATAAAATCAATATGTAGCAGCCGACGTAAGGAGGCTCTTGCCAAACCTCTTCAGTTTAAGAACCGAAAATACACTGTTCCCTTGAGCAGCCAACTGAACACCAAAAGCAAACTTGAAGACACCGTTCCGACAACAGCCATCACACAGCCAAAGTAGAGCACAAGGTCACTGGGCCATTTCATTCTCCTGCCCCACCGATACCACCATCCGATGCTGGCACATGAAATCAATCCGCACCCGGCAACTACCTGTAGGCCAATTGAGGGCATTGATTCCATGTATCGTGACCGTCGCGATCACGCGGCGGAACTAACTTCACCAGTTGACTCACCAGTCACTTTCCAACGCCCAAAAACCAACAACCCGGACGAGATGACTACGCCCGGCAGCACCACCATGCTTCCCAGTTGCAAAGTGTACTTCACCTGTCGTGCGGTCAGTTCTGCACGATCAATTGGCGGCGGACCATGCCAATAATCCATCCCCGCCAAAAGGGCGCCAAAAACAACCGCAAACGGAATGCCCACCACAATAGAGGTGGCCAACCCAAAAATCCCTAAAAAACGACAAGCAGACTGTAGCAGACCAAGCATCATTTATCCCGGACTAAAATTCCGCCAAAAATTCCACAGAAAAAGGTTCAGTGCATTCATCGTCACAAAAACAAGGACCAAGACGAGAGATAACAGCGCACTGCCAGCCCATATCTGTTCCAACGCCAGATCGGGTTGTCTGGCATTTCTTCCCCAACACCACCACAGTAAGGCCGCCAGCATAGGCACCGCAACGAAGGTGCCCATGAGCAGCAGATCGAAAATATTCTCTCTCCGCCATTGGTCAGTCATTTACTCCCCCTTCTGTCACCCTCGACGGCTTGCAGTGTCACCTCCTTCAGCAACTCCCCATTCTCCTCCCTCCACTTCGCCGCCTGCCAGCGGGACCAGTTGCTTGTGCGCCAGTCTTCCGTCGCGTGCGTCCACCGACCGGCCAATCTCCCCAGCACCCGTTGCTTTTCTGTGGCATCCAGTTTCTCCAGATTCCCCACCAGCACTGGTGCGGCATCCGCGCTCAGGAGCAGCAGGTAATCGAGATCCCAATTCTTCCCCGCCTCCTTGCGGCTCAACTGATGTTGCGCAATGCGTGCATCCGGATTGTAGATGTTCAGCGCCAAGACCATCACGAAAGCCGCCACCACAATGCCCGGCGCGAAGTAAGGCCGTTTATCGCGCAAAACTGTAAGCCCTAACCACAACGCTGCGAACCCCAACCAGCACAAAACCGCCGCCGCATACAGCCGCTGCTCTGTCAGCCCGTAAGCTTCGAGATACAAGGCCAACCGTTTGAAAGCAGACGCCATCACCACGCCCAGTTGGAGCAACAGGCACACGGCCAGTTGGCGAAACCGCATTTTGCTCTCGCTCCCCTTCCATAGCCAATCACACACCAGCAGCAGCGGCAGCACCAGCGCCGCCACGGCAATCAATTCGAAAAATCCACTCCGGAAATATTCCGCGTAGGAAAGATTCGCCGTGCGTTGCACCAGCGCATCCCCGCCGAAGAGGTATTGCACCTGAAAGAGGATGAAGACCAGGAACAGCCCGTTCAGTGCGGTCAACAGCACCCCCACTTCGATGCCGCCCAGCAGCTCCGGTGAAACCGGCTCATTCAAACTGTTTTTCACCTCACGCGGCCAGAGCCAGTAAAACACTCCCGCACCCAGCCAGGTGAAAAGGGTGATGAAAAACAGGTGGGAGACGACGTCGTTGATATTGAAATCAAACAGTGACTGGACGAAATCCCGGAAGATCGAATCCGCCGAGGCGAAAAGCATCGCGAACACCACAAAGACCGGGACCGTGATGATCAAGCCCACGAAGTAGCGCACGCTCTTCGCCCAGAAGCCAGTCTCACCCAAACGGCCGGCCAGCGAACTCTTCATCAGCCATTGGCCGATCACTTGAAACGCTCCGATCAAGGGCAGCACAATCCCGCCCGCCATCCGCACACCGGTCAGGATAAGACCGCCCAAGTTGTCACGCCCCTTTCCGGCCAGCCAAAACGCGAGTCCCGCCGCTCCCAGCATGGATACCAGGTTGAAGAACTGCAGTCCTTCCGCATCCCGCCAGCCAAACAGCGAACCGAACACCAAGGTAACACCGAACCACAAACCTTGCGCGCGGCTCATGCGCTGGCGCTCCTGAGCGAACAAAAGCAGCACGGAAAGGCCGATGCACCAGATCCAGGCGGTTATGTTCAATCCGAACGGTGTCACGCGCAGCAGAGCATCGCCCACCACGCCCACCCCCAGCATGCCGAGCAGCCACCAGTGCAATCCTGCGGGTGCTCTCCCCGTTTCGTCCTCCTTGGCCTTCGCCGATGAAGCATCAGCGAGAGAGTGCAATGTTTCAGGTATCGATTTCATAGGTTCCTTGAGTTTGCCGATGGTCTATCGGCGGTCATTCTGGGCATGGGACATGGCAGGCACCGGCCAGTACAACAGGCCGGAAAGCAACACGTAGCAAAGAGTGAGAAAGACAAAGAAAACGCCGGTGAACCTCAGCGTGTAACGGATGCTCTTGAGCGAGCCGAACATCGTCTGCAGATCGGAAATCAACACGTGCGGCTCCGTCAGCACGGACCAACTGTTCCACCGCTCGATGCGTCCGAGGTAGATGCCGAAACCACAGAGCGCCAGCACACCAAAAACAAACAGCCAGCCACGGAACCAGCCACGGCGTTGCGCCACCACATCATGGATCAAGCGCAGTGACACGAACCCCAGCGCCACCCCCGTGAACGCGAACGCCGCGAAGAGCGCTGCATCATACCACAGCGGCACCGGCGGATGGCTCCGCAGATGGATGAGGTCCGTGACGATGTAAGAGGCATTCGGCAGGAAGAGCAGCCACGCGGTGCCCGACATCAGGGTGCGCCAGTTCCAGCCGCTCCGTTCAAACAGCACCCGCGTCGTGATGGCAAACCCAAGCGGTATCCAGGCGAGGAACAGGTTCCAGACCAAGTACAGGAAGTAGTATTGCCCAGTCACTTTCATGCGGGCACCCAAAAGCACCACGCACAGAAACGTTGCCGCCATCAAGGCCAGGGCCGTGCGCCACACCGCCCGTGGCAACAGCCAGTCAGGCAGGGCGCCGGTCTCCGCCCAAGTGTGAGAATGAAATGATCCACTCATACGAATCCTCCTTATTGATCCCTTTTTTATCGACTAGTTGTTAACTCACCGCTTGCGCCGGTCCCGTAGTTGGTACCTCCACCGGCTTGCTCCACACCGCGCAGCTCAAGATCGCCGCAGCAACCTCGTCAAAGATGAGCCCGCTATCCCACCAGAACTGTGAGGCAGACACACCGCAGGCGCGCATGACACGCCCATGTCCAAAGATGACCACCACACACGTCGCCCGGAAGATGATGCGCCAGACGATGCGGATGAGGCCGCGACTCAGCAGTGACATCGGAGCGAACATGCGTTGCAGATAATCAATATGGAACGCGAGGTGTCCCTCCTCATCGCTCAGGATACGGCTGAACACCGCGCGTAACGTGGGATCTTGCGAACCATCTCGCAATGCGCGGAAGTAGCGCTTCGCGATCATCTCCGCCACCAGCAGGATGAGCAGCTCATGTTTCAGTCCCAGAAGCCTGCGTAGCTGGATGAACACATCATTGCTCCAATGCTGCTGCATCAGCGGCACGTTCAGTTTGCCCAGGATCTGCCCCATCCAGCGTGAGTGCCTCTTTTCCTCATTGATGAACAGATCCACATTTCCCGCATACAGCTCATCACCCGTCGCACTGGCCGAGTGCCGGATGTGCAACCCATCACCGCTCTCACCGAGCTGGAAGTGCCGCAATGATTCGATCAGCGGTTGTCGCAGATGCGGTTCCACTTGCAGCTCGCGATCCCACGGAATCTCTTCCATCCGGTCACGGTTCCATTCAAAGTAGCGTCGCCAGTTCATGTGTTTTCTCCTGTGTGTTGATTAACTATGGTTTTAGATAGCTGGAGTCAGTGCGGGCATCGCCTTCAAATGGCAGCTCGCTGAAGCCCGTTCCAAACGCCGCACGAAACGCGCTATCTCCAAGCGCACTTCCCGATAGAATTCCGCCGTGCTCGCCCCCTGCGGAATCAAGCATGGTCCATGATTCGCCCAGAGCATCGTCGCGGCACCGTGACCGCACAGCCAGAATTGCAGTTCCCACAAGAACCCGCTGAAACCCGCAGTGGTGCGGCCTTCCGACAGCAAGCGATCCCGATGGAACGAGACATGCCCGGTCTCATCGCGCAAGATCAGCGAGCACATCTGCTTGACCGCCACGTCGTCTGTATGCCGTCGCAACAGCCGGTAGTAAGCCGTGCTGACAATCTCGGTCAGGAGCAGGACTTGCAGTTCGAAGCGAACCCCGAGAATGCGTCGGCTCGCACAAAAGGCGCTGAAACTCCAATGTCCTGTGATCTTCCGGCCACCGAAACGTTTCACCGCTCCGCTCAGAAGTCGTGAATGTTCTTTCTCCTCCTTGAACCAAAGATCCACCAGCGTCCGCATCTCTTCCGATGAACCACGAAAGCTCTCCGCATTGTGCGCGATGAGACTCGCCGGCCCACCGCCATCCCCCAGCTCAAATTGCTCCAGCGACGGGATGAGTTTGGCGATCTTCAAGGGCGGCATCGTGATCGGTGCCTGCCAATCCGGTTCCGGCCGGTTTTCCCGATTTCTCCGAAAATGCTCAATCCAACGCGTGCAGTTCATGGTAATCCTCCTGTGTTTGTTTTTTGAAATGGGTCAGCTCCCGCAACCGCGCCTCAACGGCATCGATGACAGAATCCGGTGTCGAGGTACCTGCCGTGAGGCCGATGGTTTCCGCGTGTGCGAACCATTCCGCCTTCACATCCTCCGGTCCTTGCACATGGTGCACATACGGGCAGTAGCGCCAGCAGCTGTTCACGAGTTCCTTCGTGTTGTTGCTGTTCGCCCCACCCACCACGATCACCACATCGCTCTGCTGCGCGAGTTCCTCGGCGGCACGTTGACGCTGCTTCGTCGGCTGGCACACGGTATCGATGAAACGCACCTCACTCTGCGGGAACTGCCGCTTCAACGCACCGACCAACTCCCGCACTCGCGCGATCGGCTGAGTGGTCTGCGAGGCCACACCGAAGCGTTCACGCGGTTTTAGTGTCGCGATGTCCTCCTCGCTTAACACCACGTCAAAGGCATCGAGATCGCCCGTCAGGCCGCGCACTTCCACGTGATTGCGCTGGCCGATGATCACCGGGTGATAGCCCGCGCGGGCGAGCTTCAGCACGGAACTGTGGGCGTAATGCACCAGCGGACACGTCGCCTCGAAGACTTCCATGCCACGCTCGCGGATCTGTGCGAGGTTGCGCTGCGAGGTGCCGTGCGCGGTGATGATTACGTTCGGCGTGGTGACGTCGCCGAGCTGTTCGGCCATCCGCACACCGTTTTGTTTCAGGTCGCTGAGTACTGTTTCGTTATGCACGAGCTGGCCCAGGATGGTGACCGGTTGCTTGGCGGCTTGAGCCTTCGCGAGGGCGATGGCATCGCGCACACCAAAACACATGCCGAGATGTTCTGCGCGTAGGATGTTCATAGGATTTGTTTGTTTAAAAATGTTGGCAAACTGGCGGCCATAATTTCACTTTGCATTGCAAAGTAATTGAGCGGGAGCGACGCGTGTTTACCTTGTTTAAGTTTCATAGGTTACGGGTTTATCCCTTGGTCTGTTTCACGATCTGCTCGAGCAGATTGATGTAGTCCTCGAATGCTTTCCGTCCGGCGGGCGTGAGCGCACATGTCGTCAGGGGACGCTTCTCGTGCACACTCTTCGTCACCGCGATGTAGCCGGCCTGTTGCAAGGTGCGGATGTGCGTCGTGATATTCCCATCCGTCATGCCCAGCGAATCGCGCAGCTCCGTGAACGACAGCTCCGAGGCCGCCCCGAGCAGGGACATGATGGCCATGCGCCCCTTCTCGTGGATGACACGGTCGAGCTGTAAAAAAGGTTCTGGGTTCACGATGCATCACCGCGTTTTTCCGTGAAGTGCAGGTAGATCCCATAGGCGAGATGCACGCCGCCAAAGACGACGCCCATCACCAGGTGATTTTGCTGCACGGAAAGTTTAAGCCACTCGGACCACAGCACGAACAACATCACGAAAGCCAATAACAGATAGAGCCAGCCAAAGAGTTTGATGCCGCGCGGCATGAAAAAACCCGCCGCACAGAGCGCGCAACCGTAAAACAGCATCCAGATCACGATCAGCCACGGAATGACCTGGGCATCCGTGGCCCAGCGCAGACCAATCGCCAGGGTTAGGAAGCCACCCGCCAGAAAACCGGGAGCCGAGGCAAGCGCGATACGTCTGGTCGGCGGGGACCAGAAAGTCTCCTTCTCATTGATAGCCTGCTTGCGGGCCAGCAGCAAGGCGACCGCATTGATGATTCCAGCCGCCACCACCCAGTGCGTGATGAAGACAGCTGGCTGGTCCAGCTTGGCGAACCATCCCACAGCCGCCGCCACCAATCCAAGCACCCCGGCCGTCAGGGTCATGGGCGCCAAGGCACGGCGATACATAACGGAACGCTCCATGAGCGTTCGGATCACCTGGAGATTCTCGCTGGCCCAGTCGGAATTCATATTGTTACTTTGTAATACAAAGCTGGACTGTCAAGTGTTCAAATTTAATTTGTGAACAATTTCCAGTTGCGCCTGGGCGTACTGTCCCGCAATTTGACGGTGTGGCACGTTCTGTACTGGGTCGCGGACTGAAACCGTTGATGGAAGAAGCTCAGGTGGTCACCGGCATCCCTACTTTGTCGGTGGACCCGAAGACAGTGGCGCGCAGCGAAACCGCCACCGTCACTCCCACGGTGGTAACGCAGCAGGCAACCAAGACGGAATCCCGCTCCACTACCAACGCTTCTACGGCGAAGGGACCATCCATTTACCCGCGCAAAGCCCAGACCTTGCCGGTCGGCAGTGGCCTCAGCGCCCTGCCCCGTTGGCCTTTTTGGGTGGCAGACGGTGTGTTGGTGGCGGGCGCACTGGCCGTCTGGCTGCTCGCTCCACGTCCGATGTCGGTGGGATCGATTGCCTTGGCGGCTGGGCTGATTGTCGTTGGCGCAGTCTTGGCCCTGATTCCTTGGCTTACCAAGCCAGCCGCACATTCTCCGCTGGTCAAATCCAGTGCTGATTCCTCCACCGAGCAAGCCCCACCCTTGCAGCGGTTGCCGTTTCGCTTGCAGTAATCTTCCCCCTTTTTCCCACTCACCCATCAGTTAAAATCGGTTTATAAACGATTATTCGTTGTTAAACAAATTTTAGACATAAATAATTAACCCCAAAATGCGGCCAAGCTAATTTCATAACTATCTTAATTGCAGCATATTAAGCTAAAAATAACACCCTCAAATCAACTTGGCACGCTTTGAGCGATAGGTCTGGTAGCTGAATAAAGCAGAAACTGAGAACCTTAACTAACCTGACCTATGGCCAAAGTACTTTACATCGAAGCCTCCCCGCGCAAAGAACGTTCCGCCTCTATCGAGGTAGCCCATAACTTCCTGAATGCCTATCGCGCCGCGCATCCGGATGACACTGTGGAGACGCTGGACCTCTGGGCCACCGAGTTGCCGCGCTTTGACCAATCCACCATTGATGCCAAGTATGCCATCATGCATGGCCAGCCGCATTCGGCGGAGCAGAAGGCCGCTTGGGAAGCTGTGGAACGGATCGCCGCGCATTTTAAATCCGCTGACAAGTATGTGATCTCGCTCCCGATGTGGAACTTCGGTGTGCCGTATATCTTGAAGCACTACATCGACGTGCTGCTGCAACCCGGCCTGACCTTCAGCTTCACGCCGAGTGAAGGCTACAAAGGTCTCGTGACCGGCAAGTCGGCCCTCGTGATCTACGCCCAAGGCGGCCAATACCCGAAAGGCACGCCGTGGGAGAGCTATGATCTCCAGAGCAAGTATCTGGAACTCGTCCTCGGTTTCATCGGCTTCACTGATGTGAAGTCCGTGTATGTGAACGGAACGCTCAACGGTGCCGACGGCAAAGAAAAAGCCGTGACTGCGGGCACTGCGGAAGCCGTCGCGCTCGCTGCGAAGTTCTAATTCTCAACTAAAGACACTCAACCATGAACTGACGTATGAAAGCTCTGAAACTCTTTTTCCAAACGCGCGAAGACTTCGCGCCGGTGTTGCTGCGTGTCGGCCTGGCCGTCGTGATGTTCCCGCACGGTGCGCAGAAGGTGCTCGGCTGGTTCGGCGGTTATGGATTTGAAGGCACGATGAAGTTCTTTACCGAGAACATGAACATCCCCGCGCCCGTCGCGGTGCTGGCGATTCTCGCGGAGTTCCTTGGGCCCATCGGCCTGGTGCTGGGACTCGGCACGCGCCTCGCGGCATTTGGCATCGGGGCGACCATCACCGTCGCCGCGCTCATGGCGCACACGGCCAACGGCTTCTTCATGAACTGGAGCGGCAAGCAGGCCGGTGAAGGCTATGAGTATCACATCCTGATGGCCGTGCTCGCCTTCGCCGTCGTGATCCAAGGCGCAGGCAAGTGGTCCTTGGACACATTGGTCGCCCAGAAACTGGAAGCGAAGAATTGAAACTGATTTGCTGAAAAAACCAAAATCGAGAAAGGTAATGTTATGATCGTGAAACGCCCCTCCAATGACCGTGGACATGCCAACTTCGGCTGGTTGGATTCCTACCACACGTTCTCGTTTGCGAATTACTATGATCCGCAGCACATGAGCTTTCGCTCTCTGCGCGTGATCAATGAAGATCGCGTCGCCGGCGGTGGCGGGTTCGATACCCATCCGCATCGCGACATGGAGATCGTCACCTACGTGTTGAGCGGCGCGCTCCAGCATCGCGACAGCCTGGGCAACAGCGAGGTCATCAAGGCCGGTGACGTGCAGCGCATGACCGCCGGTGCGGGCATCCAGCACAGCGAGTTCAACTACTCGCCCATCGAGCCCGTGCATCTGCTGCAGATCTGGCTCTTGCCGGAGAAAAAAGGTCTGCGCCCCGGCTACGAGCAGAAGTCCATCTTGGGCCTGCAACCGGGCACCTGGTCCACCGTCGCGGCGAAAGAGCCGGGCGAAGGCACCTTGAAGATCCATCAAGATGTCACGCTCAGTGCGGGCAAGCTCACGCCGGACAAAGGTCTGGACTACACACTGGCCCCGGGACGTCATGCCTGGGTGCAAGTGGTGGAAGGCCCCGTGACCCTGAACGGTGTCACGCTGGAATCCGGCGATGGCGCCGCCGTGAGTGACGAGAAAGAACTCACGTTCAGCACCAGCAGCAAAGGGCACTTGTTGCTCTTTGATCTGGCGTAAGGTTACAGATTGAAATGACGCAGCGGATTGGTGAACAACCAATCCGCTTTTGGCTTCAAGACACCAACTTTGATGCGACGGCTTTACAAGTATAAGCCCCTGCCAGACTGATTGCTGAATACAACAGCCCCCACGGTCCAGACCAAATACACGGCCCGGGGACTAAAAAGGTGATCAAGCAAAGGACTGCCCATGCCAACAGCAAGAAACGCAGAACCATCAAGACAAAACCAGCAAGTGCCAAAACTGACACTTTTGCACTCGCATTGTTTGTCTCATCGCTCATACCGGCAGCTTGAACTTCGGTGACTGGCTCATGAACGCGATGGGATTCTGATACGCCACCTTGTCGATGAGGTTTGCGGTATGGCCGCGCTTCTTCATCTCCAGCATCGTACGTGGGACGGCGAGTGGGACGCTGATGCCCCAATCGCACGCGCTGTTCATCCAGATGCCGTCCGTGCCGTAGACTTCCAGCATATCGATGGCGCGGGCGGGCGTGCATTTGCTCTCGGGATAGAGCGTCATGCCGGCCCACATGCCCGTGTCTTTCACGAGCTTGATGGTGTGCTCCTCCACGTGATCGATGATGACGCGCTCGGGCTTGATGCGTTTGTCGCTCTTCAAGACATCCAAGATGAGCTTCGTGCCCTTGAGCTTGTCTTCCAGATGCGGCGTGTGGACGAGGATGAGCTGGTCGTATTTCGCCGCCACTTCCACGTGCATCTCCAGCACTTTCAGTTCGTTGCGTGAATTCTTGTTCAACCCGATCTCCCCGATGCCCAACACGCCCGGCTTGTCGATGAACTGCGGGATAAGGTCGATGACATCTTTCGCCAGACCGACGTCCTCTGATTCCTTCGGGTTGATGCAGAGCCAGCAGAAGTGAGCCAAACCAAACTTAGCAGCGCGCTTCGGCTCATGCTCCGTGAGTTGACAGAAGTAATCGTAAAAACCATCGGCGGATTTGCGGTCGTAGCCCGCCCAGAAAGCGGGTTCACACACCGCTTCGCAACCCGCCGTGACCATCGCTTGATAATCATCCGTCGTGCGACTGACCATGTGACCGTGTGGCTCTATATAACGCATGAAATTATTGAGGTGGAAATTCTTAGCAACCCTTCACGTTGCCAGCGAATGCTCCGATGGCACCTTTGACAGACGCTTTCTCGAGCGGTTCAGTGCTCGGATCACTCAACGAAAGCAGCACATTCTTGGCTCGTTCGGCATTGCCGCCGTCCAGTTCCTTGAGTGCTTGGCGGAAGGCGGCGAGGCGGAAGTCGGCTTCACCTTCGGCGCGATCCACACGGTCGAGGAAGGCGGCGAGGTCGATGAGCTTCGCGCGCGCATCCATGAAATAGAGATCCAACACCTGTTGACGGTTCAGTGGCATAACGATATGCAGCAATATACTCCTGCATAGAAAAGGGACAACGGGGAAAAGCTCAAAATTCAAAACTCAACCTGGAAAACGGTCTTCCTGACAAACCCCACCTTTGAGTTTTGAACCTGATTTCCTCCCTTGTTTCCCGAACAAACCGTCTTTACCGTTCGTCTGACAATCCATGCGGTCATTTCGCCTAACATTTTTAGCCGGTTTGCTGGTATGGTTCGCGGTTTCAGCGCAAGCGCAGAAGTCGGGCGAGGTCAGCTTTTCGCGCGATATCGCCCCCATTCTCGTGGCCAAGTGCCAGACGTGCCATGGTGCGGAAAAGGCCAAGGGCAAGTATCGCCTGCATACTTTCGATTGGCTGGTAAAACCCGGCTCCAGCGGTGAAGCGGCCATCACGCCGGGCGATCCGAAGAAGAGTGAGTTCTACAGTCTGCTGGTGGAAAAGGATCCGGATAGCCGGATGCCGCAAAAGGATGATCCCCTGCCTGCTGCACAGATCAACCTCATCGAGCGCTGGATCAAGAATGGCGCGAAGTTCGATGGGGCAGATCCGAAAATGGATCTCGTAAGCCTCATGCCACGCAAACAGCATCCCGCACCGCCTGAGGTTTACACGCAGCCCTTGCCGGTGACGGCGCTAGCCTTTAGCACGAATG
Organism: uncultured Verrucomicrobiota bacterium; assembly: GCA_964589735.1. Lineage (GTDB taxonomy): Bacteria > Verrucomicrobiota > Verrucomicrobiia > Limisphaerales > JAEYXS01 > JAEYXS01. The sequence goes on along the minus strand of CAZPUL010000011.1, from coordinate 87,287 downwards.
GGCAGCAACTCATCACCAGCGGTTATCAAGAGATCATCGTGTGGGATATCGCCACCAAGCAACCGGTGAAACGCATCCGCAATGTGGCCACGGAAGTGCAGGCGCTCTCGCTCTCACCGGATGGCAACCTTCTCGCCGCCGCTACAGGCCAGTCCGGTAAGCTAGGTGAAGTGCTGCTGATCCCGCTTGATAAGCCAGAGCCCAAGGTGCTCGTCACTTTACCGGACGTGGTGCTGGATGTGAAGTTCAGCCCGGATGGCACGCAGCTCGCCTCAGGTGGTTCGGACAATGCCATCCGCATCTTCAACGTGGCGACGGGCAAAGAGGTGCGAAAGATTGAGCAGCACGCGGATTGGGTGATGGCGGTGGCGTGGAGCCCAGATGGCAAGGGGCTCGCTTCCGCCAGCCGTGATAAAACGACCCGGGCTTATGACGCCACCACCGGCGAGATGCACTCCGCCTACATGAGCCATGAAGAACCGGTGTTCGGTGTGACTTTTGCGGATGGCACGAACCACATCGCCTCCGTGGGTCGCGATCGCCGGTTGCATCTGTGGAAGGCCGAAGATGGCAAGGTGGTAAAAGATTCGCGGCCGCTTGGCGGGTTTGGCGGCGAGATTTGGCGCTTGCTGAGCAGTGGCACCAATCTCATCACCGGGGACCGGAATCGCGAAATCCGCGTTTACAACGCTCAACCATTCAAATGGAACCGCACTTTTTCCGGTCACCATGATTGGGTCCAAGCCCTGGCCCTCAGCCCGGACGGCAAGACCCTGGCCAGCGGCGGCCATGATGGTGAAGTGGTTTTGTGGGATTTCGCGGACGGGAAGATATTACAGCGCTTCATCGCATCACCGGGTTATCGACCGAGTGTCGCTAACGCGAAGTGAGAATATCTTTGGTCACGCTCCTAAGCATATCCGTCCAGCCATCCGGTTCCGCGAAACGATACTGGATAACCACCCTTCCCTTTACAACTCCCGCAGGGATGTATGTCACGAAGTAGTTGCTGGCATAACAATCAACTCTTCCAAGATTGATATCGAAATCCCCAGCTATTTCGATATCTCGTCCACCCAATCCAGGTGAAACCACAGCCTTTCCATCAATCCGACCAAATATCCTCAAGTTGATATCGGCATAGCGCTGGTCTGTTTCCGGTCCGACCAATACGACAATCTGTGGTTTGGTGACGTCCGCCACTCGTTCCTGTTCAGGTTGGATCAAAAGCCATACGACCAGAACAATCACCAAACAGGACACGCCTATGACTAAGAATCGTCCCTTGAAACGATTTCCTTTTTGGGTTTTATCCATCCAAAAATCTCATCGAATTCAAAATCAACTGCCCGGCAAAAATACCACCTGTTCCACCATCGTATCTTTGGCGAGCTTCTCTTTCTTGCCATCGGCAGTGAGGTGATAGATGGAAGAGCCATTGGTGTAGACGATGTCACCATCCGGACCGAGGTCGAAGGAAAGCACATGATCGGCAAGGACTTCCGGTTTTCCACCTTCTTTGATACGGATAAGCTCCCATGTGGCGGGCACGAGATCGTCCCCGTCCTTCTGCGCAGCGGCCTGCTGGGCATCGATGTAGTTGCCCCAGATGACCATATAGGCAGGCGGGACTTTCTGCTGACGTGCTCCGCCGGGTGTGGTGGTCGTCAATTTCTTGCCGGTGAAGAGCTGGCTGAAGACACTGCAAAACTCGAACACGGCGTAGATCATCCGGGCCGGGAACAGGAGGATATCTTTCGCCAACTGGAACGGCTTCACCTCCGGTCCAGTCCGATAGGGGCGGCGGATGCAATAAAGCGTCTGCGAGGCGTCCATCTGCGGCGTCAGGTAGTCCTTGTCCGGATGCTGGATGAGCGTGCCCATGTCACCGCTCTCCAAATCAAGAGACTCGATGCAAAACGGGCCGACACCGGCCATGTCCCCATCGCGGTCACGACCGATGCCCGCGGATTGAAACACCAACCGGCTCGTGGAACCAGTGACCCAGCGGGGCGCGGTATCTAGCGAATCTCCTTCCGTGACCTCCCGCAAGCCGCCTTCTGGCGACATGATGCCGATATCCGCCGTGCCGAGCTTGTTCTCCAGACTGCAGGCGATGCGACCATCCGGGCTGACATCCAGAAAGCGGACGCGCTGGTCATGTTTGTTCCAGAGGCGTTTCTCCTCCTCACCATGATTTTCCACCCGCAGGATGCCACAAAGGGAATCGCTCTGGAGCGAGTAGAGGAACTGGCCCGGTTCCTGACCGCGGCAGATGCTCGTGATGTTCATGGGCACGGAATTGATATCCTTGGCCACTCCACCCCAGAGCGCCTCACCGTAGAGGAAGGCATTGCTGCGCGAGTTCGATTTCCACGCATTTCGTTCACGGCCTTTGAGCACGCGTTGCTTGACGGTCTCGCCGTAACGGCTTTCCACAGTGCGCGGCTCAGTGGCACCCTGCTTGAGCCGCAGACGTCCGTCCGAGATGTAAGCAATGGTGCAAGTCATGACTGGCTTCCTCTGGCGTCCGCAGACTGGGTTGATTGAAACTGCCCGGAGCATAAGCAGCCGGAAGAAAGATGCAATTTCAGAAAAACGGGTGACCAATCCGGGGAGGCCACATTTGGATGGACTGGCGTTCGCAATCAACATAAATACTAGTAACTGCCATGGATATGAAGCTCCTGATCTATGCCCTCGCGGTGATAACCTTCGCCGGCTGTCAGCATCCCATGGGCCTGAGCAAGGCCGAATGGGAGGCCCTGCCGCCAGAGCAGCAGGCGGAATACCGGCGCCAGCAAACCCTCATCGACGAGGAGCGACGCCGTGAGCAGGCAATCATCAATGAACAGCGGCGCAAGGAGCAGGCAGAGATCGCCGCCCGCCAGCAAGCAGAAGCTGCGGAACGCGCCCGGATGGAGGAGATGCGGCTGGCGGCGCTCTATGCGCATGCCCGTTATGGGGATATCGTGACGGTGACCATCGAAGGCGGCTTGGTGAATTTCAGCAAGCATCGTGCTTATGAACCGGTGCGCTTTGAGATTCTGAAAGGCCAGCGGAAGGAGATCGAGTTTGCGCAGCTTGGGAGCCCCAGCACCAAGATCCTTGTACCCGTGCGCCTGAGCGACGATGGTCAGACCTTTTATTTCGATGAAGGTGCGCGCGACCGCCTCGTGCTTATCAACGCGGAAAATGCCTGGCAAGCAGGCAAACGCTATGAAGGAATGGCCATCCACGACACCTCCAGCAGGTCGCTCGCGAGTGCCATCAATATCCATCTGCAGTATAAGAATTTCGGTCCCCGTCCACAGCCACAGACACCGCCCCCATCAGGTCGTCCGGCACCAGGAAAGCCGTTGCAGCGATAAACCGACTGCATCCGCAGGCTGGCATCTTCCAATCAGCCCGCTAACGTATGCGCCCTCATGGCGAGCGCGTTGCCCATCTATGACATCGAGCACGAGCTGATCGCGCGATTGCGAGATCAGCGGCGGATCATTTTGTCTGCGCCTACGGGGTCCGGTAAATCCACGCAGGTGCCGCAGATTCTGTTGCGTCATGGTCTGCTGGAGCAAGGTCAGGCGGTGGTGCTGCAACCACGTCGCTTGGCTACGCGTCTGCTGGCTTCACGCGTGGCGCAGGAACTGAATGTGCCCATCGGTCGTGAGGTGGGTTATCAGATCCGTTTCGAGAACCAGACCAGTGCAGCGACGCGCATCCGCTTCGTGACCGAGGGAATCTTGCTCCGGCAGATGATTGCCGATCCGCAACTCAAGGGCGTGTCGGTCATTCTCTTCGATGAGTTTCATGAACGGCATCTCTATGGAGATATCACGCTCGCCCGCGCATTGGACCTGCAAGAGACGACGCGACCCGATCTGCGCGTGGTGGTCATGTCGGCCACGCTGAATGTGGAATTGCTCGGCAAGTATCTCGGCCAGTGGCAGCAGAATGCGCCGACTGGGCCGGCCTTTAGCGCGCTCACGTCGGAAGGGCGCACCTATCCCGTCGATATCCGTTACACCGACAAGCCGAGTTATACGAACCGGCAACCGGTGTGGGAACAGGCGGCGGAAGTATTCGCTGACTTTGCGAATCGCGGTGGTGAAGGTGATGCGCTCATCTTCATGCCCGGTGGATTTGAGATTGCACAGACGATCGAAACTTTGCGGCGGATGCCAGAAGCGCGTGGGCGATTGCTTCTGCCCTTGCACGGTGAATTGCCACCCCGTGAGCAGGACGCCGCGGTAGCGCGCCATGGTCAACCCAAGGTGGTGGTGGCGACCAATGTGGCCGAGACGTCGCTGACGATTGATGGCATCCGGTTGGTGATTGATGGCGGTCTGGCGCGCATCCCGAAATACGATCCGCATCGCGGAATCAACACTTTGCTTATTGAACGCATCAGCCGGGCGGCCGCCGATCAACGGACTGGCCGAGCGGGACGGACTGCACCGGGTGAATGTGTGCGCTTGTGGACGGAAGAAGAGCACGCTCATCGCGCGATGCAGGAATTGCCGGAGATCAAGCGGCTGGATTTGGCAGAGGTCATCCTGACGTTGAAGGCGGCAGGCGTGGAAGACCTGCGCGCGTTCCGCTGGTTGGAACCGCCGGACAATGCGGCGTTGGAGCATGCAGAGGAATTGCTGCTGGACCTCGGTGCCTTGGAGGCGGTGCCGGAAAGCGCGCTTACGCGCATCACCACCTTGGGCCGCCGCATGCTGGCTTTTCCGATGCACCCGCGTTATGCACGTCTGTTGCTGGCGGCGGACGAGTATGGTTGCGTGCCGGAAGCCGCACTCATCGCGGCGCTCACACAAGGGCGTGATCTCTTGCTCCGCAATCCGGAACGCCCCGTCGTTGAAGCGCGCGAAGATCTGTTAGGCAATCATCCGGCGAGCGATTTCTTTTTGCTGATGCGGGCGTGGAAACAGGCGGCCCAGCAGGATTTCCGTCCGGAGGTTTGTCGCAAGTATGGATTGCATCTGGCCACGGCGCGGCAGGTCGGGCCTTTGCGAGAGAACTTCCTGCGCATCGCGGAACGGGAAGGCTTGAACACACAGACAAAGGCCGTGGCGGATGAAGTGTTGCAGAAATGTCTCCTCGTGGCTTTCTCCGATCGCGTAGGAAGGCGACTGGATACGACTTCACGTCGCTGTGAACTCGTGCATGGACGGCGGGGCGAATTGGCTCGCGAAAGCTTGGTGCAGGATAGTCCGCTCATTGTGGCGGCAGAAGTCAGTGAGGTGGGCAGCCAAGGTGGCAATATCAGCACGATTCTCTCCATGATCACGGCGGTGAATCCGGCGTGGTTGCGCGAACTTTTTCCGCAAGACATCTCAGGCAAGCTGCACGTGTTCTTTGATAACAACACAAAACGGGTGGCGGCAGACGAGCTGTTGCAGTTTCGCGGGTTGGCCTTGGAGAAGCGGCGTGTGGAACCGGCACCAGCAGATGAAGCGGCGCGCTTGCTGGCAGCAGAAGTCATGGCGGGACGGGTGCAGTTCGACGAATGGGATGAGAGCGTGGAACAATGGATTCTGCGGCTCAAGCGCTTGAACGAGTGGTGTCCGGAGTTTGAATTGCCCATCATCACGGAGGCGGACCGCAAGGATCTCATCGAGCAGCTTTGCCACGGTTGTTATGGCTACAAAGATGTCCGGGCGGTGCCGGTGAAGGCAGAAGTGAAGGGCTGGCTCAGTTCCTTGCAGAACAGCATGCTGGACAAGCATGCGCCGGAGCGATTGGAGTTCGCCAATGGGCGCCGGCCCAAGGTCGTTTACGTGGCGGATGGGCCGCCGTATATCGAGGCGCGCATCCAGGAACTGTATGATGTGGGACAGACGCCGAAGATCGCGATGGGGCGCGTGCCGGTGTCCTGTCACATCCTCACGCCGGGCCGGAAACCGATCCAGGTCACGCAGGATCTGCCGCGCTTTTGGGTGGAGCATTATCCGCGGATCAAGTCGGAATTGCAGCGGCGGTATCCGCGGCATGAGTGGCGCTGAGCATATTTCGATAACGAGGCACACAGGCGCTCTCACCCCTCACCCCGGCCCTCTCCCCGTTGAGGGGAGAGGGAGAACATTTGTCACCTTTGTGACTATTCCCTGTTTTCCGACGGACACCTGAGTTAGATTCTTACCCCAATGGATATCGCGACGGTCTTGAAGGATGAAGTCCTGCGGCAGCAGGAGTTTCCGGTGACGAAGCAAAAGGCGTTTTTGGCGCATGCGGCGGTCTGCGCCCTGCCCCAGCGGGTCGCCACGGCGATGACGGATTACACCACGCGCTGCACGCAAAGCGACCAGGAGGTCATGCAATCGGAGACGATGATGGATGAGACGCGCAAGCTGGCCGCGCAAATAATCAACGCCAAGCCGGAGGAGATCGCGCTCGTAGGACCGACCTCGCTCGGCTTGAGCCTCATCGCCAACGGACTGAATTTCCGCAAGCATGACAACGTGGTGGTTTATTTCGATGATTATCCATCCAATGTCTATCCGTGGATGACGCTGGCGGATCGAGGTGTAGAGGTGCGTTTCTTAAATATTCGAGAGCTGGGTCGCTTGCGTGTGACGGATATCATGGGGCAGATCGACGAGCAGACGCGCATGGTGGCCATCGCTTCCTGCCATTTCCTCACAGGCTGGCGAGTGGAACTCGAAACACTGGGCAAACAATTGCGAAGCAAGGGCATCCTTTTCTGTGTGGATGGCATCCAGACATTGGGAGCATTCCCAACCACGGTGGAATACATCGATTTCATGGCGGCTGATGCCCACAAGTGGCTGCTCGGGCCTTGCGCTGCCGGCATCCTGTATGTGCGGAAGGAATTGCAGGACCGGCTCATGCCCACGGTGTATGGCTGGCATAACGTGCGCAGTCCAAATTTCGTGGCGCAGGAGGAGATCGTGTTCCGTGCGGATGCACGCCGGTATGAAGCGGGGACAAACAACCTTGTGGGCATCGCCGGCCTTCAGGCAGCGTTCAAGCTCATCCAGGAAGTGGGCGTGGAGAACATCGGGCGCGAGCTGCTGCGCAAGCGTGCTGAACTGGTGCCGAAGTTGCAGGAGAAGGGTTACACCGTGCTCCATGCGGGTGCAGCTCCGCAAAACTGCAGCGGCATCGTCACCTTCCACAAGCCGGGAACAGATCTCACCGCGCTGAATCAGAAATTAGCGGATGGAGGGGTGCAGATCTCGTTACGGGCCGATCGTAAAGGCCAGCAATACCTGCGTGTCTCGCCGCATTTCTACAATACGGATGAAGAGCTGGAGCGGATGCTGAAGCTGCTCTGACGGGATTAGAAGAGCACCGTGCGGCGCTTGGGCATCTCGGCACCATCCACCACTTTGCAGACGACCGTGCTCAGAGCGCGGCCGGTCTTTTCCTGAAACCGTTCACGCATGGCTTTCATGAAGGCATCGGTGTGCGACCAAGAGACCAGATTCACGGTGGTGGAGCCGAAGTGACCGCCCGTGGCCCGGGCACCGAGACAGACCGGCTGCTCGCGGGCCAGTTCCACCAGCAAATCCTGGTCCGGCGTGGTGGTCCGGTAGAAATCGCGGGCGCTCTCGTGACTTTGATATAGGTAGAAGCCCAGTTGCCCCAGATCGTCTTCTTGCAAGGCCCGGTCGGCGAAGGCCACGCGCACATTCTCGCCTGCCACATGATAGGCGCAGGCGTGCTCGCGTTCACTTAAGCGTGCTTTGTTTTGGGAGAGGTAACGGGGCTCGATGGAGCGGAGCGAACGTGCGCCAAGTTTTAGCGCGGCAGCTTCACAGGTGGTGCGCAGTTCCGTGACATCACCTTTCGGGACGTCGGTGGGACCGGCATCACAGAGGATCACGCAAAACTCGCCCACGAGCGGAATCACTTGTGTGGTGGCGTGCAAGAGATCGACTTGCACAGCATGAAATTCACGACCCAGCAAAGCGGTGAGCGGCCCGACGAGGCTGCTTTCCTGTTTCGCGAAAACGGCGGCCGCAGCCTGACACAAACGAGCGGTGTAGAGGCGTTCTTTCGGCGTAAGTGGCGGCAGCTCGCCCGCGCGGTCGAGTTGAGGCGGACGCGCACTGCCGGTTTCCGTGAGGCGATAGGGATAAAGCGCGCGCACCATAAGCGCGGTGGCGACAGTCAAAGTCGCGTTCACGCCGAGATCGAGCCCGGGCGGAAAAGCCGGATGAAAGGCCGCCGTGAAACCGCCGAAGTGCACACGTTGCTTGCGCAACTGGGCGAGCACGCCTTTGACCAGATCCGCCCAAGGTGCTTCGGGATCGGTCCGGAGCTCGCTGATCCAAAACTTCACCGGCTTTTCCGGATGAACGGAGGACACAAGCTCCACGCGGCCATCAGGCCGGGGCGAGGCAGCCAGCGAACCGTAGTGATCAACCGCCAGGGAGAGCACCAGACTGCGATTGAAATCATCGCCGTTCCCCAGCAGCTCCACATGGCCGGGCACCTTGACGACGCGCGGCGGAGTGTAACCGAAGGCGCGCTTGAAAACGGTTTTGACGTCGAGCGGGCGGTGCATGGCGGCACCGTTACTTGATGAGCTTGTCGAGCTTGGCGGCGAGCTCGAAATCCTTGTTCGTCAGACCGCCGCTCGAGTGGGTGGTGAGGCGCAGCGTGACCTTGTCCCATTGGATCTCGATGTCAGGATGGTGGTCAGCCGCATCGGCGACCTTGGCAACAGCGTTGACGAACTTGATGGAGCCATTGAAGTCCGCGTGCTTATAGGTCCGGCGGATGGCCGGGCCGTCGCGCTGCCAGGACGGGACTTTAACCAGCGCGGCTTTGATCTGGTCTGCGGTAAGTTTTGCCATAAAATCATTGATGCCACAATCACCGGTTACGGTCACGCCAAAAGGCGCGCTTCAGCGAACCGACCATCCTCAAGGTGCCGGGCGTTGCAGCAGAATGAAACCGCTGGTGGTGTTGGTGTACGGCAGGAACAGTTCCGTGACCGGGAACTTGCCCGTCACATTCGTCAACGATTGAGGCGTCAGCGAAGCGCCCGTGAACTTCATGGCCTGATAAGTGGCACCCGCCGCCGAAGGCCAGCTCAACCGCAGGAAGTTCGCGTTCCACGTGGAGACATCCAGCGTGAAGGGCTCATCCACCGCATTAGGATTCGTGCCCCGTACCTGCTCCCGGGCATTTTGCGAACCATCCCCATCCGGGTCACCCTTGGGTCCTTGGGCAAGATTGCCGAACTTGGCCGTCTCCCAGCCATCATCCAGACCGTCCGCATCGCTGTCGGTGATCGGCATGCCATGGATGATCAGCTGCGCATCGGTGAAGAGCCCCGTATCGCCGCCGAACTCATCGGTCATCTGGATGGTCCAGCGCCCTTTTGCCGGTTCATAGAAGTTCTGCGTGGTGTAATACGTCCAATCTGTAGGACCACCGCCCGCACTGTTGTTTTCGGCCTGCAAGATGCTGACGGTGCCAGAGGGTGAGATCAACGTGATGCGCAGATCCGCCCGGGCCGTGTGATTGGCCGTCAGCTTGACCCCGACATGCTCGCAAACCAGTGCGTCCGGGACATTGAAACTGATCGCCGCTTGCGACACGGACACCATCGCGGTAGCCGACGCTTCCTGGGCGAGGTAGTTCGTCAGCGACAACCCGGCCGTCCGGCCGATGAACACCGCCGGGATGGGCGAGTACGCATCCACCGCCATATAGAACGCATCTGTGTTCACCGTGCTGTCAAACACCACCACATACTTGGCCCCCGCGTCATAGGCACGCTTGATCTTGTTGATGAACGAATTGCGCTGATCCGGAAAATCCCCGGCCGGACCGCGCTCGATCAGCGCCGCCTTGCCCTGCAAGTTCTGGGCGATCGCATTGGTGGCATAGCCCACGAAGACCAACGGCACATTCGCCAGCGGTTGATCCGCCCGCGGCCCCAGATCCGTCGGATAAGCCTGCACCGACACCAGCTCCGTCGGCACATTCGGCCCCAGCACTTGCAGGCGCGTGGCGATCTCCGGGATCGGCAGCCCCGTGGCATGACTGTACGTCACCTTCGTGCGCGGCGGCTGGTTGGACCATGACTGCGCGAGCTTGACCGCCACGCTGGCATCGGGGATGCCAAAGCCCAGGTTGTCGCTCGTGACGAATCCCGCCCCGTTCGTCTGGATCGCCGGATCGGCCAGGTAGATGTGCTTCGCCGATTGCACGAGGATATGCTGCACATCGCGCAAGTTCAGATTCGGATTCGCCGAGAGCATGAGCGCCACGATCCCGCTGATCTGCGGCGTGGACCCGGACGTGCCCGAAAACCCGAACGCATTGAACGCATAATTGTTCTGATCCCCCGAAAACGAGAACTGATTGTAACCTTGATTGCCCACCAAGTCCGTCGTCACCAGCAACGGAAAGCCCGAATCACCACTCGGTGCGCTCACCAGGATACAAGCCCCGCGACTGCCGTAACTGGCGGCGCGTCCGTCCAACCGGGCTGCCCCCACCGCGATTACATCCGGTGAGGACGCATACGCATCATCATTCGCGTTCCCCTTCGAGGCACGGTGATTGCCCGCCGCGCGCACGATGACCACTCCCCGGCCACCCCGGCCCGCAGTGACCGCATCGCTCAACGCATAAGCCTCCTGGAAGGAAGGTGCCACCTGGATGTTCGCCAGTCCGCCCCAGCTATGGTTCTGCACGAAGACCTGGTCGATCGCATAACCGAACATCTCCCCCAACTTCTCATCCGTCACAATCGCCCCGCTCCCGTTGAAGATCACCCAGCTCGCCAGCTTCGCCAGCGGCGCTGTTCCCGCCAGCCCCACCCCATTGCCCGTCTCCGCCGTCACCAACCCCGCCACCGCCGTGCCGTGGAAGTTGACGTTCAGGTTCATCGGATTGCCGTCACCCAGATTCGTATGGAAGTTCCGATGCGGCGCACCCGCCGTACGACCGGCCAAGTCCGGATGCGTCGTCTGCACCCCTTCATCCACCACCGAGACCGTCACCCCCGCACCCTTCGCCAACGGCCACGCCGCCCGGATGTTGATATCCGCCCCGCCCGAATCCCCCTCCGCATCCCGATTCTCCAGATGCCATTGATTCGGCAGCAACGCGTCATTGGAACGCGCGGCATACGGCCCGTGCAACGTGAACGGCCGGCGGAACACCGGCGTGCAAACCTCCACCTCCGGCAAGACCGCCAGCCGGGCGGATTCCCGCGCCGCACTCCATGCATCCGGCGCCTCCAGGATGAACGTCCGCTCATCCAGCTCCCGCGACCGCACCAGCGGACTCTTCGCCAGCAACGCGGCCGCCTGCTCAGCCCGCTGCACCCGCAACACCACCCGCTTCGTCAATTCCATGCGGTACTCCGGATTCTCCTCGGGATAAACCTCCAAGACTGGCGCCGCCATGCCTTGCAGACCCAGCGGGGATTCATCCGTGATATAACGCACCGCCCGCGGCTCACGGAATTGCCAATTCTCCGCCGCCTGAGCGCCGCTCAATCCACAGACAAAGAGAAACATGACGAGGCAACGCATCGGCCTCCAACCTTTACGACTTTTCATTACGGTATTTGGGTCGCCTCGCTGGCTGTTGCCCGGCTTCTCTGTGCGCTGAAAAACGGGCTGGCGGGAAGGTAGCCTGTCTGGATGGGTTTCGCCAGCGGTAATTAAAAAACAAGCTCATCACAGGTAACCCATCTATTCACAGCAACTTGCACTTCACCACCTCTGCTTGTCCGCCAGGAAAAGCTGATACGGGAACCAGTCCGCATACGCGTGCTTCAGCGGGAACCCATCCGGCAATTCCCCTTTGATCACACTGTTCAGCCCGAACTCCGACCACGGCTCCGCCTGCTTGCCGGACATCTCCGTGAGCAGCTTGCGGTCCAATGAGATCGACGTGAGATACAGCGCGTTCACCGGTTTCGCCTGCTGGATGAGCGTGAACTCCGTCGTGTAATCGCGCGGGATCAACAGGCTCTGCCGCTGCCCATACCACGCCACCGCCGCCGGCATGTCGCTCACCATCCACTCATCCTTCTGCAACCACGCCGAGGCCTGCTGGATCACCGGCGGATGGAACGGCGGATAAACCCACGCACTCGGGCGCGGCGTGAGCAGGTTCAGCAGCAGCGGCAGGCTGAAGATGAAGAGGAAACCGCCCGTGATGACCCCGCGACCGGGATCGAAGACCGGCTTCAACTGGTCCGCCAGCACATTGAACATCCCCGCTCCGAACATCACCACCAGCGGCACCAGCACCAGCAAAAGATTCTCCCCGTTCAATTCCGGCGACACCGTGCTCGCATGCGTGCGGCCCAAAGCCTGCGTCACCACCAGCGCCCCCAGGCTCAAGACCATCCACAACCGCAGCTTCACGAGGCCCGGCCGGGTGAAGGGCAGCAGCAGGCTCGCGAGGAAGAACGCGCTCAACCAGGTGCCGCCCAGCCGCGGCAGGTCGGTCACGATCACTTTCTCCAGATTATCCATCAGCTTCTCCCCATGCGCCTCCACCCCGTACTTGCCGAGATCGGAGGCCACGCTCACATCCTCCGGTTTCAGCGCCCGCTCCAGTTCATCCCCGGGGAAGAAAGCGGAGGCCGCATACACCGCGTAACTCGCCGTGCCAAACGGCTTGCCGCAAACCGCCAGGTTCCGCTGCAACCACGGCGTCAATACCGCCGCGAAACCGATCAGCAACGTGAGCGACAACACCCCGCGCCGCTCTTCGAACGCGTGGAACACATACACCAGTGCCGGCAACACCAGCAGCACTAAGCCGTAACGCGTCAATCCCGCCAGGCCCAGCACCGCCCCGCCCAGCAACAGGAACGGCAGCACCTTCCACAGCGGCCACTTGCTTTCCCGCGCCCCTTGCTCCGCTTTCGTCAGCAGCCAGATCATGACCACGATCAGCAACGCCGCGAGCAGGTTGGGCAAACCCGCTTGCGAGAAACGCCAGAACAGATCCGTGCCCCCCAGCACGATGACCGAGAACCACGCCACTTGCTCGTCGAAGAGCCGCTTGGCCAGCCGGAAAAGGAACAGCAACAGCACGAAGAACAGCAGTTGGTTCAGATATGCGATGCGTTGATCCGGCTGGAAGCGGTTGAACTCACCTTCCTGGTTGATGTCATAATTCCAGCTCCCCACCTTCATCCACTGTGCCAGCAGCCACGGATACGCCGGGGCGTTCATCAGATCCGGCTGCGGCAAAGTCACCGTAAGCTTCTCGCTCTTCTGGTGCTGCTGCAAAACGAACAGGTCCAGCGGCCGGATGACATCCGTGGTGAAGCCCTTCCCCTGCGCGATGTTCCGCGCGAGCTGCGCCTGCTCCATCGCTTCCTGCGTGCCGAGGTTCTGGAACTCGCGCACATTGTAGAGCAGCATCACGAACACGAACGCCAGCACGCCCAGCACTCCCTTGAGCACCTTCGCGCCCCCGCCCTCTTCCAGGCTATGGATCCAGTTTTGCAGTTGAACGATCATCAGAAACCTTCCAAGTGATAATGATGCAGCTTCCGGTGCAACGTGCGCCGGCTGATGCCCAGTTTCATCGCCGCTTCGCTGCGGTTGCCGTCCGCCTCCTTCAAGGCCCGCACGATCGCATCCTTCTCCGCGATCTTCACCGTGAATTTGCCGTCCACCGCCGCCGGCCTGGCCTTCGTGCTGCCCTCCGCTCCTGCGCGCAATGTGGCCGGCAGGTCACGCACGGAGATCGCCTCACTGCGGCACAGCACCACCGCATGCTCCAGCGCCGTACGCAGCTCCCGCACATTCCCCGGCCACGGGTAATGCGTCAGCGCCTCCATCGCGTCCGGTTTGATCTCTGCCACGCGCTTGTCATTCTCTTTCGCGAACTCGCGCAAAAACGCATTCGCCAGCAACGGCACATCTGCCAGGCGTTCGCGTAGCGGTGGCAAGGTGATGGGCACCACGGTCAGGCGGAAGTACAGGTCCTCGCGGAACTTGCCGTCCTTCACCATTTGGTACAGATCGCGATTCGTCGCCGCCACCAGCCGCACATCTGCCGTCAACGTCTTGTTCGAACCCACGCGCTCAAACGTGCGTTCGCCGAGGAACCGCAGGAGCTTCACCTGGATCGTCGCATCGATCTCGCCGATCTCATCGAGAAATAAGGTCCCACCCTGCGCCTGCTCAAACCGCCCGATCCGCCGCTCATGCGCCCCGGTGAAGGCCCCCTTCTCGTGGCCGAACAGCTCGCTCTCCAGGAGATTCGTCGGCAGCGCCGCGCAATGCACCGTCACCAGTGGCCCCCGCACCCGCGTGCTGAGCTGGTGGATCGCCTTCGCGATGAGTTCCTTGCCCGTGCCGCTCTCGCCGAGAATGAGCACCGTGGCCTTCGACGGCGCCACCTGCCGCACCGTCTCCAAAATCTCCTTCATCACCGGTGCCTCGCCGATGATGTGTTCCAGCTTGTACTTGTGGTCGAGCTGTTGCCGCAGGGAGACATTCTCTGCCTCGAGCGTCTGCTGGCGCAAGGCCCGCGCGATGCGCAGCTCCAGCTCATCGATCTGCATGCGGCCCTTGGCGATGTAGTCATCCGCGCCCCGCTTCATCGCCTCCACCGCCACTTCTTCCGAACCATAGGCCGTCATCAAGATGCACACCGGCGGCTTGGGCAATGACTTCGCGCGCGCGATCAGCTTCATCCCGTCTTCTTGCGGCAGCCGCAAATCCGTGAGCAGCACGTCAAAATGTTCCTCCTCCAGCAGGCGCATGGCGGCGGCGGCATCCTCCGCCACATACACGTCAAAACGATCCTCCAGCGCGGCGCGCAACCCCTCGCGCGTCGGCTTCTCATCATCCACAATCAATACTGTCGCCTTCACCATACTTTCGTTCACGATATTCGTTGAATCGTTAAACGGTTACATCGTTACCACGATTCACGTTTCAGCCCTTTTGACCTTTTTAACGATTCATTCATTCCTTCATCATTCGTCATTTCCCTTCCCCGCCGCTTCCAGCAACAGCGGCTCCCGTTCATGCAGCGGCAACCACACCCGGAAGGTCGTCCCCTCACCCAAATGACTCTCCAGCTCGATGCGCCCGCCGTGCTCGCGCACGATGCGTTGCACGATCATCAGCCCCAGCCCCGTGCCCTTCTCTTTTGTCGTGAAGAACGGCTCAAAAATCTTGTTCACCTTGTCCGAGGGGATGCCCGTGCCCGTGTCGCCGATGCTCACCCACACGCCCTCCTTCGAGCGGCCCGTCTGCAACAGCAGCGTGCCGCCGCGCGTCATCGCCTGCATCGCGTTCTTGATGAGATTCACCAGCACCTGCTTGATCTGCCCGGCATCGATCGGCGATTTCGGCAATTGCTTCAACAGCTTCAGCTCCGTCTGTATCCCTCGATTCTCCAGCTCCGGCCCCAGCAGATCCAGCGTCGCGTTCACCACATCATTCAGACAATCCGGTTTCAGCTTGGGTTCCGTCGGCCGGATGGCTTGCAAGAATTGCGTGATGATGTAATCCAGCCGCGCGATCTCGCCCTTGGCCACGCCGACGAATGTTTCCAGCCGCTCGACATTCTCGCTCAGATCCGCACTGCCCTCGGATTGCGTGACGCGTTTGCGGCCCAGGATACCCTTGGGCTTCACCGGCTTCGCTTCGCCGTCCTTCATCTTGCGCAGCTCGCGCTCGATGAGCTGCATGTGGATGTGCAGCGCGTTCAGCGGATTGCCGATCTCATGCGCCACACTCGCGGCCAGCAGCGTCAACGCCTGCACGCGCTCGCTCTCGATGGCTTCAAAGGTTTTCTGCCGCGCTTCCGTGGCATCATGCAGGATCAGCGCGAGCCCGGAACTGCCCTCCTTCTCGCCATCCAACGGCGCGGCATAAAGCCGGACAAAACGCGTCTGCGGGTACCGCACCTCGAATTCATGCCGCACCACACCCGCTCCGCCCGCACTGTCCAGCCGCGCCAGCGCCGACCAGTCCAACATCGGCAGGATGCGGCTGATCGGCTGCCCTTCCGTCGTGTCCGGTTGCAAACCCAGCAGACGCGTGGAGGCGTCGTTGAAATACAGGATGCGCCCGGCCTCATCCACCACCAGCACGCCGTCTTCGATGGCGTTGAAAAGGGTTTCGAGAAAACTCCGCTCCCGCGCCAGCCGCTCGACGACCGTCTGCAAGCCCTGCGCATCCAGCCGCCCGATGCGCCCGAGCACCTTGTCGAGGAAGTTGGAATTGGAACCGGCCATCAGTACGTCCCCTTAAAACCACTTCTTCCGCTTGAAATACACATACGTCGCAATGGTCGAGACGATCGTAACCCCGAACGCCATCATGTATCCGTGCGCCCAGTGCAGCTCGGCCATCCCGTCGAAGTTCATCCCGTACCACGTCCCGATCATCATCATCGGCGTCGTGATGAGCGTGATCATCGTCAGCAGCTTCACCACCTCGCCCGTCTGGTTGGAGGACATGTTCAGGTACACCTGCAAGATGCCCGTAAGCGTGTCCGTGTAGTTCTGCGCCAGCTCCGAGATGTGATACAGCCCGTCATACACGTCCCGGTAGTATGGCACCAGATGCGCCCGGATGAGCTTGAAATCTCCCCGCGCGAACCGCGAGAGCACCTCCCGTTGCGGGCCGATGATCTGCCGCAGGTGCAGCACTTCCTTTTTGATGTGGATGATCTTGTTCAACACCTTCTGGCTCGGCCGTTGCAACACCTCATCCTCCAGCTCCGCGATCTCCAGCGACAGCTCGTCCAGCGCCGGTTTGTAATTCTCCACGATGGCGTCCAGCAACGTATGCGCCACGCGATCCGGCGCGCGCGCGATGTGTACCGTGCTCTTCACGCACCGGTCCACCGTGTTCTGGATGCTCTTGAGCGGCTGCTCGTGGAAGGTCACCAGATAATTCTTCCCCAGAAAGAAATTCAGCTCCGTCGTGTCGAACACCCCATCCTTCCGGCTGTAATCCACCGCGTGGATCACCATGAAGAGATATGGGGTGAAATGGTCTCCTTCCTTCGGCGAATACTCATCCACCTTGGGCGAGGAACTCACCATGATGCAGTCCTCCACCGAAAGCGGGTGGAAGTGAAAGATATCCTCCAGCACCAGCTTGCACTCCTCCGCCGTGGCATTCTCCAAGTCCACCCACAGGAACAGATTGGTATCTGCCAGCAAAGTGGGCATGAGGAACACCTCAATGTCCTTGCTATGCAGGCGGCCTTGCGTGGTGAAGACAAACGAGCGAATCATACAACTCTCATTCAATCAACAGGTTACACCGGCTGGTGTGCCATTTTGTCTCACATCATACAGTCTAAAACAGACCGCGCAAGCCTGTAACATTTTGTCACAGTTACGTTGCGGTGACGCTGCCGTCCCGCCACTCATTCCCTCACCCTTATTTTCCGTTTTTCCCTTTTTCATACTTCCTACCTCGACTTTCATACTTAGCACCTTACCAGCGGAGGTAGGACAACCGCTGTCCTAGTGAATAGTGTGAATAACTTTTATTTTTCGACTAAAACCCACTGATCCCCAGCAATTTACCAATCAAAACCGCTCCAAGAACCTAAAAATCCAACCATCAAAAACCGCATTTCCTCCCCTCTCCGCAGTTTCGCCGGGATGACCCGACAATCGCCCAGTGGTTCACCACGAGTGTGATTTCAAACGGGCGAGGCCTGAGGACTGTCACGAGGCACGCGCCCCATGCCCGGTCTTCTCGCCAGCCGTCCGCGACCTCTCCTCACCCTTTACCCCTTTGAAACCACCTCGGCACTTGTACATAAGTGCCGAGGTATTCTACCGTTTTCCCTCCTTTGGACCCAAGCAGCCAAGGGTAAGAGGTGCCCGCCTTCCCGCATTCATTTCCTCCGCCTGTTCATCTCCACCTGCACTCACCTTATCGGGGCAGTGTCCGGATGCGCCCGACATCCCACTGAGATCCACTTGTTCCCTTGTCATTTCACCAATAGATTTAAAACTTAAGCATGCCCAAATTACCCCGAGGACGACTGGATGGCCCGGACGGCATGTCTTCCTTCACCGCCGCCGAAATCCTCGCCCGCGCCGAAGCCCTGGAGCGACAGGTCCGCGACCCGCTCAACACCGACGACCCCAAATGGCTGCAACGCTGGGCCGACCGCCTACGCCGCCTGGCCGCCAAGAAAGAAAAGGCCCGCAAACACAAGGAACGGCATTAAATCACGAACGTGCTAGATTCAGCCGTTAAACGGAGCGTGGGCGTCTCGCCCACAGCAACGTCCCTAAGCAAATTCAGCCCCCATCCTTCATCACCTGTCCCTATTCGTTTGCCCCCATTCGGTTGATCAATTCGGCCCTCCGTCATTTCTCTGGACGTTGGACGTTGGACGTTGGACGTTCGATGTTTCCCCAAACATAGCCCGCCGGTTTACCCCGCGCCGCGAGGTCGGGGTGCAACCCGCTTACGCAAACACATCCCCAACCACCTTCCCATGCCCATCCTCCGTCGCGTAAAACGGCCGCCCCTCGATATCATACGCCGTCTTCGGACTGATCCCCATCGCGGTGAAGATCGTCGCGTGCAGGTCCATGATGGACACCGGCTCGCCCTGCGCCACGAACGGCCGTTCCGTCGCCGTCGCCCCATGCACATGCCCCTTCTTCACCCCGCCACCGAACATCAGCACCGAGGAGCCGCCCGTGAAATGCCGGTGCTGCCCGTAATGCTTCATCTCCGTGATCTTTTCCACCTTGAAGCCTGCCTGGTCATTCGCATTCGAGCCCGGCTTGCCCTCCATGATCATGTCGCGACTGAACTCGCTCGCCACCACGATGAGTGTGCGATTCAACAACCCGCGCTCCTCCAAATCTTTGACCAGTTGCGCGATCGGCGCATCGATCGCCTCCTTCATCGCTACCAATCGTGAGTAACCATTCTCATGCGTATCCCAGTTGAAGAACGGGATATACTCCGTGGACACCTCGATGAACCGCGCCCCCGCTTCCGTCAATCGCCGCGCGAGCAAACAGCCCAAGCCAAACTTGCCGATGGTCCCTGCCTCATACGTCCCCGCAAAACGATCCCGTGACGCCTCAAACCGCACGCCCGGCTCATACCCCGGATAATACTTCCGGATGTTCTCGATCGGCTCCAGCGTGATGTCGAACGCCTTCGCCGAGGGCGAACTCAACAGCCGATGCGCATTATCCATCGAGCGCAGCATCGAGGCCTGCTGATAATCGCTCAGATAATCACGGTGCGGATTCTTGTCGATAAGCTTGCGATAAAGACTGTAGCGATTATCGAACCGCCCCGGCTCCATCCCCTTCGGCGGACGCACCGATTGCGCCGCATCTTCCGGGAACGGGATCACCATCGGCCCGAACTCCGTGCCGAAGAATCCCGCCGTGGTGAACGCCTTCAACTCTTCCTGTTCACCCACGCCTTCCAGCCGCTGCCCGATGTTGATGAATGCCGGCACCACCGGATTACGCGGCCCCAACACCTTGGACATCCACGCCCCGATATGCGGACACGCCACTGTCTGCGGCGGCACATACCCCGTATGCCAGTGATACTGATGCCGCGAATGCAAAATGCTTCCGAGATCCGGCTGGATGTGCGAGCGGATGAGCGTCGCGCGATCCATCACCTTCGCGATGTTCTCCAGCCCCTGCGTGATCTTGATGTTGTCCACCACCGTATCGATCGTCGGGAAAGTGCTCTCCACCTTCGCCACCGGCGTGCCGGGTTCAAAAGGCACATACCGCTTCGGATCAAACGTATCCGGTGCCGCCATGCCGCCCCCCATCCATAAGAGAATGCACGTATCCGCCGTCGCCTTCGGTTGCTGAAGCTTTCCCTCCGCCCCGAACACCGACACCTCTCCCGTCATCATCGCGGCCAAGCCCGCGGCGCTGAGTTGCTTCAGAAACTCCCGCCGCGCCTGCGCTTCCGGTAACGTTGGATCAATCTGCGATTTCATGGCTGTAAATCTTAGGGTCTATCAGGCACTTCGATGCGAAAATGGAAGTAAAAGGTCCGAATGAACATCACCCTCTCCCCTCAACGGGGAGAGGGCCGGGGTGAGGGGTGAGTCGTAGCACAAAAGCTCGGAGTTGAGAGCAGCGCTCCCACTTTCATACGCCTTATGCATTCTTGCTCGAAAACAGTTCATCACACTTACTATCTCACATCACCGCACCAGTTGAAACTCCGGCATCATCACCAGCGCCCAGAGCAAGTCCTGCACCCCTTGCTCCGTCGGCTTCGGCCCCAAGACCTCACGCGTGATACCCAATTCACTCTTCGTCGGTGGCCGCGACAGCGCATAAACATAAACCCGCTGCACCAACGCCTCCGTGCTGCTACCATCCTTCACCAGCTTGCCCGCACCTTTCGCGAGCAAATCCGCCAGCGTCTGCCCGTTGTTCAAATCCAGCGCTTCCAACGTGCTCAGATCACTCGGCCGCGTCGTCACGATCTGGTCCCGATTCGGCCGCCCCAAAGTCCGCTGCAGCATGTCCGCTTTTACCAGCGAAGCCCGCACCATCGGCAACGTCGAATACACCGTTTGATTTAGCGTCGCCACGATCGGCCCACGCAATGATTTCATCCACACTTCCGGCGTCGCCACCGCCACCGCCGTTTTCCAATCACCCGGCTGCTTGGCGAACTTCCCCTTCGCATCCGGCAACGTCTTCGTCCACTCCCACGCCGTATCCGTACCGATGACTTGTTCTGCCCCATCCGCAAAACGCAAACGTCCTTCAAAGAACGCCCCCGCCAGATTCGGTCCATTCCCCGCATTCTTCGCGACCAGCAAAATCTCATTCGCCCCCGCCTTCAACCCACCCAGCAGATCCACCGGCTCCACCGTCGTCCAATCCTCATCCGCCGCCAGTTCCTTCCCGTTCACAAACAGCGTGTAACTATTATCCACCGAGACCGCCGCACCCGCCCGCACCGGCAATGCTTTGAGCGTGAACTTGTGCCGCAACGCGATCGCCTCGCCCGCCTTCGCCACATTGGTGCCCTTGTTATCGGTGGACCATATCCACTGGCCTTTCAGATCAACCTTGGTTGCCGCATTCACCTCCGCCTTGCCGCGCACCACACCGGCATCAAACTTCGTCGGGGCGCTGCCTGTCAGTTGCCACACCGCATCCGTGAATTGTTCCGCCGTCATGCGCTTCGTCCTCGGCCCGCCATACACATACGCATGATCATCCGCACCCGGCTCCAGCACCTGCGCCTTGGATTGATACGCCTGCGAGTTGCAGATGAGCTCCAGCGTTTTCTTCAAGTCATACTTGTTATCCGAAAGATGGACCGCCAGATAATCGAGCAGATCAGAATTCCACGGCTCCGACTGCATCGCATCCACCGGATGCACGATGCCGCGCCCCATCAACCGCTGCCAAAACCGATTAACAATAGTGCGCGTCACCCGCCCATTCTCCGGATGCGTCATCAACGCCGCCAGTTGCTGCAAGCGCTCTTTCGCCGGCTTATCCGCATCGATTTGTCCCAGCTCCGGGAACAACCACGCCGCCTTCGCCGTCTTCCCAATGGGCTTGTCGCACCGGTTTATCTCCAACGGCTGCTCGGCAATAATGGCCGCCATGCCATACGCCTCATCCAATTTCCACCGATCAATGAAACTGTCATGGCACGACGCGCACTTCAGATTGATACCCAGCAACGATTGTCCCACCGATTGCGCGAACTGGATCTCCGTCGTCTGCGAGGCATTCACACTCCCGCGCCACTTGATGCCTTCGCTGAATCCCGCGCTCGCTGGTGTCGGTGGTGCGATGAGCTCGCGCATGAACTGGTCATACGGCTTGTTCTCCGTCAGCGCCGTGTAGAGCCACTTCGTGATCTGCTTGCGCCCGCCCGTGATGAAGCCCGTGCCGATGTAATCATTCCGCAACAAGTCATTCCAGAACGTCAGCCAATGCTCCGCATACGCCACATCATTGTCCAACAGCTCGCGCACCAACCGCTGCCGCTTGTCCTTGCCCTTGTCCGCCAGAAATTTCTCCAATGCCTCCGGAGTCGGCAGCAACCCCACCAGATCCAGATGCACTCGCCGCGCAAATTCCGCATCTGTGATCGGCTCCGGCGTCTTGAGTTTGTTCTTCGCGAGATACGCATCCAGGATGCGATCCACCGCATTCGTCCGCCCCTTCACCACCTTCGGCAACTCCACCCGCCTCGGCTTGAGCGCCGGTTCATACGCCGGTTTCTTGAACGCAAAACCGTCATCCCACTGCGCCCCGCCATCGATCCACGCCTTGAGCAACAGCACCTTCTCCGGCGAAAGCCTCGGCCCCTTCGGCGGCATCCGCGAATCCTCATCCGCCGTCACTAGCACCTCGACAAACTTGCTCTTGGCGCTCTGCTTCGGCACCACGACTGCCCCATTCTCACTCCCCGCCATCAGGTCCGCCTTCGTGTTCAGCGAGAACCCGCCCTTCTTCTTGTCGCCCGTATGACACTCCGCGCAATGCTCCCGCAAGATGGGCACGATCTGATGGGAAAAATCCACCTGCGCCGCGCTCAACGTGAGCGCAGTAAAGACGAGCGAAGCTGTCGCGAACAAGGACTTCATGCGTACGACCTTAGTATCCTCCAAGCGCCGCATTGGAACAATAGAAGATTGTGCGCTCCCCATGTAAAATCGTAGCCGCCGTTGGTAGTGCCAGAGGCACGACTCGATGGTAGCCGTGGGTGAAACCCACGGACAATGGAACAAAGAATTTACGCGTCGCGTAGCGACGCTGTGAATCGGTGTTCAGGTCAGGCGTCACTACGTGACGCAAACTGTTCTGCACACACAAACCGTGGGTTCCGCTCTGCTTCACCTACGGCACTAACCTGTAAACTTACTCCTTTTTCTTCTGCTTCGCCTTAGCCCCGCCTTTCGGACTCTCGAACAGCGGCGGGATCAGTTCCTTGTTCCATTTCAAAACTTCACTCTCCATGCGCTTCGCCACTTCCGGTTTCTCGGCGATGACATTGCGCTTTTCACCGATGTCTTCGGCCAGATTGAAAAGCTGCGGGGCCTCATCCCCGATCTTCAGCCACTTCCAATTACCCATGCGCATGGCATAACTGGCTCCCCCGCCCATGCGCCAGTAGAGCTGGTCATGCGGTGACATTTTCCTTCCGCCCATCAGGAAAGGAATGAGATCCACGCCGTCCAGCTTCAGCCCGGCGGGCAGCTTGGCTCCCGCCACGGAAGCTGCCGTCGCGAAGACATCCAGCGAACTCACCGGCTGGTCGTAATCCCTCCCCTTCGGCAACTTCGCCGGCCACGACACCAGAAATGGCACGCGGATGCCGCCCTCGAAGACCTGTCCTTTATCCCCGCGCAACGGCACATTGCTGGAGGCATTGGCAAAACTCGGCCCGCCGTTGTCGCTGAAGAAAAAGATGAGTGTATTGTCCGTTTGCTTCTGCGCCTCCAGCTTCGCCAGCACCAGGCCGATGGCGTCATCCATCGCGCAGATCATCGCCGCGTATGTGCGGCGTTTCTCATCGGTGATGTGCTTCACGCGCTCCAGATATTTCTCCGTGGCCTGCAAGGGCGTGTGCGGCGCATTGAAGGCGAGATACAGAAACCACGGCTGCTTTTGATTGCGCTCCACGAAGGACACCGCCTCGCGCCCGAACATGTCCGTGAGATAATCCGTATGGCTCTCCGGCTGGCCGTTGCGGTCCAGCGGGATGGAATACTCCACCCCGGCCTTTGCCCTCGGTATGTAGGCGTGCCCGCCGCCCAAGGCCCCGAAGTAATCATCAAACCCGCGCTTGTTCGGGTGAAAACTCGGATGCGCGCCCAAGTGCCACTTGCCCACCGCACCCGTGACATACCCCGCCGTCTTGAGGACTTGCGGCAAGGTCGTCTGGCTCAGGGGCAAGCCCACCTTCGGATCTTCCGGCAGCCACGCCGGATTGTTCTCGTGCCCAAAGCGTTGCTGGTACCGCCCGGTCATCAACCCCGCGCGGGTCGGGCTGCAAAAGGGATGGCTCACATATCCGCTGGTGCAGCGCACGGAACGCTTCGCCAGCTTGTCCAGATTGGGCGTGGGGATTTCCTTGCTGCCCTGGAAACCCACGTCCGCATACCCCAAGTCATCCGCCACGATGACCAGTATGTTCGGGCTGGCAGCTCCTTGGGCAAAGTGGACCACCAGCAGCAGGATGAGCGCAAAGAAGGTCTTTTTCATGGTATCAGGATGCTACCGCTTAGACGGTCCCCGACCAAGGTCCGGTTACAGAAAAATCACCTCCGTAAAATTAATCTAAAAAACCGCTTAAACCCTTTGAACACAGTGCCAATCTGGTGGTCGAAGCCAACAATGACCAAACATGGCAGTCGCTTTGAACTCCGGCTGCCAGAAAGCAGATACATGAATAAAAAACTACTCCTCACCATCACCGCCGTAGTCGCCCTCGCCCTGCCCACCTTCGCCGCCAACACCGAGAAGGATAAGGAAGGCAAGAAGGAACGCCATGGCGGCACCGTCAAATCCGTGAGCGCGGAAAGTCACACCCTCACCGTCGCCCGCGGCAAGAAAGACAAGAGCGAGACCTACAAGGTCGCCAAAGATGTCGACCTCTCCAAAGTCAAAGTCGGCGACCTGGTGCAGTTGAAAGTTTCTGATGCGAACGTGGTCGAAGCGATCACGCCCGCGAAGAAGAAAGACAAGTAACTCACGGTTACTGGGTGTGCCGCCGGTCCGTTCGGAAGAGCGGACCGGCTTTCGTTTTTTGAAACGGATCGAAATTTACATCGCAGTGAGATGTAATTTCCTTTGACGTAATATCCCCCGCCCCGGAAAGTCTCCACCATGACGTTGCTTTTGAAAATAGCCCTCGCCCTTTTGTCCGGGCTGGTGATGACCGCACTCCTGTAGGCTTGATGCATTTCCGTTATCTACGCGATCCGCTTTTCTTGCTGGCGGTAGTGTTCTACCTGGCCAACCGCTGGTGGTGGAAGCCCGAGTTCGGCGGCTTCTTCCTGAACGGCTATTTCAACGACCTGCTGCTCATTCCCGCTGCATTACCACCCATCTTGTGGCTGCATTCCCGCTTGGGCTGGCGCTCACACCATGCCCCTCCTTCGTTCATCGAGATCGCCAGCCATCTCAGCCTCTGGACCCTCATCGCGGAGGTGTTTGGTCCGCATCTGAAGGCCACCAGCGTGGCCGATTGGGCCGATGTCGCGGCCTATACGGCAGGCGCATTGCTGGCCTTTCTCATCTGGCATCGTCCATCGCCCGTGAACCACGCGGAGGCAGCGTGAGCTTCGACCGCCTGGCTCCGGCTTATCGTGCCCTGGAACGGGTGTTGGCCGGAGACAAGCTCCAACGCTGCCGCCTTGCCCATCTTTCCCAGGCAGAGCATGCCCGCAAAGCCCTCCTGCTCGGTGAAGGCCACGGCCGCTTCATCATCCCACTCCTGCAAGCCAACCCGGCTGTCCACGTGACCTGCGTCGATGCGAGCGCCGCCATGCTGGCACAAACCAAGCGGGCCATGACCCGCGCTGGCCTCAACCCTGCCCGCGTGGAATTCGTTTGCACCGACATCTTTGATTGGCACCCCGGCACCCAAGGATTCGACCTCATCAGCTCCAACTTCTTCCTCGATTGCTTTCGCGCCGATCAACTCGATGTGCTGATTCCCCAGCTGTCTTCCCTGGCCGCCACCGATGCCCGTTGGTTGATCACTGACTTCAGCTCCCCCGCTCACGGACTGGCAAGGCTCCGGGCGCAAGTGATCTTGTGGTCGATGTACCGTTTCTTCCGCATCATGACCCGCTTGCCCGCCACCCGGCTCGCGGACTACACCGGGCCCTTGCAGCAGCAAGGTTTTAAGCTGAAGGCCCGCGAGACCTTTGACTGGGGCCTGCTCCGGGCGGATTGCTGGCAGCGCCGTTGAAATACGTTCTGCGAATTAACCCAACTGCAGATTCGTCCATTCCCGTGGCGGCACAGCCCAGAGCAAAGCACCACCGGATGCCTTGCGCTGGCCGGTGGGTGATATACGATGAGCGCAGGCGGGCTGGTGGCCGCCCGGGATTGATGGAAGCAGAAGCCCAGACACCGCAGCCGGAACCGAAGCAGGCAGCCAGCGTGATGGCCGGACAGCCGATCACGTTTGGCGGAGTCGCCGCCTTCGCCCACGTCTCCTGGCGGCGGCTGTTCATCATCCAGGCGGTGGTAGCCGGTGGTGCAGTGGCCGCCGTCCTTATTCTGCTCTTCAGCGCCTGGCTCCCGGCCATCGAAAGTGCCATCCAGAATCTTCCGGAGAACGGCTACATCCTGCGCGGCGAACTGGCCTGGCCCAAACCGGAAGCCACCCTGCTCACGGAATCCCGCTGGCTCAGCTTGATCGTCACCCCGGTGGACTCCCATTCCTTCAGCAAGTCCGCTGATTTCCGGCTCGAACTGCACAGCCAGGAAGCCCGGTGCTATTCCATGTTCGGTTATATGCAGATCCCGTATGGCCCGGAGTTCTCCCTCGTGCTCAACCGTCCCGATGCGGTGCCGTGGTGGGGAGCGCGCCGGCCCTTCTTCATCGCCGGTGCCATCGTGGGCACCTTCGTCGGCCTCTGGCTGACCTGGATGCTGCTCGCCTTGCTCTACGCCCCGGTAGCCAAGCTCATGGCCTTCTGGGCGGACCGGGACCTGACCTGGCGCCAGGCCATCCGCGTCTGCGCGGCCGCCTTGCTCCTGCCCGCCATCGTTTACAGCGTAGCCATCGCCCTCTACGGATTGGGCTGGCTGCCGCTGGAAGGCCTGCTCGCCGTCGGCACGCTGCATATCGTGATGGGCTGGGCCTATGTGGTGGGAGCACCGCTGCGCCTGCCCACCAGGCCCGGGCTGGAGACCCCGCTCAAATCAAATCCCTTCAACCACCCCGCCGCCGAAAAGCCCGGTGATAAACCGGCCGGGAATCCCTTCCAAGGCTCCTAAGCCTGACTGGACATTTTGGTTCAAGACACGGTTGCACCCTCCCGGAGCATCGTTTAGTTTCCGCTTATGAATTTTTCGCGGGCGTTACTGTACGGACTGGCTGTGACCGCATTGCTGGCGGTCACCGGCTGCTTTCCGCCCAGTGCCGGCACGGCGGACGAGCAGAAAGACCCCTACTACCTGAGCGGCAAACGCCGCGTGAACAGCCTGGATTACAACGGCGCTCTGGAAGATTTCGAGAAAGCGCTGGAGGCCAATCCCCGCTCCGCCGCTGCCCACCTGGAACTCGGCATCCTGCACGAGCAACGCACGAAGGATTACTCGGCGGCCATCTACCACTTCGACCGCTTCCTCAAATACAAGCCGGACTCGGACTTCGCCGAACCCGTCCGCCAGCGCATCGTCACCTGCAAGCAGGAGCTGGCTCGCACCGTTTCGCTGGGACCGGTGAACCAGATGGTGCAGCGCGACTTGGAACGCCTCGACGGATTGACGAAAGAGAATCTGCAGCTCAAAACGCAGCTTGAACAGGTGCAAAACCAGATGTCGCAGCTCATCGCCATGCAGATGGGCCAGCAACAGCAGTTGCAGCAACGGACCGCCGCCGGTCAAAGCGTTGCTCCCGTGCGCCCCACCGGCAGCGCGCCCGCTCCCGGGCAAGTTCGCCCAGGCGTGGGCAGCTCGAACTTCATCGCCCAGGCGAACCTTACCCAACCTGCAGTGGGCCGCACCCACACGATCAAATCAGGCGACACCTTATACAAAATCGCCAGACAGTATAAAGTGAGTGAAAACGCGCTTAAGACCGCCAACCCGGGCGTCGACCCCAAACGCATGAAGCTGGGCCAGACCTTGAAGATTCCGTCCATCTGACGCGCATCATGCTGAACCGCTTCCTGTTCATCGTCCTGGCGGGCTTCTGGCTGACGATGAGCTATCTCCTCTGGAAATCGGAGATCCGCGGACGCTACCAGCCCGGCAACGAGATCCCCGCCGAACTGGTGTTCGAGAAGATCCTCACCTCGCCCGACAACTCGAACCTGGAGATCCGCCGCCGGGGCAAACGCATCGGCTACCTGCGCTGGTCCGCCAGCATCGGCGAAGAGACCACCATCGGCCGCCGTTCGGACCTTGATGCCCCCATCGGCATGATCCGGCGCCTGAACAGTTACACGATCGATGCAGATGGCGGCTTCAACAGCCTCGAGAACATCCAGAATTTCAAATTCTTCACCACCGTCAAATTCTCCACCAATTTCAACTGGCTGGAGTTCTCCGTGCGGCTGAACCAGCGCCCCTTCACCGCCGAAGTCCGCGGCGATGCCGTCAACTCCACCGCCCGCTTCCGGCTGTCGGACACCGTGACGGAATGGGAACAGGAAGTGCCGCTGGAAGACCTGAAGAACCCCAAGAAACTAGCGGTGAAATTTGGCGGCCCCGTGGTCGGCAATGCCGTGGGCATGCTGATGGAAGAAGGTGTGGCCAAGGCGCGCCGCACCGCCACCGAACTGAAATGGCAGGCACATAATGACTGGCTCACCGTCGGCTATGCCCGGTTCCGCGTTTACCGGCTCCGTGCCCAGCTCGCCGAGGGCCAGGAGATCGTGGTGTATGTCAGCCGCGTCGGCGAGATCATGAAGGTGGAACTGCCGAACGACGTGGTGGTGGTGAACGATGAACTGAGGCTCTAGCCCGAAAGCACGCATGATAGAATTACTGGATCTCGTAAAGAAATTCGGCGACCTCGTGGCGGTGAACCACATCTCCCTCAAAGTGGAGCGGGGCGAATTCTTTGCCGTGCTGGGACCGAACGCCGCCGGAAAAACCACCACCATCAAGATGCTCACGGGCCTCATCAAGCCCACTTCCGGCCGCGCGCTTATCGCCGGTTATGATGTGCAGGAACAACCGCTGGAAGCACGTCGCCGGCTGGCCTATGTGCCGGATTTTCCGTTCCTCTACGACAAACTGACCCCTTGGGAATTTCTCCGTTTCACCGGCCAGATGTTCCGCATGGAAGAGCAGCGGTTTGACCAGCAGTCCCATGCGCTGGTGGAACGCTTCAATCTGGAAGAGTTCCTGCGCAAACCGATCGAGGGCCTCTCCCACGGCACGCGCCAGCGCGTAGCCATCGCTTCCGCGCTCTTGCATGACCCCGAAGTCTTCGTGATCGATGAACCGATGGTCGGCCTGGACCCGCATCATGCGCGCGTGGTGAAGGACGTCTTGAAAGAGCGCTCGCTCCAAGGCATGACCGTCTTCCTCTCCACCCACCAGCTTAGCGTGGCGGAGGAGATGGCGGACCGTATCGGCATCATCCATCAGGGCAAGCTTGTGGCCGTAGGCACCAATGAAGAGCTGCGCCGTCAAAGCGGCCAGGATGGGGCCTTGGAAAAGAGCTTCCTGTCGCTTACCAAGCAGGAGGCAAACTTCAACGAAGAGCGGGGAACCGCGCCGGTCGTCGTGAACAAATGAACGGCTCCGGTTCACCATTTTTCTCACCGCTCTGGCTGCTGGTCCGCACGAACGGCCTGCAAGCCTGGCGGCGGCTGCTCTCCTTCCGTGACCAGTCGCGGCTGTTGAGCGGGGCCATTCTGGCCTTCGTCGGCTGTTATCTCTGGCTGGCCTACCTCATCTTCTACAAGGCCATGCGCTTCGTCTCCTACTTCCCTGGTCTCGGTGAGGTGCTGGTGGAGCGGATGTTGTTCCTCCTGTTCGCGTTTCTGTTCACGATGTTGATGCTGAGCAATCTGGTCATCAGCTTTACCAATCTGTTCCGCAACCGGGAGACGACGTACCTGCTGACCATGCCGGTCTCCAGCAGCACGATCTTCCAGTGGAAATTCATCGAATCCTCCATTCTGGCCTCGTGGGCGTTCATCTTTCTTATCGCTCCGCTGGTGACGGCTTTTGGCAACAGCCAGAAGGTGCCGTGGCATTTCTATCCCGTCACCGTCCTCCTGATCTTGCTCTTCATCGTGCTGCCGACAGTGGCGGGCACCTGGTTCGCCGTGCTGCTGGCGCGCTTCATGGACCGGCGAGCCTTCCAAGTGGCGGCCATCTCGGTGGCGGTGGGCGCGCTGCTTTACGTGGCCTTCGGCACCAAGCCGGAGCAGATGCCGGATGATTTCCAAGATACCCGTGTGCTGGGCCTGATGGACCGTCTGCTCAAGCGCACGGACTTCGCCCAAAACCCCGTCCTGCCCAGCTACTGGCTCTCCAGCGGCGTGTTGCGCTGGATGGAGGGCGCGTTCGGTGGGGCCGCGTTCTTCCTGCTGGTGCTGCTGAGCAATGTGCTCTTCTTCGGCTTCCTCTCGTTCACACGATTGGGCCAGCCGTTCTACGAGGCCGCCTCCGTGGTGCAAAGCCGTGGCAGCCTGTTCGGCCACTGGGAGTGGTTCCGTAAATGGCGGGATTTCCAAGGCCAGCGCCGCTACGAAGTGGGTTTCCTCGAACGGCTCTTCGCCGTGTTCAAACGCTGGATGCCCGGGGATGTGCGCGCGATGCTCGTGAAAGACATCCGCGTCTTCTGGCGCGATACCACGCAATGGGGCCAGACACTCATGCTCTTCGGTCTGCTCGGCGTTTATATCATCAACCTGCGCCATTTCTCCCAGCAGCTCACCGCGCCCTTCTGGATCCATGTCGTCTCCTACCTGAACCTCGGGGCGAGCGCCTTGAACCTCGCCACGCTCACCACACGCTTCGTCTATCCGCAATTCTCGCTGGAAGGTCGTCGCGTCTGGATCGTCGGCATGGCTCCGCTGGGTCTACCGAAGATCGTGATGGCGAAGTACTGGCTGACCACCGTGGGCTCGCTCATGGTGACCCTGGGACTCACCGTCTTGTCCTGCCAGATGCTGCAATTGCCATGGGACCGCACCGTGATGTTTGTCGGCGCGATCACCGTGATGACGCTCACGTTGAACGGACTCGCCGTGGGACTGGGCGTGCTGTATCCGAATTTCCGCGAGGATAACCCCAGCAAGATCGTGAGCGGCTTCGGCGGCACGTTCTGTCTCGTGTTGAGCTTCCTCTACATCGTCGCCTCGGTGGTCCTGCTCGCCATGGGCACGCCCTGGCCGGGCTCCACCGATGTGCAATTGGGCAAGGTGCTTTCCGGCTGGATCGGTTTCGGTTTCCTCTCCGTGCTGCTGGGCTGGGTGCCGCTCAAGCTGGGGATGAAACGCGCGGCGAATTTTGAGTATTGAGAACACCTTTTCAGTGCCGTAGGCACGCCCCGAAGGTAGCCGTGGGTGGAGCTTCGCGGAACCCACGGTTTGCGGGTGACAGGAAAATATGCGTCACGTAGTGACGCCTGAACCATATCTCCTGACATCTCCACATCGTCGCTACGCGACGAACAAATCATCTCTAATATATATCCGTGGGTTTCACCCACGGCTACCTTCAGGTCGTGCCTCTGGCACTGCACCAAAAAAAAGAGGCAGCCACTCGGCTGCCTCTTTTTTCGATACCGCTCGCTTACTGCGCGGGTGCCGGCGCAGCGCCTGGCTGGCCTTGGCCCGGCGGCGGGACGACCACCACGGGGATCGGATAGCGCAGCTTCATCACGTCATCCACCAGCACTTCCACCCAATAGACACCAGGGACTTTGAATTCCACCTGCTGGAGGCCCAGCATGTTCGTGGCCGAGTGCGCCGGGTCTTGCAAAGCGAACTTCGCCTCGCCCTTGCGCAGCACGGTGACCTGGTCCGGCGCCATGAAGCGCACGGTCTCGTTGAACTGGCCGATGCCGGCCGTCCAGCGGTTCAGGACGAACATGACCTGCGCGGTGATCGGCACCTGCGGCACGCGGATGAGGCCCATGACGCCGAGCACGATTAGGTTGCCGTTGGCTTCCTGCCGGACGCCGTCGCACAGGAGTGAGGATTGTAGATCAGGGATGATACGAGCTGGATTCATAAGTAGAGAAGAGACCGCGAGTGTGCAAAAAATGAACTGATTATTTCGTGGCCATTTCCGCTGCGCGCACCGTGTTGCTGAGCAGCATGGCAATGGTCATCGGACCGACGCCACCGGGGTTCGGGGTGATCTTGCCGGCGATCGGCTGGATGGACTTAAAATCGACATCGCCCACGAGCCGTGAGCCGTTCTTGGCGGTGGGATCGGCGATGCGGTTCACGCCCACGTCCATCACCACGGCCCCGGGTTTGACCATGTCCGCTTTCAAAAATTCCGCGACGCCCATCGCCGCGATGATTATGTCCGCGCGGCGGCAATGCTCGGCCACCTGCCGGCTGCGCGAATGGCAGATGGTCACCGTGGCATCCGCATGCTGATCCTTTTGCACCAGGATGGCCGCCATTGGCTTGCCCACGATATTGCCGCGTCCGAGGATGACCACTTCCGCACCGCTGATCTTCACCTGCGAGCGGATAAGCAGTTCATGCACCCCGGCGGGCGTACAGGGACGGAAACCGGTCGTATCACCCAGCATCAATTTGCCCACGTTCTCGGGATGAAAACCATCCACATCCTTTGTCGGCAATACGGTCGAGAAAACGATCTGCTCACTGATGTGCTTCGGCAACGGTGCCTGCACCAAGATGCCATGCACCGCCGGATCGGCATTGAGCTGGTGGATGAGCGTGAGAAGTTCCGCCTGCGAAGTATTGTCAGGCAGAACGATGGTCTTGGAGTCGATGCCCAGCCGCTGGCTGGTGCGCTCCTTCATGCCCACATAGACCTTGGAAGCGGGGTCTTCCCCGACGCGCACGAAGACCAAACCCGCCTGGATGCCCCGCGCCTTGAGCGCTGCCACCCGTGCCGCCGTCTCCGTGTGGATCTGTTCGGCGATGGCTTTTCCGTCGATCAAATTATCCATGGCCAATGCTATTCGTCCAGCGGCTCCAGCGTTTTGATCTCGATCAGAGGCATGTTCGGCCAGCGCGGGTCCAGCGATTCCACGCCGGAGACGCGGATCTTGCGGCCGAGGAACCACTTCAACTCCAGCCCGGTATCGCCCGGATAAAGATAATTGATCGTCGTCGTCATGCGCTCCGGGTCCGCCAGGCGGAAGGCCGAGGGCGCTTGCACGCTGATGGCGCGGCGCACGACACCTTCACGGGTGACGATGCGGACTTGCGGCGGAGCCACCTCGATGATGGGCGCATCACCCGTAACGGTCGGGGTCGGCACCGGGATGGCCGCCGGATCCAGCTTGGGCTTGGCCGCTGCGGGCGGTGCCACAACCACCGGTTGCGGCGGAGGCAAAGGCGTCGGATCATTGATCACCTTGGCGGAAGCAGCTTCCGTGACCGCACTCGGACGGGGAGACGGTTGTGCCGGGCTTTCCACCTTCACGGTCGGCAAAGGCTCGACGGATTCCGTCTTGTTCTTCATCGCCGGTTTCGCGGCGATCTCTGCGGGCTTGGCTTCCACCTTGGCGACTTCGGGCGTGCCCTTGATCTCCAGGAAATCCACCGAGACAAAGGCGTAGGTGCCTTCGGGAGCGATGATCTCCATCCAATCATCCACTGTGCGGATGGCCTGGACCTTGGCACCTTTTTCGAGGCGGCCGAGGACGCTGTAATTCTCGCCTGGACCGGAGCGGATATTCAGACGGTTGCTGCTGACTTCGCCCTCTTTGACAAAAGCGGCATTGATCCAGACCGGCGTGTTCGCGGGCAGCGCGATCTTCGCCCACTTGGCGGGCTCGCCCGGACCGGGCTTCTCCAGGGTGATCTGCTCCAGCACCTTGATGGATTCACCCGGGTTGAGCTGGGTGACGATCTCGCTGTTCAACGTCGCCTGGCCGCGCACATTCACGCGGGTGGCCTTCACCGTGGCAGTCTCCTGCGCCGTGACCAGGCTCGTGGCCAGGCACATCATCAGGGTCACCAATTTTTGCGGCATCTTCATGAAGTAGAAAGTAGAGATTTTATCTCCGGTTCTGTCAATGTCCGCCATTTGCCTTCTGGCAGGTCGCCCAGCTTGATTTTCCCGATCTGCACCCGGCGCAAACGCAGCACTTCCAGACCGATGGTCTCGAACATCCGACGCACCTCGCGGTTCTTCCCTTCACGCAAATCCAGCTCCACCGTCGTTTCCCGGTTGCTGGTTTCCAGGATGCGGACGGACGTGGCGCGCAAGCGTTCCCCGTCATGCTCGACACCCTTCAGGAACGGTTCGATCAGCTTGGGGTCCAGTTTGCCCGGCACCGCCGCCCAATACCGCTTCAAGATGCCGTAACGCGGATGAGTCAAATGCAGGCTGAAATCCCCGTCATTCGTCATGAAGATCAGCCCCTCGCTCTCGCGATCCAGCCGGCCCACCGTGTTGAGATTGTCCCATTCCTTGGGCAACAGCTCGCCGATGCACTTGCGCCGTTCCGGGTCCACCTTCGTGCAGATGTATCCGCGCGGCTTGTTGACGGCGATATACAGTTTCTTCCGGGCCCGGACCTGTGCGCCATCCACCTTCACCACATCGCGCGCGGGGTCCACCTTGGTGCCCAATTCCGTGACGACCTTGCCGTTCACGTCCACGCGACCATCCAGAATGATCTGCTCACCGCCCCGGCGGGAGGCGATACCGGCATCAGCGAGGAATTTTTGGAGACGGACGTTCATTTGGGGGAAAAAGACCGGGCGGGAAACCGGCATTTACCGGACTCCCGCCCCGCGAAAAAAAACTAAAAATGCGCGAGGAAAGACTATTCCTCAGGCTTCGTCTTGGGCAGCCCCGTAACGCGACGGCCTTCCGTCCATTGGCTGCGCTTGCGCATCAATTCCACACGTTCAAAGCGCTTCAACACGTTGCGCTTGGCGCCCAAGGTGCTCGCGGCCCGGAGACTTCTATGCTGTGACATAAAATCGTTAAAATTAAGCTGTTAATCCCTTACCCTGAGGCAAGGGGCCGAAACATATACTAACTATCCCGGGACATGGCAAATGGTAATTTTCGGCAATTTACCACCTCCAAAGCCACCCCACCCGGCCGTTCCGCGCCTAAATCGCCTTGGTCAGCACCCGGTAGGACCGTTGCAGGAGCGTTTCCACCTGCTGCCAGTCACACGCAGCCCCACCTTGATCCCGCAGCCGCCCGGCTTCAGCCCGGAGGATGCCTGCCTCGGCAAAACCCGGCCGGTCTTGGCCATAGAGGATAGCATAAACCTGCCCGATCCCCTGTCCAACCTGTTGGGCGCTATCCTGACCGGGCGTCC
Source organism: uncultured Verrucomicrobiota bacterium (assembly GCA_964589735.1). Lineage (GTDB taxonomy): Bacteria > Verrucomicrobiota > Verrucomicrobiia > Limisphaerales > JAEYXS01 > JAEYXS01. The sequence goes on along the minus strand of CAZPUL010000011.1, from coordinate 52,143 downwards.
GCCGGGCCACCCACCAGGCCAGTTCAGCCCGGGCGGCTGCTTTGGGATCAAAGGAGCGTTTGGTCAACTGCCGTATCTGGTCAAAAGCAGCCTCAAGGTCCGGCAGAACCACCGCTTCGTAGTTATCCGAACTGGTTTCAAACTTCCAGGCCGCCATCACCAACCGCTGGGCAATCGCATTGGCATCATCCGGGGAAGCCTGGAACTGGGTTTGCAGGAGCGTGACCAGCTCCACCTGCAATCGGACCGGGTCCGCGGCGTAATAAGCCTGCCACATCCGCGTTTCCGCCGCCGCGATGGCATTGGGATCAGGCCGGAAGGACCGGGACCAGAAGCCGATGCCTAGCGCCGATAGCACGATAACCACGACCACCACCTTGAGTGTGTTTTTGAAGGAAGCATTCATAACCTTGAACGACTTTGGAGGTTTAGGAACTCGCTGGGATTGAAGCAATCTATCATGGCGGTGTGACCAGCGCAAATTGGCTGAGGACAGCCAGCCCTGCCTTCTTTGCACTCGTAAATCGTCCTTCATAAATCGTAAATTCCTCGCATGGCCTCTTTTCCGGAATTGCAGAATCAGACCGTGCTCATCACCGGCGGCGCGAATGGCATCGGCGCGGCAATGGTCCGTGCCTTCGCCCGGCAAGGCGCGCACGTGGAGTTCTGCGATGTGGATACGGTCGCTGCGGCGAAGCTGGTAAAGGAGTTGGTCAACCAAGCCACGTTCACCAAAGTCGATCTCGTGAAAGAGAAGCAGATCACGAAATGGATCAGCGGTGTGGCGAAGCGGCGTGGCTACATCCATGCCGTCATCAACAACGCCGCCTCCGACCCGCGCATCGCCTTGGAAGACACCACGACTGAGGCTTGGGACACCTTGCACGCGCGGAATCTGCGCGCGTATTTCCTGGTCTGTCGCGAAGCCTCGCCGCATCTGCAGGCCGGGGCTTCCATCATCAATTTCTCCTCCATCACCGTGCATAACGGACCGCCGGTGATGAGCGCGTATGTCTCGACCAAGGCCGGCATCATCGGGTTCAGCCGCTCCCTGGCGCGCGAGTTGGGCCCGCGCGGCATCCGCGTGAACATCATCTCGCCCGGCTGGATCATGACGGAACGGCAGTTGCGTGAATACGTCACGCCTGCCGCGAAGAAACTCATCCGCCAACGCCAGTGCATCCCCACGCTGAACGTCCCGGAGGAAGTCGCGGATGTGGCGCTCTTCCTCGCCAGCGACCTGAGCCGGGCGGTCACGGGACAGGAACTGCTCGTCGATCGCGGTTGGGTGCATGAGTGACCTGAACTGAATCTGAACCGGCATGCGTCTCGCCACCATCGACCAGCTCAAGGGGCTCGCCATCATCGGCGTGGTTTGCTACCACCTGAATGACTGGCGGCTGGCGATCGATACCGGCTGGTTGATGATGTTCATCGGCTGGTGCGTGTTCGCCTTCCTCTTTGCTGCCGGGGTCTTGCATGGGTTGAAGTTTGCGGCCAAACCCGCGGGCGAATTCATCCGGCAACGCACGCAACGCCTGCTCATCCCCTTCCTCCTCATCGGCACCCTCATGTGCGTCCTGCGCCAGGTGATGGAAGCCACCGGAGCCATCGAGCTGCGCTTGCGCTATCCGGCCACGCTCAGCGGCAAACTGATCGGGCATGTGCTGCTGGAAACGCCCATGGTGGCGTATCCCCTGTATTTTTTCATCCTGCTGCTGGTGGTGTCCGTGCTGTTCAAGCTGCTGCAAGCCAGCGGGCTAAAGGAGCGGCAACTGCCTTGGCTGGCAGGAGCGACCCTGCTTCTCACCGTGCTCGCCTGGCGCGCCACAGACATGCTGCCGGTCACGGGTTTCGGTGTGCAGATGGTGCTGCTCGGCCTGTTCCAATACACCTGCGGCCATCTCATGAGCCGGGGCTCCACTCCGCAAGAATGTCCGGTGGTATGGGTGCTGGTGGGCGTATTGCTGCTGCTCAGCGCGGTGACGCAAGTGCCGAACTTCGTGCTCGTCGCCATGCCGCCTCTGCTCTTCTACGTGCTGGGCCGCGCCACCCAGCATGGCTGGAAACTGCGCCCGCTGGTTTTCCTGGGCGAACGTTCCGGCACCATCTTCGCGTATCATGTGCCGTTCATCACGGGTAGTTTGCTGGTGATCTTCCACAAGCTGGGCGTGCCAGATGCTCTCAACTTGTTGCTGACACTGATCGGCACCCTGGCGATCTGCTCCGGCATCCACTACGTGCTGCATCGTTGGACGGTCTTCAAATGGTTCCGCGTGTGAGGCAGCGCAGCGCTGTTCCCTTCACCGTTTATAAATACCCCCGGCAATTATAGATGCGACGGCTTGGGTCGCCCCGCATGATGGCACACGTCAACGGAAGTTCTTTTGCCGGTAGCATGTCGTCTGGCGGGGATGGGTGCCGACGGCGGGCCATGACCGGCAAATGATACGGACGTGGGCGGCTGTGGGGACGCAGCACGTCCGTTGATTTGCCAAGGAGGCATAGCCGGGGGAACACCCAGTGCCGCGCCCTCTCCTCAAACACACCGGGGAGAGGGCGAGGGCCGGTGACCGGGTTACCTGTCTGGATTCAACTCAGGAGCAGGCAGATTGAAGGCCCTCATCCCAGAGTTATCTTCGGCTTCCATTTCGTGATGATACTGATGATGGGCGATCGTGGCTGCGCTCAGACCGACCACATAAGGTGTGAACAGGAGCAGGAGGACCAGTGTACCACGTCGCCAATGCAGGTTTTTACTTTCCTGAAACCAAAGCCAGCCGCCCACCAGCAGAATTAATAGCTGTGTGAAAAACATCATGATCGCAAAGATCATCAGGGAACTGCCGGTGATCAGGCCGATACCCAAGGCGACCAAATTCGCGACTATCGCGAACCGCAAGGCAGGTGTGTAACGGTCATTCTCTATACGGAACAGCAGCCACGCACTGATAAGGATAAAAACGGGAACGAACAGAAACAGAATCAATTCATGGCTCATGACACAAGTTCAGGTGGTTTGCAGAGTTTGAGCTGCAATCTTCCCGGCAGCAGAAGCCGCGATCAGACAAGCCAGCAAGCTCAAAGCCACCAGGCAGAAAAAGAGGGCAACCCGGCGCGGGGCAGACAGGTGAGCAGTCAACGGGCTGCCCAGGAGAAAACCAGCATTCAAAGCGATACCGAGAAACAGCAGGATGGCTGGTGCGCCAAGAGCGATGGCCAGTTCCTGATGATTGGCGGCATTCCAAGCGCCCGAGGCCCAGAACCGGCCTTGGAAATAGACACCGTATACTCCTGTGGCGAGCAGCAGCAGACTGCAAATCAGACCGGCGATGGATAGGCGACGTGTCATGGAACCTCGGGTGTGAAGTCAATAAAGCCCAAGCTGAACACTTTGGCAACCGTCTACATAACAGAAGCCATTATTGCTTGGTGATATATGTTGCGCCCAAGATGAGCGCGCCCCCCTACTTCTCCCCGATCCACTCCCGCGCGGAAGGCAGGTCGCGGAAGATGCGGATGGTGATCTGGGGATGGTCGTTCAGCGTCTGGAACATCCGGGCGAAACCGAGCAAATGATCATTGGGCGCGACGATCGCGGATTTGAAGGCGTTGGGGAACGATTTGCTCCTCCGGTTCTCCGCCAGTTGCCAGACCGCCTTGAAATCAATCTCCATGCTGGCGACCTCGCTAAGGTCTGTGATCCGGGGCGGCGTCACGGCCTTGGGCTTCTCGGCCGCCCATGCCGCCGCCGCCGCCTCCACCAGATCACCCGCCGTCACGACGCCAGTGAATTTCACATGGAAAAGCTCTAACTCCTCAGTGATGACAAAAGGCATAGTTGTCGTGGTGGCGACCAGGCTTAACCATGGTGCCGTGCCAGAACTGTGGCAAAGCGGGAAACGCTGGCAAGGATTTAGCGGTTGGGGCGCGGGTTGTCTCAACCCGCAGCAAGGTACGCCAGCCAAGAGACCTGTGCTTTCACCGAACACAGCCAAATCTATCTGGCGGTTCTTGGATGTCCTTGATGAAAAAAGGAACCCGGCATGACTTTGCACGTTGCTGCGGGTTGAGACAACCCGCGCCCCAAAAAACTGGGGTGCTTGACACATCCGGCCTGCTTGCCGACTGTCTGGCGGTTCTATGCGGTTTGACGGCTTATTGAAGCATCTCGCCATCGCCTTTGGCCTTGCCCTGGGCATCTACATCCTCGCGTACTGGGGCATCGAGAGCCGCCGCTATGCCAAGGGCCCCTGGGAGGTGCGCTTCGAGCAAAGCACCAACGGCAACCCGGTGATGGTGGTGAACCAGCCGGCCTTGAAGATCGCGGACGTGAAGTTTGAATTCTCAGGCGCGTCCATGGGGACGAACCAGCCGCAAACCGTCAAATTTGACCAGCCGCGGCAATGGCCTTATCCCGTCGGGTTTGGCGAAGTCATCTTCGAAGACCTGACCTTCCAGCCGGGCACCGTCACGCTGCTCTGTTTCGGGAATGAGATCGAGCTGCTGCCGCGCGTGATGATCGTGAACCGGCGGCAATACATCTGGAAACCGGGCGTGCTGATGACCCTGGTGCCGACGAATGCACCACCACCGGTGGAACTGAAGAAGAAAAAAGAAAAGCAATGAACGGGAATCTTCAGCCTCTCTTGGACGGTGTGCTCCCGAATGTCTATGACGTGCGCACCAAGGCCGCCGGGCCCGAGGGCAGCCTGCCCATCGACGCCGACATGCTCCTGAACCGCCCGAGCGGCGATCTCTTCGGCCTCACGCAGAATGCGGGCATGGGCTGGAATCCCGCCGAGCTTGGCCGCAAACAATATCTCATCCTCAGCACCCAGGGCGGGATGCGCGCGCCCGATGGGAAACCCATCGCGCTCGGGTATCACACGGGACATTGGGAAATCAGTTTGCTGGTGCAGGCGGCGGCGAATGAATTGCGCGAGCAGAAGGGCTTGCCTTTCGCTGCATATTGCTCCGATCCCTGCGATGGCCGCACACAGGGCACCACTGGCATGTTCGACAGCCTGCCGTATCGCAATGACGCGGCGCAGGTGATGCGACGCCTCATCCGCTCATTACCCACACGCTCGGGCGTCATCGGTGTGGCGACGTGCGACAAAGGCCTGCCCGCGATGATGATGGCGCTGGCGGGCATGAAGGAGCTTCCCTGTGTCCTCGTGCCCGGAGGCGTCACGTTGCCACCCACGAATGGTGAGGATGCCGGAGCAGTGCAGACTTTGGGTGCTCGGTTTTCCCATGGGTTGGTTAGCTTGCAGGAGGCGGCGGATTTGGGCTGTCGCGCGTGCGGCACGCCTGGGGGCGGTTGCCAGTTCCTTGGCACGGCGGCTACGGCGCAAGTGGTGGGCGAGGCCTTGGGCATGTCGTTACCGCATTCAGCGCTCGCGCCTTCGGGTGAGCCGGTGTGGACAGATATCGCGGTGCGCTCGGCTCGTGCGGTCGTTGAGCTGGAAAAGCGCGGGTTGAAGCTGAAAGATATTTTGACGGATGCAGCGGTGCGGAATGCCATGGTGGTGCACGCTGCGTTCGGCGGCTCCACGAATCTGCTGCTGCACATCCCGGCCATCGCGTACACAGCGGGCTTGAAGCGGCCGACGGTGAAAGACTGGATCGAGGTGAATCGCTCCGTGCCGCGGCTGGTGAGTGTGTTGCCAAATGGACCAGTGCATCATCCCACGGTGCGCGCCTTCCTCGCGGGTGGTGTGCCGGAAGTCATGTTGCATCTGCGGCAACTGGGTTTGTTGGATACCAAGGTGCTGACGGTGGCGGGTTGCACGCTGGATGAGGTCTTGAACTGGTGGGAAGGTTCCGAGCGGCGCACGAAGTTCCGCGAAATTTTGCAGCAGAGCGATGGCGTCTCCCCAGATGATGTCATCATGTCGCCCGCTCAAGCGAAGGCGCGTGGCTTGACCAGCACGGTGACTTTTCCCACGGGCAACCTCGCGCCGGAAGGGGCGGTCATCAAGAGCACGGCGATCGATCCCTCGGTGGTGGATGCGGATAATGTGTATCGCAAGGAAGGTCCGGCACGGGTCTTCACGAGCGAACGGGCGGCCATCACGGCCATCAAAGAAAAGCGCATCCAGGCCGGGGACATCATGGTGCTCGCCGGTATCGGCCCCATGGGCACCGGCATGGAGGAGACGTATCAGGTGACGTCCGCGCTAAAGTTTTTGCCCTTCGGCAAACAAGTGGCGCTAATCACGGATGCAAGATTCAGTGGCGTATCCACTGGAGCCTGTATCGGCCATGTCGGACCGGAAGGCTTGGCGGGCGGGCCCATCGGCAAGCTGCAGGATGGCGATATCATCCGCATCCTGGTGGACCGCAATACGCTGGCCGGAAGCTTGGATTTCGTGGGTAATGGAGAGCAACGGTTCACTCCTGCTGAAGGTGCCAAGGTGCTGGCTGACCGGGCTTCCCGGCCGGACATGGCGCCCAACCCGGCCTTGCCGGATGACACGAAGCTCTGGGCCGCGCTCCAAGGCGTGAGTGGCGGCACTTGGGGCGGTTGCGTCTTCGATGTGGAACGGATCACGGAGCTTTTGCAAGCTGGCGCAGGCCGTTAACCTGCTCACCCTCCAAGAAGCGGCAGTAACTCATTATCAATCAAGCCGATGTGCAGCTTCTTAAACAAGCCTGCCACCGGCGGACAACAGCCGGTCGCGCTTTCGTCCGCCCCTCAAGCAAGCCCCGCACGGCGGCATGACACACATGCACCTAAGAAAAAAACACCTGCGCCACTTGCCAAGCAGGTTCCGCCAGCCTAATATTCCCTCAGCTTACCCCTGCAAGCAAAGTGTTACGTTGAAACTAATATATCAACGACCGGCACGGTCGCGATTTGATTAGTTCAATGAACATAGGCAAAAAAGGGGATTAACAAATCTAACTTTTGTGATAATTTAATACAGATATAGATATGCGCAAACCTGTCGTGATAAGTATGCTGCTCGCCCTCGGGGTGATGGGCTGTTCAAAGTCCGAAGAGGCTCCCGAAGCAAAAGCCCAAGGTGGTACCCCGCAACAGACTGGGCCGGTCTTGGTGGAAGCCAACAATGGGGCCTCGGTTTC
>CAZPUL010000011.1:0-44948 GCA_964589735.1 uncultured Verrucomicrobiota bacterium | reverse complement strand
ACCAGACCCTGCTCAAGGGCTTCACGCTCATCGAGCTGCTGGTCGTTATCGCGATCATCGCCATTTTGGCCGGCATGCTCCTGCCCGCCCTCGCCAAAGCCAAACAGAAGGCCATTACCACCAAATGCCTCTCGCAGTTCAAGCAGATCGGCGTCGGTAACGCCATGTATACTTCGGACAATGCCGAGAAACTGCCATATGCCGCTTTGGCAGGAGTCGGCGGTACGAGTGCCAACTACACCGCCCTGCTGCAAAACTACGTGGGCGGCACCATGGCCCGCGGCGAGTTCAGTTGGAGCGTTGTCGTGGCCCCGGTGATCCAGGACACCGCCACCCGCACGGCTCCTTGGAAGATCTTCAAGTGCCCGGCTGACAAACATCCCAACCCGATTGTGACCGGCGGCAATGGTCTGCAAAGCTACCGCGCGAGCATGACGTATAACATGCCGATGGCCGATTACCGGGCCGGGTTCACCAACCAGTGGCCCATCTCGCCCGCCAGCAAGACGGGTGTAGGCATCATGGTGATCGATGCAACTTCAACCACAGGCCGTCCGCCGGGCTGGACGCCGAATGCCTCCACGGCCGATACGTGGCCGAACACCAAGATCTCGAACATCCCGTCCGTGCGCACGGCCATCGTGCTGGCCACGCAGGACACCATCGGTTACACCGAGCAGGTTGATCCCAACCTGCCCTTCGGCCAAGGCACCCGCCGCCCCATCTTCTCACCCACGGGCGTGGGTCCTTCCACGGATGATGGTAACGTCAATGGTCGCCCCGGCCACTTCACCGGCACCAGTGCCACGACCGGCGCGGGCGTGACGGATGACACCTTGCACGGCAAGGAGACGGTGAACTACCTCTTCGTGGATGGCCACGCGGAAACCTTGAACTACCGCAAGACAGTGCGAGACAACGTGACCACGAACCAGACCCTGTTCTGGACGATTGATCCGAAAGACTAAGCTCTGCTCTTCCAAAACCAACCGCGAGGCCCAAAGCCTCGCGGTTTTTTGTTGATAGAAATTCACCGCAGCTTTTTTAGCTGTTTTCACGAATGTCTCTTTCCGCTTCACTCCCGGTCATGTCGCGACTTGACCTGACCCAGGCACCAGCCACAGACCCCACCTTCATTTACCGCCAGCGGGATGGGCTCTACGGAGTGGACCTCCTGACCGCCGCCGTAGCCCGGCTCGATTTCTTCACCTGGCTCGCCCAAAATCCCGCCGACCTGAAAGGCATCTGTGCGGGTTGCGGCTTTCAGGAACGGCCGACCGACGTGATGCTCACGCTCTTCACGGCGATGGGATTGGTGGATCGGCGGGCGGAAAGATTTCACGTCAGCCCCAGCGCCGCGGAACATCTGGTGAGCGGTTCGCCTTTCAACCTGACACCGTATTATGCCTCGTTGAAGGAACGGCCCATCGCGAAGGATTACGAAAGCGTCCTGCGGACCGGCAGGACCGCGAACTGGTCCGGGTTGAAGGATGAAAAGGCTTGGGCCCAGGCGATGGAGACGGAGCCCTTCGCCAGCCAGTTCACGGCGGCGATGGATTGCCGGGGGTTCTATCTCGGACCCGCGCTGGCGAAAGCGCTGGACCTAAAAGGCTTCACGAAGCTCCTCGATATCGGGGGTGGCTCCGGGATCTACTCCTGCGCGCTCACGGCGAATCACCCGCATCTCCGCGCCATCGTGATGGACAAATCCCCGGTGGACAAACTTGCCCGGAAGAATGTGGCCGAGCGCGGTTACAGTGACCACGTGGAAGTGCTGGCAGGCGACATGTTTGTGGCGGCGAATCTGCCGGCGGATTGCGATCTGCACCTTTACTCGAACGTGCTGCACGATTGGGATTTCCCGGAAGTGCGCAAGCTCCTGGCCAATTCCTTTGCCGCGTTGAAGCGCGGCGGCATGCTCATCGTGCATGATGCGCATATCAACGAGGACAAGAGCGGTCCGCTGCCCGTGGCGCAATATTCCGCGCTGCTGATGCATTCCACGGAAGGCAAGTGCTACTCGCTGGGCGAGATGCGCGAACTGCTCACGGAAGCGGGCTTCACGGACATGCACTACCAGCCCACAGCGGCGGACCGAAGCATCATCACAGTGCGGAAACCTTAGCTGAAAACCGCAAAAAATTCAGCGCTTATATCATTTCCTTCCCGACCGGAAACAGGCAAACTTGGGCCGTTGGAACATGATTCAAGTCCCACGTGAAACGATCGAAGCCGTCTGGGAACGACAGACGGAGTTCTCCGAAGCAGAATGGAGCCAATGGGTGGATCAGTTCGCCCAGGAGCAGCCAGCCCTGCTCGTTTACCTTGGGGCGGCGGATCAGGCGGTGCGCGAATCCGAGGACGACACCTGCGAGTTGATGCCGCTGGCAGCGCTCATCTACGACTCGCTCCGGGCCCGGGCCAGCCTGCCCGTCATCGACCCCGAGACCATCGAAGAGGCGGAGGACGCGAACATCGCGCTGCTGCGCAGCTTGGACGATGCTTCGGAGGCGGAGCATCACGCCGTGGTGGAAAACCTCGTCAGCCAGTACCCGCAGTCACCCATGATCGCTTTCATCATGGAGCGGTTGATGGAAGGCAATGAAGAGACCCCGGACCTGGCCCCCGATCATGTCGGGATGGAGCTGCTCTATCTGAAGACGATGATCGATGCGCTGACCGCGCAGACGGCCAGTTGACCCCGCGCTAAGGCGGCGGTGTGGCGGAATTTGTCTGCCCCTGCAAACGAGCGTCAGCCTGCGGCAAATAAGTTTCTGCGATCTTATTGCCGAACCCGCGCAAGAGCATGGACCGTTCGAAATAGCGCTTGGCTTCCCCGTATTCCTGCAACTGGAAATGGCACCAGCCGATATGGGCCAGGGTGAAGTAATCCTTCGGGTTCAGACGTTCGGCCGCTTCGAGGTAAGGCCTGGCCTTGGCCCCTCCCCCGATCCAGACCAGCGTCATGGCCTGGCGCAAAGGGATGTAGGAATCATGCGGGTCCAACACCGCGGCCTGCGAATATAATTCCAAGGCGCGCTCGCCTGCTTGCTTGAAATCACTCCGGGCAGCCCAGCTCTGATTCCGGTGATGCTCGGCCAGATCATAGACGGTCAGGGCGTTCTTGGGTTCAACCTTGCGCGCAGCCTCGAGCAATTGCGGGTACTCGGGGGCTTGGAGGTCGGTACGTTTCAACTGGGCGAGCAGCCTGGCCTCCCCCGTACGTTTGTTGGCATGCACGATAAACCAGCCGGCCAAGAGGAGGCATAGGACGGTGAAGACCGCCTTGCCCACAGCCTGCGGACGCCACCACCAGCGGGGATTGTCCGTGCGCCAGGCCACGGTCATCACGCCCAGGAAGAAGATGACCATGAGCGCGTAGGCGGGGATGTGGAAATTGTAATCGAACAGGGCATGGATCAGCGCGGCCACGACGCCGGCGGAGGCCCCGAGCAGGAGGGCCAGGCGGTTGCTGCGTGCGGCGGCCAGATTGTCGGCCTCACGGCGCAATCCGCGCCAGCCGTGACGGAAGGCGAACTCCACCGCCCCGATGGCCGTGAGCACCAGCAACGCCCCGATGAGACCATAATCCGCAAGGGTGTTCAGGTATTCGTTGTGCGCGAAGTAAGGCTGGCGCTGCTGCATGATGTCCGGACGGTACTGAGGAAAGACGGCATCGTAATGTCCCGGTCCGACCCCTAGCCACAGATGGTCGCGCCACATCTCCTCGGCGGATTGCCAGAGCAGGAAACGCGAATCACGGTCCACACTGGTGTGCTTCATCTGCTGCAAACGCCATTGGGTGAGGGTCGTCTGGCTCAACACGGCAAACCCGCCCAGGATCAGCACGGTCAGCAAGACCAGTGCGGGCAGACGGAACGCCTTCTGCCGCACCAGCAGGAAGATCAGCGCCAGCAGCCCGCCACCCGCCGCCAGCAGACCACCCCGGGACGCCGAGACGGCCAGCCCCACCATGAACATCAGCGCCGCGTAGCCCGCGAGGAAACGCGTGGTGACGCTGACCCGGGCGGCCATCACCACCGCCACCATCATGGGCAGAAGCACGGCCACGTAACCGGCGAAATTATTGGGATTGATGAAGGTCCCCGAGCCACGCTTGGCATAGAGCTCCGGCCGGAAGAAATGCCAAACTTTGTTGGAGCCGGAGAAATACTGGTAGGCCGCGTAAAGGCTGCTGCCGATGGCCACCGTGGCCAGCACGACGAGGAGCGCCTGGCTATATTGGGGGCGAAAGAGATGAAAGGTGAAGATGACGAAGAACGCGGTGTAGAGCAGCACCCGCGTCCATTCATCTTCGGCCAGATAGGGAATATCCGCCGTGAAGGTGCGCCAAGTCACATAACCCGTGAAAGCCAGCACGGACCAAAAGACCGGGGAAAGGTGAAAGACGGGTTGCTGATGCACCCACAAGCGTAATACCGAGAGTCCCAAAGCCGCAGCCATGAGATACTCCACGATGGCGAAGTCCACCGCCCGGATGCCACCCGTGGCCAGCACCGCAAAGGCCGCCAGCGCCGCCATGACGGCCAGCAGCGTCCATTCGATACCCCGGGGTCCACGTTCTTCCGACATTTTGACGGATGCTGGCGGGCATAGGTCGCTTCGGCAAGACCTTTGGGAAATAGTGGCAAAGGAACCCTTGGTCATAAATAAACCAAATGAGCCATCCCCGGCCAACGTCATAGAGGTTGGCCGTGACGGCTTTTTTCCGGCTGGTGACCGGGCCGGAACACCGCTTTAATGCCCGACACATGAACCGTTTCTCGCGAGTGCTGGCGTTCTTCCGGCCTGATCTGGGACGGGTGTTGCTGGCTTTTGGCCTGCTGGTCCTCGCCATCGGCGCGAACTTGCTGAAGCCCTGGCCCGTCGCTTTGCTGGCCGATAGCGTGCTGGGGGACCAACCCCTGCCCGGCTGGCTCGCGGGACAAGCCGTCGCCGCGAACAAGGCCGCCTTGCTGACCTTCCTCGGCATCAGTGTCCTGGTGCTGCATGCCCTGCATGGCGGGTTGAAGGCCTTGCAAAATTATTGGGTGATCAGCACGGGGCTGTGCGGACTGGCCCGGGTGCGGGAAGCGGTCTATCAGCGGCTGCTCCAGCTCTCCCAACGTTTCCACCAGGGCAAGTCGAGCGGCGACACCCTCTACCGGGCCACCTGGGACACGTATGCGTTCCAGACGCTCTTTCAGCAAGGGATGATGACGTTCGTGGAGGCGAGCATCACGCTGGTCTTGATGGTCATCATCATGTGGCAGGTGGATTCCGTGCTGACCATCTATGCCTTGCTCATCATGCCGTTGCTGGTCGTCTCCATCCGCATCTTCAGCCGCGCGATGAACCGGGAGGGTGCCGCGGCGCAACAGGCGGACAGCAAGGTGGCCGGACAATTGCAGCAAAGCCTCGTCAATCTCCCGCTCATCCAAGGTTACGCCATGGAGAAGCCGGAAGGAGAACGCTTCCTCGGGCTTGCGCAAGCGGCCCGGGCCAGACGGCTGGGCCAGCATATTTGGGAGCTTTTTTATGGGTTGGGCGTGGCTTTGGTCTTCGGCATCGGCACGGCGCTGATCGTGTGGCTCGGGGGCCAGCGCGTGCTGGAAGGTGCCATCACCATCGGTGACCTGCTCGTGTTCCTCGCCTATCTCGCGATGCTCTATGAGCCGCTGAACCAGCTCTCCCACGTGGGGGCCACCGTCTCCACGGCCAGTGCCAGCGCACAAAGGGTGTTCGAGCTTTTGGATGCGGATGAAACCGTGCCGGAGAAGTTCGATGCCCGCGCGGTCGTTTCGGAAACGGAAGCAAAAAGCGGCGGCCAGCCGGGTTGGGCCCCGCTCGTGGTGCAAGGCGGTCTGGAGTTTGAGAACGTTTGTTTTGAGTATGTCAGCGGCCGGCCGATCCTCAAGGGCTTGAGCTTCCAGGTGAAGCCCGGCGAGTTCGTGGCCATCATCGGGCCGAGCGGGGCCGGCAAGAGCACGATGTTGCAACTTGTCACCCGCTTCTTCGACCCGACCTCGGGAAAGATCAAGCTGGATGGCGTGGACCTGCGCGATTTGAAGCTCGCCGATTTGCGGCGGAACATCGCCTTCGTACTGCAAGAGCCGTTGCTCCTGCCCGCCACGGTGGCGGAAAATATCGGTTATGGTTTGCGGGAAGTGAGCCGCGCAGACATCGAGACCGCAGCCAAGGCCGCGCATGCACATGAGTTCATCATGAGCCTCCCTCTCGGCTACGATACCATCGTGGGCGAAGGCGCGGCGCGCTTGAGCGTGGGTGAGAAGCAACGTCTGAATCTGGCGCGGGCGTATCTGAAGGATGCCCCGGTGCTGCTCCTGGATGAACCGACCAGCTCGCTCGACATCGAGAATGAAACCCAGATCGCGGCAAGCTTGCAGCAATTGCGCAAAGGGCGTACGACACTGGTGGTCGCACATCGGCTGAACACGGTGCGAAATGCGGATCGGGTGGTGGTGGTGATCAACGGGAAAGTCATCGAGCAAGGCAGCCCCGAGGAATTGCTGGGTCGCAAAGGCTACTTCGCCGATCACTGGGCGAAGTTCCGGGTGACAATATGATGAGCAAGGGATGGGCCAATTGACCGAGTGCGCTGTAAAGGCGACAGCATCGAGGCTTCCCATCGGGATTGAAGGACCTTAACGGTAAAACTCAAGGTGTTTCCGGGGCACCGGGCTCTGTCCGAATGCGATAAAACTTTGACGGCACCGAGGTGCCAGAGTCATTCACCTGCATGGCATCTCCAGTTCCGCTAAAGGGCGTCAGATAGTCCTGCCAGTTGATCAGGTCTTCCGAAGTTTGGATCTGATATTGGAGGCCGGTCACGGTATGCCAGGAGAGCTTCAGCCCGCCACCGGATGCCAATTCTGGAAGCAAGCCGAAAACCGTCTCGTCATCACCCACCCGATAAATACCGCCGCCCATTTGACGGGCTTCCACAGCCGGCCCGCCATTAACTTGCATATAATAAGTCTTCCCATAGTTGGACACGTAGAGCCGCCCTTCTTCATCTTCACCCATGGCCACGATATCGAAGGGGTAATACCTGGGCGGCTCACCCAAACCACCGCCCAAGGGATTAAGTGGATCTAGAAACTGAGGGTAGGCCAATGACTTACTGACAACGCCTGCATCTGCCTGTTCTACCGTGAACACCTTCCCGCTCCGGTCACCACAGAAATATCGGCCTTGCATCCGCCGGAAAGGGCCGCGATACGGCAGTGCCCCAGTAGTCGAGACGGTGATATTTTCGAAAAATCCCCTAAAGGGCCAGCGCCCGGGCGTGGGTTCAACAGCCTCTTCTCCGCCAGATTCAGTCAGGATCGCCAGCAACTTGGTGGAAAGCACCTCGCTGTCTTGAAAGAAACTGGCGGGCATATGGCTGGCGATGGGACCAATCTTGTTCAGATACAGCGTGCCATCCGGTCCGAATATCAACTGGCCCGCCTCACCCGTGACTGGATAAGTCCCCAGCACAATCTCACTCTGCGGATCGGCTACATCTGGGTGGGCCAAGGCGAAAAATTTCGAGACGCGCACGCCGCCTGCAGTCCGATAAGAACAGTAGAATCTGGCTTTTTCGTCGTAGAGTGGCGGGAAAGCGACGCTCAAGATTTCAGCGGGTGGCGGAGAGCCGAAAATCAATCCGCCAAAGGGATCGTAAGGCAGGGATAAAAATGGGGTGGGACGTCCCAAAATACCTATGGTGCCGTTCAACTGTACGATAAAGAGCCTGCCCGAGCCGTCACCGGCATGGGTGATCCAAACGGCCCGATCCGTTTCCGCAACCTTGGTAAACTTTAGCTTCGGGAGGTCATCCGATGGTGGGGGAACAACCGGCTTTCCCGCGCCGCGATAGAAGGTATAACAGGTATAACTGGCCGCATACTGTGGATGAAACGTGCGTGCCTTCAAACGGCCACTCACACCCACGGTAACTGGCTCCGTATATTCGGGTGATGCCTCGGAAGGTTCCGTGCCGTCCAGCGTGTAACGGATGACGGCACCCGCAAAAGCCGAAGTGATTGTGACCGACGCGTCCGCAGAAATTGGACCGCGCTCAGGGGAAAAATTAGGGCGAGGCAGCCTTGGAACAGAAAAGGCGGCATGGGTGTAGGCGGCGAGCTGTCCGGATTTTTCGGCCTTGGCGTAAATGACTGTATCTGCATCGATCAACAGGGGCTCCACATAAGGCACCCAAGCCAGTGAGGACAGGTTGCGCAAGTGCAACACCGTCGGGCTAAACACATAATAGAGCGCGGCCCCGGGACTGGAGGTCAACGTGACGGTGGTGCCTCGCAACACTTCACCCGCTGGTGGGTCAAAGGTCACTGGGGTGGTGGTGGTGTAATAGGAAACTGACTGGACCAGACCGGCACCATGCTCTGGCCGCCAGACAAACGCATTGAACTGGACATTAGACGACAAGGTGACGGGCGATGAATAGACTGGGGAGGAAACGGAAGGGATGCTGCCATCCAGCGTGTAATGAATAATCGCGTCTGAAGCGTAAGGTGCCGTTAGCGTGATGGTGGTGCCTTCCACATAAGCGCCCGCTTTCGGAGCGAATTCCAAAACCTCGGGGCCAATGACAAAAGAGGCGGTGGCGTATTCACTCCCATCCCAAACGCGGACTTTCAAGGTTGCAGTAACAGTGATATCAATGGCGACCGGAGGCAGCACCATCGGAGAAGTCTCATCAGGTTCGCTGCCATCCAAGGTGTAGCGCAACGGCCTGAATTCCTCTGGATCATCCCAACTGAGCACCACCCGCTGGGCCTCCGCAAATTTACCGCCCGCCGGTGAAATCAAGATCTGCGCGGCTGACAAAGAACCAGATGCCCATAGGAAGCACACCAACAGCAAGCAGATCATCCAGTCCAATGACTGACGACAAATTGACCGGCTTATATGTGATGAAATCAGGCTCACAACCTTGGTTGGTTTCCGTCGCAATTGTTTTACGACAGAGAACATAGGTTGGCAATTCACCAGTTTAATCCGCACCGAAATGGTCGCGGCTGGTAAAAAAGAAGGGTGATTTTTGGCACAGGCCCGCATTAGCAAAAACGCAAGGAATGAGGGTGACGATGGTTGAGACAAGCCGCGTGCTAAGGATTCCGAGCAAGCAAGAGGCAGTTTTCTTTCCACGATTTTTTTGCTTACTACCCAACCCGTGGTAATACTCTGATGGTGTTGAACGAGACGGACATAACGGCGGCGGGACAGGAGGGCATCCTCATCCAGGGCGCGCGCGAGCATAACCTCAAGAATCTGACGGTGACGATCCCGCGCGGGAAGTTCGTGGTGCTGACGGGCGTGAGCGGGTCCGGCAAGAGCACGCTGGCGTTCGACATCCTTTTCGCCGAGGGGCAACGCCGCTTCTTGGACTCCATGAACGCGTATGCGCGCCAGTTCGTGGAGCAGCTTTCCCGGCCGGATGTGGACCTCATCGCCGGCATCCCGCCAACGGTGAGCATCGAGCAACGCAACTCCAGCGGTGGCGGCAAAAGCACAGTGGCGACGGTGACGGAGATCTATCATTTCATCCGCCTGCTCTTCGCGCGGCTCGGCACGCAGTATTGCCCCGATTGCCAGATACCCGTGGAGTCGCAAACCCGCGATGAACTCGGTTCCCGCCTGCAAGAGCAGATGAAGCAACGTGGCGATCTGCTGCTGCTCGCGCCCGTAGTGCGGAATCGCAAAGGCTTTCATACAGAAGTGGCGGAGTGGGCGGCCAAGCATGGTTACTCCGAGATCCGCGCGGATGGGAAGATCTACTCCACCAACGAACGGCTGCGGCTGGATCGCTTCAAGGAACATGACGTAGAGATCGTCATCGGCGTGATGGAGAAAAAGCCGCGCGCGAAACCGACCGGCAAGACGGCGCAACAACTGGTGGATGAAGCGCTGAACATCGGCAAGGGCACATTGCTCGCACTGGATAATCACGGCGTGACGACGGTGCATTCCACCGCCCGGTCGTGCAGCGGCTGCGGCAAGTCCTTCGAAATTCTGGACCCGAAATTCTTCAGCTACAATTCCTCACGTGGCTGGTGCCCGACTTGTCGCGGCTTCGGCGAGACATTTTATCTGCCGGATGCAGAACGTGGCGCGCGCGCGGATGCCATCGAGGAATCATGGTTCGGCTGGCAGGAAGGCAAGCGCGAGATTTGCTCAGAGTGCAAAGGCGCACGGCTTAATCCCTTGGCACGCGCGGTGCGTTTGATCTTGGATGGCTTGCCCGCGAAGCCTGCGAAAACCAAGGGCGCGAAGAAACTGCCGGGGCAGACGATCGACGACATCGGCGCGATGTCCGTGGGCCAGGCAGCGGAATATTTTAACGGCTTGAAGGTATCCGGGCGCGATGCCGAGGTGGCGCGGGATATTCTCCCGGAGATCCGCGAGCGCATGCGCTTCCTGAATGAAGTGGGCCTCGGCTATCTGCAACTAAGCCGCAGCGTGACGACACTTTCAGGTGGTGAATCCCAACGTATCCGCCTCGCCGCCCAACTCGGCTCGAATCTCAGCGGCGTGCTCTACATCCTCGATGAGCCGACCATCGGCTTGCACGCACGCGACAATGAGCAATTGCTTGATGCGTTGCAGAAGCTGCGTTCGCGCGGGAACTCTCTCGTCGTCGTGGAACATGATGAGGACACGATGCGGCGGGCGGATTACATCATCGATCTCGGTCCCGGTGCCGGCGTGAAGGGCGGCCAGGTGATGGCGCATGGAACGTTGGCGGAGTTGCTGAAGCACAAGGATTCTCTGACGGGCAAATCACTGGCGCATCTGGAGACAAAAAAATATCCGACACGCGGAGAGCGGCGTCCCGTGACGGCACCGAGGAAGAAAGTCGCGGCGAAGAAAACGAAGAAGGCCGTTGCTGAAGTGGATTCCACGGATACGCAGTGGCTGACCTTGCGCGGGGCGAGCACGAACAACCTGAAGGACGTGACGCTGGAGATTCCGCTGGGCCGTTTCGTGGTGGTGACGGGTGTGAGCGGGTCAGGCAAGAGCACGCTGGTGCGTGAATGCTTGCTCCCTGCGCTGGAAGGTTCCGTCGGTCGCAAGGGCAAGAAGAACGAAAATCTCACGGGCGCGGATTTGCTCAGTGCGGTGCATGAGGTGAATCAGGCGCCCATCGGACGCACGCCGCGTTCCACGCCCGCGACGTATGTCGGGTTCTTCGATGATATCCGCACGCTGTTCTCGAACCTGCCAGAGTCCAAGCTGCGCGGCTACAGCGGCAGCCGCTTCTCCTTCAACAGCAACCAAGGACGTTGCCCGGTGTGCGAGGGCGCGGGCACGATCAAGCTGGAGATGAATTTCCTGCCCCCTGCTTACGTGAAGTGCGAGTCATGCAACGGTTCGCGCTTCAACCGCGAGACGCTCGACATCGAATACGCCGGAAAGAACATCGCGCAGGTATTGGACATGAGCGTGGCGGAAGGCATCGAGTTTTTCTCCGCGTTGCAGAAGATCAAGCGGCCATTGGAGGCCTTGCGCGACACGGGTTTGGATTACCTGCGCTTGGGCCAGACGAGTCCGACGCTCAGCGGCGGTGAAGCCCAGCGCGTGAAACTGGTGACGCATCTGCTCACGGGCCTGAAGAATGAGCAACCGGACTTACGCTCCATCCGGCCGCTCAACCTGAAGCCCGCAATCTTCATCCTGGAAGAGCCGACGATTGGACTGCACATGGCAGATGTGCAAAAGTTGGTGGAAGTCATCCAGCGGCTGGTGGAGACAGGGAACACGGTGGTGGTGATCGAGCATAACTTGGATCTCATCGCCGAGGCAGATTGGGTGATCGACCTGGGACCGGAAGGCGGCGCGGGCGGTGGCGAGATCATCGCAGCAGGCACACCCGAAGCGGTGGCGAAGGTGAAGGGATCGCATACGGGAAGGTTTTTGCAGGCTTTGGTGGATAAATAGAGTTGAATCGTTAATTTTTTAAAAAAGGTGAAACGTTGAAACGATTTAACCATCCAACGTTTTAACGAATCTCGAGAACTGTGAGCCATACTTACGAAGAGATCATCGAAGGGAACAGCGTTCACCGGACAGTGCTGGGTGGACGGCACCGGCTGGTGCTGGAGCGTTTGCAGGCGTTGATGCAGGCAGCGCTGCCAGCAAATGGACCGGCACGCTTGCAGGAGCCCCGCTCGGTGGTGCAGCTCACGGCGGGGACGATCCTGCGACCGGACCTTTCGCTCGTGACAGTGGCCACCGGCAAAGTCTTTCTCGCGGCAGAGATCATCAGCTCCGAGGATCATCGCTGGGACACAGTGACGAAGAAGGAGATCTACGAAGACTGCAAGATCCCGCGCCTCTGGATGATCGACCTGCGCTACAACAATGTAGAGGTCTATCACGGCAGCCAGTATGGACTCGGCTTGAAGGGCATCCTGGCGAACAAAGAAGCGCTGACGGAGAAACTGCTGCCGAATCTTTCTGTGGCGATGAACGACCTCTTCTCGGATTAAAGGAGTGATGTGATCAAATTGGTTCTATTTGATATCGACGGCACGTTGATCCGCACACGCGGCATCGGCGGACGCTCCTTTGGCGCGACGTTCAAGACGGTCTTTGGCAAACAGCACAAGCCGGAGTCCGTGAACTTCGCCGGCCGCACGGACTCATCCCTGTTGCGCGAGTTCTTCGGCCATTACGACATCCCGCATACGGAGGAGAACCTGGAGCGATTCAAGGAAGCTTACGTCTTCTGGCTGGAGCATCTGATGCATGAATACGGCGGGCAAGTGTGCGAAGGTGCGACCGAACTGGTCGAAGATTTCAAAACCCTGCCGGAGCGGCCCATCGTAGGCATCCTCACCGGCAACTTGCGCA
Source organism: uncultured Verrucomicrobiota bacterium (assembly GCA_964589735.1). Lineage (GTDB taxonomy): Bacteria > Verrucomicrobiota > Verrucomicrobiia > Limisphaerales > JAEYXS01 > JAEYXS01. The sequence goes on along the minus strand of CAZPUL010000011.1, from coordinate 32,066 downwards.
TCGGCGCGGAGATCAAGCTGCGGCACCACGGCATTTGGGAGCATTTCGAGTTCGGTGTATTTGCGGATGATCACGAGGATCGGAACCAGCTCGCGGCGATCGCGCAAGAACGCGCCGGACAGATGTTCGGACGCAAGCTGAGGGGGGAAGAGATTTTGGTGATCGGCGACACGCCGAAGGACATCGATTGCGCGCGGCACATCGGCGCCAAAGTGCTCGCGGTGGCCACCGGCGGGCACACAGTGGAAGATTTACGCCCTCACCAACCGACCTGGTTGGTGGAGAGCTTGCAGGGATTGCGCGCGCGGGACTTCAGCGTGTAGAACGGTCACCGCTTCTTGGTGTTCATGGAGAGGATGCCCGCACCATGCGTCACCCAGCCGCTGCCCCCGATGATGACGCGCCGGATAGGCTCGCCCGTCTCGGGATGCTTCGTCAGCGCCGGCTCGGACATCTTCTGCTGCAGCTCGAACCGCTTCGGCTTCTGCTTCGCACTCTTCGGTATCGTTTCGTAGACGTAAGTAGCCATAGGCGTAAATTTCGAACTGAATCTAACTGAAGATGGACACAGATTCACGCAGATTTTTGGGAAGGAACAAAGGATGTGGCATCCCTGCTCCTTATGGTTCGCGTGCGTTTTCTTCTTCATCTGTGTGAATCTGTGCCCATCTGTGGTTGAAAATCCCCTTCCTTGCCTTTACCCCCACCCTGCGGAATACTTTGCCCGTGAAGGTAACGGTAACAGAGTTGACGGACAAGCTGCTGGCGTCTTACGCGCAGTTGGGCGGCATCAATCATCTGGATGGCAAGAACATGCCGTCCAAGACCGCCATTGCGGGCATCACCGTCGATCTCCTACGCCTGCTCTTCCCCGGTTTCTTCGATGAAAAGCCGCTGCACTCCTCCGAGCTGAAGGTGGAGACGGCGTTGCTCATGGACTCCGTGCTGGGCCGCTTGGAAGACGAGGTTTACAAGAGCCTGCAGTACCATAATCCTGAGAAGATTCCCGCGCGGGAACTGCGTCCGCTCGCGCATGAACTGACCGCCACTTTCCTCGGCCGCCTGCCGTGCATCCGCGAACTGCTGCAAACTGACGTGGAAGCGGCTTTTAGTGGCGACCCGGCTGCGCTCAGCCGTGAAGAGGTCATCGTGGCGTATCCCTTCGTGGAGACCATCGCCGTGCAACGCATGGCGCACAAGCTCTACGAGAAAAACGTCCCGCTCATCCCCCGCATCATGTCCGAGTGGGCGCACAGCCGCACCGGCATGGACCTGCATCCGGGCGCAGTGATCGGCTCGCATTTCTTCATCGACCACGGCACGGGTTGCGTGCTTGGCGAGACCTCGACCATCGGCAATCACGTGAAGCTCTACCAAGGCGTCGGCCTCGTGGCACGCTCGCTCTCCGGCGGCCAGGCCTTGAAGGGGCAGAAGCGTCATCCGACACTGGAAGATCGCGTGACCATCTACGCGGGCACGACGATTGTGGGCGGCGAGACGGTCATCGGCGCCGGCAGCACCATCGGTGCGAACGTCTTCCTCCTCCACAGCGTACCGCCGAACTCCCTTGTTCTTAGCGAAGATGTCCGCGTGAAAGTCATCGCCAAGAAGGACAAGGACAAGCCGCTCGAAGAAGTGGATTTTCAAATCTGACCGACGATGCGGCGTCTGCTTCCAACCTGGTCTTGCAGACTGCTGGCCGTGCTTTCCCTCATATGGATCAACGCCGGGTGCAAGCGCGGAACCGAAGCACCATCAGATGCTGCTGGTGAAACCACCGCCAGTGACGCAGCCACCGCACCCAGCACCAAACCAAAGGCAGGCCAACCCTACAGCAACACGCTTGGACAGAAGTTTATCCCCGTGCCGGGCATGCCGGTGTTGATGAGTGTTTGGGAAACCCGTCGCAGCGAATTCGCCGCCTACCTGCAAAGCGTCAACGCATCAGCAGCCGCCACGCTGGCGCAAAAGCCCTCGCACCCGATCAACAACGTGAGCTGGCATGACGCCACGGATTTCTGCCGTTGGCTGACGGAGAAAGAGCGCACGGCGGGACGCATCGGTGCGCAGGACCGTTACCGTCTGCCCACCAGTGCGGAGTGGACGGCGGCCGTCGGACCTGACCGTTATCCTTGGGGAAAGAAATGGCCCACCATCGACCTACGCCCCACCCTTGGCGGATATCTGCCGGACGCAGAAAACAATTTCGGCCCCGTGGGCAGCAAACCGGCGAACGCGAACGGCTTCCACGATTTGGGCGGCAATCTCTTCGAGTGGGGCGAGGATTGGTATACCTCCAAGTTCAACAGCAGCGAACTGCGCCTGGAGTTCAAGCGTCTGGAAACCGACATGGGCGGCAAGAAACTGAAATTCTTGCGCGGTGCGGCCTGGGTGACGTTTGATCCGCTGAATTTGCAGGCGGGGTATCACTATCCGAATTTCCCGGACGCCCGCGGCGGACTTTATGGCTTCCGTGCGGTGCTGGCGTTTGACAGTGCCGAACCGCTGCCCGCCGCCCGGCCGGCCATGGGCTGGAAGGAATCCCCCGCCCTCACCAAGCTGGGCAAGGAAGGACGCGAAGTTTTCTCCGGCCGTTGCTCAGAATGCCACCAACTCTTCGACCCGGCCGGTTATCCGGAGGACGAGTGGGATTCGTGGCTGAGCAAGATGGTGCCCAAGGCGAAGCTAAAGGCCAATGAGTCCGCTGCCCTCAGCGAATTCCTGCGCACGGTACGGACGAGGAATTAGAAGGCGGGCAGTTATGAAACGTTCAGCGTGCGTTGGCCGAATGAGAAGGACAAAGCCACGCTCAAGGTGGAATAGGAAATCCCGGCGAAGGAGGTGGCCATCCATCATTAAGAAGCCAAGCCCGATTGGAAGATCACCATTAAAAAGAACACTTCCGGTGATGCCACCAAGCTCAACTGGACAGCCGAGGGCGAGGGCTTGTTGCCAGACCAGTTCGTGGAGTTCCGTATCATGGGCAAGATCAATGGCACGCGCAGTCCATCGTGTGGAAGTCGCACCAGACCTATGCGGGCGATGAAGTCGTGCTTGGACCGGTGAGCCGGGCACGAAGACATCGGCATCAGTCACCTAACTAAACGCAGCAGCCAAAAGGGTAGAAGCGACGATTGCCGCAACGACTGGCGGGAATGAAGGGAAAGCGAAGTTGGCATTCAATTTGGCGTTGGGCGCGCTGGTGTTGCGTGTGGTAGCCATACTAGTCGGCTTCTTGAAACGATAAATGCCCGCTTACCCTGAACGTGCCCATTTTAGCCCCAACAGACAACATTCCTCACAAGAATAGATATTCATACAGTCATAGTCCCCAATGATTAATGCCACAGGCCGATGGTCATCCTCGTATAAGGGCACATTCAGGTCGTCATAGTCCAATATTCCAAAAAATTTCATAGCACGCCCACACTGAAAACATGTCAGTGCATCAGAAACACCTTTAAATGGATACCCACCCAACTGATGATAAACTCCCTCGCCCAAGTTTCGTGACAAATAACTTTCACGCACTACGTCATTGGCAGCCAGTTCTTCATCCACGATTCCTTCCAGTTTCACCAGTTTACAGGCGTACGGAATCTCGATGTTTTGCACCACCTCACCCCCATCCCTATATCCGCCATGAATCCTGAATTCTCGACCAATCGGCTCTATAAAATAGGGCTTCATATACAAAAAACATGCTGGGCAAAATAGCAACACAAGCCGGTCATGATGCCACACTCTGAACTCAGCCAGACGTTCGTCCGCCAGATTCAGGTTCAGAGCCGGAAACATAGGGCGATGACAATTAGGACATGCACACATGCCCTCTTCTCCTTCAAGAACGCCAGATCTATGGTCTGCGGGATGCTTGGCCGCTTCTTCCAATATCCTCACCCGATAGTTTGATTTCATATTACTCCTTACCCGCGCAAACCGAGACTTCTGATAATCCCATGCTTCAATGGTCTCGGTTGGAATTTCTGATTAAACTCCGCAAAAATGTAAGGGTCAAATGTTCCGTTACCCTGATTCCAGTTTGCTCGCATCTCTTCACCAATAAAAAACCGCCCGTGATTTCTCGTGGGCGGTTTTTTGTTAAATCGATTGCTTACCTCGGCTCTTGGACCGTCAGGTTGCGGAACCACACCGGATCATTGTGATCCTGCAACTGGATGCGGCCGCTGGTGTTCTGGTTGAACGTCGGCGTCTTGGCGAACTTGCTGCCCGCCACCTGCGTTTTGAAATCCTCAGAAGCGGTGTCGTATTTCACCACCAGGGAGCCGTTCAGCCAGTGCTCGATCTGTGAGCCCTTGGCCACAATGCGGGAGCAGTTCCACTCACCTACGGGCATGAGGATCTTGCTCTTGTTCGGCACATAGAGGTCATAAAGGCCGCCAGACTTGCGACGACCATCACGGAGCTTGGCATCCGGATGCTTGTCGTCATCCAGCACTTGGTATTCCGGCCCGAGCCAGGCTTTGCCATACTGGGCCATGCGATACTTCACACCGCTGTTGCTGGCGTCGGCGACCTTCCATTCGAAGCGGAAATCGAAGTCGCCGTATTCCTTGGCCGTGTAGATATCGCCACCTTTGCTCGCGCGCGTGAGCACTCCATCTTGGGCTTCCCAACCGGCGGTCACCGGTTTGCCATCAGCGCTGGTCCAGCCGTCCAGATTTTTGCCGTTGAAGATGGCCGTGCGCTTCGGCGCGTCCAGATCCTGGATGCGGATATTGCGCCAGGCCACTTCCATCATCTCCGTGACTTTGTCGTTGATGCCGTGCACTTGGAGCGAGATGAAGCCTTCCGGCGTCAGGCTGTCTTTCAGGTCCGCAGCGGGCACACCGTTCAGGAAAGTCTTGAGCGAATCACCGACCGCCTCGATGCGCACCTTGTTCCACTCGTTCTGTTTGAAAGCTTTTTGTGCGGCGGGCTTGTCCTTTAGATCGAAGAGCCAACCGCGACGACCCTCATCATAGATGCCAGCGGACCAGGCGCGGTCAGAGGGGTCGATCTCGCACTGGTAGCCATGTACGCGACCGGCGGCGATCTTGATGGGCTTGCCCTTGGCATCCAGCAGGTCCAGCGTGGTATCCTCGCCATAGACATTGCTGCGGAACTGGATGCCGGAATTCATCTTCGGATCCACCTTGAATTCGAGTTCCAGGATGAAATCGCCGTAGGTCTTGTCCGTGCAGAGGAAGGTGTTCGGCGTCTTGGGCACGGTGGTGCCGATGATCTGGCCGTTTTCCACGCGATACTTGGCCGCACCGCCACGTTGCACCCAGCCGTTCAGGGTTTTGCCATCGAAGAGGTCGGTCCACTTTTCGGCGGCGTGGGAAGTGAATGCACCCAGCATGGCGAGGCCAGCCAGCCAAGGGGCGAAACTTTTGGTCATTTTCATGTATGCTCTAAATTAAAGACGCCCTATCCGGGCCTTTTGTTCAGGTAACAGGGACCACTTTGAAGTCCGGTGAAGGATTGTCCAAACTTTTCTACGGGGTGAAAACCGCGCCTGCACTGGGTGACACTTCATTTCACCGTGTCACGCGCGGCTTTGCGACTGACCTCCACCAAGTCTTCGCCGACCTCCCCCACCGCCCGTGCATGACGGCGCAGGGAGCGCCAGCTTTGCCGTGCCAGTCCGGTAAGACCGCGCGGGGTGAAGAGAAATTCCGCCGTCGTGGCCATGCCCGCCAGCGGATTGAAGGCCCGCATGGCGCGCATCGCCCGCCAGACCTGCATGGGCGCCGCCTCCGCGTCCTCCCGCACACTCTGCAGCAAGGCTGGCAGCACGAGACAGCCAGTCAGCGAGACGGCAAAAACGAGATGATAGTTCAGCACCGGCTGACCGAACACCTGCCCGGCCTGTATCGGCAAAGCGGCCAAGAGCGCGCCACCAGCCAACGGTCCCAAGGCCATCAACATACTCGTCAGCGCGAGAAACACCGCGATGTGCGCCGCCCGCCTCTCCGCCGCGATCAGCTTGAGCATCAGATTGAACTGGCAAAGCTGGAACCCGGCCGTCAGACCGCCGATGACGATGAAGGCCGGGGTCAGATGCGCCTGAATTTCCGGGCTCGCCAACAACCAGGCGAGCAGACCGACCGCGGCCCAGATCAAGGAGCACACGTAGAGCACAGGCTTGTTGCCGAACCGGTCGCACAAGGAGCCCCAGGCGTGCAAAGTCAACAGACCGCCGATGCCCCCGAGCGTCGTCAGCACCACCACTTCGCCCATCTGAAAATGCAGCACATCAAGCAGAAAGACCGTCTGGAACGGCAGTCCGATGCCCAGAAAAAAGCCCCACAGGCCGATGAAAAGGGTAAACCGCAGGTAGTTTCCATCCGCCAGCACGGCCCGCGCCTGCTGCCAGCTCGTACCGCCGGTCTGCACCTCCTGCACACGACCGGGGAAAATCATCCGGTTCAGATAGAACAATCCCGCCAGCCGCCCCAGACCGGCGGCGAAGAAGATGGCGGCGAACACATCGAACCCATGCTGGCCCGCATCCACTAGGAAGCCCGCCACCAGTACCGCCATCAGCGTCCAGAATCCGAAGATGAGATTGCGCCGCGCGAAGTATTTGCCGCTGATGCGGGGCGGGACCAGCTCCGCGATGGCAGCCGACCACGCCACACTGGCGACGCTGTTCGCGAGGGTGGAGACTGTGACGAGCAGGAGCACCAGGCCATCACGCCACTCGGGCACCCAGCGCAGCAGCGGCATCAACAACCACGGCACGGCACTTAAGACAAACGAGCCGCGCATGATGACCATCGGGGGATAGCGCCGCTGCAACCAACCGCTGACCCACGGCTGGATGGTGTTGCCGATCTGGGGCAACGCCGCCAGCAAACCGACCCACGCAGGGGACCAACCCAACGCCACCAGCACAAAGGCGATGACGAACGGCAGGTTCGGCATCGTCAGATTCAGCATCGGCACACTGAAACACGCCTCGATGGTTGAATACTTCAACGATCGCAGACGGTCCCGGTGCCGAAGCACCGTCAGGTTTGGCACTGGGACCATAAACTGTGCTTTCAGCCCGTGGTGCGAGATTCCAGAGGATACAGATCATCCTCAGCATCCGCCCGCAGTCTGGCTTCACCCTCCTCCAGCTTGCGTGAAAGTTCAAACGTACGCTGCATCTGCCGGCCCACCCAGAGGATGGCAAACCTGGTGCAACCGATCAGCAGCGCGGCCAGCGGCGCGATCACAAACCCCTCCACGGTCAGCAGCACAAAAGCCGACACCAGCGCCACTCCGAGCAAAATCTCGGTCAGGATGGCCCGCAAGGCATGCGGTACGCTCTCGGTGAGAAACTTGTTCGTGCGGATGAAGCCCGCGTGATGATCCAGCAGGCAGCTCGGCCAGCTGGAACTGTAGATCCAGCCCAGCCCGACATGCGTCAGAAACCCGGCCGAGATCTCCTTGAGCGAATGACCGTCCCGGCCCAGGCCGTAACAGAAGACTGCGAAGCGCAGCAGCAACCACATCATCAGCGTCAGCCCGGACAGCACTGCGATATAAGGATGCTCCGCCGCCATGCGACCGGTCAAAAGCATCGGCACCAGGGCGATCAGCGAGAGTATGGGGATGAGATTGAAATTGAACCACGCCGTGAGATGCGCGAAGAAACCGATTTTCTGCGTACGGGTGAGCGCCGGTGTAGTCATCATTTCAAGCCCATGCAGCTTGAGGATCTGGGCATTGCCGAAAGCCCAGCGCCAGCGCTGCTTTTTCAGGCTCGGCAGATCGTGCGGCATCACCCCGCGCCCGATCGCCTCATGCGCATAGACGGAGCGGAAACCATTCAAAGCCAGCCGCAACCCCAGGTCGGCATCTTCCGTGATGACCTCGGTACTGAATCCTTTAACCGCCCGCAACGCCTCCACCCGCAGGAAGCTCAGCGTCCCCGTGGAGGGCACGCAGTTCATGCGGTTGGCCATGTTCATGTAGGCGGAAAAGAAATGTTTGAAATCCAGCGTGAGACCGCGGTTGCCCGCACATACATTCCGGTAATCTTGCGGGAACTGCACCATGCCAACCCGCTCATCCGCGAAATGACTGAGCCCGCGCTGGAGGGCATCCCGCTCCACTACATAATCGGCATCGATGACGAACACATACTCCGCGCGTTCATCCATGAACTGGCGGACATAGTTCATCGCCCCGGACTTGAAGCCTTTCATGTTCTCCTTGTGAAAGAAGCGGAACTTCGGTCCCAGCTCCTCACAGTATCCGGCGATTGGCTCCCAAAGTTTCCGGTCCGTGGTATTGTTATCTATGACCAGCACTTCGTAGTTGTCCCAATCCAGCTCACTCAACCCGCGCAACGTCTCCTTGAGCAGTTCTGGCGGTTCGTTGTGTGCCGGCACGTGGATGGAGACAAACGGACGCTTGCCTCCCAACGAGCGGCGCTCTGGCAACTTGCGGGGCAACCGCACCAGCACTGCCTGCAAACCAAGCACCAGCAGGCTGACCACCAGATTCACCACCACCAAGATCAAATGGAGCAAAGGCAACCACACCAAAACCGCCAAGCCGGCCAGCACCACACCTGTTTTCATCCATTTCCCATTCATCTTTGTCCTTTCCATTTGAATGTTTCGTTTATGTCACCTGTAAAGCGGCATTGGACACCGCTTCGTACCGAGCCGGGAAGGCTCCATAGGGGTCGGGGACCCATCGGCAGAAGGTGCCGATTGCCAAAGGCTCAATTAGACTATCGGATTTTTAATAAAAATCTAACCTTTATTTTAAGTATAACTTAAATTTTAAACACGTCACAAAACAAAACAGAATACCTAATAAAACACCAAGCATATCATGGACTTACGCAATCGGATTTGTGCACCATTCAAATGCTGACAGCCTCACTTGGGACGTGTTTGATACACGGCGGCACACATGGAATACCGGTCTGATGAGCTATTGACCCGACTGTTACGGGATGTCTCGCGTTCGTTTTACCTGACGTTGCGCGTGCTTCCCCCGGCGGTGCGTTCCCAGATCGGTCTGGCTTATCTCCTGGCCCGGACCACGGATACCATCGCCGATACGGAGATTGTTTCCCTGGAGCAACGGCTGGCCGCGCTCGCCACTTTGCGTGCCCGTATCCTAGGCGAATCCCAAGAACTGCCCGCTTTGGGCGAACTGACCAAGCACCAAGGACTGCCCGCCGAGCAAGTGCTCCTGCAACGGATTCCCGAGGCGCTCAACCTGCTGGACCAGACGGAAGCCGGTGACCGGCAATTGATCCGAGAGGTGTTGGACGTCATCACCAGCGGGCAGGCCCTAGACCTGCAACGCTTTGCTGGAGCGGGCGAAAACCGGCTGTTTTCCCTGAAAAATGAGGCAGAATTGGATGATTATACCTATCGGGTAGCAGGTTGTGTGGGGGAATTTTGGACGAGAATCTGCCGGAAGCATCTGTTTCCCGAGGCCGAACTGGATGAGGCCAAACTGCTGGCCCAAGGCATCCGGTTTGGCAAAGGGTTGCAGTTGATCAATATCCTGCGAGATCTGCCGCGTGACTTAAGGCAGGGGCGGTGCTATATTCCCGCCGAATCACTGGCACGGCATGGCTTGGAAGCTGCTGTTTTACTCAAACCTGAGAATGAGCCGAAGTTCCGCCCGCTTTATGATGGTTATCTGGCTTTAGCCCGCAATCATCTGGCCGCCGGATGGGTTTATACGCAGACATTGCCTTGGCCTTGTGTGCGGGTCCGGCTGGCTTGTGCCTGGCCGATATTGATCGGCGCACGAACCCTGAAAAGGCTGCAAAAAGAGCCTGTTTTGGACCCAAAACACCGGGTTAAAGTGACGCGTACCGAAGTTTGGACCGATATTTTAGCCTCGGTTATGCTTTATCCCACCCCATGGTGGCCAAGAATTGTGGGGCTCAAACTTCTGGATGAGCCGAAATAGCATTGATTTGCGTAATTTTTCCCCTTAGAAAACGGGGATGCGACTTTCCAAGCTATTTCTTTTGGCCTTCCTGATCACCTGGGGAGTTATCCCCATCACGCCTGACACCGCTGTTTACGCCGAGACCGTTCTCTATGCCCAAGCGGACGCTTCTAAAGACGAAGCGGCCAAGCTGAAGGCCGAGGCGGAAGCCAAACGCAAAGCCGAGCGGGCCGCGCGTGACGCTGAAAAAGCCAAAGCCAAGGCGGCGGAAGAAGCCGCTGAGAAGGCCAAAGATGAAGCGGAGGCGAAAGCCAAGGCCGAAGCCAAAGCCAAAGAAGAGGCCCGCAAAGCCGAAGCCGCCAAGTTGAAGGCCGCTGCCGACGCGAAGAAGAAAGCGGAAGCGGACGCCAAGAAAGCCGCCGAAGCCAAGCGCCAGCAGGAAGAGGCCGCCCGTCGCAAGGCCCTTGCCGAAGCCAAGAAGAAAGCCGAAGCCGAAGAGAAGGCCATGGCCGCCGCCAAGGATAAGGACGCCGAAGCCAAGAAGAAGGCTGCGGCTGATGCGAAGGCCCTCGCCGCCGCAAAGAAGAAGGAAGCGGATGCCGCCAAACCTTCGGCCGTGGAAGCCAAGGCCAAAGAAGAGGCTGAAGCCAAGAAGAAGGCCGAAGCAAAAGCGCTCGCCGACGCGAAGAAGAAAGAAGCGGACGCCAAGAAGATGGCGGATGCGAAAGCCAAGGCGGACGCCAAGGCAAAGGCTGATGCGGAGAAGAAGCTGGCGGCGGAAGCCAAGAAGAAGGCGGAAGCCGACAAGCTCGCGGCCAAGAAAGCAGGCACTACGCCGGCAACCACAGCCAAGGCTGCTCCAACCAAGTCCACCACGACGGCAAAGTCCAAGACGACTGCTCCCGCTCCGTCCGCCGCCACATCGAAAGCCGCCGTTGCGAACCGCGGTGTCACGCTGCAACAGTTTGAAGCCGAGGCCAAATCCTCCGTGCTTTCCATGTCCCGCAACCAAGACCTGCTGAAGTCCGAGGCAAACGCGAAAGCAGAAGTGCTCGCGAAAATCCGGGAAGTGGAATTACAGAAAGCGGAAGCGCAGGCCAAAGCCTCGGCACTGGCCCTCATGCGCGAACAATCTTTGCGCCAGGCAGAAGCAGATGCCCGTGAAACAATCAACAAGGGAGTGCCAACGGCCCCGCGCGGTTCTGTCAGCCGCCCGCAACCGGTCTACACCGCCCGCACGACCAGCGCACCGACTACCCGCCCGGCGACGCCATCAACTACCAGCCCGAAGCCGGTCGCTACCGCCAGCACGACTAAGGCGGTGACCACGCCACCGCCGAACAAACCGGCCACGGCGGATGCCAAGAAAGCGGCAGAAGCCCAAAAGAAGGCTGAACTCGCGGCCAAGAAAGAAGCTGACGCCAAAGCCAAAGCTGCAGCCAAGGCAAAGGCGGATGCAGAAAAACAGGCGAAGGCGGACGCGGCTAAACAAGCCAAGATGGCCAAGACCACCGTGGTTGAGCCGGCCAAGCAGAAACCGATGGCCAAAGATCCGGCGACGATGACCGAAGCCGAACGCATCAATGCCGCCCGGGCCGAAGCCAAAGCCAAGGCGGATGCAGAGGCCGCCTTGAAGAACAAAGAGCGCGAAGCCGCCCGCATGAAAGCGGATGAGGATAACAAAGCTCGTCAGGCTCAAATCGAGAAGGAGCGTGCCGATGCCCGCGCCAAGATGGCCAAATCTCCGACGATTGATCCTAAATCCACCACTCCGGAAGCCCGCATGAAGGCGGAAGCCGAAGCGGCCAAGCAGATTGAAGCGAAACGCTTGGCCGATGAAAAAGCCAAGGCGGAAGCCGCCAAGAAGACGGCCACCGCCAAGCCAGCTCCGGCTGCTCCCGACATGAAGAAAGTCGAGGCTGAGAAGGTCAAGGCTGCCGAAGCCGCGAAGAAAGAGGCTGAAGCCAAAGCGAAAGCGGATGCCAAGGCCCAGAAGGAAGCCACCGAGGCAGCCAAGAAAGCTGCGGACGCAAAAGCCAAAGCCGAAGCTCAAGCCAAGAAAGACGCCGAAGCGGCCGCCAAGAAGGCAGCCGAAGCGAAGAAACCCGTCCAAACGGCCAAGATGACCAAGGCTGACGAATCCCGCGCCAAGGAAGAAGCCGAAGCCAAGGCCAAGGCGGAAGCCCAACGCGCGAAGGACGAGAAGGCCCGGATGAAGGCGCAGCAAGAAGCGGCAGAGAAGGCAGCGGAAGCGGCGGAAAAACAGCGGACCGAGCAGGCCAAGATCGCCAAACTAGCGGCGGAGAAAGAGGCCAAGGCGAAGAAGGAGGCGGAAGCCGCCGCCAAGAAAGCAGCGGCGGCCAAGGCCAAGGAAGACGCCAAGATGGCCAAGCTGGCGAAGGAAAAGGCGGAACAGGAAGCCGAAGCCAGAGCGAAGGCGGAAGCCCAGGCCAAAAAGGATGCTGAAGCGGCAGCCAAGAAGGCGGCCGCAGCCAAGCCTGCTGACATGAAAAAGGCAGAGGCTGACCGCGCGAAGGCGGAAGCTCGCGCCAAGAAGGAAGCGGAAGAGGCGGCCAAGGACGCGGCCGAAGCCAAAGCCAAGGCCGACGCGAAAGCCAAGAAAGAAGCCGAAGCCGCCGCCAAGAAGCAGGCAGAAGAAGCCAAGAAAACTGCGGCCCGGAAGGAAACCGCTCCGGCCAAGCCCGAATCGGCCAAGCCGGAAAAGAAAACGGATAAGAAAGCCGCCACGGAGACCAAGCCGGCTGCCATAGGCAAGGAAGCCAAGCTCAAGGAATTGCTCGACCTCTACAAGGCGGACAAGATCACGCCGAAGGAATACCACGAGCGTCGCGCCAAGATTATCGCGGAATAAAAACCGCCCGAACAGCAACCCGCCGGACAAACTCCGGCGGGTTTTTTATTTTCAACCTGCTGGCCTCTGGCATAACTACCGCCCATGCATGACTTTCGTTACGTAGGTAAGAAGCTGTATTGCGAAGGTGTTCCGGTCGAAAAGCTCGCCCGGGAACACGGCACCCCGCTGTACGTCTATTCCCAGAACACCATCGCCAATCACTTCAACAAGCTCGATGCCGCAATGGACCCGCTCGACCACCTGGTCTGTTTCGCGGTCAAATCGAACTCCAATCTCGCCATCATCCGTACGCTCGCGAATGAAGGCAGCGGTTTCGACATCGTCAGTGCCGGCGAACTCCAGCGCGTCATCTCCGCCGGGGGAGATCCGGGCAAGTGCGTGTTCGCCGGTGTCGGCAAGAGCGAGGCCGAGATCGAGTTCGCGCTGAAGAAAGGCATCTACTCCTTCAACGTCGAGAGCGAACCGGAGATCGCCCGCATCAACAAAGTGGCCGGGCGGTTGAAGAAAATCGCGCCCATCGCCGTGCGCGTGAATCCGAACGTGGATGCCGGCACCCATGCCAAGATCACGACAGGCACCTACGAGAACAAATTCGGCATCGCCATCGAGGAGATCGGTGGCGTCTATGCCCGCGCCAGCAAACTCAAGAACATCTGGCTGCGCGGCATCCAGATCCACATCGGTTCGCAGCTCACGGAAGTGAAGCCCTTCAAGCTGGCCGTCGAGAAGATGGTCCCGCTCGTGGCCAGGATGGCGAAGAAGTACAACTTCGAATTCTTCAGCATCGGTGGCGGCCTAGGTATCATCTACAATCCCGCGCTCGCCAGCGCCTCCGAGGAATGGTGGCAGCAGCCGAAGGCGAAGAAGATCCTCACGCCGGCCAGTTACGCGGCCACGCTCAAGCCTTTGCTCGAGCCTCTGGGCCTGCGCATCTTGATGGAACCGGGCCGTTTCCTCGTTGGGAACGCCGGCATCCTCGTCACCCGCGTGGAATACGTGAAACGCACGGGCAAAAAGAACTTCGTCATCGTGGACGCCGCGATGAACGACCTTATCCGCCCTGCGTTCTACGACAGCTATCATGAGATCGTCCCCTTGCAGACCAAAGGTGGTGCGCTGGTTTCCTCCGACATCGTCGGCCCGATCTGCGAATCCGGTGATTTCTTCGCCAAGGACCGGCCGCTGCCGAAAGTCGGCGAAGGCGACCACCTCGCCCTGCTCTCTGCCGGCGCCTATGGCTTTGTGATGGCCTCCAACTACAACACCCGTCCGCTCACGGCGGAAGTGCTGGTGAACGGCAAGGAAAGCGCCGTGGTCCGCAAACGCCAGGCCATCAAAGACATCCTGGCTGATGAGTCCGTGCCGAAGTGGTTAAAGAGCTGACCGATCCATTCTCACCGAGCCCGGCAGAAAATATTTCTGCCGGGCTTTTTCTTTGGCGTGACGTGACGGACATTTCTTGCTAACAACCTCGCCAGCCAAAGCACACAAATCACACTCCGTCATATCGTCTATGAAGAGAACACTGCACATCACAGTGCTGGGCCTGTTTATGGTCCATGCCGTCCCGGCTGCAGAAAATGCGCCCTTTGAGTTCCAGATCATCAATCAGGCCGCTTTCTCCAAAGCGGTGAACACCAATTCTGTTTTGAAACGCCTGGGCACCGGCATGAGCTTCACCGAAGGGCCGCAGTGGTTCAAGGGCAGCGGCGGCTACCTTGTCTTCAGCGACATCCCGAAGAACCAGTTGCTCAAGTGGAACGCGAAGGAAGGCATCACCGTCTTCCGCAGCAACAGCCAGAACGCCAACGGCAACACCATCGACCGGCAAGGCCGTCTGGTCAGCGCCGAGCACAGCGGCCGCCGGGTTTCCGTGACGGAAAAGAGCGGGGTCATCAAAACGCTGGTGGATTCCTACGAAGGCAAACCGCTGAATTCACCGAACGATCCGGTGGTGAAATCAGACGGCTCCATCTGGTTCACCGATCCGGATTATGGTCTGGTGAACAAGGCCGATAAAAAGCAGCCGGGCAATTACGTCTATCGTTATGACCCCAAGAAGAAGACCATCACGGCGGTTGCCACGGACTTCGACAAACCCAACGGCCTCTGTTTTTCGCCGAATGAAAAGAAACTCTACGTGGCGGACTCAGGCGCGCCCAAGCACATCCGCGTATTCGATGTGAACAAGGACGGAACCCTCTCCAATAGTCAGGTCTTCGGCAAGATCGACAAAGGCGCACCCGACGGCATCCGGTGTGATACCAAAGGCCGCATCTGGTCCAGCGCCGGTGATGGCGTGCACATCTTCGAGCCCACGGGCGAACTGATCGGGAAAATCCTGACACCGGAAGGTCCAGCGAACTTGGGTTTCGGTGGCAGTGGCAATGGGACACTATTCATCACCGCCAGAAAATCCCTCTACTCCATTGATGTAAAAGCACGGGGCGACAAGTGACAGTTACGCGCTCGAATTTCATCCCTCTCCCCTCAATGGGGAGAGGGACCGAGGGTGAGGGGTGAGTCGCAACACCAGGTGCTACAAAGGCTTGGTCAACGAGCGCTTTGGCAGACGCACTCTTTTTTCAGGTGTTTGATTTTCTGGATGAGGTGCTCGCGCTTGCAAATCGTTCCAAACTGTCTCCCTTACCCATCTTATCTCTTTCAACTGATTGTTCCAAAATCGACGGACGAAAATATTCCGCTCACCCAAGAAACGGTCGCGCTTTTCATCCTCGGCCTGCTGAGCGGGAAAACCATGCCCTGAGCCATCCAGTTCAATATTATAGCGCGCTTCAGGACAAAAGAAATCCAGCACGTATGGACCAACCCTGTGCTGGCGACGAAATTTATACGAAGCAAATCGTTTGGCCCGAAGGACACTCCAAAGCTTCTTTTCTGCTTGCGTAGATTTCTTTCTGAGTAAGCGCGGGACTTGGGTTGGATTCATCAGAACTACCCCCCTTGGGATTGCTTATGGAAAACCTTCTTACTCAAAAACATCTCAGGCTTCGTCTCACCCCTCACCCGGTTCCACCCAGCGTGGAACCGACCTCTCCCCATTGAGGGGAGAGGCCACATCTAACGCCATTCAGGCTGACATCAGTCGCTTGGACTGTGGAAAACCAACGCTCTACTTCTTCGCGAAAATCCGGTTCGCCTCTTCCAAGGTTTCCTTGGAGCCGATGTCATACCAGATGCCGGGCACGGTCCACGTATAGACCGACTGGCGCGGGTAGAGCCATTGTACGAGGCGGCCAGGCTGGTCGGGATTGTTGCCTTCCTTGATGTATTGATCCACCAAGGGCAGCGTGGCTTTAGGGTAATAGTAGAGGGCGATACCGATAAGCGTGCTCTCCGGCTGCTCGGGCTTCTCGACGAACTTCGCCAACCGTTCTTCAGCATCAACACTCACGACCCCATACTTCTTCGCCTGCTCCAGGCTGCCGACATCGTAAAGGCCCAGCACCGGCGCATTTTTCCCGCGGCAATACCTGCCGAACTCACCGAGCTTCTCGCTGAAGAGATTGTCACCGGCCACCACGATAAGATCATCATCGATCTTCTCCTTGGTCAGCACCAGGTGCAGGTCACCGATGGCGCCGAGCTTGTTGGAGTCATCCGTGGAGCCGTCGTTGATGATGGTGAACTTGAGTTTGGATTTGGAGTCGTAAGCATCCGCCCATTTCTGGAAATGCCCGGCGAACTTCGCGTTCGTCACGACATAGACATGATCGATCTCGGGAATGGCCGCGAGATTGTCCATGACGTAATCGATCATGGGCTTGCCGGCCACGGGCAACAGCGGCTTGGGCTGGGTCAAAGTCAAAGGATAAAGGCGGGTGGCATAGCCAGCCGCTAGGATCAGCACTTTCATCTGGGTTATTTTGTAACGTTAAATAGCGTGGGCGCAACGTTTCGTGCAAGCTGCAGGGAGAGCGCGTGGATCTCCGTGCCGGAATCGCACTCGAGAGCCTGCTTCACGAGGGCTTCCGCCTCGCTCTGTTTGATCTGGCGGACTAACTTCTTGATCCGGGGCACCAAAGGCGGAGCGCAGCTCAATTCATCCACGCCTAAACCCAGCAGCAAAGGAACCATCGCCGGATCACCAGCCATCTCGCCGCACACACCGACCCATAGGCCCTTGCGGTGCGCCGCTTCCACCGTCATCTGGATGAGACGCAGGATGGCCGGATGGGATGGCTCGTAGAGATGCGCGATCTTCTCATTCATCCGGTCCACGGCGAGCGAGTACTGGATGAGGTCATTGGTACCGAGGCTGAAAAATTGGACCCGCTTGGCCAGCGCATCGGCCGCCAAGGCAGCCGAGGGTATCTCGATCATCGCCCCGGTCTCCAGCTTGTCATCGAAGGGTTTGCCCTCGGCGCGCAACTGTTCCTTGCACTCTTCCAAGATCGCGTTCGCCTGCTTCAGCTCTTCCACGCCCGAGATCATCGGGTACATGATCTTCACGTTGCCGACGACACTGGCACGGAGGATGGCGCGAAGCTGGACACGGAACACATCAAGCTCCTGCAAACAAAAACGGATGGCGCGCCAGCCGAGAAAGGGATTCATCTCCTGTGGGATCTGCAGGCTGGAAAGGAATTTGTCACCCCCAAGATCCAAAGTGCGGATGACCACGGGCTGCCCCTTCAAGGCGGCGGCGACCTTGTGATAAGCCTCGTACTGGTCCTCTTCGGAGGGCAATCCGTCGCGGTTGATGAAAAGGTATTCCGTGCGGTAGAGGCCGACTCCTTCCGCGCCGCAGATCTTGACGTTCTCCACGTCCTCAGGCGTCTCCAGATTGGCGGAGAGGATGACCTTGCGGCCATCGAGCGTCACCGCCGGCTTGTCACGCAACTCGCCCAGTTCCTCCTGAAGCGACATCTGGCGGCGCACGAGCTGGCCGTATTCAAATAGCGTCTGCTCGGTGGGATTCAGGACCACCACGCCGTTGTAGCCATCCAGCAGGACATACTCGCCAGTGACCAAGTGTGAGGTGATGTCCGGCAGACCGACGATTGCGGGGATCTCCAACGACCGCGACATGATGGCGGTGTGGGAGGTCTTGCTGCCGATCTCGGTGGCGAAACCGAGCACGAATTTCTTGTCCAAGCCCGCCGTCGTGGAAGGCGTCAGGTCATGCGCGATGATGATGCACGGCTCGTTCAGGTGGCTGAGGACATCTTCCGGGGCGCGCCCGACGAGATGGTTCAGCACGCGGATCTTCACATCGCGCAAATCTGCCGCGCGTTCGCGCAGGTAATCGTCCTCGATGCTCTCCAGCGTGGCCGCGTATTTTTCCGCCACTTGCTGGTAGGCGTAATCCACGCTCACCAGTTGCTCACGCATCAGCCGGGTGGTCTCATCGAGCAAGGTGGGGTCTTCCAAGACGAGCAGGTGGGCATCGAAGATGTTCGCATCGGCCGCTCCGAGGTTATCCGCGACCTTTTGCTGGACGGCGAGAATCTCCTGACGGGTCTGGATAAGCGCCTGCTCCAGCCGCTGCATTTCTGCCGGAATGCCATCCTCAGAGATCGATCTTTGCGGGACCGTCTCCCGGGAGGTAGTGATGACGAGAACCTTTCCGC
The DNA here is from genome assembly GCA_964589735.1 of uncultured Verrucomicrobiota bacterium. Classification (GTDB taxonomy): domain Bacteria; phylum Verrucomicrobiota; class Verrucomicrobiia; order Limisphaerales; family JAEYXS01; genus JAEYXS01. The sequence continues at coordinate 13,673 of CAZPUL010000011.1, read as the reverse complement.
GGACGACTCCGGCAGACACCGGAATCCCCCGGAACGCACGTTCTCCCTTCATGGCACGGTCAGGCACAGGTCATGGTTATCTGGAAACTGGCGTTTTGAAAATGAATTTCCGTCAAAGACTGTCCGGCGGACAAAATCCATAGAATCGGCGTGCCTGCCGGACCCGTTTCAGGTATTCCTCACGGATGAGTCTTGGGCGGGAATTGCGCAATGTGACCTTGGTGGGCTTCATGGGCACCGGCAAATCGACGGTCGGCCAGCAAGTCGCCACTTTGCTGCATTTCAATTTCCTGGATACGGACGTGATGATCGAGCAACGCGTGGGCAAGACCATCCCCCGAATCTTTGCCGAGGACGGGGAACCGACCTTCCGGCAATTCGAGCGGGAAGCCGTGGCCAAACTGGCCGAGATGTCTTCCATGGTCATCGCTACCGGCGGAGGGTTAGTTTGCAACCCCGATAACATGGCCTCGCTGAAGACACACTCCCTCGTCGTATGCCTCTGGGCGGCACCGGAGACCATCTGGCGGAGGGTAAGGAACCAGACCCATCGTCCCCTGCTCCAAGACCCGGATCCGCAAGGGAAAATCGAACGCCTGCTGGCGGAACGTGAGCCTCATTACCGGCATGCGGATGTACTGGTGAGCACCGAGTTCCGTTCGGTTCGGGAAGTGGCCCACCAGATCTGCCACCAGTTCCAGCTTGCCCGACGTGATTTCGGCCATAGCCAGTGAAGGAAGCCATCCGTCAGCGCGCCCTGGAATTGGGCTTTGATCTTTGCCGCTTCACCAGCGCCGCACCACCGGCCACTGGCCCGCAGCTAAACGACTGGCTGGCGGCCGGTAAAAACGGGGAGATGGGCTGGCTGCAGCGGAATGCCCATAAGCGTACTGATCCCCAGCAAGTCCTCCCCGGCGCCAAATCGCTGATCTCTCTCGCCACCAGCTACCATGCCGCCGAATGGCAGGGAGAGGCCGCCAAGGGGCAAGGCACCCTCGCCCGCTACGCCCGGTATGAGGATTACCATGACGTGCTGGCGGGGCCTTTGAAGCAATTGTCTGATTTCGTTGATGTCCAAGGGGGAGCAGTTACACGTTCCTTGTGGTATGTGGACACCGGGCCCATCTTGGAGCGTGATCTGGCCTACCGAGCCGGATTAGGTTTCGTAGGCAAGCACACGAATCTAATCAGCCGCCAGTTGGGTAACTGGTTCTTCATCTCGGAGATCATCACCACGCTGGAACTGGAGCCGGACGCCGGTGAAGTGAATCGCTGCGGTTCGTGCCGACGTTGTCTGGATGCCTGTCCGACCAATGCCCTGCCCGCTCCTTTCCAGCTCGATGCCCGGCGCTGCATCTCTTATCTCACGATCGAACTAAAAGGTTCCATTCCCGTGGAACTGCGCCCGCTCATTGGCAACCGCATCTACGGTTGTGATGATTGTCTGGCGGCCTGTCCGTGGAATCGCTTCGCCAAGGAAGCCTCCCTGCTAAGGCCGCATCGGCGAGCTGGCTTGGGCACGCCGGACTTACTGGAGTTGCTGAAGTTGGATGCTGCGGGCTTCAAGCAGCACTTCGCGGGCACACCCATGCTCCGCACCAAACGGCGGGGATTGTTGAGGAACGTGTGTGTGGCCTTGGGGAACACGGCGGGGGCGGAGGCTTTGCCCGCTTTGGAACAGGCGACTCACGACGTGGAGCCGTTGGTGGCCGAGCATGCGGTGTGGGCTATCGCCGAGATCGAACGACGCGGCGAGGCGTGATCCGGACAATAAAAACCTGCCACAATCCGGAGACGGCGGCAGGTGAAAGAATTGAGACGGAGGGCTTATTTGTCAGGTAAGGCCAGCAGGTCAGCCGGATTCCACTGCGGTTTGCCACGAACTTCAGAAGTGACGGTTTTAATCTGAGATTCCTTCACGATGGAGGCCTTGTTGCCCCATGAGTTACGCAGGTAACTGAGCAGGTCAGCAATCTCACGATCGGACAAGCCATCACCCATGGCGGGCATCTGACTATTATAAGCCTGCCCCTTGACGGTGATCGGACCGTTCAAACCGTTCAGGACAATCCGCACCAAACGATTAGGCCCTTCGGCCAGTACCCACTCGGAACCGGCCAAGGGGGGATTTACGCCGGGCATACCATCACCCGTGGCACCATGGCAACCGCCGCAACCCCGGGCCTCAAACACCTTCTTACCGCGACCGATCGGATCATCCCCGGTCGGTGGATGAGCGCGCTTGACGTAGGCCAATGAGGGATACGGTTCGTAAACCTGGTTATTAAAACCACCGGCGCGGTCAGCCAGGAAACCCAAGCCAAGGTAGAGCATTATACCTGACGTCACAAAGACCCAGAGCGGGGAATGCTCAGACTTCACCGTTGGCTCCGGCCCATCGACAGGAGCGCCACCATTTGGATTGTGCTTCGGGTTGCTCATGGGGCAGTCGTGGCGTTGGCCACGGCATTCGTTGCAGCCGGCTGCTCCGGTTTGATCACCGGGGGCATGGGTGCTTCAAACACCGGAGTCACTGACTTCAGGCTCAAGAGATAAGCTACGAGGGCTTTGGCTTCCGCTTTGGGCACCACTTCCATCTTGTCATCAAGGCCAGACAAGACCAAGGCATCGGGCGAGGGTTGACGGCCTTTGGGACGTTTCTCGAAAAGGAAAGGATGGCCGGGCATCCGGGAACCTTCCACGACCAAGGTGGGCTGGTAGAGATGGGTCAGATGCCACACAGCGTTGGTTTGCCGCGCACCAATGTTGGCGAGATCGGGCCCGATACGCTGCTCGCCGAGCATCACCTTCGGTTCGAAAAGGAAATCAGGAGAAACCGTACGACGGGAGCCCCAGCCGCGATCGAAATCCGGCCCCAGTGCCACCACTTTGTAAACCGCCTGTGGCTTGTTATCATCCGCAGTGGAAATCTTGTCGATATCGTTGTAGAGCTTTTCCGCCACATCCAAGGCGACGCCCGAAAGCAATTCGACGGGCGTGCTTTGAATCAGTTTGCCGATGGCTTTTTCACCAAACTTCGTATTATGTTTGGCAACGGCCTTGATCAAATCGTTTGTATTGCTGCCGGCCTTTAGGAGCACGACATCAAAGAGGGCCCCGCTCTGCCGCACCTGCTGGCTGTGGCAGTAGTAGCAACCTTGCTGGCGATAAACTTCTGCGCCTTGCTGAGCTGTGCCAGGCTTGGCTGCCGGATACAGGCCGCCGCTCACTTCCGCCGCCACGGGCTTCAGCGAACCGACTTGGAGTTGGGGCACGAAGATCATGCCGAACCAGGACGTCACCAAGGTGACGAACAAACCGAGAAATACCAAGGGACCTTGATTCATACGGCGGCCTCCCGGGTCTTGGCCGTCTGGGATTCAGCCACGCAGGCGAGGGCCTGGGCTTTGACCAACCGATAGACGAGCAGCTTCACATTCACAAGCAAGGCCAGGCTGCCGACGAGCCACAGCAGGTCACCCAGCGTGCTCAAGCGGAAACCCATCATGGCCGCCTTGGTCACTTCCATGAAATCGGTCGGGGATGCGAGTTTCAAACCCTGCTGCACCCCGCCCAGGGCGAGCGACAAAACCAGCACGGCGGCACCGATGGTGGCCAAGTAGAAATGACTTTTGAGCGCACCGGCCAAGGGCCATTCGACACCCGCTACACGGGGTACGACGTAATAGATGGCACCCAGCAAAATCAATGAGGCGAAACCGAACAGCATCAGTTTGTTCTGAGCCGCGGTGAAGTAGGTGAAGTGGGTAATGTCACTGATCTGCGGCACCGAGCCGATGGCCTTCATGAGGGTGCCCGCGAGCAAGGCCACCGAACCGGCGAGGACAAAATTCAGCGTAAGGCTGGCAGGAACCTTGCCTCCATCGTCATATAGCGTGCCATGCAGATTCACGATGAAAGCCAGCACCGGGCCGACCAGCAGGAAAGCCATCACCGTGCTGAGGGATGGCAGCCACGCGGGGACCGGCATGCCATGATGCATGCCACCCATGCCGCCGAACAGGAGCAGGAACCAGAAGGTGACCAGTGCATGGTTGTAGCTGGCGAGCGGCTTGCCCGCGAGCTTGGGGACAAAGTAGTAAGCCGTGGCGATGCCGATACTGCCAAGCCAGACAACGACGAGGTTATGGGCATACCATTGATGCACGATTGCCTGCATCACACCCAACGCCGGGAACCAGTGGATGAGTGCCACGGCGGTGACGTAAATCCAAGGAAACCAGAACATGGCCGCCAGCAGGAACCACTGGGAAGGAAACATCACTTCATTCTTGCGCCCGCCAAAGGTGAAACCGGCCACCAATCCCATCAGGATATAACCAGCCAGCAAGACCGGCGCGGCATATTTCGGGAACTCAAACCATTCGTAACCGGAACCGTCACCGATCATGATACCGATGAGACCGAGCGTCACCCCGAGATTCCAGAAGATGGCACCCACGGCGGCGAAACCGCCCTGCACCAAGGTCGTGCGACCCAGGCGGGCGATGAGCCAGAGCATGACACCGATGGCCGCCTGCGCCACGAAACCGTAGAGGAGCGTGTTGAAGGCACCTGCCTGGACATGGCCGTAGGTGAAGAAAGGACAATCCGCCAGCAGCTTGGGGCTGTGCATCTTCACCGAGGCGATGAGCCCCAAGATGGCACTGACGACCAGCCACGCAGCGGAGCTGCCGAAGATCAGCAGCAACGGCAGACGGCAGGAAGCATCAATCTGCGCCGGAGTACTCTCTGGCTGGCAGACGGCTTCGTTGGTTTGTGGGGCCGAACTCATTTTGAGGGCAAAAGATTGCTTACTTACTCGAAGGCACTCGGTTTTTCCGGTGCTTTCGGCGGGGCCTCGTTCAGTTTTTCCACCCGCTTGATCATCAGCTCACGGAGGGCCTTCGGATCCTTGTACTCGGCCAGGGTCAGCTCGATGGCGCGGTCCACGGGCACGCGGACAAAACCCTTGTCCTTGTTCTGCCAGGCGTATTCCGTCAGGGCCTTGTTCTCCTCGGCGCGCAAATCCTTCAGGTTCTTGGCGCGTTCCGCGGCGCGGGTGGCCGTGAGATCTGGCGTGGCGGTATAGCTGCGCATCACCTGAATGAAACCGTAGGTGATGAGGAAGGTGCCGGCGATGCCGACGAACCAGGCTACGCACTTCGGACTGATGCAACTGCAGCAGTTGGATGATTTGCTCATAGGTTCTTCGGTTTAAGATCAGTGTTTGGCACCGGCCAGCTTGGACGAAGCCGGCGGCACATACATGTCCAGCGCCTCAGCGATGCGGGGATCCTTCTGCGGGATCACCGGATGCGAGTTAAGCGACTTGACGAACAGATTCACCAGAACGCCGACCAGCAGCAGCAGCAGGCCCAAGTCCAGCAATTGCGGCATGAAGCCGAAGGGCCGGAGCACCGGCATGATGTTGTAGGTAAGATCGAGGTAGTGCATCACCCAGGCCCAAGCGATGATCGGGGCCATCCACCAGACCTTCAACTTCAAGTCGATGCGCAGCAGGGCGAGGAACGGGATGAAGAAGTGGCCGAAGATCAGCAGCACACCCAATCCGAACCAGGAACCCTGTTCGCGCCAGAGGAAGTAGAACGTCTCTTCCGGGATGTTGGCGTTCCAGATGATGAAATACTGGGAAAACGTGATGTACGCCCAGAACACCGTGAAGGCGAACAAGAGCGAGCCGAGGAAATAGAACGTCTTTTCCTTGGCAAAACCTTGCAGCGGTCCCTGACGTTTCAGGATCAGCGCGATGAGATACGTCGTGCCGATGCTCACCCAAGTCAGACCCGCGAAGAATTGCACACCAAACATGGTGGAGAAAAACTCCACATGCAGCGCCTTCACCCACATGATGATCGCCAGCGTGACCGTGATGGCGAAGAGCCAGATACCGCCGCAGGCCCAAGCCCTCATCTTCTTGGTGCATTCCGCCGAGCCGGTCTCATCCTGCTTCACGGACCAATAACGCAGGCGGTTGGCCAGCAGCCACCAGGTGCCCAAGGCGAACAGGCTGACCACCACAAAGCCGCCCTTGGTCATGAGGTAACCTTTGGCATGCACCGCGTGGCCCTCCAAGCCCGCCGGAGTCATCCACGCATAAATCGTGTTCGTACCGGGGCCGAGGACGAGGATCGGAAGGAACCCGATCGCCAACGGACCGGCCAAGCTGGCGAGGGCTTCGGTGATGCGGCGGGTCGGCACCGACCAGCTCGCATCAAACAGATGATGCAGGATGGTGAGGAACAGACCGCCAAGCATGAAGCTCAGGCAGAAGATGTAGGCCGTGAGATAGGAATAGCCGAACTGCTTGAGCACCGGAATGGCGTGCTCGGCGTGGGCCGGATCAGGCTTGATCACCGCCGAGGCACCTGCGCCAACCACCGCCATGATGACACCGGCGATGACCAGTTTGTTCGGCACGGACCGCCACTTGGACATGTCCAGTGGGGCTTCGGTAGGGGTAGTCGTGTGCGAAGCCATAAGATTATTTGTTCAAGGATGCGCGGGCCGGAGCGGGCACGTCATCAATGGTTGCGAGACGGCTGCGTTGCAGAGCGCGCAGGTATGAGATGATCGCCCAGCGATCTTCGATATCGATGTTCGCGCCGTAGCCGCCCATCAGGTTTTTGCCGTGGGTGATGGTGTTGAAGATCTCACCATCGGTCATCGTCACGAGGCGGACATCATGGAAATTGGCGACCGCCACCATGTTGTACTTCGTCGTGATGCCTTTGCCATCGCCCTGCTTGCCGTGGCAAGGAGCGCAATTGATGTCGTAGCGTTCATGGCCCCGGGCCATGAGTTGCGTGGTGACGGGCACCGGGATGAGTTCCACCCAGTTCGTCGTGCCGGTAAGCTTGCCGGTGTTCGCCGGACTGTCCTCGTAATGGGAGCCGCGGGCGATGGTGCCTGCCACCTTGTTCTGCGAGCTCTTGCCATCGGCAAAGAACAGATTGCCAGCCTGTGGACGGAGCTTCGGCTGGCGGTCCATGTCCGGGATGATCTCAATCGGCGGCTTGAGGGACTTATCCCCCTGCCGGCCTGCGATGAGCAGCACGGAGGCCACGGTCAGGGCCAAGAAACCTATAAAGTATTTCATTCCTTATTCCTCCACGAGTTCGATGCGTTTGCTGCCGGCCTTTTCCAGCAACTCGCGGGTTTCCTTGGGTGAATACTTCGGATCGGCAGTCTCGATCACGATGAAATATTTGTCGTGGGTCACCAGCTTGAAGCGGTCATGCTTCAGGAGCGGGTGATGCAAGCGCGGCAGGCGGTTCAGGAACAGCATGCCCAGCAGGGCGCCGAACGCGCCGAAGAGAATCGTCAGTTCGTAGGACGGCGGGAATGCGCCGAACGGGCTGAACATCGGTTTGCCGCCGATCATGACTTTGTAATCGACCGCGTTCGTCCACCAGATGAGCAGCATGCCCGTGGTGTAACCGGTGACACCGCCGATGAAGGAGAACCAGCCGACCTTGGAATTCTTCAGGCCCATGGCGTCGTCCATGCCGTGGATCGGATACGGGGTGTGCACGTCCCAGACCTTGTAGCCGGCATCGCGCACCTGTTCGGCGGCGTGCATGACTTCGGCCGGTTTATCAAACTCGGCCAGCAGGCCGTATGGTTTGCTCGCTGACATTAGTGATGTCCTCCGTCTTTGGCACCACCCAGCGGGTGATGCGGGTCGGCCTGCGGCGTGATGGCTTTCACTTCACAGATGGCGATCATCGGGATGAAGCGCATGAACAGCAGGAAGAAGGTAAAGAACTGCCCGAATGTTCCGAGGAACATGAGGATGTCCACCCAGGTGGGCGAGTACCAGCCCCAGTTCGCGGGGAGGAAATCGCGGTGCAGCGACGTCACGATGATGACGAAGCGCTCGAACCACATGCCGATGTTCACGATCAGCGACAGGATGAAGATGACCACCAAGTTGCTGCGGAACCACTTGAACCAGAACAATTGTGGAATGATCACGTTCGGCAGGAACATCCACAGGTAGCCCCAGTAGTAAGGACCGAACACGCGGTTATAGAAAGCAAAGCGCTCGTATGGGCTGCCGCTATACCACGCGATGAAGATCTCCATGATGTAGGCGTAACCGACGATGGAACCGGTCGCCAGCACCACTTTGCACATCAAGTCGATGTGGCGCATGGTGATGATGTCTTCCAGTTTGCACAGTGTACGCAGCGGGATGAGCAGCGTCAGCACCATGCCGAAGCCGGAGAACACGGCACCCGCGACGAAGTACGGCGGGAAGATGGTCGTATGCCAGCCCGGAAGCTGCGAGACGGCGAAGTCCAAGGACACGATGGAGTGCACGGAGAGCACCAGCGGCGTCGAGAGACCGGCCAGCAACAGATACGCTTTTTCGTAATTGCTCCAGTGGCGGTTCGAACCGGTCCAGCCGAAGGAGAAGATGCCGTAAGCGAACTTGCGGATCTTGGTCTTGGCACGATCGCGCATGACCGCGAGGTCAGGGATCAAACCCATGAACCAGAACAACACGGACACCGTGAAGTAGGTCGAAACCGCGAACACGTCCCACATCAGCGGCGAGCGGAATTGCGGCCAGATGGCGTTCGAGTTCGGGATCGGGAACAGGTACCAGTCGTACCAGATACGACCGACGTGCAGGGCCGGATAGATACCGGCGCACATCACGGCGAAGATGGTCATCGCCTCGGACGCACGGTTGATGGAAGTACGCCATTTCTGCCGGAGCAGGAAGAGAATCGCGGAGATCAGCGTACCGGCGTGACCGATACCGATCCACCACACGAAGTTGATGATGTCCCAGCCCCACATGACCGGGTGGCTGTTCCCCCACACCCCAACGCCCACGGAGATCTGATAGAAGATCATCGCGCCCATGCATCCGTAAAGGATGAGACTGGGCACCATCATGGCCCACCACCAGAGCGGGGTCTTGCCCTCGATGACGGAGGCAACGCGGTCGGAGAGCCAACCAATGTCGCGTTGTTTGTTGACTAATACTTCGCGTTCCAGCTCCACGGGGGGAGCCTGGACTTTGAAATTAGCAGGAATCGCGGCGGCGTCTGACATTAGTGCGCTCCTTTCTTGGTCTCATGGCCTTTGGCATCATGGGCATGATCCCCATGGTCGGCGTGGCCGTGCGCTTCAAAACTGTTGTGCTTGCCGAGCCATTCCGTGGAAGTGCCCGGGAATTCTTGGTAGTCCGGCATGGACTTGTTCTGGTTGCGGATGCGCGCCAGATACGTGGTGCGCGGCTTGGTGAGCAAGAACTCCAGCACGGAGTAATCGCGATCCTGCGCCTTCCACTTGGACACTTCGCTGTTCGGGTCCTTGATGTTGCCGAACACGATCGCGTCCGCCGGGCAGGCCTGCTGGCACGCGGTCTTGATGGTGCCATCGGGTACGGCCACGGCATCCGTGTCACGCGCCTTGACCTTCTGGGCGATCTTCGCGCCTTCGATGCGCTGCACGCAGAAGGAGCACTTCTCCATGACACCGCGCATACGGACGCTGACGTCCGGATTCTTGGCAAGCTTGAGCAATTCCCATTCTTCGTCGGAGCGCCAGCCCTTTTCCGGGCTCTTCCACCAACGGGTCATGGCCCATTCGCCTTCCACCTGCGCCGTCATCGGCGTGCGGTAGTGCGGGCCGACGAGATCGTTCAATGGACGCTTGTTGAAATCCAGATAGTTGAAGCGACGGACCTTATACGGGCAGTTGTTCGAGCAGTAGCGCGTACCGACACAACGGTTGTAGGCCATGACGTTCAGGCCTTCTTCGTCGTGCGCGGTCGCATTCACCGGGCAAACGTTTTCGCACGGGGCCGCCTCGCAGTGCTGGCAGAGCATCGGCTGGAAAGCGATCTGCGGATTCAGCACATCACCCGCGAAGTAGCGGTCCAGGCGCAACCAGCTCATCTCGCGACCGCGACGGACTTGGTCCTTGCCGACGATGGGGACGTTGTTCTCGCTCTGGCAGGCGACCACGCAGGCGGTGCAACCGACGCACGCGCTGAGGTCGATGGCCATGCCCCACTGATGCACCGCCTTGTCCTTCCACTCATCGAGCGGGTTCGGATACATCGAAGGCGCTTCCTTCACTCCCTTGGCCTGCAAGGCCGGGCTGACCGGAGCCGGATGCAGGTTCATCAATTTCGCGAAGTCAGGCTGCTTCTTGTACTGGTCCAAGTTCGCCTCGCGGATGATCGAGCGGCCTTCCATCACGCCGTGTTCCTGCGTGCTGGCAATGGGATAGGTCTGTTCCTTCCCGTTCACCAAATGCAACGCCAACTTCGCACCGGACGCGATGTGCAACGCGTTCGTGGTGCGGGCCACGTAAACATTGAAACCAGCGGGAACCACCTTCTCATCCACCAACTGTGACTTGGCAATGCGGCCCGCATCCGGACGCCCATAACCGAGTTCCAGACCGATGACGTTGTCCGCCATGCCGGGGACGATCCAGATCGGGCCCTTGACCGTCTTGCCGTTCACGGACACTTCCACAACTTGGTTGTAGAATTTGCCGCGTTCCGCCGTCGGTGTCTTGGACTCCGGATTGAAGCTTCCCACTCCCAGCGCCGTCGCCGTGGTCGGACTGACCAACACAACGTTATCCCACGTCACTTTCGTGATCGGATTCGGCGTCTCCTGCATCCAGCCGTTGTTCGCGAAGCGGCCGTCATCCACGCTGTAGCTGCGATGGAACACCACTTCGAGCGCGTTCTGGCTCGGAGCCGGCAACACCTTCGCGTTCTTCAACGCATCCGCCGTGTTACCGAGGCTGACCGAAACCGTGACTGCTTTCGCCGCGCTGTCCGCGAGGAAACCGTCATGCAGGAACTTGCGCCAGGCATTCTCGCTGCCGCTGCCGATCGCGCTGAATGTCTCGCGCACGATGTCATACGCGCTCGTCTTGGCCAACCCACCAAGGCGGGCGAGCACTTCGAGTTCCGTGATGCCACCAAAGAGCGGCTGGATGAGCGGCTGCACCGGCACCAACGTGCCATCGGACGTGCGGGCATCACCCCAAGATTCCAAGTAGTGCGCCAGCGGCAGATGCCAGCCCTTCTTCACGAAGGATTCATCTTCCGTATAGCCGAGACGGATGACCGTGCCCGCCTTGGCTTGCGCCGCCGACCAGTTCAAGTCTGCCGGAGCGTTGTAAACCGGATTGCCACCAAGGATCGCCAACGTCGTGACCTCGCCCGCGTTCAATGCTGCCGCGAGTTCCTGGATCGTGCCCCGCACCGGCTCTTCCGCCGGGAGGTAGCTGACCGTCGTGCCCACCGCACCGAGCGCGGCGTTCAGCACGTGCGCGATGAGATGCACTTCCAACGGCTGCTGGTATCCGGCCAAAATGAGGCTGCTCTTGCCACCATCCACCAGATCCTTGGCGCACTCATTGACCCACTTCTGATCCACTTTGGCCTGGGCCGCGATGGGTTCGAGCGCTTGGGCAATCGCGTTGAAACCGCTCTTCGCCCCGAGGATCGCCACCGCGATCTTCGCCGCGATCGGCAGCACCGCACTGGCCGGGGCGCGCAGGCGGTGATCCGCATTCGCACCCGTCAACGTGAACAGCGCCTCCACCGTATAGAGGCGGTTCATCTCGTCCTTGCTGGACTTCGTCTTGCGATTCTTCGCGAAACCATGGATCAGCGAGTAAGCGTCCTGCTCGTTGCCGATGAAATCGCAATCCAGCGTAAGGATGCGCTTGGCTTCGCCCAACTGATAGTGCGGACGCACTTCCTTGTTGAACACCAACGACGCCGACTGACGCTGCACATCGAAATCCACCGGCTCGTAAACAAACCACTTCGCCTGCGGCAACTTCGCCGCGATGGCCTTCTGCAAACGGTTGCGTGACGGCGAGCTGCTGCGCTCCAGAAGGAACGCCAGCCCCTTGCCCTCCGTCGCGGCCGCTTCCGTGCCCAGTTTGCTCAAGGCATCCAGCGCAACGATGCGATCCACACCGTTGCCGTCTTTCGTGAACCGCTTCGCGCGGTCCACATCATAAAGATTCAGCAAGGAAGCCTGCGCGAACTGGTCCGTACCACCCTTGCTGCCGGGCAACTGGCTGTTGCCTTCCACCTTCACCGGCCGGCCTTCATGCGCCTTCACCACCAGCGGGATCGCTGTGCCGCGCGTCGGATACGCCGAGGCGAAGAACTGCGCCACCCCGTGCACATAATCCTCCGGCATCTTCGAGAACGGCAGAATGTGTTCTTCCGGACGGCGGCAACCCGTCAGCCCCACCCCTGCGAGCAGGAACGAGGCGGACATGATCTTCACGAAGTTACGGCGGGACACCGGGTCGGTGAACTCGCTGGCACCTTCAGGGAACTCGCGCTCGAGCCACTGACGGAACTCCGCGGTATCCTGCAACTGGTCCAGACTCCGCCAGTATTGCTGGCCTGTCTGCGTCTCCGGTTTGGAAGGGGGAATTGTTTTCATCGATGGCAGGTCGAGCAGCTTTGGGACGACTGCACGTTCATCTTGTGGACCATTTCGAGACCGTAAGCCTTCTGCTTCTCCGCATTGGCCTTCGGGTCCTCGCTCCATTTGAAGTTCAGATCCGTGATCTTATCCAGCGGCCGCAGCACATTCTCCGGGTTACGATGGCAATCCAAGCAGAAGGACATGCTCAACGGCTTGGAGTGGTAAACTTCGTCCATCTGGTTGATCTGGCCGTGGCACTCCACGCAACTCACCCCACGATTCACATGCACCGAGTGGTTGAAGTAAACGTAATCCGGCACCTTATGGATCTGCACCCACGGGATGGGCTTGTTCTCATTGAAGCTGTCGCGCACCACTTGCAGCTTCGGATCATCCTTGAGCACTTGGTTGTGGCAGTTCATGCACGTGCTCGCGGCGGGCACATTGGAATACCAGGACTTCTCCACGCCGTTATGGCAGTAGCGGCAGTCCAGACCCAATTGGTCCGCGTGAATCTTGTGTGAAAAGGCCACCGGCTGCTTCGGCTGATAACCGACGCGCGTATATTTCGGTGTGAAGTAATACCACACACCGGCGGTGACCGCCGTGCCGACCAAGGAAGCGCCCACTACGATCAGCAGCGGCAACTTATTGGTCCATTTAGGAAAAATGTCTGACATTGGGTGCTTAACTTTTCTGAGCCGAACCGCTTTCTCGGCGCTTTCAGCATCATTTTCGTTAATCTCAACCGCAAACCGACCCAAAAACAACTTAACTTCTTATAACTTCAGCCCAGCAAAATAAGACGCACTGTTCGTGCGTCAGACTTTAAATAGGCCCCGACTCAGCATTCCGCAAGCAAACTTCGCTCACGGCGTATGATTTAGGTTTCCTTAATAAGACTCATTAGCGCTTATCAAGCCCCCCGCTCAGAAAAACCGACCTGCCGCCTAAAACAAAAAATCCACGATTGCGAAACCCGGTCAGAATCCCCAGGAAAACTCCCAAGGTAACCGGAAATGCCTGCGTGGCGGCGGCGCGGACTGATTTTCCCGCGCAACGGGACTCGAATTCTGCGTAAGCCGCTTGGATTGTCAAAACATATTCCAATGAGACTAGCTCTCACCAACCTCCTGCCCGATGTTCGATGTTGGGCATATCGGCCACTGGTGCAACCAACCGGCGTTCGATGTTTCCCATTCGTCTCATCGG